>NZ_AUEZ01000005.1 GCF_000426245.1 Bradyrhizobium sp. Ai1a-2 | reverse complement strand
TCCTCCGCGGCCTCGCTCGGCACCCGGACGATCCGCACCACCCGCGGCTCGCCCCGCAAATAGGCCATCAAGGTGCGCAGCAGAAGCTCGCCGTCGATCCGGTCCGTCTTCGCCCGCCGCGACCGTTGCTCCACCGCGATGCTTGCAGGATCGAAGATGACGTTTGTGATCCCAACCGCCTCGAGCAGCCGGTGCAGCCAGAAGCCGTCATAGCCGGCCTCGTAGCAGCTCACCACACGCGGCGCCGAGCCAAGCTTCGAAGTCGCCCGTGCCTTGACCTTCTCAATCAGCGCCAGCAGCCCGGCCTGATCGCCCCCCTTCCAGCTTGTAGCGCGATATCCGATCCAGGTCCGGGCTGTGCAGCGTCACCAGCCACGTCTTCTGACTGAGTTCGATCGCAACGAAAATTGTGCCATTATGGCCGGTGGTGGGCGTGTCTACGGTCGATGCTTGCATCTGACTCTCCGAGGGTTCGAGTGTGGAAACCCAAACCTATCGGAAAGGCCACGCTCACCGCCCCATGGAATCTACAACGACGGAATACACCGCTACTGCTTCTCGATCCCGGCGTCCGTGATCAGCTTTTCCCAGAGCACGAGCTGTTCTTTCAGGAAGGCGTCGAATTCCTCGGGCGTGCCGGAGAACGCTTCCATGCCGCGTTCGGCGAGCTGGCTCTTGATGTCCGGCCGCTCGACGACCTTGCGGATCTCGGCGTTCAGCTTCACGACGATATCCTTCGGCATATTGGCCGGGCCGAGATAGCCCTGCCACGAGGTGATGTCGAAGCCCTTCACCGTGTCATCCATGGTCGGCAGCTCCGGCAGCAGTGCCGAACGCCGCTTGGTGGTGACGGCCAGCGCCTTCAGCGCCTTGGCGTTGACGTGCGGCAGCCCGGTCGGGACGTCGACGAACATCATGGAGACGCGGCCGGCGATGACGTCGGTCAGCGCAGGCGGCGAGCTCTTGTAGGGCACGTGCAACAGATCGATGCCGGCGAGGCGGGCAAAGGTCGCGCCCGACACGATCGCCGACGAGCTGCCGCTGGCGTAGGAGTATTTGCCCGGCTCCTTCTTGGCGAGCGCGATCAGCTCGGCCACCGAATTCGCCGGGATTTCCGGATTGATCACCAGCATGAACGGCAGGTCGCCGGTTCGCGCGATCGGCGTGAAGTCCTTGACCGGGTCGTAGCTCATGGTCTTGAGCAGGTAGGGATTGGCCGAATGCGTGGTGTTGGTCGTCACGAACAGGGTGTAGCCGTCGGGCGCGGAGCGCGCGACGTAACTCGCCGCGATCGAACCGTTGGCGCCCGCTTTGTTGTCGACCACCATGGTGACGCCGAGTGCGGTGCCGACCTCTTTCGAGATCAGGCGCGTTGTGGTGTCGGTGCCGCTGCCGGCGGCAAACGGCAGCACCAGCGTGATGTTGCGGTTCGGGTAGCCCGGCGTCTGCGCAGTCGCCGCGCCGGACAGCAGCGCGAGTCCCACGCATGCCGCCGCGATGCGCCAATGGTGTCTCAGTCCCGAAATCATGTCGTCGTTTCCCCCGCTATGTGTTTGGGCAGTTGGTTTCCGGGGAAACTAGCTGGTCACGGCTGAAAGCGGAAGGCGTTGCCGTGCCGCATTCACCGTTTGGCCGAGCCCTGCCGTGATGCGATCACGACGCCGGCCAGCACGAGCCCGTAACCGATCAGGTGAAACGGCTGCAGTGCCTCGCCGAGCAGGAAGATCGCCATCGCCGAGCCGAACACCGGCACCAAATGGAAGAATGGCGCGGCCCGGTTCGGTCCGATCAGCGCGATGCCGCGGTTGAAGAACAGATACGCCAGTGCCGAGGGGAAGATGAGGACGTAGCCCACCGCTCCCAGCGTCAGCGCGTCGAACTTGAGCGTGGCGCCCGTCAGATATTCCCAGATCGAGCCGGGCACCAGCATCAAGGCGCCGCAACCGGTGGTGAACGCGATCAGCGAGAGCTGGTGCGTCACCGGGCGCCGCATCATCAGCGCGGAATAGAGCCCGAACGACAACAGCGCGGAGGTAAGCATCACATCACCGCGGTTGAAGCTGATGGAGGCGAGCGCGCCGAGATTGCCGCGCAGGATGATGGTGAGAACGCCGGCCAGCGAGAGCGTGATGCCGGCGAGTTGCGCTCCGGTCAGCCGCACGCCGAACAGCACCAGGGCCCAGAGCGCCACGAACAGCGGCCCCGCCGACTGGATCAGAAGCGCGTTGAGCGCCTCGGTGTATTGCAGCCCCCAATACGAGATCGCGTTGTTGAAGGCGAAGCCGGTCAGCGAGAGCAACAGCAGCAGTGGCAGACGGGCACGCAGCGCCGGCCAGTCCTTGCGCAGGTGCGGCCAGGCAAACGGTAGCAAGATCAGGCAGGTGCCGGACCAGCGCAGGCAGGACAGCGTCAGCGGCGGCACGTGATTGCCGACATATCGCCCGATCACGATATTGCCGGCCCAGAACAGCGATGTCAGGCTGAGCAGCAGATAAGGCTGGTTGTTGAGCCAGGCGATCGCGGAGCGGCGTGTGGGAGCTGATGCGGACGGCAAGGCACGGAGGTCGGTCATGGCTGCCCGACCTTTTTGCCGGATTCTCCCCGAGCGACAAGACGCTCCGGAAGAATGCAGCCATGCGCCGCTCGGCGGCGCATATGAGAAGGCTATTTCTGCGGTCCCGACAGCGAGATGTCGCGCTCGGCGCGGAAGACGTTGCTGTAGAGATTGGCAATCCACTGACGCCCGCTGGAGGTGACGTTCAGGTAACGGATCGCCGTCTGCACATGCGGCGCCACGCTATTCCAGTAGAATTGCGGATACAGGTTGATGAGATCGGCCGGCGAATTGTAACCGAGCTGCCGGTTGAGCCCGGTCTCCTCGAACTCGTGATAGAGCGCATTGGCCTTGCGGATATAATGGGGGTCGCCGAGTTGCCCGATCAGGTCGGCCGCGCGCAACAGCGCGGCTTCCTCGTCGACTTCCTCGTCCTCGCTTGGAAAGCTCGACGGGAAGCGTGTGCCCTCGACGGCGCGCGCGATGCGGCGCTTGTCGAGCTGCGCCATGCCATCGATCCGCTCCATCACATACATTTTCGAGCGATCGACGTGATAGGGCATCAGCGCCGCGTCGGAGGAGCCGCGCGGCAGCGTGACCTTGCGGCCGCTGGGGTCGACGAGATAGCCGTCATTGTCGTCCTCGCGAAACAGACCGCGGACATAGCCGATGTCATGGGTCACGCAGGCGATGATGATATGCGCATAGTCCTCCGCGGGCATGTGGGTATGCAGCGCGCGTCCGCGCATGATGTCATGTCCGGCGAGCGTGACCAGCATGGTGTGCTCGATATTGTGGTAGAGCGCGTCGCTGTTGCCGATGCATTCGATGGCGATCCGCGCGATCGAGGGCACCATTTCCACCAGATGCGCCTGCGAGGAGCCGAACCGGCGCCGCATGTAGTTCGCGATGAATTTGCCCAGCGCGTCGGCCGCAAGCTCCGGAACGGTAATCATGCCTCTGTCCCAATCCGCAAGACCAGCCGGAAATATGCCAGCTTCGCCGGCTCGAACACAATATACCAGCTTAGCCCCGGCATGTGACGCAGTCGTTGCAGATCGACGCCTCGTAGCCCGGGTGGAGCGCCAGCGTAACCCGGGACCGCTCGCAGATGTTGGGGCAGAGATCCCGGGTTGCGCTTCCGTTCCACCCGGGCTACGAGGCGCTGCCTAGCGGCCGCCAGTTCCGCCAAATTTCCGGTTCGCCTGGTTCACGGACTGGCTGATATCGCCGAGCATCTTCCTTGTATCGGCCATCAGCGCGCCGGACTTCTTGTCGAAGCTCTCGATCAGTTCGCGCAGCGAGATGACGGTCGGCAGCAATTCGCCGCCATATTTGTCGCTGCCGAGGCTCTTCAGGAACGCTTCGGTCCGGCTCATGCCGTCGTCAACGGCATTGACGCTCGCTTCAGCCGTGCTGATGACGCTGCTGATCTTCTCGCCATTGCTCGACAGCGAGGCGGTGAAGGTCTCGAATCCCCGCAGCGTGTCCTTGATCGCATCCTCATTGTCGTTGATCACCGTGTCGACATTGCGCAGCACGACTCGGATCTTTTCCTGGATGCCCATCGTGCCCAACGGGTCGGCGGTCAGTTCCGGAATGCCGTCGGGGCCGGTCGGCGGAGGCGGCGCCGCGTCGGTGCCGCCGGTGAACGAGATCGCGGCAATGCCGGTCAGGCCCTGGAATTCGAGGCCGACCTGGGTGTCCTTCTTGATCGGCGTTGTTTTCTCGATCCAAATCATCGCGATCACGCGGTGACGGTCGAGCCTGATGGACTCCACCTCGCCGATGCGCACACCGGCGAAATTCACGCTGCCGCCTCGGCGCAGGCCCGAGGCCGGGCCCTCGAAGATCACCCGGAACGGCACCTGTCGCTGGATTCCGGCATATTTGCGGTAGCCGAGCCAGCCGCCGAGCGCGCCGGCGATCAGCGCCAGCGCCAACGTCCCGATCATTACATTGCTGGCGCGCACCATGTTTCGACCTTCGCGAAGCGGACGGCGAAAATAGCGGATTTGCGGCGGCCAGTCACCGCGGCGATCGAGCAATTCGGCAAAATGGTCGCGGCGATTTGAACTCGTAAACCCCTAGGCGTTGGCGTACTTCCGCTCTTATGCATCTTGCGGCCTCGCGGATATCGAGGAGCGTCATCAGCCCAGCGCGTGTTACGTCGGGAACCACTTTGCGCCGGCGGGAAAGAAAAGCGTAATATAGAAGCGCAACCAAGCGATCTGTGAAGGTCAACTGGCAGTGGGGGGTGACCAATGATCTCCGGCGATCGCAGGGGCGGCTTCACAAGCGGGCAGGTCGATCGCCGCAGGGCCCTGGCGGCAACGGTTGGCGGCGGCTTGGCGTTGTCGAGTCTGGCTCGGTCCGCCGGTGCCGCATCCGGCGTCCGCACGCTCCAATCGCCCGAGCAGCTTCGTTCGTCCTACGACTACGTCATTGTCGGTGCGGGCTCATCCGGTTGCGTTGTGGCGCACCGGCTCGCTCTTGCTGGACGACGGGTGCTTCTTGTCGAGGCCGGCGGCGAAGGGACGCTGGCGGCCATCAGAGATCCGCAGCAATGGCCCAAGCTGCAGGGCAGTGAGTTTGATTGGCGCTATTTGACAACCCCTCAACCGGGGTTGGGAGGCCGCATCATCCGCTGTCCGCGCGGCAAGGTCGTGGGCGGCTCAAGTACGATCAATGCTCTGGCCTATCAGCGGGGCCACCCGGCTGCTTACGATCGCTGGGCCGAGGGGTGGCGCGCGGCCGACCTCCTGCCGTACTTCAAGCGCGCCGAAACTTTTTCCGGCGGTGCCAGCGCATGGCGGGGTGGCGGTGGTCCGCTCCACGTCCTGTCGCTCGCGGACGTCCCGGATCGCAATCCGGTGGCAACGGCCTTCGTCGAGGCCTCGCAAGACCTCGGATACCGGATGTCATCAGATATCGGAGGGGAGGTCACGACCGGCGTCGGCTGGAATCAGCTCAGCATCAAGGAAGGATCTCGCGACGATGCGGCGACGGCCTATCTCGGAAGTCTGGAGGCCGTGACCCTTGATCTGCTGACGAACACCGAAGTGCTGGGTCTCGTGATCGAAGGTGGACGGTGCATCGGCGTGCGGCTTGCCGAACGCTCGGTGCGCGCTGAGAGCGAGGTCCTGCTTTGTGCCGGTGCGATCGATTCGCCACGCCTTCTGATGCTCTCGGGAATCGGCCCGGCCGATCAACTCCGGTCGTTCGGCATTCCCGTTGTCGTGGACCAGCCGGATGTGGGCCGCCATCTTGAAGACCACCTATTGGTCGCGGGCGTGGCGTATGCCGCTCGGCGCGAGGTGCCGCGCTCCCACTACAATCATGCCGACGCTCTGCTGTACGCGCCGCACACCGATCCGGGTGACAGCCCGGATCACCTCGTGATGTGTCTTTCGTTGCCGTTCGTCCTGCCGAGTGTTGGCCCGTTGCCTCCACCGGCTTACGTTCTGGTGTCTTGCCTGATGCGCCCCCGGAGCCGCGGCAACGTGAAACTTGCCTCGGGCAATCCGCGGGTTCCTGCTCTGATTGATCCGAACTACCTCTCCGATCCGGCCGATCTGGACCTTCTTGTCGAGGGCGTTTCGCTCGCCCGCGAGATCGGGGCCGGTGCTGCCTTTGCCGACTGGCGCGCGCACGAAGTCTATCCGGGGCCCGAGGCAAAGACCGCCAGCGACCTGCGCACGTTCGCCATTAGCGCGGCGGATTCATTCCATCACCCTGTTGGCACTTGCCGCATCGGGGCGGTCGTCGACGAGGCTTTGCGCGTCAAGGGCGTGGCAGGTCTGCGCGTCATCGATGCCTCGGTGTTCCCCGGGATCCCGCAGGCGATGACCAATGCGGCCACAATCGCGGTCGCCGAGAAGGCGAGCGATCTGGTGCTCGCGGGGTAAAGCAATCTCAGATGGACACTTGTGTTCGGATCAGGCGGTCATCGCTTGCACTACGATCGTAACGCGCTTGTTCCGCGCTGAAATCACGCTGTAACCCGTTCGTCTCTTCATAGCGCGAGACCGCTGCGTGGACGAGGAGAGGACTGCGATGGTAGGCAGAGTGATCGGTAAACAGGTCGTAGTGATCGGTGCGGGCATGGCCGGCTTGGCCGCAGCGGGCGCGCTGGCCGATCACTTCGAACGGGTGATCGTGCTTGAGCGCGACCGCCTGCCGGATCAGGCGGTGCCGCGACTGGGCACGGCACAAGCCCGGCATCTGCACGCTTTGCTGCCAGGCGGCCAGCGGGCGCTGAGCGATCTGTTTCCGCATTTCGAGCGAGATCTGGTAGAGGCCGGCTCGGTGCCGCTTCGAATGTCGCGCGACATACGCATGGAGATCCCGGGTCTCGGTCCACTTCCGTCACGCGATTTCGGCTGGTTCCTCTACTGCGCATCCCGTCCGCTGATCGAGTTGATCACGCGCCGACAGGTCGGGCGGCTGACCAATGTGACGATGCGGCCGGGATGCCGCGTGCTCGAGATCACCGCTTCGCCCGATGGCACCATGGTCACAGGCGTCGTGTGTGAAACCGCGGATGGGCGGCAGGAAACCCTCACAGCCGATCTCGTTGTCGACGCTTCCGGACGCGCTGCGCCAACCTTGGCACTTCTCCGTTCGTCTGGCCTGCCGACCCCGGATGAAATCGCCATTGGTATTGATCTCCACTATACGACCACCACCTTCGCCATTCCCGAGGATGCACCCACCGATTGGAGAGGCATAGCCACTCACCCGCACGCGCCGGAACGCAACCGCGGCGGCTTTATGTTGCCGGCCGAAGGCAACCGTTGGGTTCTAACGCTCTCGGGACGGCTCGGCGAACGGCCGCCGGACGAGCCGGAAGGATTCATGGACTATGCGCGGGGGCTTGAGACGCAGACGATCTACAACGCCATCAAGCACGCCAAGCGAGAGAGCGGATTCGAACGCTATGCTTTCCCGGCCAGTGTATGGCGTCGTTTCGACCGGCTCGGCGAATTCCCGCGCGGCTTGCTGCCGATCGGCGATTCACTCTGCCGCTTCAACCCCGTCTATGGCCAGGGCATGAGCGCGGCGGCGCAGCAAGCTCGCCTTCTGAAGCAGCTTCTGCAGGGGCGCGTGACCAAGGCCGATCCACTTGCCCGACTGGCGCCCGCGTTCTTTTCCGAAAGCCTGCCGTTGGTCGAGGCTCCCTGGAACATGTCGGCGATCCCGGATCTGGTCTATCCCGAGACGCGCGGCGACCGCCCGGCAGATTTCGAGAGCCGGCTCCAATACAACGGAGCCCTGCTTCGGGCCGCGATGCACGATCCCGCTGTCCACCGCCTGCTCGCGGAGGTTCAGCAATTGCTCAAGCCGCCAAGCGCACTCCAGGATCCGGCCGTCGATCGGCTCGTTCAGCTTGAACTGTCCCAAATGGCTGCTGAATAACTCAGACCTCGCGAGGTCTGAAAACGGCGAAGCTTCGTTGCGGCAGGGTCGTCAACGAAGCTCGCCAAGCAGGGCGCTGGCGTTTCGCAAATCGCGTGTGTCGAAACCTTCGGTGAACCAATCGTAGACCGGGGCGAGAACGTCACGGGCCGCCTGTCGGTTGCCCTGTTCAGCCAAGAGCCCTGCCAGGCTCATGGCTGCGCGCAGTTCCCACGATTTGGCGTGCTGGGCTCGCGCAACGGTCAGGGATCGCTCGAAATGCGCTTGCGCTTTCGCCACATCCCGCTGCGGCGATTTGAGCGCGATTTCGCCGGCAACGCGATGCGCCTCGGCTTCGCACCACCTTTCCTTGGTAGCTTTCATCGCCGTCATTGCCTTGTCGATGCAGCGCCAGGCATCATCGAATTGGCCAGCATCCGCATGCGCGATTGCCAACATGAACTGGTGCTCCGGCGTGAATATGGTCGATCCGGCCGACCGCCATAGATCAATACCGCACGTGACCGTATTGACTGCCTCCGTGGCCTTCCCCATGAGGGTGAGGATATAGCCCCGCCGCAATACCCCTTCCGCCTTTCGGAATGGGGCACGCTTCTCCTCCGCCAGGATGACGAGTTCCTTGAGATGCTCGTTCGCCACGTCGTAATTCCCACAATAGGTGTTGACGAGGATCGGGAAATTCAGCGTGAACATCAAAGTGGCGGCATGTTCAATCTGGCGTGCTTCCATCAGCGCGCAGTCTGCATCTTTCAGCGCGGCGTCGGGATAGCCAAGCAGCCACAAGGCCATTGAACGAAAGCCCAGGCACGTCACCCGGAGGTCCTGGCCAAATCGCGTCATCAATCGCCGGTGCTCGGCCGGGCGGTAAAGCGCCAGCGCCTCGTTGTAGTGCGCCAGAGCCTTGACCGGGTCCCCCATGAACGCAAGCGTGCTCGCCATGGTGCGGTGGCCGACCATGAGCGGTACCGTCGTCCCCTCCTTCTCGCCGAGCGCAAGAAACCGCGCGGCGAGCTCTCGCGCAACCTCGCCATCGAAGCTGATGAAATTGACCAGCCACTGCCCGAACAGCGCCGAGAGCAGCAATGACGCGTCGTCGGGAGATTCTCCGAGCCGCTCCGCCTGCTCGATCAGCGCTCTCACCTGAGCCACGGCCGCCTTGGTCTCGGGCGCGCCATATCCTTTGACATGCATCAGCGTGTTCACGAGCGCAGTTTGCCAAACGATCTGCTCGCGCCGCAGGTCGGGCGTGCTGGGCAAGGTCGCGGCTTGCGCCAGGGCGTGGGTCAGTTGTTCTGCGGCTTCGGCCAGCGCCGAGCGCTCCTGTGAGCGCTGACCCGCCTTGCCCCACAGGCGCGCCGATTTCTCGATCAGGTCGGCGTTCATGTAATGGCGCGCCAGCAGCTCGGGCTGGCTCTCGGAGATTTCCGGGAACTCGTTTTCGAGGACCTGGGCGATACGCGCATGCAGCGCGCGCCGCGGCTCGCGCAACAGCGTGCTGTAGGCTGCGTCCTGCACCAGCGCGTGCTTGAACAAATAGCTTGCATGCGGCGGGTTGCCCTCTCGAAACAACAAACCCGCCGCCACGAGCCGGTCAAGCTCGGCGTCCAATTCCGCCGGCGGCTTTCGCGCCACGGCGGCCAGCAGCAGGTGAGGAAATTCCCGGCCGATTGCCGCGCCAACCTGCGCTATGTCTTTCGCCGAGCCGAGCCGGTCGAGCCGCGACATCAGCGAGGCCTGCAGGCTCGCCGGGACCGGCACCACCGACTTCGGCTTTCCTGCGGCAGCCCGGCGCGCTTCGTTCTCACCCTCCGCATCCAGCACCGCCTTGGTCATTTCCTCGGCGAACAGTGGAACGCCGTCGCTGCGCTCGATGATGTCCTGACGGATGCCTGCCGGCAGCGACCGGATGCCGACGACTTCCTTGATGAGGCAATCGATGTCGCACCGCGTCAGCCGATTGAGCGTCAGCGCAGCCACATGTGAGCGCCCGGTCCAGGGCGGGCTGAATTCCGGCCTGAAAGTGACGAGCATCAAGAGCCGGTGTCTTGCGGCCAGATCCACCACCCGGGTGAACAATTCGAGGCTGGTCGGATCGGTCCAATGCGCATCTTCGACAATCATCAGCACGGGACTGATCTGTGCCAGCGCCTCAAGCTGCGAACAGAGAGCGGCCAGCGTCTTCTGACGACGCAACTGCGGCTCGACCTCAACCGGAGGGTAGCGCCCATCGTTGGGCAGCGACAGCAACTCGGCGATCAGGGACGCATCCTCAGGCGAGGTCGAGTTCTGCGCCAGCAGCGCATCGAGCTTGTCCAATTTCGATTGCGGGCCGTCATCGTCTTCCAATGCAGCGACGCGCATCAACTGGCTGATGATCGGATGAAGCGCGCTATCGGTATGCTGCGGCGAACAGACGTAACGCAGGCGTATGTGCGGCTCGCGGGCAAGCGGCTCCGACAGGCCGAAGGTGAGCCGTGATTTGCCGATCCCTGCTTCACCGGAAATCAGCACCACCTGACCTTCTCCGGCCTTGGCCTTTGACCAGTGCCGAAGCAGCAACTCGATTTCCTCTTCCCGGCCCACCAGCGGCGTCAGCGCGCCCGCGTGCAGCGCCTCGAAGCGGCTCGCGACCGAGCTGGGGCGCAGCGCCGCCCACACGCGCACGTCGCCTTGTATGCCCTTGAGGTCTCTTCTCCCGAGATCCTGCAGCTCGAACAGATTGCCGACCAGCCTCCGGGTGCCGTCAGCAATGACCACCATGTTGGGCAACGCGATCTGTTGCAGCCGCGAGGCCAGGTTTGGAGTTTCACCGACGATGCCGCGTTCCTCGGCGTCGCCCGACCCGTTGAAATCTCCCACGATCACCACCCCGGTCGCGATGCCGACGCGGATTTGCAGCGTGGCCGGAACCTTGATGGCGGATACTGCCGGGATCAGCTCCAGTCCGGCCCGCACCGCGCGCTCCGGGTCATCCTCGTGAGCCTCGGGATAACCGAAATAGATGAGAACGCCGTCGCCCATATATTTGGCCACGAAGCCGTCGAAGCGCCGCACGGTTTCCGTGACACGCTTCAGGTAGGTCGAAATGATGGCCAGCAAGTCCTCAGGATCCATGCGCGCTGAAAGTTCCGTCGAACCGACCAGGTCGGCAAACATAACGGTGACCTGACGGCGCTCCGCAGTATCCGGTGTCTTCGGCTCGATCGGCGCCGCGGGGCGTTCGGAGGCGCCTTGGGCGAGGGCTGCAGGCTCGTTGATGGCTGCAAGGATTTTCCGTCGGTGCCCGAGCGGAACCGCGATGTCCTTCAGGTCTTCATCTGTCAGGTGGGGCAGAACGGAGACGTCGATCTCGTGTTCGGCAAAACGCTGCGCGTATTGCCCGAGACCAATTCGATCAAGCCACTCGGCAATCTCCTGCACGTCGCCTCCCGGCTTAGCTGCTGTCGATCATGGCCTTGCCGGCCGACCTGTGTTCCCGCACGGCAACGGGACAAAAAGCTGCGCGCTTGCCACGCCGCTATCGATCGGAACGGTGCACTTGCGGGGCAGGCGGCCCATTCGCCGCGCCTCCGAAAGGAAAATGTGCTCTGCATCCGGGCTCATCAGAGCCCAGGCTGGATTACCGCAGATTACATCGATTGAGAGTGAAATGCCGCACAGATCAGACGCGCCAACGGCGATTGCGCCGAATATTCGGCTAGCGGTCAAAAGCGGCGTCTTGACCTATGACGGGTCGCTTCCGGTTCTTTCCGGGCACCAGAGGCCAGCGGCGGCGTCCAACACTTGGCGTTTGGGCCAGAACCCTGACCGCACCATCGCGCAGACTACCGCGCCCGCCTATCCTGGGTCGCCGTTACCCGACAGGATTCGAGCTGCGCCGCCGATGCCGCGGCGGAAGGCTTCGTCAAATGTGACGCCGCGAAGCTGCCATCGGTGCATCCGGCCATTCCAGTCCATGCGCCACTCGGTCGCCCATCCGAGTTCCGATTCGTCCCATGCCAGCCGTCCGACCAAGGCGACTTCGCCACCCCGATCGGCCGCCACGGACGCCAATGTCGCGGACGGTGTCGTCAGGAGCTCTGCGGCATTGATGCTGGCTTTCGTCAATGCTGCGACATCAGGCAGCACGATCATCATGCCTCGCTTCAAGGCAGCGGCGAGGAGTGAGTCACGTTGCAGGTCGGACTGCTTTGCGTCTGATGTGACGACATATTGTCTTGAGCCCTGCTCCATCTCGACAAGAACGCCAAGGATCGGGCGGCGTGCAAGCCAGGGTTTGACGCCGAGCGAGTTAAGAACATCGTTGATCTTCTTGTCGTTGAAATCGACGATCAAATCGTACGGCCGATCGCGGGTGCCCTGCTCGTCGTGCTTCGGCTTGCCGGACATCTGGTCGTGGTAGCGATAGGCGCTAACGAAATCAGCCGAATGCGATTTGTAGGCGTCTAGTCGAGGATCGCTCTGAAGTTCGAGAGCTCCGGACACCTTGATGAGAACGTCCTCGAGACAGTCGGCGAAGCCGATGATGCGATTGGCTTCGCCCTGTCCAGTGACGATTGTCTGTGCCTGATAGAGATTCTCCGCCGCGGCCGCAAACGTACTGGGCCAGTTCGCCAAGGCAGCAATCAGCGATATCCTGATGATGACAGCGACCACACCCGGACATCGCTTTGTCAGGTGCCGAGTAAGCACGATCGTCTCTCCCGATTGTCCGGATCAGATTTCGTGGGGGTGAAACTGGTGCGGTGAAACGGCGTCCTTCATTGCGGCGGGCTGCTCCTTCTCAAACCCCAGCAGAGCCGAAATTTGCTGTCCGGCTTTGCGGACCAGCTCCGAATATTCGAGAAGCTTCTGTTCGTCGACGCGCGCGCTTGGGCCGAAGATGGCCACCGAGCCGACGACGCTCCCGTGATGATCGAAGTAGGGCGCGGAGACAGCGACCGCGCCGACGATGATCTCACCGCTGCTCGTCGCATAGCCGCGCTCTCGGGCCAGTCTGATCTCTTCTTCCAATCGCGAACGCTCGGCGCCTCTGGGGATCGTCGAGAGAATTTCAGATTGGCATTGTGGCTCCATGAACCCCAGCAGGACTTTGCCGCTCGAGCCCTTCGTGAGGCTCAGGGAGTCGCCGACGCCACGGCTGATCGAGAGCACGTGCCGGCTTTGGCATTCCAGGATGCAGATGCCGCGATCGCCCTGCAATTTGAAGAGGGCCGCGGTCTCGCCGGTGAGATCACGAAGGCCTTCGACGATGGGCCGCGCCAGCGTGACGACATCAACGCCCTTCAGCCACACGTGCGACAGCTTCATCACGCCGTGCGAAAGCCGGAAACGTTGGGGATCGCCCTCGGCAAGAATGAGATCGCGCTGCGCCAGCGTTTGTAGGAGCCGGTAGAGGGTAGGTCGGCTTAGGCCGACGCGCTTCTGGATCTCTATGACGCTCAGCGCTGGCTGATCCGGCGTGAAACATTGCAGGATGGCGATGGCGCGGTCGACCGCGCGCACACTGGCGGCACCGCTCTCCGCGCCCGTCGGTTCGGCCGTCGTGGCTGCCGTCGCGGTTCCCGTCATAGTTCCCTTGGGCTTCTTCCTCATCAATATGCATCCGATTTTTGCATAGCAAGCTGCGTCCAGCGCGCTTGACCCTCTTGGGGTTAGGGACGAAATACTACGCAGAAATGAAAACGATGTCCACCTAATGGACACGATCACTCTTCGAGCTCGGGGACTTTGATGAGATCAGCGCGCTCTCTGGCGAGAGTCGTGGTGGATGAGTTCTTTGCTTCTGATGCCCTCGACGCTCCTCGCGGCGTGAACGGCAACTCAAGCAAGAAGGAACACATCATCGTTGTCGATGATGACGAGGGGATCCGGTTCACGGTCACGGATTTTCTCGTGGAACGGGATCTCTCTGCCAGTGCTGCGTCCAATCGCAGCGAATTCAATCGTCAGTTCGCAAGAATACGGCCCAGTTTGATCCTGCTCGACTTGCAGTTGGGGCGCGACGACGGGCTCGATCTCTTGAGGGAGATCCGGTCGTATTCGGATGTTCCGATCATCATTATGACCGGTCACCGGCTCGATGAAATCGATCGCGTTCTGGGTCTTGAACTCGGCGCGGACGACTATATCGCCAAGCCTTTCAGCCTCAGGGAATTGCTCGCGCGGGTCCGCGCCGTGCTGCGGCGACACGAGATGGGGCGCGCCGCGCGCGTCCATGATCTCGAGCACGGCGGATACCGGTTCGGCGGCTGGCAGCTTGAGCGTCGCAAGCGACGGCTCGTCGCCCCCAGCGGGAAGCAGGTCCTGCTGAGCAAAGGCGAGTATGCGCTGCTGCTCGCTTTTCTCGAAGCGCCGCAGCGCCCGCTGACACGCGAGTTCTTGCTGCAAGCGACCCGCATTCACGAGGACATCTTCGATCGCAGTATCGATGTCCAGGTTTTGCGGCTGCGACGCAAACTGGACGGCGATCCGAACGCGCCAGACATGATCCAGACGGAACGAGGTGTCGGCTACGTATTTGCGCTGCCGGTCGAACCATATTGACGGCCCGCGTCACTTTGGCGGCGATGCCGAACTCTGCAACGGAGCACTATGCCCTACGCCGGTTTCGGCTTGCGCGATGCGACGAACACGCCTGACAGCACCAGCGCAAAGCCGATGAAGTGGAACGGTTGCGGGTGCTCGCCAAGGAAGATGATCGACAGCACGGTTCCGAACACCGGCACCACATGGAAGAACGGCGCGGCGCGGTTGGCGCCGATCAACTGGACGCCGCGGTTGAAGCAGAGATAGGCCAGCGTCGAGGGGAACACCGCGACATAGATCAGCGAGAGCAGGTTGCTCACGTTAAGCTGCATCACCGGGCGCGTCAGCAATTCCCAGATCAGGAACGGCGTCAGCCATGCCGCGCCGCAGCCGAAGGTGAAGGCGACGAACGATAGGCCATGGATGTCCGGCCGCTTCAGCGACAGCACCGAATAGATCCCGAAGATCGTGAGCGCAGTGAGGAAGATCAGGTCGCCCTTGTTGAACTCGACCTTCGACAGCGCGGTGAGGTCGCCATGCAGGATGATCACCAGCACGCCCACAAGCGACAGCAGGACGCCGAAGGCCTGCGCCACAGTCAGCCGCACGCCGAGCAGGGCCAGGGACCACACCGCGATGATCAGCGGTGCCGCCGATTGCAGCAGCAGCGTATTCAGCGCCTGGGTATATTCGAGCGCCCAGTACTGCATGGTGTTGAAGACGCCGATCCCCGTCAGCGAGAGCAGCACCATGAGGCCGAAACGGCTGCGGATCGCCGGCCAGTCCTGCTTCAGATGCGGCCAGGCCCAGGGCAGGATCAGCAGGAACGCCAGCGACCAGCGCAGGAAGGAGAGCGTCACCGGCGGAATATGGCCGGCGGCGAGGCGGCCGACGATGGCGTTACCCGCCCAGAAGAGCGCGGTGAAGCTGAGCAGGAGGTAGGGCTGGTTGGCCAGCCAGTTGCCGGAGCCGGCAGGGGAGGTGGTGTCGGAAGCAGACATTCGTCGGGCCCGGTTCATGGCGCCGTGGCCCGCCCGGCGGGGTTCACGCGCCGGGCCGGAATGTGAGAGGACCCGGCAGAGGTGACAGACACGGATTCTGCGGCGACGGCAATGGTGTTGGCTGCATCGCGACCATGCGCCGGCCCGGTCGCGACCAACGTGTCACCTGCGCCGGCGACTGCTTCGCGCGGCGCCGGCGTGGTGTCAGCCGGCCTCGCCGGAAGGTTCGTCCTGGCGCTTGACGATTTGTGCGGTCAGGTCGATGAGGATCCGTTTCGTATCGACGTCGTGCAATTCGCGAAACAACCGCAACAGGCGCAGTTCGAGCAACGACTGCAACGATGCGGAGCCCGGCTCCGGCAGCCGCCGTGCCCGGGCGGCAGCGCTGCTGGCGCGGCCGTTGAAGAGGTCGACGGAGACGCCGAGCGCGCTCGCCACCTGGCGCAAGCGCTCGATATCAACCCCATCCCGGCCGTTTGTGCGTTCCGTCCGTTGTGGGGGTGGGGGCGTTGCTCCCAGTACTTCTGCAAGGTCGGACTGCGATAATCCGATCTCGCGCCACTTGGCCTGCACCAATTGATCGATGTGCCCGTCGGTCGATTTGCTCATTGTTGCTCAGCCGATCTTGGAGCGTGTTTCGTTCACGAAACCTGCAAACAGATTTACCAGTGGCTCCCCCTTGTAGGTTTTCTGCAAATCATTGGGATGCACGAACTCGTCGCGGAACCACGGATACTTCCGGCCGTCGAAGGCCTGGATGGTCCAGTCGATCAACTGCTTGACGCGCGGAATCCGCTTGGCGTCGGGGTGATAGGCAAGCCAGATGTCCAGTGAGAAGTTGATGCCGATGTCGAGTGGGATCAAAGGCCCCGCGACCGCAGGCACGTAGGTCGGCAGCCAGCCGATGCCGGCGCCCTTGGCAACCGCCCAGACATGGGCGCTGCTGACATTGTTGCGCATGGCGACGAAGCCGACCTGCTCGCGGCCGGCATATTGCTCGTACATCTGCTGCGCGCGGGTCTGGTCGGCGTCCTGCAGCACGATGCGGTGGTTCTGCCGGATGTCGTCCTGGTCCTTGGGCATGCCGTAAATCTCGACATAGGACGGGCTGACGAACGGCATGACGTGGAGGCGGCCGATCTTGACGCGCTTCAGGTCGGGCTTGTCGGGCTCCTCGAGCTGCACCGCAACGTCCGCCTCGAGCCTGAGCACGTCGGCCGAACGCATCTCGCATTTGAGATCGACCAAGAGCCCCGGATAGACGCGCTGGAACTCGATCAGCCGCGGCGCGACCCAGAAGGTGCCGAGACCTTCGGTGATGGCAAAGCGGACCTCGCCCGAGAGCTCCGGCGTGGTCTGGCTCAGCGCGCGGTCGAGGCCGAAGGCGGCTTCTTCCATCCGCCGCGCCGCCTCCAGCACCTTTTCGCCTTCCGGCGTCAGCCGCACGCCATCGACATGGCGGGTAATCAATGTCGTTTTATAGGCACTCTCTAGTTGCAATATCTGCTTCCGCAGGAAGTTGGCCGAAGCGTTCAGCTCGAGGGCTGCAGCGCGGAAGCTGCCGATCCGTGCAACCTCAAGGAATATCCGCACCGAATCCCATTGGGCGATGCGGCCCGGGGGGTGTGCACGGTGGTGAACACCCCTGCGCTCAGGTGAGTGCATACAAATCGCCTCGTTTGTCGCCTTTTACCTTAACGGGAACACTCGTCTATTCTTGGCAGAAACGCGGCGAAACCACAACCGCGAGAGATGATCGATGACTGCTCTGGATCTCGATTTAATTCGCAAGGCCGCCACCAGGCGTCAGGGGGCGGGTCCCGCCCGTTCGCTCGACAAGATGACCATGCTGCAACTGGCGAAACGCACGGTGATTTTCACCGTCGATGCCGCCGGGATTGCGGCGCTGATGGATGCGGCCAGGGAAGATATTCCCGGGCTGACCACCAACCGTATCGTTCAGACCGTCGCCAACCATAATCCGGATGCGTTCTGGGCGATCGCGCGACGGGACCAATTCGACATTGCTGCGCCCAAGGGCGAGGGGTTCCTCGCGGTGCTGCCGCTGACGCATGAAGGTACGCGTCGCCTGATCGACGGTCGGCTCGACACCAAGAATCCCGATCTCGCCTTCGTCACGCGGCAATCGGAGCGGCCGGCGGGCATCTACGTCTGGTGCATCCACGCCAAGGGGCCGACAGTTGCCGCGATCCCGCTGGTGCTGCAGAAATTCTCGAGTCCGCTGTACCAGGGCATCAACATCTATTCGCGCCCGATCACCAAGGAAGGGCTGCGCGTGCTCGAGCCGCTCGGGTTCACACCCGGCGCCCGCTACGACGGATTGCTCGCGCCGCACCTGCAGATGCTCGATCGCTCGCACGAGATGCCGCCGCCGAAGCCGGTGCCGCCGGACCCGATCTCGGTGCGGGTGGTGCGCTCGATGGACGAGATGGCGCGCGTGATGGCGATCCGCAGTGCTGTCTACATGGGCGAGCAGCATTGCCCGTTCGAGGAAGAATTCGACGGCAATGATTTCTCCGCGACCCATCTGATCTGTCATCAGGGCCGCGAGCCGGTCGGCTGCATGCGAATCCGCTACTTCGCCGATTTCGCCAAGCTGGAGCGGCTGGCGGTGCGCAGCGAAAGCCGCAGCGCCGGCATTGCCGGCCGCATCGTCGACTCCGCGATCGAGCTCTGCTGCAAGAAGGGTTACAACGTTCTCTATGCGCATGCGCAGAAGCGATTGCTCGGCTTCTGGGAGCAGCGCGGCTTCGAGCGCATGCAGGGCTCGCGCGAATTCGTGTTCTCCGATTTCGACTATGTCGAGGTCAAGCTGGAGGCCGAACGGCATCCGCAGCGCATCACCCTTGGCGAGGATCCTTACGTCCTGATCCGCCCGGAGGGACAGTGGGACGTTCCCGGCATCCTCGAAATGTCCGCTGGCCGCGGCCCCGCGGCACAGCCGGCCGCGATGTGATCGCCATGGCCCCGGTGATCGACCTCAAACCCTATGTTGGCGCTTCCAACAGCCGACTGCTGGTCATGGTCGACCTGCAGGAGGAGGCTTATTACCGCGCGGCGTCCGGTTGCGCTGACGACATCGAGCGCTCGCTGGAAAGCTGCCGGGCGGCGATCCAGCACGCCCGCAGTGCCGGGATGCCGATCGCCTTCACGCGGCGGGCCGAAGGCCTGGATATCGCAGGCTTCGATCTCGCCGACAGGAAGGCGCAGTCGCCCTGGATCATGGGCCTCGAGCCGAAGCGTGCGGACATGGTGTTCGAGCGCAGGCAGCCCTCCTGCTACGCCAATCCGCTGTTCGAGGACGTCGTCTCGAGGTTCGGCAGCTTCGCGATCGGCGGTCTGGCGGCGGAAGAGGTCTGCCTCGCCACCGCCATCGACGCTTCACACCGCGGCCATCGCGTCACCTTCCTCACCGATGCAGCCGCGAGCCGGCAGCGGCGCGATGCCGATCCTGGCTCGGTGCACCTTGTTGCGACCAAGGCGATCGAATTGTTCGCCGACGTCGCCACCACCGCCCACTGGCTGGTCGCGACCGCGCAGCGGCCTCTGAGAGGGCATCGATATGGATGAATTGAGGGCCCGTCGCTTGCGTAACGTGATTCCGGTACTGACCGAGCAACGTAATATTCTGGTTTCCGGCGGGCTGTCCTTTGCGGGCCACCTTGTCGACCTGGCGATCATGCAGCTTCAGCTGTCGTTGCACGAGATTTCCGAGGATGAACTGTCCGAATTCTCCAACGCGGTCAGCCTCCATCTCGTTGGTAGCGACCTCCAGGATTGATCGGGATGCCCCGCAGATGGATCGTCCTCGCTGTGCTGTTCGCGGCGCGCGCGGTGACCGGGTTTCAGTTCCAGTCGGTCGGATCCACGACCAGCTTCCTGATGCATGATCTGGCGCTCGGCTACGCCCAACTCGGCATGCTGCTCGGTGCTTATCTGTTGCCCGGTATCGTCGTCGCCTTTCCGGCCGGCCTGATCGGCCAGCGTGTGCGTGAGACGACGCTCGGGCTCGGCGGGCTGGCGCTGATGGTGGTGTCGGGCATCGCTCTGTCCTATTGCGATGGCTTCGCCGCCGCGCTGGTCGCGCGCGTGATCGGTGGCATCGGCGCCACCATCGTGATCCTGGTCGCCACCAAGATGACGACCGACTGGTTCGCCGGCCGCGAGATCGTGCTGGCGATGTCGCTGTTGCAGATGAGCTGGCCGTTCGGCGCGATGGTCGCGCTGCCGGCACAGACGTACCTCGCACAATCGCTGGGGTGGCCGGCGGTGATGGCGTCGAGCGCGATGTTGGCCCTGGTCGTGCTCGGCGCCTTCGCATTCCTGCCGCGGAGTCCTGTTCAGGCAGAGGCCGCGGCGGCAGTGCGCACCAGCCTGCCGGTCAGGATCCTGGTCCCGGTCTTGGTCGCGGGTGCCATCTGGGGCGCGATGAATCTCGCCTGCGTGCTGTTCTTCAGCTATGCGCCGCCATTGATGGTGGCGCAGGGATCGAGCCCGACGGGCGCGGCCTCGCTGGTCAGCCTCGCAATCTGGTTCACCATCATTGCCATTCCCGTCGGCGGCTATCTGGTCGAGCGGTCGGGGCGGCCGGTCGCGGCGATCATCGCTTGCGGGCTCATGGCGGCGCTGGCGCTGGCTCTGTTCGTCGCAAACATCCATCCAACGATCGCCTGCCTCGTCTTCGGCGTCGCCATCGGCCCATTGTCGGGCGCGATCCTGTCGCTGCCGACGCGCGTGCTCGAGCCGCGCAACCGCTCGCTCGGCTTCGGCCTGTTCTTCACCTGCTTCTACATCCTGATGGCGATCGGGCCTTCCGCCGCCGGCCGGCTGCAGGATGCCTGGGGCAATCCGTCGGCCGCGCTGATCGCGGGCGCCGTGCTGCTGGCCGCGATGGCGCCGCTGTCGCTGGCGTTCTCGCTGCTTTCGAAGCGTGGCGAAGTGCTGGCGCTCAAGCCCGCGACGGTCTGAGCCTCACCTCTTTGTTTGAGCATGACCTCCGCGCAAACGCTTCGCGTTTGTCGCGAGGGAAAACCGGTTTCCACTTTTCCGGATCATGCTCTACGCCGTCAGCGGTCGCATGATCGCGCCGACGGCCTTCACCGCATCGTCGGGCGCGAGCTCGATCTGCAGGCCGCGCTGGCCGCCATTGACGAACACGCTCGCCTCGTTGAGCGCCGCCTGCTCGATCGCGACAGGCACGCGCTTCTTCTGCCCGAACGGACTGATGCCGCCGACATGGTAGCCGGTTAGCCGCTCGGCATCGGCTGGCCGCATCATCTTTGCGGTCTTGCCGCCGAAGGCGGCGGCCAGCTTCTTCATGCTGACCTCGCAGTCAGATGGCACCACGGCGCAGACCGCCTTGCCGTCGACCTCCGCCATCAGCGTCTTCAGCATCCGTTTTGGCGCCACCCCCAGCGCCTCGGCGGCCTGCAGGCCGATGCTCTCGGCGTCAGGATCATAGTCATAAGCGTGCAGGGTGAACTTTACGCCGAGCTTTGCCAGTGTCTCGGTGGCGCGCGTGGTCTTGGACATCTGGCTGCCTGTTCCCCTTAAACCTTGTCCATGATCAGCCCCTGCCTTTCCGCGGCCACAAATTTTCCGGGGATATCAAAGGCTTGGAGATCATCGAAACGAAGCAAAAACTACCCTTCTTGCTTGCTTAAGCGTAGCGCTTCCTTTATCGGGTTAGCGACCTGTGTGCGAGCGGCCATCGCCGTGATATCGGCCGGGCGGCTTAAACCATGATCCGGAAAGTGCGGCACCGCTTTTCCGCTGTGATCATGATCGAACCTTGAAGTGTTGCAGGGAACGCTTGCGAAATGGCCAATGTTGTCGTGGTCGGCGCCCAATGGGGCGACGAAGGGAAGGGCAAGATCGTCGACTGGTTGTCGGAGCAGGCCGACATCGTCGTGCGCTTCCAGGGCGGCCACAATGCCGGCCATACGCTTGTGATCAACGGCGCAACCTACAAGCTCGCGCTGTTGCCTTCGGGCGTGCTGCGGCCGTCCAAACTGGCCGTGATCGGCAATGGCGTCGTGTTCGATCCGCAGGCTTTCCTGGACGAGGTCGAGCGGCTGAGAGGGCAGGGCGTCGCGGTCAGCCCGGACAATCTGCGGATCGCCGAGAACGTCACGCTGATCCTGCCCCTGCATCGCGATCTCGATGCGCTTCGCGAATCATCCAATGCGGTGACCGCGATCGGCACCACCCGCCGCGGCATCGGCCCGGCCTATGAGGACAAGGTCGGCCGCCGCGCCATCCGTCTGATGGACCTCGCCGATCTCGACACCTTGCCGCACAAGATCGACCGCCTGCTGGCGCACCACAATGCGCTGCGCCGCGGCCTCAATCTCGAGGAGGTCGACGGCAAGGGCATCCTGAAGGAGCTGACGGCGCTGGCGCCGAAGATCCTGCCCTATGCGGAAACCGTCTGGCGGCTGCTCGATCTCAAGCGCCGCGAGGGCAAGCGCATCCTGTTCGAGGGCGCGCAAGGAGCGCTCCTGGACGTCGACCACGGCACCTATCCCTACGTTACCTCGTCCAACACGGTGGCGGCGCAGGCGGCGACCGGCGCAGGGCTGGGCCCCGGTGCGGTCGGCTACGTCCTGGGGATCTGCAAGGCCTACACCACACGCGTCGGGCAGGGCCCGTTTCCGACCGAGCTGACGGACGAGATCGGCGAGGAAATCGGCCGCCGCGGCAAGGAATTCGGCGTCAACACCGGCCGCAAGCGCCGCACCGGCTGGTTCGACGCGGTGCTGGTGCGGCAGACGGTGCGCACCTGTGGCATCGCGGGACTGGCGCTGACAAAGCTCGATATTCTGGATGGATTCGATACCATAAAGGTCTGCACCGGCTACAAGCTTGACGGCAAGGAAATCGATCACCTGCCGGCGGGCGAGGGTGCACAGGCCCGCGTGGTGCCGATCTATGAGACTATCGAAGGGTGGAAGCAGCCGACGGCGAACGCCCGCTCCTGGGCCGACCTGCCGGCGCAGGCCATCAAGTATGTCCGCCGGGTGGAAGAATTGGTAGGCTGTCCGATCGCGCTTCTTTCCACCAGCCCGGAACGCGAAGATACTATTCTGGTACAAAATCCGTTCGAGGCTTAACGGGATATTACCTATATCCCAGCAATTTGACTGGAAATGGCTGATTACTACCCGCTGATTGCCCGCGCCATCGCCGGATTGGATCCCAATGCTCCCGGTGAGAGCCGCCGCGCGCTTTACGAGCGCGCGCGGGCCGCACTGATTCAGCAGCTCCGCAGCGTCCAGCCGCCGCTTTCCGAGTCCGAGATCACCCGTGAGCGGCTGGCGCTCGAAGAGGCCGTTCGCAAGGTCGAATCGGAGGCCGCCCAGCGCGCCCGCGATGCCAGCCGTCCCAGCGGCGGTTCCCGCAGTGGCGACGCCTTCCGCCGCGCCACTGCCAACGCCACCGCCCGCCCGCCGGAAGGCGCTCCGGCCCCAGCCACCCCGCCGCGTCCGCGCACTCCGGCGCCGCCGGCGCGTCCTCCCGGTGGCGAGGACCGCCCGGCGCGCAACCTTCGTGGCGAGGCGCCGCCGGTTACCCCGCGTCCCTCGGCGCCACCGCCGCCCGATCAGCAGCGGCCTCCCGCCGCGCGCCGCGGGCCGGACAACAATGGTGGCGCGGATAATGGCGCGCAGCCGCCGGCACCGCCACCGCCGGCCCTGCGCGGCTTCCGCGATCTCGCCGCCGACGCCGACGATCTCGGCCGCGCCGCCGCGCAGGCGAACCGCAACGCGCGCAAGACCTACGCCAACGTGCCGTCGCCCTCGCCGGAATTCGACCGGCTCGAGCCGAACATGGAGAACCGCGGCGCCGATCCGGACGCTCCCTATGACGAGTCGAGCGAGGAGGCCGAGCGCTACGAGGCGCAGGGGTCTCAGCCGCGGGCGCGGATCGGCAATGGCGGCGATCGCGACGTCAAGAAGAGCGCGCGGCTCGGCTCGGCATTCCCGTTCAAGACCGCGATCGCGGTCGGTATCGTCCTGATCCTGATCGGTGCCGGCATCCTCTGGGGCAAGCAGGGCGTCACGGTCGTGAGTGGCCTGCTCAAGTCGTCACCCTCGGTAGAGGCGCCAAAGGATGCTGCGGCGCCGGCGACCAAGCCGAAGATCCCGGACCGCGTCGGCCAGCCGTCGTCCACCGAGCCGGTCGCGCCGGTGGCGCAGCGTGTCGTGCTCTATGACGAGGATCCCAGCGATCCCAAGGGCAAGCAATATGTGGGCTCGGTGATCTGGCGCACCGAACCGATCAAGGGTTCCGGCAACGCGGCGCCCGACATCGCCGTGCGCGCCGACATCGAGATTCCCGACCGCAAGTTCAAGATGACGATGTCGTTCCGCCGCAACACCGACTCGTCCTTGCCGGCGAGCCACACCGCCGAGCTGACCTTCATCCTGCCGCAGGATTTCCCGAACGGCGGTGTCGGCAATGTGCCGGGCATCCTGATGAAGTCCAACGAGCAGGCCCGCGGCACTCCGCTTGCGGGGCTCGCGGTGAAGGTCACCGACGGCTTCTTCCTGGTCGGCCTCTCCAACGTCGATGCCGACCGCTCGCGCAACCTGCAGCTCCTGAAGGAGCGCTCCTGGTTCGACCTGCCGCTCGTCTACACCAACCAGCGCCGCGCCATCATCGCGATCGAAAAGGGCGCCCCAGGCGAGCGCGCCTTCAACGAAGCCTTCGCGGCGTGGGGGGAGTGAGGGGAGTTCTTTCCTCTCGTCGGCAATTGCCGCCGTCGTAAGACAGCAGCGGCATCGCTGAGCGTGATCCGGAAAAGTGGATCCCGGTTTTGCCTTGCGACAAACGCGAAGCGTTTGCGCGGAGATCATGGTCAAACAGGAAAAATGAGATCATGATCCGGATTCATCTGATCGGCTCATGATCCCATGCAGTGACAGGCGCTATGAAACGCTATTTGATCTTCGCCGCTATCGGCCCGCTCATCGGTGGTTTCATTCTGCTGTTCGCGACCAGTTATCAGTCCGGCTATTGGAACGAGACAGGCGCGCACGAGGTCGGAAAATTCTTCCTGGCCTTCGCCAAGACGCTGCAATACGCCTATCTGTTCGGCATCGTGCCGTCGCTGATGCTGGCGGCGATCGACGATATCCTGATGCATGTGCGGAAGATCAATCCGTTCACGCGGACGCTGATCATCGGCGTCATCGCATTCATCGCGTCCGAACTGCTCTACGGCTCGCGCGGTCCGGACTCCGGCGTGGTGCAGTTCATCCTCTATGGACTCGTCGGCTTCGTGCCGACGACACTGTCGTCCTGGCTGGCGCACAAATACGCGGAAGAGCCGGAGCCGGCGACGACCTAGAAACGTCGGGTGCGCCTTTGCCCACCTACAGCTCTGTCGTCCTGGCCGGCGCACATGCTTTATTGCAGGCCGTGCTTATGCAGGGTGACGATCATGACGCGGATGATGCAGTCTGAGATCGTTTCACCTCGCAGCCGCATTTGCTGCAGCCGCTCCAGGGTTATTTCGTTGATCGGTATGAGCCAGTTGCCGTTTGGCAAGCGCCGTCCGGTGGGGGGCTCGATCGCGCTCTCAATCAGGGCGCGGCACTCCTCAGTGATCTCAATGTTCGGCATTGCTTTGATGGAAGCCTCGCGGGATTGAAGTGCCCGGTGTTGGCGCGAGCCGACGAGATCCACCAGTTAAATCGCGGCAATGCTTCTCTTGCCCAATCTGCGAGGCGGACGGTCGCGAGGTGACAGAGCGGTAATGTGACGCAACTTGTACCGCGCGCCTGCGTTACCATCTCAATGCGCATGCCCGACGACATCATCACGCCCAACCGCGCCCGCTCGCAAGGCCCGTTCCGCGACGCCAGGCCGCAGGGGAAAATCATCGATCAGGACGGACGCGAGATTCCGGAGGCCGCGCTGCACCCGCAGTTCGAGGCGTTCCGGTTCGATTTCGACAGCGCCAAGCCGTTCGGCAAGCTCAGCCGCGAGCAGCGGTTGGCACGGCTCGAGGTGATCGCCAAACTGCTCGACGTCGCCTTCATCGTGCCCGGCACCAAGATCCGCTACGGCATCGACGGTCTGATCGGCCTGATCCCCGTGGTCGGCGACATCATCACCACGGCGATCTCGCTGTGGCTGGTGCGGGAAGCGCGTGCGCTGGGCGCGCCCTGGCACATCACCGCGCGGATGCTTGCCAACGTTGCGCTCGATGGCGCGGTCGGCATGGTCCCGCTCGCGGGCGACGCGTTCGACGTCATGTTCCGCGCCAATGTCCGGAACGTGCGCATGCTCAAGCGCTGGCTGGACAAGCAGCCGCCGCTATGAGCGCTGCCTTGTTTGAGCATGATCTCCGCGCAAACGCTTCGCGCTTGTCGCAAGGGAAAACCGGTTCCCACTTTCCCGGATCATGCTCCAAAAGAGAAGGCCCCCGGAATCATCCGAAGGGCCTTTCGCTTGGTAGGGACGGATTGTTCTAGGCGGCGTCGGCGTCGGTATTAGCCTGTACCGGGCGCGGGCGACGCGGCAGCGGGAACGCCTCGCTCTCATAGAGCGAGCGGATGCCGTTCTGGTCGAAACGGGCCTCCTCGACCTGCAGGTAGGCGCCGTTCAGGGAATCCGCCGGCAACTCTTCCATGGCATACCGCACGGCTTCCGCCGCGGTGCCAAAGCGCCGATAAGCGAAACCGGCCCGCTTCTTCTTGCGAATGGCGGCGGGAAACAGTTCGGCGGAGGTGTTAAAGTTGAACGGACGCATAGGACGCATGGTCGACGACCTCTTACTCTTCTCGGCGATATAGCGCGATTGGGGGTTGGGGACGGCGGGCCACAACCGGCGGCGCGCCGCACATGTCATTTCGCTCCCTAATATAGGCTTATTTGACAAAATTGCGACCCCTGAACGGCGCCGACAGACCTCATGCTGAATCCGCGCATGGCAGTAAGGAAATCGGAATAAGTTAAGTTGAATCAATTGGTTGCCTGAGTTCCTGTCGGCCCGGGCTTGCCGGAAAGGAAGAATCCGGGGTGATCGGCCGATGTCTCGTCCGCGCATCATTCCGCGGCGCGGCGAAGTCAGGGACGGAATGACGGCCGGGAAGGATTTCACGCATCGCGACGTGTTGACGCGGCTTGCGCCGTATCAATTTCTGCCCTCGTCGATCAGCCGTGCGCGCAGCGGCAGCGCATAAGGCCCGAGGCGCAGCGGCGCGAAGGCTTGTACGGGGCGCGCGGGGCTTTAAAACTGACGGCAACAACAGAGCAACCGGTCATCGCGAGCCGGTTCGTGAGGAAACGTCAGGAACGCCCGAGGATCATGCTCAAGGAAGCCGCAACCTACGACGAGCTCTACCGCAACTTCCGCTGGGACGTTCCGGCGCGCTTCAACATGGCGACCGCCTGCTGCGACCGCCACGCCGACGGCACCAAGCGGCTCGCGCTTGTCTATGTCGACGAAGACGGCACCGAGAGACGCACGACCTTTGACGAGGTCGCGGAGATGTCGCGCCGCTTCGCCAATGTGCTGAAGGCGGACGGCCTTAAGCGCGGGGACCGCGTCGCAGTGTTCCTGTCGCAATCGCTGGAATTGCCGATCGCGCACCTTGCCGCCTTCCGCTCCGGGATGATTTCGATCCCGCTGTTCGCGCTGTTCGGCGAGGATGCGCTGGAGTTTCGCCTGTCGAACTCCGAAGCGAAGGCGATCGTGACCGACGCTGCCGGATGGGAGAAGCTCGCGAAGATCCGCGACCGCCTGCCGGAATTGAAGAACGTCTATGTGGTCGGCGACGAAGCGCCGGCAGGCACCAGGCCGTTCCGGCCCTCGCTGCAAGCGGCCTCGCCGGAGTTCACGAGCGTCGACACTTCGGCCGATGATCCCGCGCTCATCATCTATACGTCTGGCACCACAGGAAATCCAAAGGGCGCGCTGCACGCGCACCGCGTCGTGCTCGGCCACCTGCCCAATGTCGAGATGTGCCACAATTTCCTGCCGCGGCCGGGCGACCTCATGTGGACGCCGGCGGATTGGGCCTGGATCGGCGGCCTGATCAACGGCCTGTTCGCGTTCTGGTACCACGGCATTCCGATGGTCGGCCATCGCGCGCGCAAGTTCGAGCCGCAGGCGGCGATGCAGATGATGGCCGACCTTGGAATCCGCAACGTGTTCCTGCCGCCGACCGCGTTGAAACTGATGCGGCAGGCGGGCGTCAAGAACCCTGGCGTGAAGCTGCGCAGCATCTTCACCGGCGGCGAGTCGCTCGGCGGTGAATTGCTGGGCTGGGTGCGTGACACCTTCGGCGTCGACGCCCATGAGGTGTTCGGCCAGACCGAATGCAACCTCGTGATCGGCAGCAATTCGAACCTGTTTCAGATCCGCCCGGGTTCGATGGGCCGGGCGACACCCGGCTTCGACGTGCGCATCGTCAACGACAGAGGCGAGGAACTGCCGCGGGGCACGCGCGGCATCATCGGCGTGCGGCAGCCGTGCCCGTGCACCATGATCGAATATTGGCGCAATCCGGAAGCGACGGCGAAGAAATATGCCGGTGATTTCCTCCTGACGGGCGATCTCGGCGTGCAGGATGAAGACGGCTATTTCTGGTACGTCAGCCGCGAGGACGACGTCATCACCACCGCCGGCTATCGCGTCGGCCCCTCCGAGATCGAGCACACGCTGATGAAGCATCCCGCGGTAGCGATGTCAGCCGTGGTCGGCATACCCGATCCGATCAGGACCGAGTCGATCAAGGCCTGGATCGTGCTCCGCCCCGGCTATGCCCCGAGCGACACGCTCGCTCGCGAGATCCAGGATTTTGTGAAAGTGCAACTCGCTGCCCACGAATACCCGCGCTTCGTTGAGTTCGCGGACGCGTTGCCGATGACCGCGACCGGCAAGGTGCTGCGGCGCGAGTTGAGGGCGCGGGGATAAAGGTTCGTAGCCCGGGTGGAGCGAAGCGCAACCCGGGACTCCTGCTTCGGCCTTGCGAGTGGCCCCGGGTTACGCTGGCGCTTCACCCGGGCTACGGGACCGTCGCCTTTACGGCGTCGCGATACCCAGCTCCTTCAGCGCCGCCATCATTCGCGCCGGCGGCTGCATCTTGATGACCATCGCCTCGCCGGTCTCCAGCAGGCTCTTGAGGCTGGAGAGGATCGCGGGCCAGCCGGCCCGCCCGCCGGAGAGGATATCGTCGCTGAGCGGCCGGTCGTGCGATTGCAGCAGCGTCAGCTTGACCGCGTCGCCGGCCGGTTCGATCTCATAGGTCACAAGCGTCGGTCCCAGCTTTTCCACCAGCGCCGGCCAGTTGACGTTGAAGGTCACCGTCAGCTTCCGCGCCGGCTCGCATTCGATCACCTCGCCGGTGATGTGCGGCGCGCCGTCTGGCGTGCGCACCATGAATGCGCCGCCGACACGGAGATCGACCTCGACGGCGTTGCCGGAAAAATACTTCCGGCTGAACTCGGCACTGGTCAGTGCCTCCCAGACCTTCTCCGGTGTGGACGCGATATAGATCGTGTAGACGATCGCCGGCTTGAATTTATCGATGTTCATATCCTCTCGAATCCTCCGATAGATCTTCATCTTTATTCGAACCCTTCGATCTCAAGCGCACGATGCGGGATCGCGAACACTTTGCCGGTCTCGAGCAGGGTCTTGAGTCCGGACAGGATCGCCGGCCATCCCTTGGAGATGCCGTCGAGCAGCCTGCTGCCTGCGACGAAGCCTTCATGCGTCAGGGTCAGCTTCACGAGGTCGCCGTGGGGCTCGATGGTGAAGGTGACCTTGGTCGGCGGCTCCTTGCGCACTTTCTCATCAAGCTGGTGCTTGAAGGTGTAAGCGAGGCGCCGCGGCCGGTCCGCCTCGAGGATTTCGCCCACGTCCGTCGTGGTGCCGTTCATGACCAGCGCGAACGGGGAGCCCACCTTCCAGTCGGATTTCACTTCCGTGTTGAACCAGTAACGCGTGGTGAACTCGCTATTGGTCAGCGCCTCCCACAATTTCTCCGGCGTGGTCTCGATATAGGTGACGTATACGAATTCCGGCTTGGACATGTTGAACTCCCTGCGAAACTACTTGCCGCTTTTCCAGCGTCGGCGCGTCATCGGCATTGACGCGCCTGTCTCCAGCAGCGTTTTCATGCTCGACAGGATCGGGGGCCAGCCGGCGCTGACGCCGCGCAGCATCTCGTCGTCGAGTTCGCTGTGCACGACCGTCAGCCTGGTCGAGCCGAACTGCTCCTCGATTGTGAAGGTGACGCGGGACACCTTGTCGGGATTAGCGAGATTCGCCGGCTGCGCCCAGCTGAGCACGAGTCGGTGCGGGCGTTCGCTCTCGATGACGGTGCCGGCGATGGCGACGTTGGAAGGATCGTCGTAATCCTCATGCTGCCACTTCGCGCCCTTGCTCCAATCGGAGGTGTTGCGATGCCTGCCCCAATAATCCTTGGTCATCTCCGGATCGATCAGCGCATCCCAGACCTTTTCGCAAGAAGCCTCGATGTAGATCACATAGACGAATTCCGGCTTACTCATCACGCTGCTCCAATTGCCGTTTCAACTCGCCGAGCGCGACCAGCTTGGCGCGCTCGAATTTCCTGATCCATCGTTCGCCGATCTGATGGATCGGCACCGGGTTGAGGTAGTGCAGCTTCTCGCGGCCATGCTTGAACGTGCTGACGAGGTTGGCCTCTTCAAGAATCGCAAGGTGCTTGGTGACCGCCTGCCGCGTCATGGCGAGGCCCTCGCACAGTTCGTTCAGTGTCTGTCCGTTTCTGGCGTGAAGCCTATCCAGCAGCGACCGCCGCGATGCGTCCGCAAGCGCTTTGAAGACTTCGTCCATGCGCTGGACAATAGGCAACCAAATGGTTGCATGTCAAGGGCGTGTTTTGGCACGGCATTCAGCCGTGTTATCGTGCAGCCAGCCAACGCAGATTGGCTTTGCAACAATGGGAGTGACGCATGAAGGGTGGCGGCAAACTTGCGCTGTGTGTGGCAATTGCATTTCTCGGGGGCGCGGGCGCTTATGCGGAGCAGCAAAAGATTGGAGCCCCGCCCGAAGCATCCAACATGAGATTGGTGGGAACCAACGACCTGCAGGCGCGCAGCGCCTACCAGCCTACCATCCATCATCAGGGCGACCGCTGGATCGCCTATATCGGCCATCACGGCGGCACTGACGAGATCCCCGATCCCGTCAATCCGATGACCGGCAAGCCGGAACCCAACGGCACGTCGATCGTCGATGTCACCGATCCCGCGCATCCGAAATATCTGCGTCACATTCCGGGGCAGGAGGGCAAATATGAATCCGGTGGCGGGCAGATGGTGCGCATCTGCGACGGCAAGGACCTGCCGAAGGGGGATCGCAACGCGGTCTATATGCTGCGTACCTTCGGCAGCGAGGCGCATGAGATCTGGAATGTCGCCGATCCCGCCAATCCCGCGCTGATCACGCGGATCGGGGGATTGAAGGACACGCACAAGAGCTGGTGGGAGTGCGACACCGGCATCGCCTTCCTGGTGTCGGGCGCGCCGGACTGGCGCACCCGTCGCATGACGCAGATCTACGATCTCAGCGATCCCGCGCATCCCGCCAAGATCAGGGATTTCGGCCTGCCGGGCCAGGAGCCAGGTTCGACCGGCGCCGTGCCGACCGAACTGCACGGGCCGATCTCGACGGGGCCATCCGGCAACCGCGTCTATCTCGGCTATGGCACCAACAAGGGCGGCTTCCTGCAGATCGTCGACCGGGAGAAATTGCTCAACGGGCCGAAGGAGCCGATCGCCGTAAATCTCCGCTATCCCGAAATATCGCGCATGCCTCTGTCGGCGCTCAACGGCGCGCACACGACGTTCCCGATGCCGGGCATGCCAGTCGCGGAATTCGCGCATGACAAGGACGGCAAGACCCGTGACATCGTGATGATCGTCGACGAGGCGATTTTGAACGAATGCGGCGAGGCGCGGCAGATGGTGTGGTTTGCCGACGTCACCACCGAGACGCGGCCAATGATGATCTCGAGTTACACCGTGCCGGAGGCGAGCGGCTCGTTCTGCGAGCGCGGTGGGCGGTTCGGCTCGCATTCCTCCAACGAGAGCATGGCGCCGGTCTACTACAAGAAAATGGCCTTCATCGCGTTCTTCAATGCCGGAGTGCGTGCGCTCGATATCCGCGATCCCTATCACCCCAGGGAGGTCGGCTACTTCATCCCGTCGATCACACCGGCAACTGACAAACGCTGTGTCCCCATCGAGGGCAAGGATCGCTGCAAGGTCGCGATCCAGACCAACAATGTCGAAACCGACGACCGTGGCTATATCTATGCGGTTGACCGCGCCAATACCGGACTGCACATCCTTGAATTGACCGGCGAGGCGCGCGCCATCGCTGGCCTGCCGTGAGGGACGAATGCGTGCCTGGCTGGTGGTCGCGATTGCAGCACTTGTCCTCGGCGCCCTCGCGGGCGTCCCGGCCTACGAGGCTTCGACGCCGCACGCGATATGGCAAGAGATCGCCTGGCCGTTTGCGCGCGACGGCTGGCCCGCCGGTCGTGCATTCCGCTGCAATGCGGCGGCCTGTGGCGGCGATATCGAGGTCTACATCCGGCCAAAGCTCGGCTTCTGCAACTGCGCGACCGGCGTCGCCGACGACGATGAGGTCGACCGCGTCGCGGATGTCGACCTGATCAGTCCGCATTTTGTGCCGCTGCAGGCAGGAAAAGCAGTGCGCGTTGCGGATATGCCCGGACGCATCAGGGCCTACGAGCTGAAGACCGGCGATGGCGCGCCGCATGGAGCGATCGGCATCGCCGTCTCGCACCGTTGCGATCTCCTGGTGGCAGCGGCGCAGGGCAGGGGAGATGCGGCGGTGGTGCAGCGCGCGGCACTGGAATTGCTGGCGTCGGCAGAGACGGCGCGATGGGTAAAATTAGCGATGAACACGCAGTAGGAATGCTCATGCCCGGGCTTGTCCCGGGCATCGACGTCTTTATTATGCAACGAACGCCTCCAGCCGAGTCCTTCCATGTCCCTGCAAGCCTATCTCGCCTACGTCGCCGCCTGCATTGCGCTCGCTTTGTTGCCCGGCCCGATCGTCACGCTGGTGATCGCCAACGGCCTGCGCCATGGCACCCGCGCCGCGCTGACCAATGTGCTGGGCGCGCAGGCGGGGCTGGCGATCGTGATCGGCATCGTCGCCGTCGGCCTCACCTCGCTGATGGCGACGATGGGCTACTGGTTCGACTGGGTGCGCGTCGCCGGCGCGGCTTACCTAATCTGGCTCGGGATCAAGCTGATCCGCTCTCCGGTCCAGGAACTGAGCGCGGATGCGCCGCCACCGCCGCCGCGCGGCGGATTTTTCCTTCAAGGATTTCTGGTGCTGCTGTCGAATCCGAAAGTGCTGGTGTTCTTCGGCGCTTTCATTCCGCAGTTCGTGGACCTGAACAAGGATCACTTCCCGCAAGTCGCGCTGCTTGGCGTGACCTTCATGGTGACGGCGGCAATGAGCGACATGGTCTACGCACTGCTCGCGGGCCGCGCGCGAAAGTTCTTTTCCAAGCAGCGGACCCGCCTGGTTTCGCGCGTCTCCGGCGGCTTCATGATCGGTGGCGGCATCTGGCTCGCGCTGACACGGGCGCGCTAGGCGTCGTTGGATTCGTCGAACTCGATCCCGGAAGCAGGTTCGGGGCACGAGTGAAGCGGTTCCGAGCTTCGCGCGGAGCTCTCGCTGGCGAATTGAGGCAGGCGACGGCTCTTGCGTGCCCTGATTTACATTGTCGTATACTTGTTCTCGTGGGCGGTTAGTTCCATCGGTCTAGGGCACGCCGCCAGGTGTGCGTGAGCAACTGCTCTACCGAAGGTCGAGGTCGCTACCTTGCAACAACGCGCTAACGAAGGTGAGGCATTCGAGTTCGGGCCGTTTCGTCTGGCCGTGTCTGAACGGCTGCTGATGAACGGGGACGTGGAGGTGTCGCTGGGCAGCCGCGCCCTTGATGTCCTGATTGCCTTGGTCGAACGGGCAGGGGAGGTCGTGAGCCACCGGGACTTGATCAAGCGGGTCTGGCCGGATGTCATCGTCGAGGAGGCCAGCCTGCGGGTTTCCGTTGCGGGGCTGCGCAGAGCGCTCGGTGATGGTCGCGACGGTGCACGCTACATCACCAACGTTCCCGGACGCGGTTATTGTTTTGTTGCACCGGTCCAGCACTCGGTGAAAGGCGGCCAGTCGACGGTCACTCCTGTGGAGCGCAGCAAGATCCAGACGCTACCTGCGCGTTTGCAGCGAATCGTTGGTCGCGACGAGACTGTCGAAGCTTTGTGCCTCGAAGTAACGTCGCGGCGGTTCGTGAGCATCGTCGGGCCGGGCGGGGTGGGCAAGACGACGGTGGCTGTCGCTGTCGCGCATGGGCTGGCGGACGAGTTCCGCGATGCGGTCTATTTCGTGGACCTCAGCGCGCTGCAGGAGCGCGCGCTTGTTGTTCCGGCCATCGCTTCAGCGGTTGGATGCCTCGGGCATACGCAGGACTCGCTATCACGCCTGATCGCATTTCTCGCCGATAAGCGTCTTCTGCTGGTTCTCGATAGCTGCGAGCATGTGATTGAGGCAGTCGCCGTTCTGGCGGAGGGCCTGTTCCGCGACGCGCCGTTCGTCCATATCATCGCGACCAGCCGCGAATCCCTCCGCGTCGAAGGCGAGAACGTTCATCCGCTTCGCTCTCTCGACAGTCCGGCAAGCGGGGAGGCGCTGACGGCGGCCAAAGCCCTGGCCTCTCCTGCCGTACAGCTCTTCATGGACCGGGCCGCTGCCGGCGGATATCGGGACGAGCTCACCGATGAGGACGCGCCCCTCGTCGCCGATATCTGTCGCCAGCTTGACGGGATGCCGCTGGCAATCGAGCTGACGGCCAGCAGGGCGAGCACTTACGGCATCGGCGGACTGGCAGAACTGATCGGTGACCGCTTGATGCTGCTTTGGCAGGGGCGGCGCAGCGTGCCACGGCACCAGACGCTGCAGGCCATGCTCGACTGGAGCTACGATCTCCTGTCGGATCGTGAGAAAGCGATCTTGTGCGCGCTATCCGTGTTTGTCGGTGCATTCACGCTGGAAATGGCGCAGACCGTCGTAGCAGAGGCCGACCGAGATGAACTGCAGTTTGCGACCATCGCAAGCCTGGTCGACAAATCGTTGATCTCAGTCTCGCTGACGGGAAGCGCAAGCTCATATCGGCTGCTTGATACGACGCGGGCCTATGCCGTGGTCAAGTTGAAGGAGCAGGGAGCCGCGAATGCAGCAGCAAGACGGCATGCGCTCTATTACGCCGAACGCCTCGTGGGGCTTCGGACCAGCACCGTGCGGGATCGCGATCTAACGCCTTACTCGCGACAGACCGGTGACGTCAGAGCGGCACTCGAGTGGAGTTTTTCGCCGTCAGGCGACAGGTCCGTCGGTGTGGCGCTGGGCGCCGGGGCGGTGCCCTTGTTCCTTGGAATGTCGATGCTGAGCGAGTGCCGCCGATGGTGCCTGCAAACTCTGCACGCGCTATCTGAGGAGGATCGCGGGACAAAGCTCGAAATGGGGCTGCAACTGGCATTGGCCACTTCATCGAACCACGGTCATAGCGACAGCGGGGAGGTGGGAACGGCACTGGAGCGTGGACTGAGCCTTGCCGATTCGATGGGAGACGCTGCGTACCAATTGGAATTTCTCACCGGTCTCAATCTTTATCGCGCGCGGCTCGCGGATTTTGGCGGCTCGCTGGCGACAGCGCAGCGTCACGCTGCCATAGCCGGCAAACTGGGCCGGCCCCGGGAAATCGTGATGGCCGAGTGGATGCTTGGTGCGAGTTATCACCTGGTGGGAGACCAGGCGGCTGCACAGCTCAGCTATAAAAAGGGCTTCGAGCTCGCAGCGGCAGCCGGCGTGAGCGAGCTGCATGCCTTCGGATATGATCACCAGGTGCGAGCCTTGGTCGGCTACGCGCGGACATTGTGGGACCGCGGCCTTCCCGATCAGGCGGCTCAAGCCGCATATAGAGCCATCGACGTCGCCGAAAGGCAGGAGCATCCTGTCTCGCTTTGCATCTGCCTGGTCTATACCGCCCCGGTGTTCCTGTGGCGTGGAGATCGGCAGATCGCGGAAGACCTCGTAGAACGGCTGATTGCCTACGCTGGCAGGTACTCGCTCGCCATGTACAAGGCGGGCGGCCTGGGCTTGCGAGGAACGCTAATGCTGGCAAGGGGCGACACGGAGCTTGGCATCGAGACTTTGCGTGAAGCGTTGTCCACCTTGCGAACCGAGCAGCGAAATATCCTCCTGCCGTCCAATTCGCGCGCCTTGGCCGAAGGTCTCGCCCGCACCGGCAACTCGGCAGAAGCCACCAGCATCATCGATGCGGCCGTGGCCAACGCCATGCACGGTTCCGGAACCTTCGAACTGCCGGATTTGCTGCGGGCTCGCGCGACCGTGCTGCTCGCGGCCTCGCCTGCGAACTGGCCGGAGGCGGAGGCCTCGCTCAAGGACTCGCTTGACCGCGCCAGGCAACAGCACGCCCTTGGATGGGAACTGCGTTCAGCGACGGCATTGGCGGGCCTGTGGATGGAGCATGGGCGCGTCGACGAAGCACGAGCGCTGCTGGGCGACGTGTACGGACAATTCACGGAAGGATTCGAAACGGCTGACCTCAAAGAGGCAGAACGTCAGCTTCGCGCGGTCGGCGCCGAGACCTCTCGTCCCTGACATACCCGGTTTTTGCGGGCCAGCCACGTCCGCACAGGCTTGGCACGTTCAAGGCGCAGATTTCAGCCGATGCTGCAGCGCATCATCGTCGCCAAATGTGAGCCTTTACACTCCCTTACACCATTAAACTCGCAGCCGGTCCGGTGTTGCTCCACTCTGCGTTGCTGTCGCCCGCGGAGCACCGGCCATGTCACCACGCTTCCCCTTGCCACCCTTCACCTGGGACACCGCAATCGAGAAGGTCCGAGCTATCGAGGACTGCTGGAATAGCCGCGAGCCGGTTCGGGTGGCACTGGGCTACACGGTCGACAGCTTCTGGCGGGATCATCTCGAGTTTTTCTCCGGACGCGCCGCCATCGAGTGGTTCTTGGCGCGCAAATGGGCAACGCAGTTGCAGTACCGGCTGATCAATGAGGTCTGGGCCTTTACCGACAATCGGATCGCGGTGCGGTCCGCCTATGAATACTGCGACAGCGAAGGAAATTGGTTCAGGGCCTATGGAAACGAAAACTGGGAGCTCGATCCGGATGGGCTGATACGACGGCGTCTCGCCAGTATCAACGAACAGCCGATCGCCGAGACCGAGCGGATGTTCCTGTGGCAGCTGGGACGCAGGCCGGATGACCATCCCGAACTCAGCGATTTCGACTTTTGAGATGCTTGAGCGCAGGGCTGCATCGCCTACTTTCCGACAACAGGGCGGATCCTCAAGCAATCATCCGGGTGGTTTACCGATGACGACACAGTTCAACCGGCTAGACCTGAACCTCTTGCGCGTCTTCGACGCCGTCATGGAGGAACGAAGCGTGTTGCGCGCGGGTCAGAGGATTTGCCTTAGTCAGTCGGCCGTCAGTCACGCCCTCGCTCGATTGCGGGACATGCTGGGTGACGAATTGTTTGTCCGCACGGCAAGCGGAATGCAGCCGACCGCACGCGCGCTCGCCATGGCTCCCTTGATCCGGGAAGCATGGAAATCGCTGGAAACGGCGATCGGCCTGCCGGGATTCGAGCCCGACACATCGGCGAGGCGGTTCACGATCGCGGTGAGCGATTTTGTGACCATGGTTATGGCACCTGATCTCGTCCGCTTGTTGACGCAAGAGGCGCCGTTTGTCGATCTCGTCATCCGTCCGGACTGTCGGATCGACTTGACCGAGCAGATCGATCTCGGACTGATCGACGCCGCCATCGGAACTTTCCCGGACGTTCCCGCGCGCTTCCGGTCGAACTCGCTGTTCGCATATGACGACGTTCTCATCGCCCATTCTTCGCGAAAGCTTGGCAGGCTTTCGCTCGAAGCGCTGTCCGGCCTATCCATCGCCGTGGTGTCGCTGCACGGCAAGCACGAAGGGCTCGTGAACGGCTTTGTATCCGAACGTGGATTGGCTCGCCGATCCGAAATGTACGATCGAACGGCGCTCGAACAGGCCTTCGCCGGACCGCAGCGAGGTCCGCGTATCGCGATTTTTCTGTCGCATTGTCTCGCGCTGCCCGCCCTGCTCGAGGATACCGAACTTGCCGCGATCGTACCGCGACCGCTTGCGAGGTCATTGGCCCGCATCCATCCATTGTCGACGTACGAGCTGCCCTACAACACGAGCTTGGTGGATGTTGGCGTTCTCTGGCATGAACGCAACACGAACGATGCGCCGCAGCAGTGGCTGCGCGGGATGCTGGGGCGGGCAACCGGGGCGCTGCGCGCAAGTCCTGCTCGTTTCCCGTCGTCAATCATGGAAAGGTTGTCCTCGAGCCGTTCGTGCCAGAGCCATTTGAGGGGAGTCGTCGCGTAACCGAATTCGTACGTTGAGAATTTTGCGCTTGGTCGGCTTCGGGCCGCGAGTCGACATCCTCGCGGTGTTGTCGTTGCGACGTTACACGTGTCGCCGAAGCGTCACATGCGCGTCGTCAGCCAACCCCGATAATCATTTCCTCGTTTCCGACCAAACCCGCGCAGATTGCGCAGCGAAAATGGGGCGTTCATATGAACTTGAAGAGTTTTCTCTGCTTGATATCGGCAATGTCGCTCGCAGCATCACTGGCCGGCGTTGCGTCGCCGGCGCGCGCCGACAACGATGGCGGCAACCGCGACCATGGCTCCGGCGACAACCGCGACCACGATCACGACGGGAACGGTCATGGCCGCAAGTCGCCGCGGGTGGTGCTGATCTCGCTCGACGGAGCCAAGCCCGATTTCATCCAGAAATTCATCGATGAGGGCGTTCTGCCGCATGACGGCGGCCTGGCGCGGTTGAGCCGCCGCGGCGCGGTGGCGGTGCAGAACGTGACGGCGTCGCCGTCGCTCACCGCGGTGTCGCACATCGAGATTGCGACCGGCTCGACGGCGGTCCACAACGACATCCCGTCGAACACCTTCCAGGCGATCGTCGCGCCGATCTCATCGAGCATCAGCGGCTTCGCGGCGCCGATCGGCGGCTATCGCGAGAGCCCGCTCGGGCCTACGCCGCGGCCGACAGCGTTGCCGCTGTGGGTGCAGCTGCGCCAACAGGGCAAGAAGGTGGTCACCGCGACGTGGCCGGGCGGCGACGGCGCCGACATCTCCATCAACAACACGGTGGTGCAGCCGGCCCAGCCGATCCGCGTGACGGACTTCACCGTGCCGTTCGGGGCGTTCGGCGGCATCGGGGCCCAGGGCTTCTCGCTGTCCCGCGGGGACTTCACGTCCGACCCGGCGATCGTCACGGCGCTCCAGGCGGCCGGCCACTTCTCGTTCAGCCCTGTGCTGGTGACGTCAGCGCCGATCGAGACGTTCTCATGCTCCTCCGCGCCGACAACGACCTGCGCCAACGGGGCGACGCTCGACGTCAAATATGCGATCCGGGTGGCGGCGCTCGACACCACCAATGACCGCAAGGTGAATTACGACACCCTGGTGTTCTTCGACGCGACGCGCGGCATCACGGCGGGCCCATTCCACGCGCCGTCGACCGGACCGGCCTACGTCAAGCTGGGCGGCGAGAATGCGCCGTTCTTCTTCGAAGGCAGCGGGGCCAAGGTCGGCGCCGCGTACTACGTCTCGGCGCTGTCGCCCGATCTTTCGGTGGTGCGCTTTGCCCGTTACGGTGCGAATTTCATCCCGCGCAACGCGGCGGTGCTGGCCGACGTCGACGACATCAACAACAATGTCGGGTTCTGGCGTCCGCAGGCTGACTTCCGCATTCCGGAGCGGCTGAGCCCGGGCTTCACCAACTTTCCCGACATCGAGATCGAAACCATGTTCGAGGACATGGTGAAGACCTTCGTGCGCTACCAGGCTGATGTCGCCGAGCGCGCGATCCGCAACCATCCCGACGCTGATCTCGTAATGGCCTATATCGAGCAGCCCGACGGCTCCGAGCATCAGTTCCTGCTCACTGACCGCCGCCAGGGCACCAACCCGACCGATCCGAACTCGATCGGCGCCAACCAGGATCCTGCCAAGGTCGCGCGGTACGCTTCGTACATCCGCTTCGCCTACCAGACGGCCGACAAGGCGGTGAAGCAGATCGCCGACGCGGCGGGCCGTGACAGCAACGTCATCGTGGTGTCGGACCACGGCTTCGCGCCGTTCCACACCTCGGTCAGCCTGACCAACATCCTGCGCAACGCCGGCATCGACACCACCAAGATCGCGATCCGCACCTCGGGTCCGGCGGCCAACATCTACGTCAACCTGCAGAACCGCGAGTTGGGCGGCACCGTCGATCTGGCGGCCTACAAGGCGCTGGTGACGCAGATCACCGACGCCGTGAAGAACGCGGTCGATTCCAACCCGAAGTTCAACTTCTCGCTCAAGGACGGGCGGATCTTCACCGTGATCGAGACCCGGCCGTTGCAGTGCGAAGAGGGAACCGGGGAGTGCACCAGCAAGACCATCGGCCAGGATTTCGGCGATGTGTTCGCGCTGATGGCCCCGGGCTACAACTTCGACGGCATCCAGAACCCCGGCGTTGCCCGCCTCGGCGATGCGCCGTTCAATGCGGCAACGACCATGCTGTCGATGCCTAACTTCTACGGCGCCCATGGCCACGATCCCGAACTGCCGGTGATGAGCGCGACCTTCATCGCCGCCGGCCCGCAAATCCGCAAGGACGCCACGATCCGCCGCATGCGTAACACCGACGTGGCGCCGACCATCATGCAGATCCTGGGCGTCACACCCCACCGCGTCGATGGCGAGGTGCTGCGCGAGATCCTGCGCTGAAAACCAGGATCCCTGGAACTCTCCGATGGGCGCCGACCGGCGCCCATCGGAACCGGCCCGGTTATGCAGTTTAGCCTTGTTCTGCGCCCTCCGAGCCTCCGCGCGAGATCCCTGGAACAAGTTCCCCGATGCAGCGCGTCGTGGCTTCTCTTTGCCGACTTTTGGGGCGCTCGCCTACAACCGCAATCGTTTCCCGACGGAATGAAACAGCCCTGTAATGCGGCCGGTTCAGCCTTTACGGCAGAAGATTGGTAGCGGGACAGAAGTTCAATGAGAATCTCTCTATCGGCGCTTTGACGTGCCAAGCGCAAATTCAACCGATAGTTCGGCCTTCCTGGTCCGCGCGGAGCCGTGGACCTGTGGGGCCAGTCGACGACCATCAAAACTCCAGCGATGTCGAGCGCCCGGTCCGAGGACGATGCATTCGGCCGCAGGGCTCAATGGTTCGTGAGGCTGTTGAATGCTACCCGTGCCGCCATAGGCTCACCTGCCGCCGGTCTTCCCGTCGCTCTGCCATCCTTGGCATCGACATGAGCCAGCCTTGTCCTCACGGCCACGGGTGTCACCTCCGGGCCACTTCTCTGCGATGAGCTGGTCAATCAAGGGTCGGAATAACGCCGCCGCTTAATGGCAGTCATTTCCGATCGCAGCTCGGAGAACGCTTCATGCAACGGCGCTTCCCGGTGGACTGGACACGGTCGATCTGACGCCACCGATCATTCGCAGGAAAAGGTCGAAATGAGCAGCCTGTTATCACGCCTATTCGCGCTGGTGGCAGCCGCCATATTGCCGGCAATCGCGATACAGGCGTACAACGAGATCGACCTTCGTCGCACACGCCAAGTTGAAGTACAGGACGAAGCACTCGGCCTCGCGAGGCTTGCTGCCGCTGAGCAGCAGCAGATCGTCCAGGGCGTTCGTCAGGCCATGGTCGCGCTTTCCGAGGTTCCCGCGATCAAGGACAAGGACGTCCAGGGATGCAACGCGTACCTTTCCAGGGTCAAGGAACGATACCCGGAATTCATCATCTTTATCGTCGTCGACATCGATGGCAACTCCTTCTGCGACTCGACCAGAGACCATAACCCATCCACCGCCGCTGGACGTAGCTACTTCGCTCGCGTCTTAAGAACCGGACAATTCACAGTCGGAGAGTTCGCGGTTGGCCGAAACACCGGTCGCAACGTCCTCCAGTTTGCGCTGCCATTCTACGACGACGGGGGCCGCATGGGCGGCATCGTCGTAGCGGCTCTCAGCCTCGATTGGCTTGCCACCTACATTGAGAAAAAGGGCGTTCCCGCGGGAGCCGCGCTTGCCATCACGGACCGAAACGGCACCTGTCTCGCTCGCTATCCTGATAATGCCCTGTACGTCGGCAAGAAGCTGCCCGCAGGCAAGGATCCGACGCTCTACAACGGCACCGTAGCGGACATGGTCAACATTGACGGCGTGCGAAGAATCGTCGGATTCGCCGCCGTGGGCGAGGATCTACTTGTCAGCTACGGCCTCGGCAAGGCGCAGACTTTCACCAAGATCGAGCGTCGCACACAGCGCGACGTGTTGTTCATCCTTACGAGCGCCCTGATCGTTTTGATCCTGACGGCGTGGGGCGCCCAACGGTTCATCCAGCGCCCGTTTGCACAATTGGTTGACGCTGCGAACCGATGGCGGCTCGGCGAGTTCGGCCGTCCTGTGGACATCCCGGGCAATTCGGAAATCGCACGGGTCGCCACCGCATTCAACGCCATGGCCGATGCAATGAAGCACCGTGAGCACGAATTGTCCGAAGCGAGGGAGCAGTTCCATCAGAGCCAGAAGATGGAGAGCGTCGGCCAGCTCACCGGTGGCGTCGCGCACGACTTCAACAATCTGCTCACGGTGGTCTCCGCGAACCTCGAGCTCATCGAGGCGGATGATGATATTGGCAGAATCCGGCACTTCGCCGCGGCTGCACGGCGTGCTGTCGATCGGGGGGCAAAGCTGACGGCGCAGCTTCTTGCCTTCTCGCGACGGCAGATATTGAATCCAAGGCCGGTCAACGCAAACCAGCTTGTTTCCGAGTTCCAGGGGATCATTCGCAAAGCCGTTGGGGAAGCATGCCGGGTCAAGGTGTGGACCAGTGAAGGGTTGTGGCTGTGCCATGTCGACCCGGCGCGGTTGGAGACCGCTCTCCTCAATCTCGCCCTGAACGCGCGCGACGCCATGCCCAATGGCGGTGTGCTCGACATCGAGATGAGAAATGTCGTCGTCAACGAAGGAGCCGTGGCCGGGTGCTTGCCCGGATCGTATGTCAGACTGTCTGTAAGGGACACTGGTTCTGGAATGCCGCCCGAGGTGCGGAACCGGGTGTTCGAGCCCTTCTTCACAACGAAGGAGGTCGGCAAGGGTAGCGGCCTCGGCCTTAGCATGGTCTACGGCTTTGTCCGTCAGTCCGGGGGGCACATTGCCATCGAAAGCGCATTGGGAAAGGGGACCACTGTCGCTCTTTACTTGCCCAGAGCCACGCAAACGCCTGACGTCGAAATGGACGACGTCCGATCCCAGGCATTTCCGGCCGGCTCGGAGCGAATCCTGGTTGTCGAGGACAACGACGATCTTCTGGAGCTCACCTCGGCGATGCTGACCAGGTCGGGCTATCAGGTTCGTTGCGCCCGAAACGGCACGGAAGCGCTTCGGCTGCTCCGGAGCGAAGAATTCGACGTTTTGCTGAGTGACATCGTGATGCCAAACGGGATCAACGGCATTGAGGTTGCCCGCGAAGCGAGGAAATTGAACAAGGGCATCAAGATCCTGCTTGCGTCGGGCTATGCGGGTGACGCGCTGGACCGACATCAGGCGGTGGGGGAATTTCAGATTATCGACAAACCGTTCCGTATGTCGGAATTGGCGGCGCGCTTGCGGTCAATCGTGCACGAAGCTTGACCCCCCTTCTCGCCGTTGCGCGGCAGGCAAATTACGGCGGACTTCGTTGACGTCGTCGAGCCGGGACACGACATATCCTGTACCGTCGGTCCAAGTCACCATCGAGGAACAAGATATGAACGCGCCGCCAAAGGTCGATACCGACACCGCGTATTCCGACAACGACGTCGTACACTGGCTGACCAACGACGCGCGCGATGAGCGTTTCATCGACAATATTTTCGCCGAGCTGTGTCTCCGCCTCCAGCGAGCGGGCATTCCTGTCAAGCGGGCGTCGCTTCACATCCTGATCCACCATCCTCAATGGCTTGGCGCCCGGATCATGTGGGCCGATGGAATGCGCGAAGCCGAGATTGAGAGAGTCGACTACGATGTCATGGGGCGATCTGAATACATCGGCAGTCCAGCAAACGAAATCCGCGATGGCGCCCTCGAGTTGCGCGAAAATCTCGAACGCGATCCCGCGCTGGGCCGCAAGCACGCCGTCTATGACGAGATGCGGGCCAAAGGCCTGACCGATTATGTGGCGTGGCCGCTGTATCATACGCTCGGCAAGCAGCACATCGTGACCTTTGCGACCGACCGGCCCGGAGGATTCGACGATGCGCATATTGCGAGCCTGCTAAAACTGTTGCCGATTCTGGCGCTGGTCAGCGAAATCCGTATCAAGAACCGACTGGCGCGAACGCTGCTCGAGACCTATGTTGGGGCGCATGCCGGCGAGATGATTCTGGCCGGCGCCACCAGGCGCGGAAGCGGGACGACGGTACGCGCTGCCATCATGATCTGCGATCTGCGTGATTTCACCAGGATCTCTGATAACTGGCCGCGCGATGACGTCATTGATCTTCTGAACGGGTATTTCGACGCGATGTCGGAGCCGATCACGCGACATGGCGGGGAAATCCTGAAGTTCATCGGCGACGGTCTGCTCGCCATTTTTCCGCTCAGCCAGCCGTCGGCCTGCGCAAATCTGCTGCGTGCCGTGGCCGAAGCCCGTCAGGCCGTGATTGCCCTGAACGAAAAGAACGGCGAAACCGGTCGTGAGCCGCTGAATTACGGTATCGGCGTCCATGTCGGAGATGTCATGTACGGAAATATCGGGTCGCGCACCCGGCTTGACTTCACCGTCATCGGTCCCGCGGTCAACATGGCTTCGCGTCTCGAAACCCTGACCAAACAATTGGGTCGAAAGGTACTGCTGTCCCGCGCCTTCGCCGACTTCGTCCGAAGCGATTTCGATCTCGAACGCGTTGGCGAATATCCGGTGCGAGGCTTCAGCGAGCCAATCGAGCTGTTTGCGTATCATGGCTGAATACGCAGCTATCGCCTGTCAAGCCTCAAAGACTACGATCACGGAACTGGTGAGCCAGTTCATACTGCCCCCGATCAGCGTGTGTTAGATATATTTCATGCAGAGCCCGACCATGCGTGCCATCATAGTATTAGCTATTCTTTTCGTGATCGTGGCTGCAACACATCACGGAGCTTATCGACCGTATCCAACTGCTCCAATGCCAGCGGTTAATGTTCCTTGACCGGATTCGCCTCGGCTCGTAAAACATGGGCCCATTGAAGGGGAGTCGTAATGGCGAAGAAAAAGAAAGCCGCACGGGTATTATGGTCGAAAGACGATCTAAAAACGCTCAAGACCATGGCGAAAGCGAAGCGTGGTCGAGACAAAATCGCAAAGACCCTTAAGCGGTCGCCCGCGGCGGTAACCGTGAAGGCATCGGCCCTCGGCATTTCACTCAGCACTAGGTAGCTTGCCGTCCCTGCCTGCGAGCTCACGACGGAAAATGCGTAGGCTGCTTTCGTCTCCTCGCGGTTCGGATCATATCTCAGCTGCACATCTTCATCGCGTCGATCCAAGGCCTTCGCGTCAGCGCGCATCGGCCTTGCCTCGAGAGCGGTCAGCTCGATCTGGATTCCGCGCGCATGACCCGCGAGGCGCGACGACGTTGTCTCGCGCGTCGACTGGTTAGGTCAGACCGAACTGCTTAGAGCGTTTTCGAGCGAAGTGGACACCAATTCGCGTGAAGAAAACGCGTCGAAACAAGAATCTGGAGCTTCGGCTCTGATACGATCAGAACCGAAGCTTTAGTCTAAAGAGATACGCGCTGGTTCGCGCAGCAATAGTTGTGCGACACTGCGGCGCATGCCGCTCTATGCAATTCACATGCGAGCAGCCTTGCTGGCTTCACTCAAGCGACAATTGAATATCCGCCGATTTGAAATCAATTTGTGCGCGGAAGAGAAGTCCCGTCGGATTCAACCCATTATAAAATCACGGCTATCCACCGTTCTGCTTTGACGCAAAATCGATATTTGCTTGTTTGGCGTGGAATGGGTGCGACACAACAGCAAATTGAATTAAATCGATATTAATATTTAGTTCGATGCAAATTAAATATTTTCAGGTGGTGCCGTGCCATGAGGTCGTCGTTATACGGATATTTTGATTTGGGCCGTATGGCTCTCGGATTGCAGACGTGGCCACGCGCTCTCCTGCGAAGGAATGTCCGATCTTCAGACATCGAAGACGAGTCACAGTCGCTGCTCGCCACGCGGAATTTGGGAGAAAGTCTGGGCCTGACCGCCCCAGGCGCCACGGCGTCGGCATCCACTGAAACTTCGTACGCCGGATCTGCAGGGTTGACGACAGAAGTGCGAACGCCAACCCCTGCGGCGGCCGAACAAGCGATGACAAATCCCGTAGTTATCCTTGGGCATGTGCCTTCGACCGTGACCCCGAATATTTTCGGATCGTCCACACCTCCAGCAGTCGCGCAGATTTGTGGCTGCGGCTATTTCATTGCTCCAACACGATTGCTCGATCAGAGAGCAGCCGATGCGGCGCCGGCGCAATTGGGTGGCCAGTTGCACGGCAGCCGAGTGTCTGGCGGAGCAGATTTCGTGTTGACCGGCCACGCCGGAGTCATGGGCGCTTCCACCAGTGTTGATATGTCCTTGGCGAACGTTGCGCCGCTCGCGAATTGGAATGCGCTGTCAGGCGGAGCGCCGATCAGAAATTGGGGCATGCTGCCGGGCGGGCAGACCGGTACCGGCACGGGGAAGGGTGAAATCGGAATTCTCTCCGGCGCGGTGACGACTGCGGAGCTTTCTCCTGCCGCGCGGCAGGCCGACACACCCGCGTCGCCCGACCCGCTCGCGGCCGCCCCGACTTCCATAAACCCGATCGTGCTCGAGAATCAGAAGCCGGGAAATCCGCAAAGCGAATGGGATATCGTCGGCGCCGGCAGCTCGAATATCGAAGGTTTTGCCACCGACATCAGCGTGAACGCTGGCGATCAGATCGATTTCAAGATCAATACGGATTCATCGGACTACCGGATCGACATCTACCGCCTCGGCTACTATGGCGGCATGGGTGCGCGAAAGGTCCACACCATCGAGCACACCGGCGTGCAGAACCAGCCTGCGCCGCTGCGCGACGCAACGACCGGCCTTGTCGATGCCGGCAACTGGTCCGTTTCGGCTTCCTGGGAAGTTCCGGAAGATGCCGTGTCGGGCGTCTATATCGCAAAACTCGTACGCGAGGACGGCGTTGAGGGCGCCAATCACATCCCGTTCATTGTCAGGGACGACGGCAGCACCAGCGATGTCGTCTTTCAGACCTCCGATACGACCTGGCAGGCCTACAACGGCTGGGGCGGGGCCAATTTCTATGGCGGCGACGGCCCCGCGACAGGTCAAGGTACGGGGCGCGCTTACGCCGTGAGCTACAACCGGCCGATCGCTACCCGCGGCAGCATCGGGGCCGCTTCAGGTCCGCAGGACTATCTGTTCGGCGCGGAATATGCGGCGATCTACTGGCTGGAGCAGAACGGCTACGACGTCTCCTACATGTCGGGCGTTGACGTAGATCGTTACGGCAGTCTGCTCCTCAACCACAAGCTCTACCTCGATGCTGGTCACGACGAGTATTGGTCGGGGCAACAACGCGCCAATGTCGAGGCGGCTCGCGATGCCGGCGTCAATCTCGCGTTCTGGAGCGGCAACGAGATGTATTGGCGCACGCGTTGGGGCGACAGCATCAGCGGTGACGCCACGGCCTATCGCACCTTGATCTCGTACAAGGAGACCTGGTCGCCGGGAGCATCGATCGATCCGAGCAACGAGTGGACCGGCACGTTCCGTGATCCCCGCCTCAGCCCGCCCGCGCTCGGCGGTGGGCTGCCGGAAAATGCGTTGATCGGACAGATGTTCCAGGTCGATGATGTCGGCCAGGGCAGCGGCCTGGAGGAAATCACGATTTCCTACGACTTCGCCAATCTGCGGTTTTGGCGCAACACCAGCGTTGCCGATCTTAACGAGGGAGAGATAGCGAAGCTGACCAGGAACTATCTCGGCTATGAGTGGGACGAAGCAGTCGATAATGGATTCGCTCCCGCCGGGTTGGTCCGGCTCTCCTCGACGACGGTTCCTGTCAGCACCTATCTGCTCGACTACGGCAACACGACCGGAAGCGGCATCTCAACCCATGCCCTGACGCTCTATCGCGCGGCAAGCAAGGCGCTGGTCTTCGCCGCCGGAACGGTCTACTGGGCCTGGGGTCTGAGCGACAATCACGATCTGGCGCCAACGCCCACCGATTCGCGCGTGCAACAGGCGATGGTCAACCTGCTCGCCGACATGGGCATTCAGCCGGGAACGCTCCAGCCGGACTTGATCGCCGCTACCCCTTCCACGGACACCACGGCTCCAACCTCGACCATCAATGCGGTGGCCGACTTCAGTGCCGGCAACGTGGTCACGATTTCCGGCACTGCAGAAGATTTCGGCGGCGGCGAGATCGCTGGCGTCGAAGTATCGACAGACGGCGGCCTGACCTGGCGCGCGGCGACCGGCGACGAGACGTGGACCTATAGCTGGTCGCCGCAGGTTGCCGGGACCTACACCATCCTGTCGCGCGCGATCGATGACAGCGTCAATCTTGAAACGCCTTCCGTGGGTCGGTCGGTGATCGTCACGGCTCCGAACTACATCACGCTGTTTTCGGGCTCGGCCACCCCCGACACCGTCAACACCATCGATGCAGGCGCTGTAGAACTGGGTGTGAGGTTCCAGGCGTCGATTGCCGGCACCGTGACCGGCGTCCGCTTCTACAAGAGCAGCCTGGATACGGGTATCCACACCGGCCAGCTCTGGTCAAGCACCGGCACCCTGCTGGCAACCGCCACCTTCGTGAACGAAACAGCGAGCGGCTGGCAGAGCGTGATCTTCTCCAACCCGATCACGCTGACGCCCGGCGCGACCTATGTCGCCTCCTATCACACGAATGTCGGCTATTACTCCTCCAGCGTGAACTACTTCACGAGCAACGTGACGAGCGGTCCGCTGACCGCTTTCGCCAATGGCAACGGCGTCTACACCTACAGCAGCGATGTCGCGTTCCCGACCGGCACGTTCTCGTCGACGAACTTCTGGGTTGACGTCATGTTCAATCCGTCGGTCGCCAACAGCGCGCCGGTGGCCGCGAATGACGATGGGCCGACCGCGATACGCGATCTGGCCATGACGATCGCGGCGTCGGCCTTGATCGCGAACGACAGTGATCCCGATGGCGATGCGGTCAGCATCATCGGGGTGAGCGCGGCGACGCATGGCACCGTGGTCCTCAACACGCAATCCAATCCGCAGAACAACACCATCACGTTTACGCCCGATGCCGGCTACACCGGTCCGGCCAGCTTCACTTACACGATCGCCGACGGCCGCGGCGGTACGGCGTCGGCCACCGTCAGCTTCACCGTGGCCCCGCCAGGAGCGGCTCCCGTCAGCCTGTTCAGCCCGTCAAGCACGCCGGAACTGACCAATCTCAATGATGGGTCTCAGGTCGAACTCGGGATGAAGTTCACATCCTCGGTCGCCGGGCAGATCACGGCGCTCAGATTCTATCGCAGCGCCAGCGATACCGGCATCAACGTACTCGATCTTTGGACGGAGACGGGCACTCGCCTGGCGACCGCCACCTTTACCAATACGTCAGCCAGCGGCTGGCAGACCGTCATGCTGTCGTCGGCGGTTTCGATCGCCGCCAACACGACCTATGTTGCCTCCTATCACACCACCGGCGCCTATGTGGCGACCAACAACTACTTCACCACGGCGATCACAAACGGCCCGTTGACTGCACCTTCCACCACTGCCGCCGGCGGCAATGGTGTCTATTCCCATGGCGGCACCAGCACCTCCGGAATCTTCCCGACCAGCACCTACAACGCCGCCAACTATTGGGTCGATGTCGTGTTCGCGCCGTCCGGCGGCGTCAGCAACCAGCCGCCGGTTGCCAACAACGACGGCGGCTACACTGCCACGCAGAACACCGCGCTGGCGATTGCGGCGGCGGCGCTGCTCGCCAACGACACCGATCCGGATGGCGGTGCGCTGACGATCACCGGCGTGAGCGGCGCCGTCAACGGCACGGTCAGCTTCAACAGCCAGACCAATACGATCACGTTCACCCCGACCACCGGCTATACCGGACCCGCTTCCTTCAGCTACGCCATCGCCGACGGACAGGGCGGCACGGCGACTGCGACGGTCAGCCTGACCGTGAATCCGCCTGCGAACCAGCCGCCGGTGGCCAACAACGACGGCGGCTACAGCACCACGCCGAATACGGCTCTGGCCATTGCCGCGTCAGCGCTGCTTGCCAACGACACTGATCCGAACGGCGATCCGCTGGTCATCACCGGCGTGAGCGGCGCCGTCAACGGCAGCGTCAGCTTCGACAGCCAGACCAATATGGTCACCTTCACGCCGATCGCCGGCTATACCGGCGCTGCATCCTTCAGCTACAGCATCTCCGATGGACACGGCGGCACCGCGACTGCGACTGCCAATCTGATCGTGACGCCGCCGTCGGTGAGCTTTTTCTCGAGCTCCGATACGCCGGCGGTTCTCTCGGACTCCGACGCGACCCCGGTCAATCTGGGGATACAGTTCACGTCCTCCGCGGACGGCACCATCAACGGCATCAAATACTACAAGAGCGCCGGCGACACCGGCACCCATACAGGTTCATTGTGGAGCAGCAGCGGCACACTGCTGGCGACCGCCACATTCGTGAACGAGACCAGCAGTGGGTGGCAGACGGTGACCTTCAGCAATCCCGTCTCGATCACGGCCGGCACGACGTACGTGGCAAGCTTCCAGAGCAACGGCCGCTACGCGTCGACCAGCAACTACTTCACCACGGCGCGTGTCAATGGCCCGCTCACGGCATCCGGCGGGAACAATGGCGTCTACACCTACGGCGCGGACAACCTGTTCCCGACCAGCACCTTCAATGCCACCAACTACTGGGTGGACGTGCTGTTCAGCCCGGCGAGCGGTGTTGCCAACGGGGCGCCGGTCGCGGCAAACGACGCGAGCTTCAGCGCCACTCAAAACTCGCCGATCGCGATTGCAGCTTCCGCGTTGCTTGCCAACGACACCGATCCGGATGGCGATGCGCTGAGCATCACGGGCGTAAGCAACGGCGTCAACGGCACCGCAAGCTTCAACGCCCAGACCAACACCGTTACCTTCACACCCGACTCCGGCTATACCGGGCCGGCGTCGTTCAGCTACGCCGTCTCCGACGGCCGGGGCGGGACGACGAACGCATCCGCCTCGCTGACCGTCAACGCAGCATCTGCGAGCGTCGTAAGCCTGTTCGGCTCCGATCCGACGCCGAGCGTGGAGTCAGTCAATGATCCGAATTCGGTGGAGCTCGGGTTCAAATTCCAGTCCTCCAGCGCCGGCGACATCACCGGGCTGCGCTTCTACAAGGGCGCATCGAATACCGGCACCCATACCGCGAATCTGTGGAGCAGCACCGGCACCCTGCTTGCCACCGCCACGTTCAACAATGAGACGGCCAGCGGTTGGCAGCAGGTCAACTTCGCTGCGCCGGTCACGATCACTGCGGGGACGACGTATGTTGCGTCCTATCACACCACCTCAGGAAACTACTCCGCCGATCCCAACCTGTTCGACTCGGCGGTCAGCAACGGGCCGCTGACCGCACCATCATCGGCTTCGATCGGAGGCAATGGGGTGTATGCGTATGGATCAGGCAGCCTGTTCCCGACCAACACCTACAATGCAACGAGTTACGGCGTCGACGTGCTGTTCCGTCCGCAACTCGCGGCATGAGGCGAGGAGTCAATTCATTGTCGTCTCGGCCGCGATCAGCTCTTTTCCGTCCGTGGTTCTGATCGTCAGCTTCACCTGTTCGCCGCTGCGGCGATCAGGGATCGCTGCCGAAACGCGATTTCCATTTTTCGCATCGGCCTTCACGATTTCGTCGAACAGAGCCATGTCGCCGCGTGTCAACGTTACGCGCAACGGGATGGCCGGTTCGATACCGAAGAACTGAAGAACCACGCCAGACGCTTCGGCCGACAGATTGATCAGGATATTCTCATTCGCCTGCGTCACGTTGCTCATGCCGACAGTCGGGCTGTAGGTTTCCGGAATCGTGACCTCGCCCAGCGCGGGAAAGGTAGCGCTATGGAAAAATTGATCCGACACGCCCGCCCATAATTCGACATATGGTCGCCACTCGTTCGGCTCCTTGCGGGGATCGGTCTCGCCGGTGAACGAGTGAAATCCCCACGTCCACATCTTCAAGCCCGGCGTGCGCGTGTTGTCCGCGATGCGAATAATTCCTTCTTCGTTGTCGTGGTTGATCACGCCCCAGAAATTCCCGCCCTGCATATCCGGCGCCGCGTAGGCGATGCCCATCGTCGGCCAGTTCTTGAAGAAGCGCAGGTTTTCGAAGCGCCGCTTACCCACGCCCGCGCTCTCATCGCGGTCTGCCAGATTGGCCGACCAGGCGGGCGTGGTGTAAGTTCGGATCGGCGCGATGATCTCGGCGCCGGCGGTCGTCTTGGGGTTTTGCGGGTCCGATCCCGGCGCGAGCGTCGTGCATATCCAGTACTCGTACGAGATCGCCTTGTCCTGCGGATTCTTCAGCACCATGCGCGCATCGAGTGCGGCCCGATCGGCCCTCAGCGTGACATAATAGGTCGCCTCGATCCCGGTTGAAGGCCTGAATTTGCCAGGTCGCGCGGAATAGTCGAAATTGTCCTTGAGCGACATTGCGACCGTCACTTCGTCGGCACTCTCTCTCACCACCTCGAAAGCCCATGGATTCAGCCATGTTTTGCCGTGCTCGGGACCTGGGAATGTGGGGAAGATGCCGCCGTACACCATCAGCCAGTCGTAGTAGAAATTTCCGGCCTTGATCCCGTAGGGCACGCCGACTTCGGTGCGATAGAGTTGTTCGTGCCCGGTCGGCTTGTAGATGATGGAAAGAATGCGCCCGCCGAATTCGGGCACGAGCGTTACCTTCAGATATCGGTTCTCGAGCACGTGGGCCCTGAACGTGTGGTCGATGATGGTGTTCTTGTCGAGCGAGCCGCTGATAAATCCGTTCTCCGCATCGGTCGCGTACCTGACGGTACTCCACGTAATCGCCGTCTGTGTGAGAGACACCCTGTCGGGCACCAGCGAGTCTGCACGCACGGTTTGAAACGCACAGAGCGCCGAAAGTATTGCTGTTCCGAAGCAAGCGAGAGGACGCGAGGCAACCTCAACCGGCATCTACGTCGCCTTTGAGTGAGCACCAGGCAAAGTCCTAGTATGCGTCGCCTCGAAACGGAACGCCAGCGGCAACGGTCCCGGCTAGGGGCGAGCCGGGACCGTTTAGCGGGCCGCAGGGGGAGGATGCTAATTGCCCGCCATTAATGACGTGCGATCGTCCGGCCTTGGTCCCAAGTGTCCGCGATGTCACGATCGGTCACATCGACGACATCAAGGGCGTCAGGTCATGGACGCCACTCGCGTTCAGCATTGGCAGCCGAACGAACCAGCGCCTTGGCGGCATCAACATGCGAAGCTTTCTCAGCTCGCTGCTGATAGTCATCGGCCAGCGCCCTAAGCTGGCTCGCAATCGCTCGGTCGGTCATGGTTTGGGCAGCGCGGAGCAACGTCTGAGCCGTTTCCAGGTATTCCTTGCCGCGTTGTGAGATCTGGAACGTCATAGAGCCCTCTCACGGTTCTCCGGCGCCGGTTCCAAGGCGATTTGGAGCCAGGACAGCCAATTGCGGTCGCTTGCCCGGCGAGTTCTGAAGCGATCGAGACACTTCCTGGAACAAAGCGGCGTTCGCCACGAGTAGTACCGGACGAGACCAAACTTGCCATCACAGACTGCGCATCGCGCGGCCCTGCCAGATCTAAGACTATCGGAGCAATTGGGCATCGTGGTCTCCTCTTGGTCCTACCGTTGCTCTTCCTCGATCATCCTCTTTCACTGTCGCACTTCAACTCATGCAGCCTAGGGCGAACCCCACCGGCCGCTCAATTGAACGTAGGTCATCGTCGGGCATCCAAAAGGGCCACGGAATGATACGAAGGTTTAGGGCGCGCCCTTACGACCGGCGATTTCGCAATGGGTCCCGGACGTCGGCGCTTGGGATCGACTGGCGCTATCGCCGTCAGGTCTTCGCAATGAAGTCCTCAAGATCATCAAAGAACCGCTGCTCAAGCCCCAGCATGCGATGGGGATGATGGCCGCATTGTTCGTATTGGACAATCTCAAGGTGGGGGTTGGTCGCCAGCAGACTGCCGACGTGTTCATCCGCGAATGCTCCTCCGAACCGTTCTTCGCCTCGAACGAGTTTCGCCGGGCACAGGAACGGTCGCTCGGTTGATATCGACGACAACGCTTCTTTCAAGCAATCATCGCGAAGACAACGCGGGTCGACGCGCTGTATTGCGGAAGCGTGGCTGAGCAAATGCCGGGCCGATATATGGTCCTTGGCCACACCTCCCAAGCGGTCAGGCCCATTGGAAAGAAATTCAACATAGGTTGAAAACGGCGGAGGCTCCTGCTGCCATTTCGTCAGCCGCAACAGCAGGAGCGAGAACAACTTCAAGAGTAGCGACTTGCCCCATTCCTCCGGATGTCCCAGGAACCACGGCGGGTCCTCAAGGAACACTGCCCGAATGTTCGGATTGGTTTGGCTGAGCACACCGGCCACGCATGCGCCCAGCGAATGCCCAACGACGATCGCCGGCCGGCCTATGGCCGCCAGAGCGGTCTCGGCATCGGAAAGATAACCCGCGAGGTCGTAGTCCGGCACGCGATCGGAGTGGCCGTGACCACGAAAATCGAGCGTCCAAACGCAATACCGATTCATCAATTGTTGCCTGGCTTCGTCCCACGTATCGCGACTTGCGCTTGCCCCATGCAGGAACAGCACAGGCACCGCATCCATCGGGCCATCGACTGATGCGGCAAGTCGTACATTGCCGTTCGCCAGGGTCAGGTCAGTCATGCATTACGCTCCGCGACGCGGCTCATGGAGGCAGATTGCCGCCGGACAGTGCGAGTTCCAAAACACACTGCGAGTTCCGAAATTGAGTCTCAAGGGCTGCTGTATCACTCCTGCGCGAACATAAAAATCGCTCACTTGCGTGCCATTTCTGTCACTTCCTTGGAAAAAGGATCATACCCAATTACTGGCTCCGGGCCCCCTTGTTGCGCCCGTAAGGCTCATCGGGTTAGCTCTGGTACGCCCTTGCCGGGGCCAGGTTCGTCTCGTCAGGCGGAACGAATCAAAGACATGGGGCCACTTACATGAGGCCATCTTAAGACACATGGATACGTCGCATCCCTGCAACGTGCTTATGCTCTATCCGCGCTTCGCTGCGGACTCGTTCTGGAGCTTTGGTGAATCCTGCAAGTTGATGGGCGTTCGCCGCCCCGCGGCTCCCCTTGGCCTGATTTCCGTCGCCGCGATGTTGCCGGGCGGCTGGACGGTGCGGCTGGTCGACTGCAATACGGCGTCGCTCACCGACGATGATCTTGCCTGGGCTGATGTCGTCTTCACGGGCGGAATGTTGCCGCAACAGGCTGACACGCTGCGGCTGATCGAGCTTTGTCGCTCACGGGGCAAGCCCGTGGTCGTCGGCGGCCCCGACCCAACCTCCAGTCCGCACATCTATGCCGCAGCCGACTTCCAGGTGCTCGGTGAGGCTGAAGGCGTCATTGATGAGTTCGTTGCGGCATGGGAGAGCGGTGCCAGGTCGGGCGTCTTCACCGCGCCCAAGTTCCAGGCCGACGTCACCAAGACGCCGGTGCCACGTTTCGACCTGCTCAACTTTCAGGACTATCTTTATCTCGGCGTGCAGTATTCGCGCGGCTGCCCCTTCACCTGCGAGTTTTGCGATATTATCGAACTGTACGGACGGGTGCCGCGGACCAAGACGACCCCGCAGATGCTGGCCGAGCTCGATGCGCTCTACGAGATGGGCTATCGCGGCCATCTCGACTTCGTCGACGATAACTTCATCGGCAACAAGAAGTCGCTCAAGCTGTTTCTTCCCGAACTCGCGGCCTGGCAACGCGCGCACGATTATCCATTCGAGCTCTCGACCGAAGCCTCGATCAATCTGGCCGATGATCCGGAACTGCTGCGGATGATGGCCGCGGCCAACTTCTTCGGCATTTTCGTCGGCATCGAAAGTCCGGACCCGGCGACCCTGGCCGCGACGAAGAAGAAGCAGAACACCCGGCGCAATATCGCGGAGAGCATCCACAGGATATATGGCGCCGGGATCCTCGTCACTGCGGGCTTCATCGTGGGCTTCGACAGCGAGAAGGTCTCGATCGCGGATGCCATGATCGATTTCATCGAGGAGGCAGCCATCCCCGTCTGCATGGTTGGCCTGCTCTATGCCTTGCCAAACACGCAGCTCACGCGCCGTCTTGCCCGCGAGGGGCGGCTGCACCCCAATCATGACATGGGGCCGACCATCGGCGGCGATCAGTGCACCGACGGCATCAATTTCGATCCGACGCGTCCGATGCGCGACATCCTGATGGACTACAGGCAGATTCTGGAGAGGGTCTATCACCCTGCCGCGTATGCGAGCCGTGTCGACCGATTGATGACGATGCTTGATCGTTCGGGGCAACGCCAGGAACTGCCTGTCGGTGACATCCGTGGCAAGGTGCGGGCGCTGGAGACCGTGCATCGCGTCGTCACCGCCATTCCGGAAGCGCACGATCCGTTTTGGCGTACCTTCCTCAGCAGTGCCAAGCGAGACTCGTCCTCGGCACGAATCGCAGTATCCATGATTGCGGCCTATGCGCATCTCGGACCTTTTTCACGCCAGGTCATCAGCGCAATCGACCGTCGCCTCGCCGCTCTGGACGGGCTGCCAGCACATTCGACGGCTAACGTCGAGATGGTCGAGAGCCGGGCCTAAGTCGCGATTATCGTCAACGATAGATTCTTACGTGAACTGGTTCACAGATGGACCGGCCAGACCGCGATACGCTAACGCGGGCTATCGGCTGACGTGCGCCAAAGCGATCAGCATGTTCGAGAACGCGTAGAACATCGACGTCCACCGCTCCGTCGCACGTATCGTGTCTGGCAATGCTGGCTCTATGAGCCTGTCCAATTGGGTTCAATGGCGTTCCGCGTGACTGAGAGTCTGCGCATGCTTTCCCATAATCCAAGAACGACCAAACCCTTCTATGCGCAATTCAGAAATTTGATCGGAGACTAAGCTAACGACAGATTAGATGGAGGAACCAATGGTGAAGAGGGCGATTGCGCTCGGCGGCGGCGGTCCGGCGGCAGGGCTGCACATTGGGGTTCTGGAAGCTCTTGCCAACGCAGGCATAACCTTTGATGTGTGGGCATTGTCCTGCATCGGCGCCTGGGTTGGCATCGTCTACAATCAGTTTGATGGAGTTGAAAATAAAGATAGGGCGGAAAAGACCTATCAATTCTTCAAGAATGGCGTGTTTCGAGACAATGAAGGCTATAAACGCTTTCCCATAAACACCGTGTTCGGTCCGGATTGGGAGAGCATTGGCCAGGCTGTGACCAACTTCGCCATGGATCCCAAGACCTATAGAGATTTATGGGACCCATCCAGCATCATGAATGCCTACAGGGAGTCGATGTCGCTCTGGTTCGGCCAGCAGGACTGCGGGAAGCAGTTCGCGAACCTGGATCGGGGAGACGTAAACAGATGGATTCTTAATCAGGTGCTGGCACCTAATCCGTTCGTTCGCTATTTCACGTCGATGATGTATCTGTCCCATGTCACTGGCCTCTCCAGGATCAACTATCCGCATAGCCAGTTCATGAAGAGCATAAATTTCGAGGCACTGAAAAAGACCGAGAAGCCATTCATATTTCACAACGCCTGGAATCTTGACGAGCATAAGCTCGCGCTGTTTTCCAATCGTCCAATGACCCAGAGAGCCGAAGACAAAGAGTACAAGGGGTCTATCAGCGCATCCAGCCTGTGTGCGTGTTCAGCCCTTCCCTTCGTCGAAGAGACCGTACGGATAGACGGAGTTACATACTGCGAAGGAGCGCTGGTCGACACGGTCAATTTCGAGAGCTTGCTCGAGGAGCACCATAGGCCACCACACGATCCGCTGCACCAAATATGGGTGAGCAGGATCGTCGATGCCAAGCAAGTGCGCAAACCGGAAAATCTTCACGACGCCCTGGCAAATCTTTGCCAATTGTTCGCAGCGACCGTTGGCGAAGATGACGTCAAGCTCTTCAAATACCACGTGCGGTACGACAAACCAAAATCCGAGAAGGATCGGTGGGAAGGCACCATCGTCGAGATTCGGGTGCCAGGGCACATCAGTTTCAAATGGAATCACAGCAACCTGGACATGGGGCGGAAGTTGGGGAAGGCCGCTGCGGAGCAAGCAATCAAGGCATATGAAGACCATGAAAAACGTCCGGCGCATGACGGGCCTCATTTCATAAATGAGGATCCGGCGAAAGACCACCCGCAGGGATGGCAAAAGGTGCTGGATACGTATCATGACTGTCGAAAGTGAACGGCTGCGTAACGCCACGGCAAAGTAGCTTTACGACCAACTTTCCGAGCCAGGTTGTCCAGGCAGAATTACCGCAATCGGTCGAGCAACGCCTTTGCCTGCCTGAGATCCTGCGTTTCCAGGCCCTCGGTAAACCAGGCATGGATGGGAGCGAGCAACTCGAGCGCTTCCTCGCGCCTGCCCTGATCAATCCACAAGGCGGCAAGATCGGCTGCAACGCGAAGTTCAAGGGCCTTGGCGTGTTGGTTTCTTGCGGTTGTCAATGCGTGATCGAGCAGTGATTGCGCCTCGGTGCCAGCGTCCGGTGCGCCATGAAATAGCAACACGCGCGCTTTCAGCCGATACAGCTCGGCCTCGAATATCCGTTCGCTATTGCGGCTGGTCGTCGCGAGGCCCTGTTCGATAAGCTCTAGCGTGGCTTCGGATTGATGGCTCGACAACAAGGCCGGACACAGAAGCACGTAGAGTGCTGTGATGCCGAGCTGATAGCCCGCGCGGCGATATTCGTTCATAGCAGTCTGGATTTCCGCGAGTGCAGCGGACGAAGGATCAAGAAAGGTGGCGCTTATCCCCCGGACGGCGCGCGCCAATCCTCGCCATTGCCTGAATCCGTGTTCCTCCGACAAGGCGAGACAGCGTTCGGCATAGCGGTGTGCAATCGAGAACTCGCCCCGAAGAGCGTGGAGAATGGACGCATAATAGCATCCATAGGCCTGCGAGTGCGGATGATTGATATCGTCGGCACGCCGAATGGCGGCATTCAAACGCGCGAGTGCCGTATCGGCGCGGCCCAGCAGCCAGAGCGCCCATGACATCAGGGCAAGGTCGGCCACGCCCGCATCCTGGCCGGCGGCGCCGGCCGCCAACCTGTCCTGCTCGCTGCTCGCCTCGAACGCTTCGAAGGCCCGTTCGATCACTTCGTGAGCGCCTGTGAGATGTCCCATGAAAAGGCGAATCATCCCTTGTCCACGCATCGCGTTGAGCAAGGTTGGCCGATCGCCGCGTGCCTCCGCGAGATCGAGCAGCGCCGAGATCATTTCCTCGGCGACCGGCAACTCACCACGAATGACGCTCGCGGTGGTCAACCAGAACATGATCTGGAGCTGCTCGGGGGGATCTCCGAGGCGCTGGCACAACTCGCGCGCACGAGCGAAGGTCGCCGCCGCATGTGGCGAGGCCGGCCCCTGGGTAGCGATCAGGCAGGGTCCGAGCGCAAATTGGAAATCAAGCTCCCGTCTGTCCTTCCGTGCGCCCTTGGCCGAATGGGCCAGGATCTCGATGCCTTTCCGCAAGTGTGCGATGGCTTCGAGGTTGGCCGAGCGCATGGCCGCTTTCTTGCCTGCCTGGAGCCAATATTCTCCCGCCTTTTCGAAAAGTCCCGCCTCCGTCAGGTGGAGTGCGAGAGTCTCGGGTTGAGTCTCCACAATTTCCGGGAATCGTTGTTCGAAGACGTCTGCGATGGTGGCATGCAGCGCTGCACGTCGGCTCTTCAGAAGTCCCGCTTCGGCAGCGTCCCGGACGAGCGCATGCTTGAAGGTGTAGACCGCGCGGGGTATCTCGCCCCGGCAGAATATCAGCTCCGCCCGAACCAGCTGGGCAAGCGCTTCCTCGAGCCTCTGCCTTGGCAACCCGGTAACGGCGCTCAGCAGTTCGTAAGAGAACTCGCGGCCCACGACTGCGCCGATCTGAGCCACGTCCTTCACCGGAGCCAACCGGTCGAGTCTGGCCATCAGGGATGCGTTCAATGTCGTTGGGATCGCCATCGAAGGCAGCGGACGGCTGAGCATGTAATGGTCGTCCCGCTCCTGCAACAGCCCGGTTTCGAGCACGGCCTTGGTCAGTTCCTCGACGAACAGGGGCACGCCATCGGTACGGGCCAGGATTTGATCCATGACCTCCTCCGGGAGCGTCTTGCCGGCCGTGACGCGCTCGACCAATGCCGCCCCGTTGCGCCGGTTCAGCCGTGTGAGCGAGACCGTCGTCACATGTGCATGACCCGGCCAGGGTGGCGTGAACTCCGGTCTCGCGGTGATGAGCAGCAGCACGCGGAGTCGCGGCAGACTTTCCAGTGCCACCGTGAGCAGCTCCAGCGAAGTCGGGTCTGCCCAATGGGCATCCTCAAAGATGACAAAAACTGGCTGCCGCGCCGCCAGTGCGTGGAGCTGGGCCATGAACGCCGCCAGCGTTATCTCTTTGCGCTTCTGCGGACTCAACTCGGGGAGGCGGTAGCGGTCGCTGAGCGGCAGCGACAGAAGGTTGGCCAGCGCCGGCACCACACGGTCCGCGTCAGCGCCAGATCGCAGGAGCAGAGCTTCAAGCTTGGCAAACTTTTCCGTCGGCGTCTCGCCCCGCTCGAACCGGGCAGCACGTTCGAGGTCGGCGATAAATGGATACAGTGCACTGTTGGTGTGGTGCGCCGAGCAGAAATGCCGCAACGTAATGTGTGGTTCGGCCCGGAGTCGCTCTTGAAGCGCCAGCGCGATGTGCGACTTGCCGATACCTGGCTCTCCAGTCAGAACCACCACGCAGCCTTCGCCTGACGCGGCATGCTGCCAGCGCCGCAACAGCAGCTCGATCTCCTCGTCACGCCCGATGAGCGGTGTTAATCGGGTCTTGTGCCGCGCCTCGAAGCGGCTTTCCACTCCGCTTATCCCGAGCACCTGCCAGGCAGGTATTAGCTCTGCCCATCCCTTGAGCGCGATAGAGCCGAGATCGGCATATTCGAAATATCCCGCGGTGAGCTGGTGCGTGTTCTCGGAAATCAGCACCATGCCGGGCTCGGCGTACTGCTGCAGGCGAGCAGCCAGGTTCGGTGTCTCACCAATGACCGCGTGCTCCTTGGCGGCACCTTCGCCGATCAAATCGCCCACCACCACCATGCCGGTGGCGATGCCAATGCGGACCTGCAGCTTGGTGCCGATATCTGTCTGGAGGTGGGCTACGGCATCGACCAGTGCCAGCCCCGCGCGTGTCGCCTGCTCGGCATCGTCCTCGTGCGCCTGGGGATAGCCAAAATAGGCGAGCGCGCCATCTCCCATGTACCGCGCGATGACGCCCTCATTCCGGGAGATAACCTCCGCGATGCAGTCGTGATAGGCGCCGATGACCAAGCGCAAATCCTCCGGATCCAGTCGGGCCGCAAGTGCCGACGAGTCCACCAGATCGCAAAACATGACCGTGAGTTGGCGCCGCTCGGCGCCGTCCCGCGGCGTTGGTTTGGCGCCCGTTTGGGCTGCTACAACGACTTCACTCTTGAGTTCTGCAATCGCGCGGAGAATCTTGCGCCGGTGCCCGAGCAGGACGCCGAGGTCCTTGAGGTCCTGCTCCGTGAGATCGCCGACGACCGAAAGGTCGATGGCGTTCTCGGCGAAACGCTGGGCGTACTCCCCCAAACCTATCGATGCTAGCCACTCTGCAATACCCGTCATGGTATACCTATGGCCTATGCAACCAGAATAGCACATTGCAGAGACCTGCGAAGGCACATCTGTCGACGGAAGCGCCGATCGCCGGACTTCTCACACAATTTAACGCAGCGGCCCGGGCGAAAGGGGGACGCTGCAACGCGATGTCTATCGGGAGGTCAAAAGGCGAAATTCGCGGTGACCGGGGCTCGTTGTTGCCGACCGCGAGGTCGCCCTCGCCGCGCGAACGTATCAGCAGCAGCGGCAACACGGCGGCGCGGTGATCGAGCGTGCCGATATGCCAGGGGCGCGCGATCCCGGCATAAACAGGCGCGAAGCCGTGTCCGGACCGTGGCGACTGGCAGCGCAGCTATCCGTACAGATCACCTTCGCGGCGGCGGCAAGCCTCGGTGCCAGATGGTCCCATTGTCGAACTGAATGAGCATGCCATCCGGGGAGTAAACCGCGCCTTCGTTGAAAGCATCAATCCAGATCCGGCTGGTCGGCGAAAACCAGTCCGGCCATGCGCGGGCAGGCACGCCTGCCTCGGTCAGGAGATTCAGGTCATATCCGTTCTGCGTGACATGGGCAGGCAGACTTCCCCGACACCTGTCAACGCACGTATAGATGCCGGTCAGATTGATCGATTGAGCCGATGCGCTGGGAGCCGCGAGGGCGGCCAGCATGCCGATAACCAATGATAGACGTTTCATAGGATTCTCCCTTCGTTCGATCAGCCATCCCAACCCGGGGGCTTCCAGTCTCGCGCCCAAGCACGGCCAACCAGCTAGCGTCTGCTTCGCCGAAGGCATTGTACGGGAAGCATATGCATCGCTTCGCCTGTCGGGAGCGGACCCCCGTGGGGGCGCCTGCGTGGGTTACGTCCGTGCTCATCATGACGGGCTAATCACCCGGATGGCTCTCGTGCGCTTTCCTGACCTCCTGCAAGACCTGACTTAGGTTGTAGGTTTCAGGCGACTGCAGCGGCGGATACGTCGCGTAGGACTCCAGCTCCTTCAGCCACAACAGTTGACCGAGAGGCATCATGGCAAGCCCGTCGTACATAAAGGCGGTGCTTGGGGCGGCCAGTGATCCGCCGAAGTACAGCAGCGACTTGGTGTCCTCGGGGGAAACGTTCTGCTCGAACGGGTCACGCTTGATGTTCTGGATCAGGGGGAAGTGCCAGTCGGTGAGCGGCTCGAGCCAGCCGGCAGCCCCATGTCTCGCTATCTTGTAATAGATCTTCCAGTTGCCGAAGCGGACTGCCGACGGCGTTGATCCCGAGTAGTAGAAAAAGTAGTTGCGCGCCGATCTCTCCGACCTGCCGGTCAGGTAGTCGATCTGGTTGACGCCGTCGAGCGTGGTCTTGACGATGCCGGGGTACTGGCCGGCCTCGATCTGCTTTTTCAGTCCGTCGCCTTTCGGACCGCCGGCGATCTCGACCAAGGTTGGCAGCCAGTCGAGCGCCGCGAACAGTTGGTTCTTGATCGTGCCAGGCTTGATGACGCCGGGCCAACGGATCACACAGGGGGCGCGGTAGCCGCCCTCCCAGGCTTCGCCCTTTTGGCCTCTGAAGGGCGTGATGCCACCATCGGGAAAGGTGAGTGTCTCGGCGCCGTTGTCGGTGGTGAAGACGACGATGGTGTTATTGGTCTGTCCCATGTCGTCGATCTTCTTGAGCACGTAGCCGATGTTGTCGTCCATCTGCTTCATGCCGGCTTCGTTGATCCCCCAATCCTTGCCGCCCACCTCGCCCAGCATGGCCAAATACTTGTCCGACAATACGGTCGTGACGTGCATGCGCGCCGGGTTGTACCAGACGAAGAATGGCTTGTTGGTCTTGCGGGGATCGTTGCGGTCGAGGAAGTCGATGACCTTGGCGGAGATTTCCTCATCCACGGTCTTCGAGCGCTCGAGCGTCAGCGGCCCTTCGTCGCTGCATTTCTGATTCTGCTGAGTGCCATCGGAGGATTTGCACCAGATGACCGGGCGCGGCGGTGTCACGCAGACAGTGGTCTTCGGGTCCACGCCGGGAACCTCGGGCAGGCCGGGGATCGGCGTGTTTTTGCAGGGCGGAGCAAAGCTCTGGTTCGTCGGGGTCTTGTTGATGTCAGGAAAGCTGACCGCCTGCATGGCATCGAGGTGATAGAGGTAGCCCCAGTATTCCTGGAAGCCGTGCGCGGTCGGCAGCGCCTCGGTGTGATCGCCGAGATGGTTCTTGCCGAACTCGCCGGTGGTGTAGCCGAGATCGAGCAGGAACTTGGCGAGTGCCGGTGTGCCGGGCCGCAGGTAAGACGGGCTACCCGGGAGCTGCGGCGGGATCATGCCGGTGCGCAGCGGATACATGCCGGTGAAGAAGGCGTTGCGGCCGGAGGTGCAGCTCTGCATGGCGACGTAGTCCATGAACTTCGCACCCTCCTGCCCGATGCGATCGATGTTCGGCGTTTCGCCGACCATCAGGCCTTGATGATAGATGCTCGGCTGCATCCAGCCGATGTCGTCGCCCATGATGAAGACAATGTTGGGTTGCTGTCCCTGCTGGGCGGAGGCAGGAATGCTCGCCATTGTCGTGGCGGTACACAGCACGACAAGAGCGCCCCAGAACGTTCTGGACATGCTCATGTTCGCTTTCCTCAATATGGGCTGCTGAAGCTCCGGCCGCAGCCTTCGCCGAGCGCCACCCACCGGCCGTGTTCGCCTTGCCGATCCACGCACGGGCTGTTTCAGGCAATCGGCCGGACGCCTCGCGGCTGGGAAATTGCTCGAAACGCCCTGCACGCGCTATGCACCTTCGGCAGGATTTGCGAAGCAGCGAGACAGCCGCTTCCGGACCACCGCGGCGCGAGCGCGCTGATCTGGCGGGTCGTTTCTGGAGGGTCTTTTCGCCGTCGGCTCGGAAGTTGCCGATTATGCATAGTCAGCACAACTGAACCTCCATTAACTTGGTCGAAACGCGCGCTGATCGTGCACCGGCTTGGTTCGGGAGACTCGGAATCCGAGCCGTTAAGCGAAGGGCAGGAGCATGCTTGATTCGGAGGCGTCCGATGCGATCATGATGCGTCGCTGCGTTACTCTCGCGCAATCGGCGCGCCGGAGTGGGGAGTATCCGTTCGCGGCTGTGATCGCTCGACGAGGCGAACTCGTTTGCGAATCCCTCAACATGGTCAAAGCCGAACGAGACGTTACGCGACACGCCGAGATGGTTGCGATTGCGTTAGCCCAGAAGAAGCTCCGCGCGACCAGCCTTGACGATTGCACGCTCTATTCAACCATCGAACCCTGCGCGATGTGTTCTTACGCCATCCGCGAAACCAGGATCGGGCGAGTGGTGTTCAGCTTGCGATCGCCGGTCATGGGCGGCAACTCGCGATGGAACGTTCTGACCGACACGCATTTGTCGTCGGTATTGCCCGAAGTGTTTGCTCCGCCGCCCGTTGTCCTGTCCGGATATCTGCAAGAGCATGTCCAGAAAGTCTTTCAGGATCGAAATCCGCTTGCTTGGCGTTTCATGAAGGCTCGAAAGATCTTCGTACATGGTTCCGACGCAGAGCACGCAGCCAGTTCGAACACTGGTCTGCGGCTTGGTCCTTGGTCCAGTCTCGCAAACTGGGCCAGGGCTGTGGCTATCGATCGCCTTTGGCGCAGCTAGGGATGCGCGCTAGATCAGCTTCTCCGCGCTTAGCGTCGCTTCGATCTCGGCAAGGATGCGCGCCAGCCTGTCCGCCCACGCTTTCTGTCCAGCCTGATCGGTGATCAGGTCCTGGCGGATTTCGATTCCCGTGTTCATCAGGCCGCGCCTCTCGCCGTGGACGGGGATCGTGTAGTCGGTCTCGTCGCTGACCGCATAGGGCTCGTTGTTGCCGACCACGAGGTCGCCCTCGCTGCGCAAACGCTTCAGCAGCAGCGGCGGCAGCAGGGTGTCGCGGTGATAGAGCGTGCCGATATGCCAGGGACGCGCGATCCCGGCATAGACCGGCGTGAAGCTGTGCAGCGACACCAGCACCGTCGGCTTGCCCGCATGCAGCCGCTGGTCGATGATCTCGTCGATCCGCCGGTGATAGGGATCGAAGATCGCCCGCCGCCGCGCCTCCGCGGCTTCGCGCGTCAAACCCTCATTGCCGGGGACCATGGTGGATTCGCTGATCAGGGGGATCGAGCTTGCGACATGCGGGGGGCGGTTGCAGTCGATCACGAGCCGCGAATAGCGCTGGGCGACCAGATGCGCGCCGAGCTGGGTCGCAAGCTGCTCGGCGACTTCGGCGATGCCGATGTCCCAGGCGATGTGCCGTGTCAGCTCGGTCTCGGAGAGGCCGAGATCGCCGAGCACGCCCGGGATCAGCCGGCCATAATGGTCGCAGGTCAAGAGGAACGCCGAGCGGCCATCGGCATTATGTTCGTGGACCGGCGGGACGTTGTCGTCCGTGAGCAGGAACGTCGAGCCGGCCGTGGTGTCCAAGATTTTATCCTCAACTTTGCCTAACGAAGCGGCACGCCGATCTTAAGAATGAGCAGCGTCCACTATAGATTCGACCGCCGAAAGTCACGATGATTGCTGAACGATGCCGATACTCAAGATTCATCACAAGACCGTATATCGCTACACCCATCGGGTAACGTTCGGCGAGCATCGCATCATGCTCAGCCCGCGCGACAGCCATGACCTGCGCGTGGTCGAGAGCGATCTGAGAATCGAGCCGCAGCCGATATCGCTGCGCTGGATCCACGATGTGTTCGGCAACAGTGTGGCGATCGCAGCTTTTGACCAGCGGGCGGACACGCTGTCGTTCATCTCGACAGCCACCGTTGACCATCATCCTGCCGAGGAGTTCGCGCTGACGCCGGATGACCCCGCTTATTTCTATCCATTCCTCTATGACGAGGAGGAATTTCCGGACCTCTCGCAATATGTCAGGCCGCAATATGCCGATCCGGACGGCGCGCTTTTGGCCTGGGCGCGGCAATTCCTCGATGCGGAAGCGCCGATGCCGACATTCAGGATCCTGAGCGGCATGACGCATGGCATCCGGGAAAGTTTTAATTATCGCAGGCGCCATGAGCACGGCACGCAGCATCCGCTCGACACCCTTCAGACCGGCTCCGGCTCCTGCCGCGACTATGCGCTGTTCATGATCGAGGCGCTGCGGCGGCTTGGTATCGCCGCGCGTTTCGTGTCCGGCTATCTCGCGACGCCTTCGGACGGCGGCCATGTCGGCGACGGCTCGACGCATGCCTGGGTCCAGGTCTATCTGCCGAGCGCAGGCTGGATCGAGTTCGATCCGACCAACGGCATCGTCGGCACGCGCGATCTGATCCGCGTCGCGGTGGCGCGCGATCCGCGCCAGGCGATCCCGCTGCACGGCGTCTATATCGGCGCGGCGGACGCCTACGTGAGCATGGAAGTCGCGATCAGGGTCGAGCCGGCCGGCGAAGAGGAGAGGGAGCGCGAACCGGCATGATTGAGATCAGGGTCGGCTTCGAGATTGCCTATGCGGCCGCGCAGCCGACGCCGATGGTGATGATGCTCTCGATCCATCCCTCGCGCGTCCAGGACATCGTCGGCACCGAGACCATCATCGCCGAGCCCAATGCCCCGATCGGCTTCTACCGCGACAGTTTCGGCAATGTCTGCGGCAGGCTGCTGGCGCCGGCCGGCGGCGTGACCTTGCGCGGCAACGCGCTGGTGCGCGATTCCGGCCTGCCGGATGCCGTCAATCCGGCCGCGCAGCAGATTCCGATCGAGCAACTGCCGGACGAGGTGCTGCTCTATCTGATGCCGAGCCGCTATTGCGAGACCGACAAGCTCACCGACATCGCCTGGTCGCTGTTCGGCAACACGCCGCCCGGCTGGGCGCGGGTGCAGGCGATCGTCGAGTTCGTGCACCACCACGTCACCTTCGGCTATGAGCACGCCCATCACATGAAGTCGGCGCATGATGTCTACGAGCGACGCAGCGGCGTCTGTCGCGACTTCGCCCATCTCGCGCTCACCTTCTGTCGCTGCATGGGCATCCCCGCGCGCTACTGCACCGGCTATATGGGCGACATCGGCGTGCCGCCGGACCCCGCGCCGATGGATTTCTCGGGCTGGTTCCAGGTCTATCTCTCCGGGGCGTGGTACACCTTCGATGCCCGCCACAACGTGCCGCGCATCGGACGCATCTTGATGGGCACGGGCCGCGACGCCGCCGACGTCGCGCTCACCACGAGTTTTGGCCGCATGACGCTGACCAAATTCATCGTGATCAGCGAAGAGGTGGTGGCGGCTTGATCCGGCCGCGGGCTGCAGGATAACAAGCTCGGATGATCTCCGACCGTCTCTTCGTCTATGGCACGCTGATGCGCGGCTTCGACCACCCGATGGCGCGGCTGCTGTCGGGCAATGCCGATTTCATCGGTGAGGCGCACTGCCGGGGCCAGCTCTATTTGGTGAAGCATTATCCCGGGCTCGTACTGTCCGACGATCCCGCCGACCTCGTGCATGGCGAATTGTTTCGCCTGCGCTCCTGCGACGAACTCTTACGCGAGTTCGACATGTATGAAGCCTGCGGCGAGGGTTTTCCGCAGCCGACCGAATATATCCGCCAGATGCTGCCGCTCACCCTGGCCGACGGCACCACGGCGGAGGCGTGGACCTATGTCTACAACTGGCCGGTCGCGCGCCTGCCGCGCATCGCCTCGGGCCGGTTCTTGGAGGCGTAGGCCGCCTCACTCCTCCCGCACCACGCGGATATCGACCTCGCGTTCGACATAGCTCCACTCTTCGGTCGCGCGCAGCATCGCCACCATTTCGTCGAACAGTGCGGTGTGCTCGGGCGCGAATTCGAACCAGGTGAGGAAATCGAAGGGCTCGCCGAGGTCGCGGCTGTGGAAGAGCTGGCGCGCGATCGCGGGCAGATATTTCAGCGTGCCGGCGATATGGTGCGACTTGTCCTCGAAGATCTCGCGCCGTTCTTCCGGCGTCAGGTTCCACCACGCGACCGTCTTGCGGATCGGGATCAGCGCCGCGCAGCTCGCCTCGCGCCGGCCGAGCTCGGCCTGCTGCGCGTCGAGCTGATCCTTCTCCGCGCGGTTGGTGTAGCGCAGATGACTGGTGACGCCGGCGAGCCGCCAGGCCGTGGTCGACGGCAACAGCGGCAGCGCGATCGCCTCGCTCGCAATGATCGACACCGCCGCCACGCGCGGCAGCGTCTCGCCCTTCACCTTGGAGATCGAGGTGACGCGCCAGCCGCCGCTTTGTCCGCCTCTGAAAGTCGTAAACATGCCACTATCCAACAGCGGAACCGGGTTGGGTTCAAGATGCCAGTACCATCCATGACCCAACAGAGCCCGACGGGCCTGTGAATTCCGGGCGAATCGCCACAATCCTGATACTTTGAGCCCGCGCTCACTATATCGGTGACCCTTCACGCTGGCCCCAAAATCTGCCCCATGCGCTTCACTCCGCAATTCCTCGATGAGCTGCGCGCCCGGCTTCCGGTCTCGGAAGTCGTGGGCAAGCGCGTGCGGCTGAAGAGGGCGGGCAAGGAGTGGAAGGGGCTGTCGCCGTTCCAGCAGGAGAAGACGCCGTCGTTCACGGTCAACGACCAGAAGGGCTTTTACCACGACTTTTCCTCGGGAAAGCACGGCAACATCTTCGATTTCGTGATGGAGACCGAGGGCGTCTCCTTTCCGGAAGCGGTCGAGCGGCTGGCCGCGATGGCCGGCATGCCGCTGCCGGCGGTGACGCCGGATGCCGCCCGCCACGAGCAGCGCCGCAAGACACTGCATGACGTGATGGAACTCGCGGCAAAATTCTTCGCCGACACGCTGGCCTCGCGGAACGGGGCAAAGGCGCGCGGCTATCTCGCCGACCGCGCGCTCTCGCCGGCGACGCAATTGCAGTTCCGCCTCGGCTATGCGCCGCCGGACCGCTTTGCGCTGAAGGAATTCCTGGGCTCCCAGGGCATTTCGACCGAGGACATGGTGGAAGCCGGTCTCCTGGTCGCCGGCGACGATATCCCCGTGCCTTACGACCGCTTCCGCGACCGCGTGATGTTTCCGATCACCGACCTCCGCGGCCGCGTGATCGCCTTCGGCGGCCGCGCGCTGGAGAAGGACGTCCCCGCCAAATACCTGAATTCACCGGAAACCCCGCTCTTCCACAAGGGCGACAATCTCTACAATCTCGCGGCCGCGCGCCAGGCCGCCTATGACGGCGCTGCGCTGATCGTGGTCGAGGGTTATGTCGACGTCATCGCCATGGTCACCTCGGGTTTTTCGGGCGCGGTAGCGCCGCTCGGCACCGCGCTCACCGAGAATCAGCTCGCGCTGCTCTGGAAGATGGCGGACGAACCAATCCTTTGCTTCGATGGCGATCGGGCTGGCCAGAAGGCTGCGTATCGCGCCGCGGACTTGGCGCTGCCCCATCTCAAGCCAGGCAAAAGCCTGCGCTTTGCGCTGCTGCCGGAAGGGCAGGACCCCGACGATCTCGCTCGCTCGGGCGGGCGCGGCGCGATCGAGGAGGTGGTCTCGGCGGCTCGCGGCCTGGCCGACGTGCTCTGGTCGCGCGAGGTCGAGGGCGGCAATTTCGCCACCCCCGAGCGTCGTGCTGCCCTGGAGGCCCGCATCGGCGAGCTCACCAATGCCGTCCGCGATGAGGTCGTCCGCCGCTACTACCGGCAGGATTTTGCTGAGCGGCTGCAGCGCAATTTCGCCCCCGAGGCCGCCCGCGGCGGCTATGGCCGCGGCCCGTTCCGCGCGCAGAAGGGCGGCGAATCACCCCGTCGATTCACGTCTCGCGCCCCCGGCGGCGGCCGGTTCGGCCCGCCAGCCGGCCCGGCTCAGGGACTTCTCCGCGGCCCCTACCAGGCGGCGAGCCCGCAGCTCGCAAATAGCCCGATCATGCGCAGCCAGCGCAGCGCGCTGTCGCGCCGCGAGGCCCTGATCCTGCAGACCCTGATCAACCATCCCTGGCTATTGCACGACCATCTGGAGGAGGTCGCGGCCCTCGAGCTGGCCCACCCCGAGGCGCACAAGCTCCGCGCCGGCATCATCGCCGCTTTCGCCAACGATCATCACCATTCTCCCGACGAGGAAGAGCAGGCCGAAAAAATGCGGGCCGACCTTACGGCAGGCGGATTTTCACAAATCCTTCAAAGGGTTGAGAGGGCGATCACGACCCAGGCGGTGTGGGGCGTCCAGGTCGGCGCCGCGCGCGAGGATGTTCTTTCCACTTGGCGGCAACTCGTTGCCTTGCATCAGAAAACACATGCATTACTTAGGGAAAGGAAGGACGCCGAGCAGGCTTACGCCGAGGATTCCAGCGAGGCGAACTGGGCGTGGCTGCGGGACATCCAGGCACGAATGGCAGAAGCCGAAGGCACCGAGGCCCTGATCGAGGGATTTGGTGAGTTGTCGGGCCGGTTCCAGCGCAGCGTCTGACGAAAGATTCATGCGGACGGCTCGGGCCGGGGCCGCAAAAAGACTCGCCAAACCCATGGTTTGGCTGCAAAAACAGGGTTAAGCGAAACTTAATAGGCACACCCTTATTTGGTGTGCAGACCGTCAGGGCGGAGTAAGCGGAACACGGGGTGGCGACAGGTTGCGCCGCCCTTTCCGTATCATGAGTATGGTCGGGGACGACGTAACGGCTTTCCCGATCGTGCTCAAGCGAAGAGATGAAGTGCGAACGCTTCTCCGAAGGGAAGCTGCCGTGCTTGTGACGTCAGTGGATCATGAGAGGCGCGTCGTAACGCCAGCCTCACGTGAAGCGCGTTTCGGGAGCTTGATGAATGGCCACCAAGGCAAAGACGCTGCAGGTTAAGGACAAGGAAAAAGACGACAAGGCAGCGGATGCCCCCGAGAAGGAACAGGCGGATGCGCCGTCGCCCTTGCTTGACCTCTCGGATGCTGCCGTCAAGAAGATGATCAAGCAGGCCAAGAAGCGCGGCTTCGTGACCTTTGATCAGCTCAACGAAGTGCTTCCCTCCGACACCACCTCGCCGGAGCAGATCGAGGACATCATGTCGATGCTCTCGGACATGGGCATCAACGTCACCGAGGCCGACGACGTCGACGGCGAGGAAGAGGACAAGGACACCGACGACGAGACCGACAACGAGCTTGTCGAGGTCACGCAGAAGGCCGTCACCGAGGTCAAGAAATCCGAGCCGGGCGAGCGCACCGACGATCCCGTGCGCATGTATCTGCGCGAGATGGGCACCGTCGAGCTGCTCTCTCGCGAGGGCGAAATCGCGATTGCAAAACGCATCGAGGCCGGCCGCGAGGCGATGATCGCAGGCCTCTGCGAAAGCCCGCTGACCTTCCAGGCCATCATCATCTGGCGCGACGAATTGAACGAAGGCAAGATCTTCCTTCGCGACATCATCGATCTCGAAGCAACTTACGCCGGCCCTGAGGCCAAGGGCGGCATGAACGCGGCGATGATCGCCGCGCCGGTGGGTGATGGGGCGCCAGCCGCCGAGGGCGAGGAAGAGACTGGGCAGGCCTCGGTCGCCCATGTTGCCCCGCCGGCCGCGCCGCCGTCGCCGACCCCCTTCCGCACTGCGCCCGCCGGCGGCGAGGCTGATGTCGAGGAGAAGGATCCGGGCGAGGCCGCCGCCGAAGCCGACATGGACGACGACGAGTTCGAGAACCAGATGTCGCTCGCGGCCATCGAGGCCGAGCTGAAGCCGAAGGTGGTCGAGACCTTCGACAAGATCGCGTCCGAATACAAGAAGCTGCGCCGCCTGCAGGAGCAGGACATTGCGAACCAGCTGCAGAGCGAGTCGCTCTCGCCTTCGCAGGAGCGCAAGTACAAGAAGCTGAAGGACGAGATCATCGTCGAGGTGAAGTCGCTGCGCCTGAACCAGGCCCGCATCGATTCGCTGGTCGAGCAGCTCTACGACATCAACAAGCGGCTGGTCTCGTTCGAGAGCCGGATGATGCGGCTTGCCGACAGCCACGGCGTCGCGCGCGAGGATTTCCTGCGCAACTACCAGGGCTCCGAGCTCGATCCGCGCTGGCTCAACCGTGTCTCGAAACTCTCCGCCAAGGGCTGGAAGAATTTCGTCCATCACGAGAAGGACCGCATCAAGGACCTGCGCCACGACATCCAGCAGCTCGCAGCGCTCACCGGCCTCGAGATCGGCGAATTCCGCAAGATCGTGCATTCGGTGCAGAAGGGCGAGCGCGAAGCGCGCCAGGCCAAGAAGGAGATGGTGGAAGCCAACCTCCGCCTCGTGATCTCGATCGCGAAGAAATACACCAACCGCGGTCTGCAGTTCCTCGACCTGATCCAGGAAGGCAACATCGGCCTGATGAAGGCCGTCGACAAATTCGAGTACCGCCGCGGCTACAAGTTTTCGACCTATGCCACCTGGTGGATCCGGCAGGCGATCACCCGCAGCATTGCGGACCAGGCCCGCACCATCCGCATCCCCGTGCACATGATCGAGACGATCAACAAGATCGTGCGCACCTCGCGCCAGATGCTGAACGAGATCGGCCGCGAGCCGACGCCGGAAGAGCTCGCCGAGAAGCTCGGCATGCCCTTGGAGAAGGTGCGCAAGGTCCTGAAGATCGCCAAGGAGCCGTTGTCGCTCGAGACGCCGGTCGGCGACGAAGAGGATTCACACCTCGGCGATTTCATCGAGGACAAGAACGCGATCCTCCCCATCGACGCCGCGATCCAGTCCAACCTGCGCGAGACCACCACGCGCGTGCTGGCCTCGCTCACCCCGCGCGAAGAACGCGTGCTCCGCATGCGCTTCGGCATCGGCATGAACACCGACCACACGCTGGAAGAAGTCGGCCAGCAGTTCTCGGTGACGAGAGAGCGCATCCGCCAGATCGAAGCCAAGGCGCTGCGCAAGCTGAAGCATCCGTCGAGGTCAAGGAAGCTGCGGAGCTTCTTGGATAACTGACCAAGCCATGACGGGGCAGCGCCTTGTTGTCTGGTACAACACGCGCTGCCCCGTTTGCGACGCCGGCATCGACTGGCAGCGCAACAAGCTCCTCGCCGCCGTCCGCGCCGGCACCATCTCCTTCAAGGACATCAACGAACAACCAGACGCGCTCGCGTTATACGGCGCGACCGTTGACGACGTGCGCCGTCGGCTGCATGCAACCGACGAAGCCGACCGCCTGATTGTCGGCGTCGACGTCGCGATCGCGATCTGGCGGCTCACTCCCGGCGAAGGTTGGATCGCGACGCTGCTCGGCAATCGCGCCATGTTGCCGGTGACACGGTTTGCCTATGATCGGTTCGCGGATGTGCTGTTCGCCTGGAATAGGCGAAACGAGCGCTGGTGAACGCCGACGATTGCTTTTTTATGGAATAGCGATCCGAACGTTCTCGATCATTTCCGCCGTATTTCCTTGCTTCGTACGGTCATTGGGATGATCGACCGGCCGCGGATTATTTCTTCTTCACCCCGACCCGCTCGATTTTCTTGATCGCCAGCGGAGGCCGGCCGGATTTTTCGCCGATCTCGCGGTCCTGCTCGAGGATGTAGCCGCGCGCCGGCTCGTCGCCGTCGAGGCCGCCGAGCAGCTCGGCGGGCACGCGACGGTTGGAGCGTTGCGAGCCGTCTTCATAGAAGACATTGAAAAAGGCGAACTCGCCTTTGGGATTGGTTCCGGGTTTTTTGGCCATGGCGGCTTGTCGTCGATCAGGACACCGCTGTCAAAGAAAATGACGGCCTTCCCGCGGCTGGCTGCCCTGCGCGAACAATGCAGGCTTCGCCGAAATAAGTTCACAATCCGCAGCGGTAACCACGTTTCGATATTTCCCGGCAAACCCGGCCGCAGTTACCAACTGTCAGGAATTACGGCCTTTGCTCTGGTCACATCAGCATGGTGGCAAGAGATGGTTATGCCTATCGGACGATACATCGCCTGGGTTAGCGCTTCGCTTCTTGCGTTAATGTACATCGCTGACTGGTGCGCGCCACAATCCTTAACAGAGGAGGCGGGTGACCAGGTCGAGCGGCCGGTCATCCGGATTGCTTCGCTCGAGCGGCCGCCCGAGCTTGTCGTCATGGACACCAGCCTGCCGACGATTGTGCCGCCGCCGACGCTGGCCGAACCCGTAGCGCCAAGCGAACCGCCGCCGGTGCGCGTGCTCGCCGCAGCGCCACCGCCTCCGCCGGCGGTCGAGATCGAGAAAAAGACCAAGAAGGTCGTCAAGCGGCAGGCGCCGAAGGTTGCGGCGATCCAGCCGCCGTTACCGCTGGCTCCCGCGGTCGCGCCCGCCAGCCCGGCGCCGCCGGCCGCGCCGGAGATCAAATTGTCCTTTGCGGATATCGTGTCCGGGCAACTGGTGAAGAACCTGCTCAACCTGCATTGAAGCGTGGCCTTTGTCGGTAGCCTCGTAGCCCGGGTGGAGCGGAACGCGCAACCCGGGACGGCTGCATCAATACTCACCGGAGATCCCGGGTTACGCTGGCGCTCCACCCGGGCTACGGCGCCCTAGTTGCCGGACGCCGGCTTGCCCTGGGTTTGCGCCATGGCAGCGACCGTCTGCGCGACCAGTTGGCCACGCCCACGCCGCGGGCCGCCGTCGGTCTGCTGCTGTCCCATCGCCATGATCGCGGTGCCCATCGCGCTCGAGCCCAGCGTGACGATGAAGCCGAACAGGAGCAGCCCGAGCGCGACGCCGGGCGTATGATCGGCCAGGATCAGATCACGCAGGTGGCCGGGATTGAGCAGCAGCAGGCCGCCGACGAGCAGCACTGCAACCAGGACACCTGCGGCGAGATTGATCGCGAGCAGCCGGAATAGCGGCGCTCCGAGAACGAGGGACTGGCGCGGCGAGGGCGCCTCTTCCGGGATGTCGTTCATGGTGGAAGCCTATCGCATTTCGAGAGCGTTTTCGAGCGAAGTGGACACCGGTTCGCGTAGCAATCAAGTTTACGCAGATTGCGTAGACTTATCTGCGCAGAAAACGCGTCAAAACAAGAATCTATAGCTTCGGTTCTGATTCAATCAGAACCGAAGCTATAGGCGACAGGGACGGCGGCTCAGCCAACAAACGGGCAAAATTGAAAAGCCGGAGCCCGGTGCTCACGCATAACCGGGATCGCTCCAGCTTCGTTCCTAAATCCGGCGTGCTTCGCCTCTACGCCGCAGGTGCGAAGTCCGCTCCCTCGGCCGCCTGATGGCTGGCGGCCATGTTCTGCCAGAGCGTGGCGATGCTCTGCTGCGTCTGCGGCGGGATCAGGCAATGGCCTGCCTCGTCGAAATCGCAGAACCGTGCTGCGGGATCGCGGCGTGCATCGGTCAGCGCCTGGTTGATCAGTTGCAGGCACGCCATCACCTGCCCGACATTCTGCAGGCGCGTGTGGTGCATGATGTCGAGCAGGCGGAAGACCATCACCGGCGGCTGGCCGTAGGAGACCACGGGGCGGCCAAGCTCGAAGAACACGTTCACCGCCGGCAGTACGCCTTCGATCCGCGCCAGGATCGCTTGCGCCTCCTCCACGCTGCAGGCAACCAGATGAGCGGCCTGCGGCGGTGGCGCCGGCGGTTGTGCCGCGGCGATACCGAGGCCGGACATCACCTCATGCTCGATCCATTGGCGCACCTCGCGCGGCGCATTGCGGATCTGGTCGGCGGTCAGCGTAATTCCGATCATGGCGGCTCTCCTTTTTTCGTCACCCTAGGCGAGGGCCGGTCTGGCGGGTTGATCCGGATCAACCGAGGCGGTGGCAGCGGTCTTTTGACGTGCCTGAGTTTCCCGGGCATGATCGCACCTCCCGCCCGCCGCATTCTCTCTTGAAGGAAATCCGATATGCCAAGGCTTGTTCTGGCCGTCCTGTTGCTTGCGCTCATTGCGTCCGGCCCGGCCAGGGCTGCCCGCTGCGGCGGCGACTTCCACACGTTCATCGGCGGCATTTCGCAGGAAGCGGCCTCGGCGGGCATCTCGCAAAGCGTGATCTCGCAGGCGCTCGATGGCGTGCAGCAGGATGCAGGCGTGCTCGCCTTCGACCGGCGACAGCGCGGCACGTTCCGCAAGAGTTTTGAGCAATATGTCGCGACCCGCGTCGGGCCCGGGCGGATCAATACCGGGCGCGCGATGCTGCAGCGTCACGCGGCGCTGCTTGCGAGCGTCGAGCAGAAGTATGGTGTGCCGCGCCAGATCCTGGTCGCGATCTGGGGATTGGAGACCGATTTCGGCAAGGGCGACATGGGCAAGCTGCCGGTCTTCCGCGTGCTCGCCACGCTCGCGCATGATTGCCGCCGCACCGAGCTGTTCCAGAACGAACTGCTCTCGGCGCTGCAGATCGTGCAGCGCGGCGATCTCCGCCTCAACGACATGATCGGCGCCTATGCCGGCGAGATCGGCCAGACACAATTCCTGCCGTCGTCCTACATCAAGTACGGCGTCGATTTCGACGGCAACGGCCATGTCGACCTGCGCCACAGTGTGCCCGACGTGCTCGCCTCCACCGCGAACCTCCTGCACACCAACGGCTTCAAGATGGGAGCCTCCTACGAGGAAGGCAGCGCCAATTTCGAAGCAATGCGCGAGTGGAACAGAGCGGTCGTGTACCGCAAGACCATCGCTTATTTCGCCGATCAACTCATGGGCCGATGACGGCTTCGTAGGGTGGGTTAGCGAAGCGTAACCCACCGTGTTTTCTCGCAGCAACGACCGCCGTCATTGCGAGCGCAGCGAAGCAATCCATGTCTCCGCGTGTGGGCGCTATGGATTGCTTCGCTCCGCTCGCAATGACGATGTGGCTGCTTTAGGTGCGACATAACAACCCGTCGGGCAAATCACCAAAAGTCTGTCCACCCCTCGCCGAAAAAACATTCCGCTTCCGTCGTCGGGCAAATCAGTGATTTAACTCCGCGCGTCTCACCCGAATGAGGGGCGGATCGCGATCGTCACGAACGTTGCGGTGAGATGCGGTGGACGTGAGTGTCACGACTGACGAGCGTGGCGCTCACGGACGGCGAAGTCGTGTGGTCCTGGCGCCCCGACGCTGGCGCTAAGCTCGCGAGCAGCAAGAGCTGCCGCGGGTGACGGTGGCAAAAGAGCCCGGTCACCGGGGAGAGCACGAAGTAAGCCGTAACACCATCGCGCAGGGAAAGCCGGAATGCTTCGGTTGAACCTGTGGTCCTACCCCCGTGCTTTTTGTTGCACGGGACCCACGGGTGCAACCAGCACCCGGCTTTCCCTGCGCCCTCTGCTATCGAAGAGGGCGGAAAGGTACGCAAACCTCGGACGCATCGCGTCGCGAGAACGCGAACTCACATCCTCACGCTGTTTGATAGTTAAATCCGAAATCGTAGGATGGGTAGAGCGTAGCGAAACCCATCATTGTCTCGGCTTGCTCAATCGCGATGGGTTTCGCTGCGCTCTACCCATCCTACGGGAGCTCCTGCGTTGCCGGCCTCACCTTGGCGCGTAGGCCATGCGAAAATATCCGTCATCGCGGGCACCTTGCGGCAGGCCGCAAACCGCTGCAGAGCAATTCGCGGCGGCCGCCTCGGTGCGATATTGCGGCAGGTGACCGTCGAGCGAATAGACCACGCAAAGCGCGAGGCTTGCCCAGACGGCCGCGCTGAAATAGAGCGACATCCAGGCAATCTCGTCCTTCCAGTGCTCAAAGTCGTGCGTCACGACCCAGCGCGTGCTCACGTCATGGAGTCCCTCGAGAAGGCCCAGGAGCTTGCTGCCATCGGCAAGACCCACCCGCCACCGGCTCAAATACATCGGGACATCGATCGTAATGAGAAAAGCCAGATAGCCCGCAATTCCGACGATCGCGACGATGAGGGCGAGGCGAACCGGACCGTTGAATTCAGGCAGGAGCCTGCAAAGGCCAACGCCGACCACGAAGAAGGCGATGGCCCATATCGAGTTCTCGATGGCGTTGCCCAGATAGTTGGTGGACACCACCGCGTACCAGGAAAAGCACTCGGCAATCAGGATCAAGGGCACGATCAACCGCGCGGCGTTCAACGTCGTGTCCGCTCCAGTCATCCCGCCGAGCTGGTCCAGGAGGATCGCCCATTGCACCGCAAAGCAGATCTCGGCCACCGTTGCCACGGACCGGCCAACGAAGACGCTCGATAGCCAAGTATCGACCAGGCAGATCCGCTGAACATCCGCGCGCGGAAGGAGCGACCTGAATGCGCAGCCAAAGACATAGGCCGCGGAAAGCAGGAACATCGACTGGGTGCTCGCGCCGTCGCTCAAGCTGCCCGAGGGAAGTTTGTGGAACTCGCCGTACAGCAAGAACCACAGCGCGATGTTGGCGCCACTGATCAGGGCCAACAGACCCCACCAACGAACCACTGGATTTGGCCGTGCCCGCCACTCCATACTCATGGGGCCCTGCTCCCGCGTAGTCGAACTGACATTCGACGGTAGCAATTCCGTCACAAATCGCAACTGATTGCGATGGGCCGGACGGAGGATTGACGCTTCTGTGACGCCGGCGGGCGGGTTCAGCCAACCGTAATGTGACGGGGATGCTACCTGCCCAGCAGTTGCACGCCGGGCACGGGAAAGGCTGGCGACCAGTTCAACGCCAGCCGCTGGCCGACCACGATCTCATCGGTCGACATTTTTGAAGCGACGGCGTTGCGGAACCTTGCATAGGTGTCCCGCTCGCGCCCGCTGGTCCGGGCCGCCGCGAGATTGAGCCACTTGTAGGCGAGGACGAAATCCTGCGGGACGCCGTGGCCCTTGTCGTACAACAGGCCGAGCATGGCCTGCGCGAATGGATTGCCCTGGATGGCCGCGCGGCAATAGAGATCGGCGGCGGCATCATAGGCTTGCGGCACGCCGAAGCCATGCTCATACATGAACCCGAGCAGGCCGAGCGCGGTCGCATTCTCGCGTGCGGCCAGCGGTGAAAGCTCCTGGAACGCGCGAATGTAGTCACCGCGATGGAATGCAGCGGACCCGCGCGACAGGCTGCTGGCCGCAACCGGCGTAGCGGCGGCCGCAAGAGCAACGGCCAGCAGCGCGAGGAGAAATCGACGCGCGGCACGGACGCTCAGCATTCTGTTGTCCTGCTCAATGGAAGCTGGTCGTGATCGGGGCGTTGGTCGGGGTCGTGGCAATGCTGCCGCGCAATTTCGATCGCAGTTCTTCGGCCACGACGTGAGCGTCGGAGCCGTCGCGAATGATCTGCGGGCGGATGAAGATGATCAGCTCGGTGCGCTGGGTGCTGTTGCTCTGGTGTCCGAACGCATCGCCGAGGCCCGGAATCTGGTCGAACACCGGGAGGGCACTGCGGGTGCCGTTCTGCTGTTCGCTGATCAGGCCGGCCAGCAGCACGGTCTGACCGTTTGCCACCGAGATCTGGCTCTTGACCCGCCGCTCCGACACCGTCGGCGTCAGGCTGTTCGCACTGGCCGCGGGCACGTTGCTGATCTCCTGCTCGACGTCCAGCCGCACATTGCCATTGACGCTGATGCGCGGCGAAACCCGCAGGATGATGCCGGTGTTGCGATAGTCGATCGTGTTGACGACGGTGTTGTTCGTCGTCAGCACCGTCGCACTCCCGGTCGACACCGGCACAACGTCGCCAACCTGCAGCGTCGCCACCTGGTTGTTGATCACCACTAGCGACGGGTTGGAGAGCACCTTGACGCTGGTGACCGCATGCAGCGCATCCAGGATCAGGCTGGGCTGGGTTTCAGAGCCGATCAGGAAATTGAAGCCGGGGAAGGCCCGATTGATGAAGGCGTTGGTGACCGACCCGGCGACGGTGGCGGCGCCTGTCGTCGGGTCGGTAACCGTCGCGGGCGCCGTGAGGGCCTGGGTGTTGAGGATGGAGCCGGTGTTCGGCTTCAACCCGACATTCCGGCTCGTCAGGTAGGCCTGCACGCCATAGGATAACGTGTTGTTCAGCGTGACTTCGGCAATCGTCGCATCGATCGCGACCTGCAGCTGCGGCTGGTCGATCTGCACCAGCGTGGATTCGATGATCCGGTAGTTGGCCTGGTCAGCGTAGATCAGCAGCGTGTTGTTGACGGTGTCGGGCGTGATCCGCACGTCCTGCATCATCGGCTGGCCGTTTCCGGAGCTGCGGCCGCCGCTGTCGAGCGGAGCGCCGCCGCCGTTCGGGTTGGCACCGGCGGGTTGCGCGCCAAGCCCACCAGCTCCACCGAGACCGGGCGTGCCGTTCGTGCCTAGATTGCCGCGGGAGGCAAAGCCGCCGCCACCACCACCGTTGGATCCCATATTGCCGTTGAGCGAGAGCCGGTCGGCAGCACTCGAGCTCGACGCCAGCCCGGATCCCGGCGCGATCTGGCTGTCGGCACTGTCGGTCAGGCTAGACGACGAGCCGCCGCCGAGGAACATGTCGGTCAGCACCCGCGATATCTGGCGGGCATCGCCGAACTTGACGCGATAGACGTGGACGGTGGTTCTGGCGGTATCGTTTCGATCAAGCCGCTTTGTAAGGGCACGACCGAGACGCCAAACCCGGGCTCGGGATTGCCGCTCGCCGTATCGACCCGGCCGCCGCCGACCGCGTCGCCGAGCGGCGTGAGCCGGTAGCCGGTCGTATCGCGAAGCAGCACGACGCCGCTCAATCTCAAGGCATTTTCCAGCACGAACACGATGTCCGACTTCGGCACCGGACGGACCGACACCAGGCTCACCGTGCCCTGTACCCGCGGATCGATGGTGTAGCCCACATGCAATATGTCGCCGAGCACGACCTTGGCGACCGTGCCGACTGGCGTGTTCTCAAAGTTCAGATCGAAGCCGTTGCCGCTCGCTACCGGCTGCGGCCGGTCGTCCGACACGGCCGTGACTTCGGATCCCTCATACATGGCCGCACGAACGCTGCCGCCTTGACCGCCACCAGCGCCCGACGCGTTCACCGGTTGCGATTGCTTCGGCAACAGATCAAGCGAGCGTACCTTGTCGGAGATGTCGAGCTGCGCGTTGTCCACGCCTCCAACCGTTGCGGAATTGCAGGACGCCAATAGCCCCAGCGACAACAAAACAAACGCGGCGCCAATGCCGCCACGAATCCGTTGGTAGCGGCCCAGCTTGCCTACGCGCACCATTAGTCCTTGCCGTGTCCGACTGGAGGATGTTCGACAATCCGCCCCTGTCCCTTCGAACTGTTAGCGAGCGAACATGACAAACTGGTTACGTGACTGTTACGATGACTGCCATTCTGCGATGGAAGCCGAAGCGTATGCCTGTCATACTTCGGGCCGATAATGCGGCTGATGTCTGCGCTACTCGAAACCAATGTGACGGAAAAAGACGAAATGGCCAGCGATCGGTCCTCGCAGTTCGTCGACTACCTCCGTCAGAACAGGCATTTGACGCCGGTCGATGGGGAGGCGGACCCGGCCGGACAGAGCGGCCCCGATCGTCGTCACCACAAGCTTTGGGAAATCACTGATCTCTCGCCCGCAGAATTTGCCGACGAGGCCGCCCGTTTTTTCGGGCTCGGCCGTGTGACCCTGCAGGAGATGATGTCGGCCGCGCCGCTCGCGGCGTCGTTCTCGCAGCGCTTCCTGCGCGAGACCATGGTCTATCCGTGCACCACATCCGATGGCGCGATGACGCTCGCGGTCGTCGATCCGACCGATCAGGCGACGCAACGCGCGGCGCAGATCGTGCTCGGAACCGCCGTCACGATCAAGATCGCAACATCCGAGGACGTTGCCGTCGTCCTCGATCAACGGCTGAATGTCGACGACACGGATGCAGCCGGACCGGCGGCGGCACTGCCACGCGAGGACGACATCGAGAGCCTGCGCGATCTTGCGAGCGGCGCGCCGGTGGTCCGCGCGGTCAATGATCTGGTTGAAAAAGCTGTCGAACTTCGCGCCAGTGATATCCACATCGAGCCGTTCCTTTCCGGCCTCGTGGTGCGTCTGCGCATCGACGGCCTGCTCCGGCCGGTGGCGGCGCTGTCCGGTGTGCTGCCGCAAGCCGTCATTTCCCGCATCAAGATCATCGCCAATCTCAACATCGCCGAGCGCCGGCTGCCGCAGGATGGTGCGGCGCGGTTGCGGGCAGGGCGTTCCGACATCGATATCCGCGTCGCGATCATGCCAACGCAGCACGGCGAATCGGCCGTCATTCGCATCCTGCCGAAGGATCGCGGGCTGCTGGTCGTGGAAAAACTGGGATTTTCCGCTCCGGACGAAAGCAAGCTGCGGCGGCTGCTCGCACTGCCGCACGGCATGATCGTCATCACCGGTCCGACCGGCAGCGGCAAGACGACGACACTTGCGACGATCCTCTCAATCCTCAACGAGCCGACACGCAAGATCCTGACCATCGAAGATCCGGTCGAGTACGAAATCCCCGGCGTCAATCAATCCCAGATCAAGCCCGCGATCGGCCTGACCTTTGCCACCGCGTTGCGCTCGTTCGTGCGCCAGGACCCGGACGTGATCATGGTCGGCGAAATCAGAGATTCCGAGACCGCGCATGTCGCGATCCATGCGGCTCTCACCGGCCATCTGGTGCTGACGACGTTGCATACCGAGACCGCAGCTGCGGCGGTGCCGCGCCTGCTCGACCTCGGGGTCGAAGGTTATCTCTTGCGCTCGGTCCTGCGCGGCGTGATCGCGCAGCGTCTTGTCCGGCAGCTGTGTGAACGCTGCAAATCAGGACGGACGCTCGGACCCGCCGATTTCGCCGAGGATCCGCGGCTTGTCGCATTCGGGTTCCGAGCCGGCGAAACGATCCAGGAACCGTGCGGGTGTGAACGCTGCAGCGGCACCGGCTATCGCGGCCGGCTCGGCGTTTTCGAGCTGCTCGAAATTTCCAACGAGCTGCGTGAACTGATCGGGGAGAAAACCGACGGGCTGAAGATCGATACCATGGTGATCCATGCGGGGATGACGACAATGCTTGACGACGGCATCGCCAAATGCCGCGCCGGGCTGACATCGCCTGCCGAAATTCTCCGCGTCACGACCATGCGGTGACCACGTGCCGAATTTCCGCTACCGCGCTCTGACCCAGAACGGCGAGATCGTGAACGGCACGATCAGCGCACCGACGGCCGCCGAGGTCGCGCGCCGGATCGAATATCTGCGGCTCCTGCCGATCGAAACCATCGAAGACAAGCGAGCTTCCCACAGTTCCGGAGGTCACGGCCTGTTCGGCCGGCCGAGCGCCGCCGAGATCACCACTTTCACGCGCGACCTCGCGCTGCTGCTCAAGGCCGGCGCGCGCCTCGACGATGCCCTCGAACTGCTGTCGGGCGATGCCGATGTCGGGCGGATGCGTCCCATCGTGGCGAAGATCCGGGCGGCCCTGCTTGCCAGCGAGAGTTTCGCCGATGCGGTGGCGGATCATCCGAACCTGTTTCCGCCGATGTATGGTGCCTTGGTGCGCGTCGGCGAAGTCTCCGGCACGCTCGATTCCGTGCTCGAAATGCTCGGCGCGGAGCGCGCGCGTTCCGAACAGATGCGGCGGAAACTCACCGACGCCATGCAGTATCCCGCTTTCGTTCTGGTCGCAGCTTCCGGCGTGATGCTGTTCTTTCTTCTGTTCGTACTGCCGCAGTTCTCGACCGTGCTCGGGGATTTCGGCGCGAAGTCCGATACAGCGCTCGCCAGCTTCATCAAGTTGTCGGATTTCCTGCGCGCCAATGCGACGGCAGCCATGTTGATCGCGGCTGCGGTCATTGCGATGGTCTGGTGGCTGTTTCGCCAGGCTGGCGTGCGCGCGGCAATGGTGAACGGGTTGTCGCAGCTGCCGCTTATCGGCAACATCTTTCAGTTCTACCGCGCCAGCCTGTTCTGCCGCAATCTTGGTGTCCTGCTCGGCAGCGGTGTCAATCTCACGGCCACCTTGCGTATCCTGGTCGACATCATGGCGGTGACAGGAAGCGAAGCAAGCTGGACGGCCGCTTCCGATCGCGTCCGGCATGGCGGGAAATTGTCGGAAGCGCTCGCTGTTGCCAACAGCCTGCCGCCGATGGCGGTCCGCATGCTTCGGCTCGGTGAAGAAACGGGGCAGTTGCCGATCCTGTCGGGACGGGTCGCCGAATTCTACGAAGCGAAATTGCAGCGCAGCCTTGACCGTATCGTCGGCATCGTCGGACCGCTCGCAATCATCACGATCAGCACGGTCGTCGGCGGATTGATCGTATCGGTCATGACCGCGCTGCTGTCCGTCACGCAACTTGTCGGTTAAGAGCAAGGGTTACATCATGATTTCGCTCAAGAGTATCGCTGGATCGCTTGCCACCCGTTTCGGGCATGTGGGTGCCCGCGAGAGAAAAGAGGGCGCCTATCGCGGCCAGGAGGGCTTCACGCTGGTCGAAATGTTGGTCGTGATCGCCATCATCGGCCTTATCATGGGCTTGATTGGCCCGCGTGTGCTCAATTATCTCAGCGAGTCCAAGGTCAAGGCCGCGCGCATCCAGCTGCAGAGCTTCTCGAGCGCACTCGACCTGTTCTATCTCGATGCCGGCCGGTTTCCTTCGTCTGCTGAAGGTCTTGCCGCGCTGGTGCAGCGGACGCCGGGGCTTGCCGCGTGGAATGGCCCGTATCTGAAGGGCGGCAATGTCCCGAAGGATCCCTGGAATCACGCTTACATCTATCGGTCGCCCGGCGAGCATGGGCCCTATGACATCGTCTCCTTTGGAGCGGATGGCCAGGAGGGTGGCAGTGGCAATTCCGCCGACATTTCTCTCGAAAAGACGACTGCCTCCCGAGATGAATGACGTCACGCAACGCGGGTTCACCCTGCTGGAGATGGTGTGTGTGCTCGCCATCATCGCATTGCTGGCTGCCGTGCTGCTGCCGTTCATTCCACGCCAGACGTCGCGGTCGCGGCTGCAAGCCTATGCGCTGCAGACCGCGACGCTCCTCAAAGCGGACCGCAACGCCGCCATCAACCGCAATACCAGCATCGCGACGCTGGTCGACGCGACCAGCCGCGTGATCCATTCCGGTTCGTCGCGGTCGACCGTCCGTGTTCCCGACGACGTGCGCTTCGATGCGCTGTTGCCGCAGACCTGCCAGCGGCAGGCGGCGCTGTCGACCATTCGCTTCTTCGCCAACGGCAGTTCGTGCGGCGGATCCATCGCGCTGACGCGGTTCGACGCCGGCTATGAAATCCGCGTCAACTGGCTCACCGGAAGGGTCGAGGTTGTTTCCCGTGCCACCGCCACCAACTAATCGCCCCGACGCGGGTTTCACGATCATCGAAGTGCTGGTGGCGCTGGCGGTGGTAGCCGTTTCCATTATCGCGATCGGTGCCGTCATGGCCGGCAACATGCGCGGCGTGCGCGCATTGGAACAGCATGTGGCGCTGATGCAGTCGGCGCGCACCTTGATGACGGTGGGCGTTCCGCCGCGCGCGGAATTGCAGCAGGGCACCTCGACGGGCCAAGCCGAGGGTTATCGCTGGACGATCGACGTCAGTCCGCTTGGCGACGATTGGAATGTTCCTGGCGCCAATGTGCCATGGACGCCTGAACTGGTGAGGATTCGCGTCAGGTCGCCCACCGGTGCACTATCCGATGTTCGGACCGTGCGCTTGATGCCGAGGCTATCAGAATGAGCCCGGCATCGGTAACGCAGCGCGCGCATGAGCGCGGATTTACGCTGATCGAAACCATCATCGCGCTGGCGCTGATGGGGCTGCTGCTGTCGGCGCTCGCGACCATCACCGCGCAGTGGCTGTCGAACTGGAACACGGGATTTGGCCGGATCCAGCGCAGTGAACTGACCGGCATAGCGCTCGAGCGGATTGCCGCGGACCTGGCCGCAGCCGAATTCGTTCCTGCCAACCGCGATTCGCGCCGTCCGCTGTTCGACGGATCGGAATTGTCTGTCACGTTCGTGCGGACGGCGGTGGGGCCGAACGCCGGGACGGGGCTGGACGTGGTACGTCTCGGTGAAACCAGGGAGCGCGGCGAGTTCGTCACGGTCCGCTCGCGAACGCGCTTCACACCGCTGCCGGTTGGAGTGTCGCTATCGGAACAAACGCATCTCGGCGATCCGGTGGTGCTGCTTCGCGCGCCCTTTCGACTGTCATTCGCCTATGCCGGCCCCGATCATGTCTGGAAAGGCACGTGGCGAAACGTCGACCGGCTGCCGGCAATGATCAAGCTGACGATGCGCGATGCCGCGAGCCAACGCGTGCTGTCGGTCTCGACGATCGCGCCGGTTCATGTCCAATTGCCGAGCGATTGCATGAAACCGGACGGAAAATGCGACGACAACAAGGACGGCGCGCAAGGCTCCGCCGAGCCGGGGAAGACGTGATGACAGTGATCGACGCACGCAAATCCTCCGGCCAGCGCGGCTTCGTCATCGTCGCCGTGCTGTGGATCCTCGCGGCGCTGTCATCGCTCGCGATAGTCTTTGCCGCCTATCTATCGGCGTCCACGCGTGCGATCGCGGTCAACGAGACGGCGCTGCAGACCGAAGCGCTGGTATCAGCGAGTCTCGAGTTGACCTCCTACCAACTGGCGCTGGCGGACGAACGTGCCAAGCCTCCGCGCGGCGGCTTTCACTTCCGCATGGATGATGCGAGCGTCCAGGTCGCCTTCACGTCCGAGGCTGCCCGCATCGATCTGAATTTCGCTTCCAAGGAAATGTTGGCCGGCCTGTTTACCACACTGGGCGCCGGCAAGGATGCGGCCATCGAATATGCGGATCGAGTCGTCGGCTGGCGAACCCGGCCCGTTCCCGGCAGCGCGAACGAGGAGGAGGCGCGTTACAATTCGGCCGGCTACTCGCCGCGGCAGGCCCCGTTTGTCCATGTCAATGAATTGTCCTTGGTCGTAGGCCTCCCGGCTGCGCTGGTGGAGCGTGCACTGCCTTTCGTTACGGTGTTCAACGGATCTCCCGATGTCGATCCGGAGATCGCGGCGCCGGAGGTCATCGAGGCCATGCCCGATAAACCTGCGAACAAGCAAGATCCGTTCGGGGGGAACTTAGCCTCGCTGAACGCCGCCCGACCGGCGTCGCAGCCGTCCGATTCGGCGAAGAAAGATGCTTCGACCACGACGAGTCCTTGTTATCGCGTTGAGACCACGATCCGTTTTCGCAATGGTCGCCATACCGCCTCGGAGGTCGTGATCGCCATGGGCGACAAGGTCGAGCCCTATCGGGTGCTGTCATGGCAGGATGACATAGCACCGCGAAACGTCGTTTCCCGCCGCGGGAGCACGTGATGGCGATGATCGCGCAGAGCAGAGAATTTTTCGGACAATGGATTGCGGCGATTGCCGGCGCGATCGACAGCATCGCCGACAGGCTGGTGCGTCAGCGGCGTATCCAGCTTGACGAGAATGCAGATGGCACATTCACCGCGCGCATGGCTGCATCGAAAGACAATCATGCTCCGACAACTCTCTCCTTCCGGATGCAACACGGCACGCCGGAGCCGCCGTTGCCGGCGCAGTGGAGTGCAGCCTTCAAGGGCAGCCGTGTCGAGGTGCAATTGCCGCCCGACCATGTCATGACTCGTCCGCTCGACTTCCCGATGCGGGCAGCCGATTTTCTCGATGGCATGATTCGCTCCCAGGTCGACCGTCTGACGCCATGGTCCGCGAGCGAGGCTGTCTTCGGCTGGAGCTCGCCGGTTCCAGTCGCTGACGATCGGATCGAAGTTGCCTTCAGCGCGACCTCGGCGTCGAAGGTCGACCCATTGGTGCAGCTGGCCGAGAGGCTGGGCGCCGCATCCGTTGCCATCCATGCGCCGGCCGTCGGCAGCGGCGAAGCGCCGGTTCGGGTGACGCTGCTCGACAAGCGGCTTCACAGTGTGGTGGGGCCGGATGTCCCGCGCCTGTTGCGCGTCGTCCTGGTCTCAACGGGCGTTGCCGCCGCTGCGTCGTTGTTCCTGAGCATTTATCTGGGCGGATCGCTGCAATCTGAACAGGAGGATATTCAGCGGCAGATTTCGCAGCGCCGCGCGGCGTTGCGGGTTGACGCCAATGGCATGGCAACCGGGATCGGGCTATTGGCAAAGCGCAAGCAGACCACGCCGTCGAGCGTGATGGTGCTGGAAGCGCTCTCGCGCGTGCTGCCTGACACGACCTATGTGACCGAGCTGCGCATCGAAGGCAACAAGGTGCAAGTTGTCGGCATGACCCAGGACGCTCCAGCGCTCATCCGACTGATGGAACAGTCGCCGCAGTTCACCCGCGCCACATTTTTCGCCCCCACCACCCGTGCGGCGAACGAGTCGGGCGAGCGCTTTCACGTCGAAGCCAATATCACTGCGTATTTTGGATCCGGCTCATGAACGCATCCGCCCGGTCACTGAAGGCAATCAGCACCTCGCCTTTCGTGGCAGCTGCAACCTATGTCGGGCTGCTGATCCTGTTGCTGTTCGTCGCCGTATCGTCGGTATCTGATCTGATCGATCAGCGCAACGAACTGGCCTCATCGTCGGCGATGCTGGCGCAGTTGGAGGGCCGCACGCCCAGAGCGGGAGGGGCGCCCGGGGAGGCGATGCCGGCGGGCTCCGCCTATCTCGAAGGCGCCACGGTCACGGTTGCCGGGGCGACATTGTTGCAGCGCGTGGCGGGTTCGGTGACGAAATTCAGTGGCAATGTGTTATCGACTCAGCTCGATGTTCCCAATACACCAGCGAAGGCCGGCTTCATCAGCATGGTCGCGAGTTTCGAAATCGAGCAACAGCAGTTGCAACAGGTGCTTTACGATCTTGAGGCCGGCATGCCGTTCTTGTTCATCGACCAGCTCGTCGTGCAGACCATCCTCGATGGCGCGAACTCCGGCGAAGGCCCGGGCAAGCTGCGCGTGCTGCTCGGTGTTTCCGGCCAGTGGCGGGGGGCCAAGTAATGCGTTCGGCAGTCGTCGCCTTGAGCTTCCTGGGCTTGGCGTTGTCAGTCCAGCCCGTCGCATCCGCGGCGCCTGATGCTGCCGGCGATGCGCTGGATGCCGGGCTGTTGGATGACACGCGGCTGGGCGGGCCCGTTCTGACATCGCCGCCACCTTCCGAACCGGTCACGACAGTGCGCGCGGTTCCGCCACAGCCGGCACCGATTCGGCCACTCAGTGCCAATCCGTTGTGGGGCATTCCGCTGACGCAGCTATCCAACACACGCGAGCGTCCGGTGTTCTCACCCTCACGGCGGCCGCCGGCCGTGGCCGTCGCCGAACCTGTCGTCACCAGGCCGCCTCCGCCACCGCGGAAGAAAGAAATCGAGCCTCCGCAATTGTCGCTCGTTGGCACCATTGCCAGCGACGACGAAGGCTTCGGCATATTCCTGGATCAGTCGACCAATGCTGCGCTGCGGCTAAAGGTGGGCGAAGATTTTCAAGGCTGGAGGCTGAGTGCGATTCGCGGGCGGGAAGTCACCATGGAAAAGAATGAACAGGGCGCCGTGCTCACACTGCCGCCACCAGGCGGCGAAGGTGGTGGCGAGGTCCATCTCGTCCCGGTGAGCACGATCAGGACGCCATTGGTGACGCGACGCCAGAGCGTCAGCTCCGATTGAATCAGAACCGATGCTCTAGAGTCTCGTATTGATGCGTTTTCTTCGCGCGAAAGCACTTCTAGTTAGTTGAGTCCGAGCCATCGCTGGAAAGCCGGCGTCAGCAGCAGGCCGAGCGCCAGGAACGGGCCGAATGGCATCGATGTCTGACGCTTCACTTGGCGTCCGGCGAGTTGCAGACCGCCGGCCGCGGCAAGCGCGCTCAAGGCAGCGATCGACAGCAACGTTGGGATGCCTGTTACGCCGACCCAGGTCGTAGCGGCCGCAAGAAATTTGACATCGCCAAGCCCGAGCCCCTCGATTTGTCGTAGCAAATAATAGAGGCGCCGCAACAACAGGAAAATCACAGCAACCGCCGCAGCTTCATCGAGTGCCTCGAAGCCATCTGTCAGGTTCCCGAAGACGATGGCTTGGACAACGCCAAGGATGGCAATCGCAAGATTCAACCCGTCCGGAATGATGCCGTGACGAAGGTCGATCAGTGCCAGCGCGCAGCACGCCATGCCAAGGGCGGCGTAGAATCCGAGGAACTGCACTACTTCACTGTCGACTGGCATGAGAGCTACGATGAATGACGAAGTGTGTGAGTGCTTACCAGAATTTTCTTCGCGCTCAGCAGCTCAATTTTCAAGCAGCCGGCAGAACACGAAGCGACCTTTCGGGAATGTGATCGTCGAAAAAACTCTTCACAGAAGAAAACCGCAACGTGCAATCAGTCTGTCACAAAACCGCATAGGAAGCTGACAATATTTCCCGTCGCTGCGAGCGATAGCTGATGCGTGAATAACGGTGAATAAAATGCGAGTGGCGACTTGCCTTGCCTTGCTGGTGATGTTGTGCGGTGCGCGTTCCGCATATGCCGGAGTTCTCGATGAAGGCGCCGAGCGCTATCGGCCTTACATGATCGAAGGCATTGGCAGCGCGCTGGCGGGTGCGCGAGCATTGCGCGAAAAGGCTGCAGCGGGGGATCTCGCGGGCGCGAAGAAGGCCTGGATATCGGCGCGCGCCGGCTGGGAGCGCTCCGAAGTCTTCACGACCGGCTTTGTGCCTGAGCTTGACGCGAAGATCGACGCCTGGCCGAACGCAGATAGTGGGTTCCATGCCATCGAAGCGAAATTGTTCGGCGCAGGCCAGACCGACGTCGACAAAGATGCCGCTGCGTTGGTGGAGGACCTGAATGATCTGCACGTCAAGCTCAAGGACATGCCGCTCACGCCGCAGGGGTTGCTGGATGGGACGGCGCGGCTCGCTTACGAAGTCGGGGAAAGCAAGGCCGATGGTGGCGAATCCCGCATCAGCGGCACCTCGCTCGATGATATGCGCAACAACATCGCCGGCATCGATTTCGCCTACCACACGATTTTTTCCGCCGCTCTCAACACGGCGGATGGCAAGCTCGATGAAATGGTGACGAATCGAATCGAGTTGCTCGAAGCGATTGTCGCGGCGCCCGACCTGCCGCATGTCGATATTCCGCAGTTGCGCCGCGCCAGCGAGGAACTGGTGGTGACACTGCAGACCGCTTCGACAAAGCTTGGACTGCAGCGGCCGACGCTGGAGGCCCAGGTGCGATGAACTCGCCTTGGCTGCGGCTGGCGGCGCTTGCGTCGGGTCTTCTTGTCGTCGCGTCGCTTGGACGCGCGCTGGCTTTTCCCGTCGATGGCAATCAGACTGTCCTGCCGACAAAAACCGAGCTGAACGAGGATGCGCTCGACAAGCCGCGCGAGGTGTTCCAATCCGAACGCGCCGGCGCGAAATCTTATATGGTGAACCTCGGTGACCTCGCGTTCAATTCGCCGGCGATCCTTGGCGAGGTGGCGCGGCAAGCCGGCGTGAGCTGTGGCACCTGCCACGTCAACGGCGTCGGCAACGCCAAATTCTTCATGCCGAAGATGTCGACGCGGCCGGGAAACTTCGATGTCACCGGCCCATTGTTCAATCCGAAGGCCAACAATCTCGTGCTTGATCCGGTTCGGATTCCGAGCCTGCGCGGTGCGCGCTATCTTGCGCCGTACGGGAGCGACGGGCGATCGGCATCGCTGCGCGATTTTATCCGCAACGTCATTGTGAACGAGTTCGCCGGGCCCGAGCCGTCGCCGGCGATCATCGATGCTATCGTCGCCTATGTTCAGGATATCGACTTTCTGCCCAATCCAAGCCTCGGTCCCGGCGGCCGGCTGGTCGGCAATGTCAGCGAGTCCGAACGTCGCGGCGAAGCCTTGTTCTCCAAACCATTTCCGCATGATCCTGGCTTGAGCTGCGCCGGCTGTCATGTTCCTTCGGCGGCCTTTGTCGACCACCAACAGCATGATGTTGGCTCCGGTGGCCTGTTCAAGACGCCGACCCTGCGCAACGCGGACTTCAACGCGCCTTATTTTCACGACGGTCGCTTCGACAGCGTCGATCAAGTCGTCGATCATTTCGATCGTGCATTCGATCTTGGCCTGTCAGCACAGGACAAGCGCGACCTGGTGGCCTACGTCACGGCCGTCGGCGATGGCGTGCAGCCCTATGAGCGCGACGGCGCCGGCGCGACGCTGAAGGAAATCAATGACTTCAACCTGGTGCTCGCGACCGCAATTCCTTCGGGTGATAAAGCGATTGTCGCGCTTGCGGTCGACACCATCGGCCACGAGTTGCGTGAACTCACTGAGCGATATCCTGATCGAAAGAACACCAGCGTATCGGGCGGCGAGCGGCAGCGCGTTTCGGCGCGCAACAGTCTCAAGGAACTCGTCCTTATGCTGCGGCGAATCGACATCGCCGTAAGCGAAGGCCGCGGTGCCGACGCTGCGACCGAGTTTCGGAACTATCGCTATCTCATGGCTGCGGCTGTCCCGGCGATGCTGGCGGGCGCTGAACCGTGGTCGCTGTTCAATCAGGATGTGCATGATCAGCACTATGCGGCGCTGCGCCAGGTGATGCAGTCGAAACATCTGTCTCACTAGGCCGCTGCTACGACGCGCGAATTCGTGTGCACAGAAATTCTCGCGCGATAGCGTCGCGCACCTCACTTCCAAAAACTCTTGTGCCTTGTCGTGCGATGCAAACGGCATCGATCGCGATGCATGCATCGTGGTTGCCGATGCAACGCAGAGAATCTTTTGAACGAATCAAAATTTCTCGCGCGCTTTCACAGCAACGATAAGCGTGCGTCATGTTGCCGCATTAGACGATGTGTCGCCAACCACAACCTTTGGAGTCGGTGATGACTTTCAATCATAAGAAGAACTGGCGAACCACCACAGCACTTTGCGTCATTTCAACTGTTGCCGTCGCAACAGCCGCCTACGCAGCTCACTATCCCGGCGGTCGAAGTGACTGGGACAAGCGCCCGCACCACAATCGTTTCGCTCATGACAATAAAAGCAACGATCACGACGGGAACGGTCATCACGGTGATGACAACAATGGCCACCATGGCGATCATGGTGACAAGGACAATGATCCGGCCGACAAAGTGAAGACCGCGTCGCCGATCAAGCACGTCATCATCCTGATCGGCGAAAACCGCGGGCTCGACCACACGTTCGGCGTGTACAAGCCGAAGGGCAGGGGACAGACGATCTCCAACCTGCTGTCGAAGGGCATCGTCAACGAGGACGGCTCGCCGGGTCCGAACTTCGCGCAGGCCCAGCAGTACTCGGTCGCTGCGCAGTCCTCCTTCTATATTGGCGTGCCGACGATCGCGAAGTCGCCCTATAGCGCGACCAACGCGATGCCGCAGCCGAACACGGCGGGCACGCCCACCGGGCAAAGCGACACGTCGCCTCCGTTCAAGACGATCGCCGAAGCCAGCGTCGAGAAGGACATGGATTCGAGCGATCTCGATATCCTTACGACCGGTTTCAGCGGCCTGCCGACTGGTGTCCTCGATACCCGCGTTCCCGGCGCCGGCAATCTGACCGGACCGTTCCCGCTGCAGGGTGAGCAGATCAGCGACGACGACTACACCGGTGACACCACACATCGGTTCTATCAGGACTGGCAGCAGGAAGACTGCAGCGCGGCCAGCGCCACGAAGGCCAACAACGCCGGCTGCTTGAACGACCTGTTCCCGTTCGTGATGGCGACTTACTCGGCGTCCAACAAGAGCATGGCCAACTCGATGGGCTTCTATAATGCCCAGCAGGGGCAGGCTCCGATCCTGAAGATGCTGGCCGATCGCTTCACCCTGGGCGACAACTTCCATCAGTCGTTCCATGGCGGCACCGGCGCCAACCACTTCATGCTCGGCACCGGCGACGCCGGTTTCTGGAGCGACGGCAAGGGCAATCCGGTCACGCCGCCTGCGAACCAGATTGCAAACCCGAATCCGGTGGCCGGAACGGTGAACCGCTACACGGTGGACGGCAACTTCAGCGACTGCTCTGATGTGGCGCATCCTGGCGTCAAGCCGATCGTGACCTATCTGAACAATCTGCCGTATGCGGCCGAGCCGAACTGCAAGCCCAACCACTACTACATGCTCAACAACACCGATCCGGGCTATCTGCCCAACGGTGCGCTGGCGAACGGAAGCAGCATGCCGCCGTCGTCGGTGCGGACCATCGGCGATGCCTTGATCGAGAAGAAGATCTCGTGGGCCTTCTACGGCGGTGCGTATAATGACGCCGTGGCGCTTTCGAACGCCGCGGTTGCCGCCAACCCGAGCAAGCCGGATCTCAACGCGGCTGCGCTCGCCGATCCGGCCCACGCGCTCGGTGTGGCCTACTGCCAGATCTGCAATCCGTTCCAGTATGCGACCTCGATCATGGCCAACCCGACCGTGCGTCAGGCTCATATGAAGGACACTGCCGATCTGATCACGGCGATCCAGAACAACACCTTGCCTTCGGTGTCGTTCGGGAAGCCGGACGGTCTGCTCGACGGCCACCCGCAGAGCTCGAAGGTCGATCTGTTCGAGGCCTATGCGCTGAACGTCCTGAACGCGCTGGACAACAATCCGGAGCTCAAGGCTGAGACCGCGGTGTTCATCACCTGGGACGAAGCCGGCGGCTACTGGGACTCGGGCTACATCCAGTCGATCGATTTCTTCGGCGATGGAGCGCGTATGCCGATCCTGATCCTGTCGCCCTATTCGACCGGCGGGAAGATCTACCACAACTACGGTGACCACGTTTCGCTGCTCAAGTTCATCGAACGTAACTGGAGTCTGCAGCCGCTGACCAACCGCAGCCGCGACAACCTGCCGAACCCGACATACTCGAGGAACAACGAGTATGTGCCGACCAACAGCCCCGCGCTTGCCGACCTGTTCGATGCGTTCGATTTCAGCAAGCCGGTCACGCTGTCCTATACTGAGTAACTAAACGGCGTTCCAGGAACGACTGATCTGAACATGGTGCCGACCGAACCGATGGTTCGGTCGGCACCACGGCTTTTTTTGCGCCGCACTGAGGTTTTCCCATGGATCGAGACCGGATGATTGCGTTGGGCGGCAGGAGGCTGCGAGCATGCCTGTTTGCCTTGGTCGGTTCGGCGCTTGCCGGCGTTTCGGCGTCGGCGCAGCAATTTTCAGCGGACCTTGTCATGAGGCAGGGGGAAAAGGTCGTGCGTGTGGGAAGCTTGCGCGTGTCCGAGAGCAAAGTGAGGATCGAGACAACCGATTTCGCCGATGGCTTCTTCCTGGTCGACGGGGAAAAGCCTGCGGCCACTTTCGTGCGGCCGCGTGCGAAGGTGTTCATGGACTCGAGGCAATCAAGTCCGCTGACGCAGATGTTTGTCGCTGTTGATCCTGACGAGCCCTGCCGGCAATGGCAGACAATGGCGTCGCTGGCGGCGCCGGTGGATCCCGATAAGTGGCATTGCGCGCGCGACGGGGAGGGAGCAGCGGGAGATCGCAAGGCGGACATCTATCGGATCGTTGCGGCCTCCGGAGCCGGCTTTGTCGGGTGGGTCGATCGCGAGCGCAAGTTTCCGCTGCAGATCAAGACCGCGGACGGAGCGGTGATCGCCCTCGACAACATCCGCGACGAGCCGCAGCCGGCGCAATGGTTCGAAATTCCGCCCGGACTGCGCAAATTCGATCCGCAGGCATTGATCGATCGCATCCGGCAGAGCGACGTATGGGTCGCTCCGCCCGAACAGGAGTGAGCGGTCACTGCGATTGCCTGACTGTCGATTGCAGTATCCGTCCAAGCGCCGCGTAGTGCGATTGGTGGACGTTGGCGTTGAACAGCGACCACGGTTCTGCCTTTTTCAACGCAACGGGAACGTCAAAGGTCGCCAGCATCGAGAAAGTCTCGTATTCGGCCATCGCCTCGTCGAGATGGCCGGCCGCAACTTCGAGATCGATCCGGCGCAGGCTGAGAACCAGGTCCTTGACGGCGGTGCGTGCCGCAAGTCGCTCTTCCTGGCCTCCGACCGAAGCATACCTGATATCCGGAACGTGCTCGGTCAGTTCACGCAGCTCGGCGCCTACGCCCGTGACCGCCAGCGAAACCACCGCGGTGTCCCCGGCAGGAATGGCCAATTCAAGAACGCTCGCCAGTTCGCGGACTTCCTTCATTCGGATCGCCACGCCATCCTTGTCGAAAGGGCGGTCGCCATCGCCGATCGCGGTCAGATAGGCGACGAGGTCCTGCGTGTCCTTCGGCGACAGACCGAGATCGAATATGCGGTCAAAATGTCCCACTACTTCTTCATAGGTGTCATACCGGCCATCGTGGAAGTAGGGCGCGTTGAAGTTGGCATTCAGCAGGGTCGGCGTTTTCACCAGGCCCCCTGAGCCCACGTCATGACGGATAAGGTCGGTGAAGACACCGGTCGGAGTATGACAGGCGGCGCAGTTCAGTTGAGGCTGATGCGGAAATGGCTTGAAGAACAGTTGCTCGCCGTGGCGCTCGGCGGCACTTGCCTGTGCGGTAAGCATGCCGCCGGGCGTGAGCCTGGGATTGGGCAGGAAATCGATGTCGTTGATGTAGGCGACAAGGCCGTCCAGGACGGCATCGCTCGGCCGCGGTCCCTGAAACTCGTTGACGATCACACTATATATGAAGTCGCGCAGCGAGGTGATGCGGCCGTCATGCCCGTAAGGCGCCAGGAAGCGCGCGCCGCGCAGGCTGGGGATCCGGACCGGATCGAGAATGCTGTTGAATGCCTTCGGGTTGAACATCAGGCTGGTGGTGTCGAAGGTGCCGGGGCGCGAGGAGGCACCGGGGACGAACAGCTTCGGATTCGAGGCCCCATTGATGTGACAGGTGCCGCAGCTCATTTCCGCCTGTCGTGCCTTGCCGCCCAGGATGGAAGGCGAATTGAATGCGAGATCGCCAAGGTTGATCAGGTAGGACTTGTGCCCGCCCATGGCCTCCGAGTGAAACAGTTCGCGCGGCCGCGCCAGCGCTTCCTCGGAAAATTCTGTTCCGGTCGGCAAGACGGTCTGATCGCCGCCCAAGGGAAACGCTTCTGTCCGCAACGGGACGAGCGTCGCAACAAGCCCGATCAGCACAATCAAAGCGCACGAGGTGATGCGATGCGCGGCAGTCGCACGATTTCGGTGCGAGCGGCGCGCAAGAATGTCCCTGGTCATCACGACAAAGCCCCTGCAGCAATGAGTTGGGCGGTCTGTGAACAGCAGATGTCGTAGAGATGACAGTGTCGCTGTCGGCGAGACCGCAGCTGGACTGGATAGACAGAACTTGTCGTCAGTTTGATGACACTCAGATGGCAGAGCACACCTCGATATCCGTCTAATAATGGCGCCTAACGTCTTGGCGTGCGCGCGACTCTCACATTGTCGAAAAACAGTCATCGGATCGAAATGTGCGGCAGTTAGCCTCACTTGCGTTTCATTCCATATTTGCTCTCAGGGGAGAAAACCATGCGGCTTTGGGGAGCCATTCCCGCGCTCACATTGGCTGTTGGTGCGATCGCGGTCGCGCCGGTGGTCAAGGCAGAGAATATCGTCGAGAAGATCGTCGACCAGTTCAAGCACGACAAAGGCGACGATTCCAAACATCATGACCATGATAATGGGCATGGTAACCATGATCGGGACGATCTGCTGAAGGCCTACAAGCACGTCGTGATCATCTATCAGGAGAATCACAGCTTCGATAACCTGTACGGCCACTGGGGCGACGTCGGCCGTGACAACATCAACGGCGTTTCCGATGCCGATCAGCCGCACACGCTGCAGGTCCGCCAGGACAGCAAGACGGTCTACTCCTGCCTCTTGCAGAATGACGTCAACCTGACTTCTCCGTCGCCGTTGCCGACGAGCTGCACCGACAACGGAAGCTCGCTCGCCATCCTCAGCGCCTTCAAGAACAAGCCGTTCGAAATCAACGACTTCATTCCGACTTCGGCCACAACCTGCCCGAAGCCGATCGGCGCCTTCGCGGCTCACGGCTTCCTCAACGGCACCGGCCTGCCCGGCGGCTGCACGGAAGACATCGTGCATCGCTTCTACAGCGAGCAGTATCAGATCAATGGCGGCCGGCAGAACCGCTACATGACCGGCAGCGATGCTGCGGGTCTGGTGATGGGCTATTACGACACCAGGAAGCTGCCGATCTACCACTATCTGCACGATCGCGGCGCGCCGAACTACGTCATCGCCGACAGCTTCTTCCAGGGCGCCTTCGGTGGTTCGTTCCTCAACCACCAGTTCCTGGTCGCGGCCGCGGCGCCGCAGTTCGTCGGCGCACCCAACGACGGGAGTGCCAATGACCTGCACTCCATCGTCGACGCCAACGGCATGCCGACCAGCACGCCGCTTTACACGCCGCTCACCACGGTGAAGGACGCGCAACTGACGGCCAAGTGCAGCCAGTCTGGCTTGCCGAACGGGCTCGCCTGCGGCGACTTTGCCGTCAACACCACCCAGCCGTTCTATCAGCCCTATTCGCCGGGCACGGCGGATGCCAAGCGCCTGCCGCCACTCAACAACGCCAACATCGGCGACAAGCTGTCGGCCAAGCGCGTCGACTGGGCCTGGTATTCGGGCGGCTGGTCGAACGCCAATGGTGACGTCGGCGCGTCGGGCTGGACCAACGGAAACGGCACCACCTGCACCGATCCGAACCACCTGCCCACGGCGGTCTTCCCCAACTGCGCCGACGTGGACTTCCAGTTCCACCATCAGGCGCTCAACTACTTCGCCACCTACGCGCCCGGCACGAAGGCCCGCAAGGACCATCTGAAGGACGAGGCGGAGTTCATCCAGGCGGCAAAGAACGGCAGGTTGAAGGACGTCAGCTTCATCAAGCCGATCGGCGAAGAGAACGAGCATCCCGGTTATGCCAGCGAGGCCGAGGGCAGCCAGCATCTGGTTGACCTGGTCAAGGCGATCACCGAGGGACCGGATGGCAAGGACACCCTGATCATCATCACCTATGACGAGTTCGGTGGTCAGTGGGATCACGTCCCGCCGCCGCCCCACAATCGTCGCGGCGATGACGCGAAGGCTGCGGACCAGTGGGGACCGGGTACCCGCATCCCGGCGCTGCTGATCTCCAAGCGCTTAGAGAAGTCGGGCGTCGCCCATGAGGATTACGACACCACCTCGATCCTCAAACTGCTCGAGAAGCGGTTTGACCTCGATCCGGTCGTGACCCGGCCGGTGCGCAGTCTCGCAGTGGCGCTGAAGGCCGGCGATTCCGACCGCCACTGAGGACAGGCTACAAGGCGAGCTGGCCCGCATCTGCATCAGGTGCGGGCCAGTTGATTCGAGCTCATTCGGCAAATTCTCTCGCGCCTCGCAACCCCGTAGTCCCGTAGGATGGGTAGAGCGCAGCGAAACCCATCGCGATGGAGCACGCGGGACGATGATGGGTTTCGCTGCGCTCTACCCATCCTACCGAGTCAAATGTCAAACAGCGTCTCGGCTGTCATCGTCCGCGAAGGCGGACGATCCAGTATTCCAGAGGCGGCAGAGTTTGAATCGAGAGGCCGCCGGATACTGGATGCCCCGCCTTCGCGGGGCATGACGGTGAGTGGTGAGGGGATATGAGTTCGCATTCTCGCGGCATGAGATGCCCGAGCTTTGCGCTACTTTCCACCCTCTCAATGAACAGAGGGCGCAGGGAAAGCCGGGTGCTGGTTGCACCCGTGGGTCCCGTGCAACAAAAAGCACGGGGGTAGGACCACAGGTTCAACCGAAGCAGTCCGGCTTTCCCTGCGCGATGGTGTTACGGCTTACTTCGTGCTCTCCCCGGTGACCGGGCTCTTTTGCCACCGTCACCCGCGGCAGCTCTTGCTGCTCGCGAGCTTAGCGCCAGCGTCGGGGCGCCAGGACCACACGACTTCGCCGTCCGTGATGCGCGTGCTCGTCAGTCACACGCATCGCGTCCACCGCATCTCACCGCAACGTTCGTGACGATCGCGATGCGCCCCTCATTCGGGTGAGACGCGCGGAGTTAAATCACTGATTTGCCCGACGACGGAAGCGGAATGTTTTTTCCGCGAGGGCTGGACGGCGCAAATCACGTTGAAATCGCTTCGATAATTGGCGACCCGCGCATGCGATATCGGCCCCTCATGGTGAGGGCTGCGCCTTGAGACGAATGCAATGCGCGAGCACGCGCGCCGCTCAGACCGCCCAGGGACGCTCCGACTGCAGCACCTTGAGTTCGGCAGCGACCTGTCGCAGCTCGTCGGCCAGACGGGTGTTGTGAATCCGGATTTCCCGCCTTGGCGAGAGGTCGGCAATCAGCGTGCTTTCGGCGGCTCTGCGCTCGAGCTGCTCGATCCGTTCGTCGAGTTCATTCATGGCCCAACCCGCTCGATGCTCCGAGGCGAGGCAGCATGGCAGCGTTTTGGAACCGGTGCACTAACCTGTGAAACTCGCAAGCCAATTGATCACCGCGGGCGATCCTCGTAGTTCGCCCCGCCGGTCGACAATCCAGACAACCGTGTCAGTGCTGCTGCACCATCAGCTCGCTCAGCCCGCGAGTCATCGCCGCGACATCGAGCGGCTTCTCCCATAGCGGCACGCCTTCAAATTCGGGGTCAATCACGCTCCTGTCATAGCCGGTCGTGAAGACGAACGGGATGCTGCGGGACCGCAATGCACGCGCGAGCGGGAATATCGATGCGGCTCCGAGGTTGATGTCGAGCACTGCGCCGTCGACTGTCCGGAATTCAGTCAGGATGGCGGATGCATCTTCGACATTGCCGATCGGACCCTCGATTTCGGCGCCGAGCGCCAAACACGCCCGCGCGATATCGTCGGCGAGAAAATATTCGTCTTCGACGATCAGGATGCGGCGTCCGGTCAGGAGGCCGCGTTCGCGAACAAGAACAGATGCGGACATCGTACCTCCAGCGTCGCTCGTTGCGGAAATCCTGTCGAAAATTAGGAACGCAAGGCGAAGCTTCGCTTTGTTGAAAACACCCCAAACGATGGCAGGTTCCATGCGCAACCGCGACATTATCGTCATCGGTGGCTCTGCCGGCGCGACGGCGCCGCTGAAGGACATTCTGAGCAAGCTGCCGGTAGATCTACCCGCGGCGATATTCATCGTGCTGCACATGCCAGCCCAGGGGATCGGAGTCTTCTCGACCGTGGTGGGGTCGGCCGGCAAGCTGCCGGTCCGCCAAGCGGAAAACGGCATGGTCATCGAACATGGCCATATCTACCTGGCGCCGCCGGATCACCATCTTCTGCTCTTCAAGGATCATCTGATGTTGGGCCGTGGCCCGCGCGAGAACATGGTACGCCCCGCGATTGATCCGCTGTTTCGCTCTGCGGCGCTCCACTACGGACCCCGAGTGATCGGCGTCGTCCTGAGCGGATTTCTGTCCGATGGAGCGGCCGGCCTGAACGCAATCAAGCGCTGCGGCGGCTTCGCGCTGGTGCAAGACCCCAAAGATGCCATCGCCGACGAGATGCCGATACGCGCGCTTGGGACGACAACTGTCGACCTCTGCGTTTCCGGCGGGCGGATCGGTGACGTGCTATCCGACCTGGTTCGGGAGGCACCGGGTGCCGCGCTGCCTATTCCCCCCGAGATCCGGCTGGAGGTGGAGATCGCCGCAGGCGAACGCATCGGCAGCGATAGCCTGCTCCCGATTGCCGACCCGGCCTCGCTGACTTGCCCAAGCTGCGGCGGTGTGCTTTCGGAGATCAAGGACGGTCATCCCCTGCGTTTCCGTTGCCAGGTCGGCCATGCCTTCACCGCCGATGTGCTGGCCAAGGAGCAGGAAAGCCGGGTTGACGAGGCGTTGCGGGTGGCGCTGCGGATCATCGAGGAGCGCGCCGAACTGGTTCATCGCATGGCAATGGCCGGCCGCCAGAGCGGCCGGGCCGCGGTGGCCGAAATGTACGAGACGCGGGCGGCAGAGTACCGCGAATACGCCGACATGATCCGGCGCGTCGTGCTACAGTCGCTGCACCCGAAGCCTCGCAAACCTTAGGCATTGCCATGGCCATATCGCTTGCCGAGCGTGCCGAGCAGCTCAGGGTCGAGCGGCGCCTTCTGATCAAGGCGGATACCGATATCGAGGAAGGCTGGAAACGGCTCCAAAACCAGCAGGATCTGCTGCTCGACCTGCAGGCTGGCGGTCACGATACCAAGCAGGCCGAACGCCTCGTCACTCTCCTCGAGCAGACCCTGCTGCAATGGGAGCACCATCGCACGCTGATCGAGCAGCGCATCGCGTATCTCGAAAATGAACTCTATCCAGTGCCGGTCAAGGGGAAGTGACGCATCTGGGATCCGTGAGTCCGGCGCCGAATCGAACATTCAGTCAGGCCATTTGCAGTACGCATTGCTCCCAGTACCGTTCTCGATGGGTCGCCGCTTATTGGCGCTGGCCAGATCGGACCGGATGATCACAACCCGTAAGTTCTTCAGACATTTCCGAATCCAGGTTCCGGGGCCATTTCCACCCGCCTGGCAGTCCGCAACGCCTTAGCGTCCCGGCGTCATTGAGCCAGTCGACCAGATCGTTCTCTCGTGCGTTATTTCGCCAGAATGTCTGTTGGGATAGTGTCAAAGTCTGCTATGTCCATGGTTTGCCAAGCTAAATCAGGTCCTGACAGAACAATGAGAGCCGCCGCCCCATGAGTGAATCCGGATCGGAACTAGCGGAGGGCGGGCGTCGGACCAAGGCGCCCTTGATCATCGGCGTCGGCGCGTCCGCCAGCGCGATGGACAGTATCGAGCGGTTCTTCTCGAAGCTGACGCTCACTTCTGACCAGACCATCGTGTTGGTGTTGCAACAACGCGAGGCGTTCGACGAAGGACGGCTGCGAGAGATGCTGCAGCGATCGCAAGGCAGTCGGCTTTCCGAAATCCAGGACGGCGCTGCGATCGAAGGTGGGACGATCTACCTCTGCCCCGTCGAAAGGATTGCTACGATCCAGGGCGATCGTCTTGCGATCCGCAGGGCAGCGCAGGCGCCGGGCGAACGCGCCACGATCGACAGCTTCCTGGTATCGCTCGCGGAGGAGCGCGCGGAAGAGGCGATCGGGGTTGTCCTCGCCGGGACGGGCGGCGACGGGACCCTGGGCGTCGCGACCCTGAAGGACCATGGCGGGCTGGCTATCGCAGAACGGGTCGCCAGCGATCATGCTGATCCACTCGCCGACAGCAACAATGCGGCCGCGATCGCCGATTACGTGCTGCCGCCCAATGAGATTCCCGAGCACATCCAGGTCTATTCCCGCCATCTGCGGCGGCTGGAAGAGAGGCAGGGATTTGACGAGGTGCTCGCCGCCGCGGCGAGTTCACTTTCGCGGATCGCCGACATCCTGCGCAACAAGACCGGCAATGATTTCCACGGCTACAAGCAGAACACCTTCCTCCGCCGTGTGCAGCGCCGTATGCAGGTGGTGCAGATCGACGAGATCGCCTCCTACGTCGATTACTTGAGACAGGACAAGGACGAGGCGCTGAACCTCTTCAACGACCTCCTGATCGGAGTCACCGAATTCTTCCGCGACAAGCGCGAATTCGAGGTGCTGGAAACCCAGGTCATTCCGAAGATCTTCGAGGACAAGGCCGCCGGCCAGCAGGTCCGCGTCTGGGTGCTGGGTTGTGCCACCGGGGAAGAGGCCTATTCGATTGGCATCCTGCTTCGCGAGTACATGGCCACGCTCGACTCGTCGCCGCAGGTGCAGATCTTTGCGACCGATATCGATGGGCGCGCGCTGGCCGCGGCCCGCGTTGGTCGCTATCGGACCAATATCGAGGGCAACATGTCTCCGGAGCGGCTGGCGCGCTGGTTCGTCCGCGAGGGCGACACTTATTGCGTCGTGAAGGAGCTGCGCGAGATGTGCATCTTCTCGCAGCATAACGTCATCAAGGACGCGCCGTTCTCGAAGCTCGATGTGGTATCCTGCCGCAACCTCCTGATCTACCTGAACGCCGAGTTGCAGAACCGGGTCATTCCTCTGTTCCACTTCGCCTTGCTGCCGGACCGCTTCCTGTTCCTCGGCAACTCAGAGAACGTGACGCGGCATCCAAAACTGTTCGCGCCGGTGGATCGTCGGGCGCGCATTTTCAAGAAGCTCGAGACCGGCACCCGTCTGCCGCCGGAATTTCCGATCACGACCACGGCCGGGCGCGCGGCCATCGAAGTTCCCCCGGCGCGCGTGTTAGGCCAGGATGTCGGGCTGGAGCGCCGCGCCCAGCGCATCGCCGAGCGCTACGCGCCGGCCTATGTGATCACCGACGAGAATTTCCAGATCCTGCATTTCTCCGGCCGCACCGGCCGCTATATCGAGCCGACCGCGGGCGCCGCGACGCTCGACCTGCTCAGTCTCGTGCATCGCGATCTTCGGCTGGAATTGCGGACGGCGCTCGGCCGGGCAGCGGAGGCCAACGAGACTGCACGTGTCGAAGAGGTGCAGCTCGGCGTGAACGGCCATCGCATGCTGGTCGACATCACTGTCGAGCCGATCCAGGAGGGTGCTTCCGGCCACCGCAATTTTGTCGTGCTATTCAAGGACGGCCCGCTGCGCGCCGTCGACAACAAGGAAAATAATCCGAATGGGCTGGTCAGGACCGAGCACGTCGAGCGGCTTGAGAGCGAATTGCGGGCGACGCGCGAGCGGCTGCAGGCCACCATCGAAGAGCTCGAGAGCACCAACGAAGAGCTGAAATCCTCCAACGAGGAATATCAGTCGCTGAACGAGGAATTGCAGTCGGCAAACGAGGAACTGGAGACCTCGCGCGAGGAGCTGCAGTCGGTCAATGAGGAATTGACCACGGTCAATGGCGAGCTGGCGCACCGGGTGCAAGAACTGACCCGTGCCACCAGCGACCTGAAGAACTTCCTCGAGAGCACGCAGATCGCGACCGTGTTCCTGGACAATGACCTCAAGGTGATGAATTTCACGCCCGCGATCACCCAGGTGCTGCACCTGGTCGACACTGATGTCGGCCGGCCGATCGCGCATATCAAGGCGCGGATTCCGATCGAGGAGCTCTATGACGAGGTGCGTCGGGTGCTGCGGACGCTGGCCAGCGCCGAGCGAGAACTAAGTGCGCCCGACAGCGGCACGCGCTACATCGTCCGCATCCTGCCGTACCGGAGCATCGACAATTTCATTGCCGGCGTGGTCATCACCTTCATCGACGTCACGGCGATCACGCGCGCGGAGGAGCGGCAGCGGCTTCTGCTCGCCGAGCTTCAGCACCGCGTCCGCAATACGCTCGGCGTCGTCCGCTCGATTGCACGCCGCTCGGCTGAAACCAGCTCGAGCGTCGACGAATATGCGGCCCATCTCGACGGCCGCCTCAACGCATTCGCACGCACCCAGGCGATGGTGACGCGAGACCCTGAAGGCGGCGTCGATCTCGAATACCTCGTCATCGAGGAGCTGCTCGGCTACAATGCCCGAGAAGGCGAGCAATTGCGCGTCTCCGGTCCGCAAGTGCGTTTTCAGGCAAAGGCGGCAGAGACATTCGCGCTCGCCCTCCATGAACTTGCGACCAATGCGCTCAAATATGGTGCAATGAGTCAGCCTTCCGGGCGCATCGAGATTAGCTGGCGGATCGACGAGGCGGTCAATCCGCCGCGACTGGCTTTTGACTGGCGCGAGCGGGGCGGCCCACCCGTCACACCGCCGCCGCGCAAGGGTTTTGGCACCGAACTGCTGGAGCGGACATTGGCGTTCGAGTTCAAGGGGCAGACCACGATCATGTACAATGCTGGCGGCCTTCATTGCACCATCACCATTCCCTTGAATCGGCGGACCATTCATACGCCGGTGGTAGGCAGCTAGATGCATCCCGCACCCATCGACGGAAGTCTGGCGCAGCCGGTAATCCGACGACTGAATGCGCTGCGGCGCTTGTCGGACGAGGGCATCGCTTCGCTGGAACGGGCGATCCGCGAGGGCACGCAGCACGTCGGCGCGGGCGAGGACCTGATCTGCGAGGGCGATGCGGTCCATAGCGTGCGGATCATCCTGTCGGGCTGGCTGTGCCGCTACAAGACGCTGGAGGACGGCAGGCGCCAGATCGTCAATTTCGTCCTGCCGGGCGAGACCTGCGACGCCTATACATACCTGCTGTCGATGATCGATCATTCCATCGCGACGTTGACGCCGGTGGTCTATGCCGACGTGAAACGCCCGCAATTCGAAGCGCTGGTCGCGCACGACCGCTCGGTCGCGGAGGCGTTCTGGTGCGAGACATTGGTGAACAGCGCAATCCAGCGCGAATGGGCGATCAATCTCGGCCGCCGACTGGCGCTCGAGCGCGTGGCGCATCTGTTGTGCGAGCTCTATGAGCGGCTGAGCCCGGTTGGGCTGATTGAGGGCAATTCCTGCGCCTTTCCGGTGACCCAGATGGATCTGGCCGACGCGACCGGTCTCTCGGTGGTCCATCTCAACCGCACGCTGCAGGAGTTGCGCAGCTCCGGCCTGATCCTGCTGCGCGAACGGACGCTGACGATCACCGACCTCAATGCGCTCAGGAGCACCGCGCTGTTCTCGCCGAATTATCTTTATCTCCATCGGGCGTGAGCCGCCCCGCCGGTGTCCCATTTTAGGAACCGGGAACCGGTTCCCTTCGTTGAGTGGTCAGCTTGAGTAAGATCCGATCAGGCTGAATCTTCACCTCTCCCGCTTGCGGGAGAGGTCGGCGCGTCGCGCCGGGTGAGGGCTCTCTCCACTCGGGGAGTCCCAATGCGGAGGCACCCCCACCCCAGCCCTCCCCCGCAAGCGGGAGAGGGAGCGCAGCTTCGCTGGGGCTACCCTTCAACTTGATCGGCGATTGCACTTGAGGTCCGCGCAGGCCGGCTGGCCCCGCGGTCCGTTCGAAAGGATACCACCATGGAGATCACGACATTCAGGGACATGTATCTTGCCGAATTGCAGGAACTTGTCAGCGTCGAGCAGCAGCTTAGCGGGGCGTTGCTGCGCATGGCTAAAGCGGCCTCGCATCCTTCGCTAAGGGCGGCGTTGGAGCGGCATCAACGGGAAACCGTCATGCAGGAGGAGCGGCTGCGGTCGATCCTGCAGAAGCACGAGGCCGCCGTAGAGCAACATACGGATCAGGCCATGCAGGCGCTGATCCATGAGACCGAGAAGATGTGCGTAATCCTGAAAGGTGGCTACCTTCGCGACGCCGGCCTGATCGCCTCCGCGCAGAAGATCGAGCATTACGAGATCGCTGCCTATGGCAGCGTGGCCGCGCTTGCGGGCCAGCTCAATCTTCGGGAGGACCAGCGGCTGCTCCACAACGCGCTCGAGGAGGAAAAGCGGGCGGACGAATTGTTGACCACGCTTGCCAAGGGTGAGATCAACCAGGACGCGCTGGCGGCCTGATCGGCCGCGCCTCGCGAAGTTGCGCGATTCGCTGCTCTGCAGCGGGCAAATTCGAAATACCCGGATGTCCGGTCGACATTAGGCTGGGTATGCTATCGTTCGGATTTGTAATGGCGGTGCCGATGGGCTCGGCACCGCTTGCCCAAGGAGGAAGCTCCGATGCGCAACGACAAGGAAGATGCGCTCAGCCGTTTGCTGCGAAACCTGCATCCCGCTCGCTCCGCCGCCACCCAACATTCGTCGCGCCGGGCGGTGCTCCGGAACATCGGAATTGCCGGTCTGTCGCTTGCTGTATCGCCGGCCTTCGCCGAAGAGCTCGTCAAACTGCCGTTTGCGAGCGGGCCACGGGAACGCCCTCTCACGCATGATTTTCCGCAAAAAGGCGACATGATCCTGCAGCGGGTGCGGCCGCCGCTGCTTGAAACGCCGATGGAAGTGTTCGACCGCGGCGTCTTCACGCCGAACGATCAGTTCTATGTGCGCTGGCACTGGGCCGAGATCCCGAATTCGGTCGACGTAGACGCCTTCAGGCTTGCGGTGCGCGGCCATGTCGATCGGACATTGTCGCTGTCGGTATCGGATATCGTACGCGACCTGCCGCGGGTGGAGCTGGCCGCGGTCAATCAATGCTCCGGCAATTCACGCGGCTTCTTCGCCCCGCGCGTGCCAGGTGCGCAATGGGCGCATGGCGCGATGGGCAACGCCAAATGGGTCGGCGTGCGACTGAAGGACGTGCTGGACCGCGCCGGCGTCAAGGCTGGCGCCGTTCAAGTCCGCTTCAAGGGATTGGACGAACCGGTGGTGCCGGAGGCTCCGACCTTCAGGAAGTCGCTCGCGATCGATCATGCCCGCGACGGCGAAGTCATGATCGCCTACGCCATGAATGGCGAGCAATTGCCGCTGCTCAACGGATTCCCGCTGCGGCTGATCGTGCCGGGATGGTACTCGACCTATTGGGTCAAGATGCTGAGCGACATCGAAGTGCTCGACAAGCCTGACGATAATTACTGGATGGCCGTCGCGTACACGATTCCCGACACGCCGCATGCCAGCATCACGCCAGGACAGAGCGGCGTGAAGATGGTGCCGATCAATCGCATGGTGCCGCGCTCATTCTTCACCAATATCACTGATGGCGCGTCCTACACCGCGGGCACGCGCGTGCCTGCGCGCGGCATCGCCTTTGGCGGGGACAGCGGGGTCGCCAAGGTCGAGTTTTCCAGCGACGGCGGCAAGTCGTGGCAGCCGGCCAGGCTTGGCGATGATTTGGGCAAGTACGGCTTTCGCCAGTGGCAGACGGACTTCGAGCTTGCCGACAAGGGCGATCACGCGCTGATGGTCCGCTGCACCAATTCCTCGGGCGAGGTCCAGCCGGACGCGCCGAACTGGAACGGCAGCGGCTTCATGCGCAACGTCATCGAGACCGTGCAGGTCAGGGCATTCTAGGAGACAGGCCATGCTGAAACGTCTGGCGGCGATCGCCTGCTTCGGAAGCGCGCTGCTCTCCTCGACACCGGCCTGGGTTCAGGATCTGCCGACGATCAAATCGACGACGGTGGAGTTGCCGGCAGGCGATGCCTTGTTTCCCGGCGGCTCCAGCGCCAATGCGATCAACAACAATTGCCTCGCCTGCCACTCGCCCGACATGGTGCTGAACCAGCCGCCGCTGCCCAAGGCGACATGGGAAGCCGAGGTGAACAAGATGATCAACGCCTACAAGGCGCCGATCGACAAGGCCGATGTGCCTGCGATCGTCAGCTACCTCGTGCAGACCAAGGGCAAGGATTAGAGCGTTTTGCGCATGGCCGGCTATTTTGCCGGCTCCAGCGCCTGCGCGATCGCATCGTCGACGTGATCGAGCCAGATGAACTCCAGCTTCTCGCGCGCGCCTTGCGGAATGTCGTCGAAGTCGCGCCGGTTACGCGCCGGCAGCATGACCCGGCTCAGGCCCGCGGCCGCGGCCGCGACGACTTTCTCCTTGATGCCGCCGACCGGCAGCACCAGGCCGCGCAGCGATATCTCGCCGGTCATCGCGGTGTCGTGCCTCACCGTGCGATTGGTGAGCAGCGAGGACAGTGCGGTGAACATGGCGACGCCGGCGCTCGGACCATCCTTCGGCGTGGCGCCGGCGGGCACATGGACATGGATATCGCTTTTCTCGAACACCGATGGATCGATGCCGAACTGTGCGGCGCGGCTTTTCACCAGCGTCAACGCGGCCTGCGCGCTTTCGCGCATGACGTCGCCAAGCTGGCCGGTGAGGATCAGCCCGCCTCTGCCGGGCACACGCGTTGCTTCGATGAAGAGGATGTCGCCGCCGACCGGTGTCCAGGCGAGCCCGGTCGCAACGCCGGGCACGCTGGTGCGCAGGGCGATCTCGCCTTCGAAACGCGGCTGGCCGAGCACGGTTGTCAGATCCCGTACGCCGAGCGCCACCTTGGCTGAGCTGCCTTCGGCGATCTGAACCGCGGGATAGCGCAGCGCCTTGCCGATTTCCCGTTCGAGCGAACGGACGCCGGCTTCCCGCGTATAGCCCTTGATGATCGACCGCAGCGCTTCGTCCTCGATTGTCGCCTGCTCGGGCTTGAGGCCGTTGGCCTCGAGCTGGCGGCGCACCAGATAGCGCCGCGCGATCTCGAGCTTTTCATCCTCGGTGTAGCCGGGCAGGCTGATGATCTCCATCCGGTCCAGCAGCGGTCCCGGAACCGTATCGAGCATGTTCGCGGTCGCGATGAAGGCGACGCGCGAGAGGTCGAAGGGAACGCCGAGATAGTTGTCGCGGAAAGTCGCGTTCTGCTCGGGATCGAGCACCTCGAGCATCGCCGCCGACGGATCGCCCTGGATGCCGCGTCCCATCTTGTCGATCTCATCGAGCATCATGACGCAGGCGCGGGAGCCGGCCTTCTTGATGCCCTGGATGATGTTGCCGGGCAGGGCGCCGATATAGGTGCGGCGGTGTCCCCGGATCTCCGCCTCGTCGTGGACGCCGCCGAGGCTGACGCGCACGAACGGTCGGTCCATGGCGCGGGCGATCGACTGTCCGAGCGAGGTCTTGCCGACGCCGGGCGGTCCGACGAAGCACAGGATCGGCGCCTTGCCCTGCGGCGCCAGTTTGCGGACTGCGAGATATTCGATGATCCGCGCCTTGATCTTTTCCAGGCCGAAATGATCCTCATCGAGGATGCGCCTGGCTTCGCGGATATCGATCGGCTTTTCTTCCGGCAGCGCCCAGGGCAGATCGATCAGCCAGTCGAGATAGCTGCGGACCATGCCGCCTTCGGCGGCGGCCTCCGGCATCCGCTCGTAGCGGCGCAGCTCCTTGCGCGCCTGGCCTTCGGCTTCGGGCGACATCTTCGCCTTGTCGATGGCCGCGCTCAGTTCGGCGACTTCCTGCCCTTTTCCCTCGCCTTCGCCGAGCTGGCGCTGGATGGTGGCCATCTGCTCGCGGAGCAGCGCTTCGCGCTGGCGCTCGTCAAGGGCGGCCTTGGTCTTCTGGCCGATCTCGTTGCTGAGCCGCAGCACTTCGAGCCGCTCGGCGAGATAGCGCGAAACCTTGTCCATCCGCGAGGCGAGGTCGATGGTCTCGAGGATCTCCTGCTTCTCCTGCGGCTTGATGTCCATATAGGATGCCGTGAGATCGGCGAGCGCGCCGGGAGATGTCGTTGCCTGGAAAGCACCGACCAGCTCGGGCGGCGCCTGCGGCAAGAGCTGGACCGCCTCGACGGCCTGTCTCTGCAGATTCAGAAAGCGCGCCTCGATCTCGGGCGTCGTCGTCGTCGGCTCCGGGATGTGAAGCACGCGCGCCGCCGGGAACGGCGTGCCGGGCAGGAAATCAAGGATGCGGGCGCGCTGCACGCCCTGGCAGACGATGTGATGGGTGCCGTCGGGCGCGGTGATGTACCTGACGATGTTGGCGATGGTGCAGACGCGGTGCAGGTCATCCGGACCGGGATCGTCGACTTCGGCGTTTCGCTGCAGCAGGATTCCAATCGGCCGCTGTTCGCGCAGTGCCTGTTGGGCCGCGGCGATCGATTTCGCGCGGGCGATCGTGACCGGCGCGATCACCGCCGGAAACAGCACGATGTTGCGGACCGCGACGATGATCAGCGCATCCGAGGGGATCGCGACCGATTCCACTTTTCCACCCGTTGTGGCCGAACCGGGATTTTGACTATCAAGCGACATCTTGAATTCTCACACGGATTTCGACAGTCGCAACACGACGCATCCATTCGAGGCGGTCCGGCTGACGGCATAACGTCCGGTCGGCAACGCAATGCGGCGCTCAAAGCCGCCCTGCGGCAGCTCGAGCCGGTGGATCAGCGCATCGCGGAGCTCGGCGGGCAATATCCTTTGTCCCTTGATGATCAGCACGCCGTTCTCGATGATCGCCACCACCTGATCGGGGTCGACGCCGGGCAGCGCCACGAAGATCAACAGCTCGCGATCGGTCTCGAGCACGTCGATCGGAGGCTCCCAATTGGGCTCGCGCGGACCGGCCGGCTGCAGGCTGAACAACTTTCGATGCAGCCGTTCGGCGCGTGCGAGCGATTCGATCGCTTCAGACAACATCCAGTTGACCGGATCTTTTGTCGCCATTTGTCGTTCCGCCTCCAGTAAAGTTCGCAAAGCTCGTCGCTGGCCTCAAACCTACCCCGAAAGCGAACGGCTTGCACAGGTACAATGGCGGCCCAAGACTTGGCAAATGGCCTGGAACCGTCGCTGACGGCGTTGACCCAGCTCAATGCAACGACGGTTGCTCGGTTCTAAGCTTTATTTGTATCGAAATCATCTCGCAGGAAGGCCGCATGCAGAACCTCAAACGCGCATTTTGGGGCACGCTGGCGGTCCTGGTCCTGCTGTGGCTGATTGCGGAGCCTTCCGTTTTCCAGTCGCCGACTTTCTTTGCGCTGCGCGACAAGATGGTGCAGCTCAGCGGTGTCGTGGCGATCGGATGCATGAGCGTGGCGATGATCCTGGCGCTGCGGCCACGCTGGCCGGAGTCGTGGCTCGGCGGTCTCGACAAGATGTATCGGCTGCACAAATGGCTCGGCATCGGCGCCCTCATCGTCGCCACCATCCATTGGCTCTGGGCCCAGGGACCGAAATGGGCCGTCGGCTGGGGCCTCCTGCAGCGGCCGGCGCGTGTCCCAAGGCCTACAATCGAAAATCCGGTCGAGGCGTATCTCGCAAGTTTGCGCGGGACGGCGGAGGGCGTGGGCGAATGGGCTTTCTATGCCGCCGTGCTTTTGATCGCGCTGGCGCTGATCCGGTACTTCCCTTACCGCCTGTTCTACAAGACCCATCGGTTGCTCGCCGTTGTCTATCTGGTGCTGGTCTTCCATGCGGTCGCGTTGATCAAGTTCAGCTACTGGATGTCGCCGCTCGGATCGGTGATGGCGGTGCTGCTGGCCGGCGGCACGGGCGCGGCCGTCCTTGTCCTGCTGCGGCTCGTGGGCGCCGGGCGGCAGGTCAAGGGCAAGATCACCTCTCTGCAATATTATCCAGGCGTGAGCGCACTCGAAACCGAGATCGCGGTGCCCTGCGGGTGGCCCGGTCACAAGCCGGGACAGTTCGCCTTCGCCACATCGGATGCCTCGGAAGGCGCGCATCCTTACACCATCGCCTCCGGCTGGCACGCCGAACGGCCCAGGATAACTTTCATCACCAAGGAGCTCGGCGACCACACCAACCGCCTTCGCCATAAGCTCAGCGTCGGCCAAGAGGTGAAGGTCGAGGGGCCCTATGGCTGCTTCACATTCGACGATGATCGTCCGCACCAGATCTGGATCGGCGGCGGGATCGGTATCACACCTTTTGTCGCGCGCATGAAACACATGGCGCTGCAGAAAGGGACCCCCGACTGGCCCGAGGGGCAAACTGTCGATCTCTTCCACACCACCGCCGATGTCGATGAGGTAGCGCTCGGCAAGCTGGCGGCCGATGCGAGGTCTGCCGATGTCCGCCTGCATATCCTGATCGATGCCCGCGACGGGCACCTGACAGGCGAACGCATACGCAACGCCGTGCCGCTATGGCGCGAAGCGAGCATCTGGTTCTGCGGGCCGCCTGGCTTCGGCGAGGCCCTGAAGCGCGACTTCACTGCGCAGGCTTTCCCGGTCAAGGATCGCTTCCACCAGGAACTCTTTATGATGCGGTGACCGGGGCCCGATCCGGCGGGCTAGGTCACTTTGACATCATCGCCAGAATTTCATCGGCGACGACATCCGGCAATTCCTCGTGGACGGCGAGTTTGCCCTTTGGCAGTTGCTTGACCTGGACATTCGGAAGCCCGCTGAGGGCCTCGATCTCTGCGCGCGATTTCGGCGGCGTCTCGGCGCCGTAGATCACGAGGATCGGAATATCTGCGCGACGTGCGAGATCGAGGAATGCAGCGCGATTGTCGACGCGGTCGAGCGCGCCGGTGACGAAGCGCACCGAACTGTGGCGGGCGCCTTCCGCTTGCGTGACGGCAAGCTTCGCGGCGAGGCGGTCGCCGGTGAGCCAGGCGGGATCGCTGTACACATGACCTCGCGCCATCTTCGAGATCACGAAGCGGCTGACATTCAGCCGGTAGAGCGGTGGGCCGATCAGAGGCTGATCGATCGCCGCACGAATGCGTGCGAACCACGGTCGCTCGCCACCCATCATGGTCGGCAACGGCCCGCGCCAGGTCGGCGCGATCAATACGAGACGTTCGATCGTGCCGCGGCGGTTGGCGGCCTGATGCAGCGCGTAGGTTGCCGCATGCCCGGCTGCGACAACGACATGAGGCGGCAAGACGCTCGCGGTCAGGAACCAGTCGAGAAATGCCGAGAGCATGTCCGGCGACCAGTTGGGGGATGGGCGTGCCAAGTCGCCAAACCCTGGCCAATCGACGGCTGTGACATGGAAACGGGAAGCGAGCCTCTCGAGGAGAGGATGCATCTCCTGACGTGTCGAGATTGAACTCAGGGCCGGCAGAAGGACGACGGAGGCGCAGTAGCCGGCCTCATCGAGACCGAGCGTGACTTCACCGCCTCCGTATCTCCATTGGATCGTTCGCGTCATGCCAGTTCCTTGCCGTCGACGCTGTCCGGCCCGCATCGATCCGTTACCACGACAGCAGAAAACGTTCTATCGCCGGCTTGGTCGGAGCGATCACGGGTGGAGGAGCGCCTGCCGCGTGATCCGGAATCAGGCCGCGCGTGCGGCGGTCCGAGCCGCCCGAACAGGAACAGCAGGAGCGCGCAACAGATCAGCAGGCCGCCAAAGGCGATCAGCGGCAGCGGAACGAACAGTCCCGCCATGGCGCCGCCGGCGACAGCACTGAGTGATTCCGCGCCGACCTGGAGCGCCTGGTTGTTGCCGAGCACGCGACCCTGGCGGTCCATGGCGACGGCATTCGACAGGATCGTTGGGCAGGCCGCGAGTGCGATCGTGCCGGCCAGCGTGGTCGCTCCCGCCGTAAACCAGATCGAGTTCAGCGCGGGAAACGCCGTCACCAGCATCATCGCAATGCCGGCAACGACGCAGGCGCCCACCGCGAGGCGATCAAGGCCGAACCGGCGCGTCAACGGCGCCATCAACCCGAAGCTTGCGATCGCCGAAATCAGGGCAAGCCCGGAATAGATGAGCGTGGTCTGATCCACCGTCGTGTGCCAGCGGTCGACGAGATAAACCAGCACCATCCGGAAGTAGCCGAACAGCGCGAGATATATCAAAAAATTGATCAGATAGAGGCGCCTTATCGGCCGGTCGGTGAAGACGGTGCCAAGGTTGGAGATCGTGCCGATGGCGTCGAAGCTCTTGCTGCGGTCCGGAGCGTGCGTCTCGCGGAATTGCATGGCGGTCCAGACCAGTGCGGCCGCAAGAAGTGGCACCATCGCCCAGAACGGTGCGCTCCAGCCGAGCGCGAGCGCCAACTGTCCGCCGATGATCGGCCCGGCAATATAGCCGAGGCTGCAGCTCGAATAGGTCCAGGCGAACAGGCGGGGCCGTTCCTCCGGGTCGGTTACATCGGAGATCGCGCTTTGTGCGACCGCGATGTTCGATTCTGACAGTCCGCCAATGAGGCAGCCGATCGCGATCGTCGCCAGCGATCGCCACTCGATGCCAGCCGAGATGATGGCGTAGGCGAAGATCGTCACAAACAGCGATCCGACCAGGAGTGGCCTGCGCCCGTAGCGGTCCGACAGCGCGCCCATGACCGGCGATCCGAGAAATTGACCGAGCGGATAGATCGCAAGCAGCAGGCCGAGGGCGAAGCTGCGTTGTCCGACGGTGGCGTCCGCCGCCAGAAATCCGTTCGATCCCATCAGCATGGGAACGAACAGCGTGATCATCAGGGAGTAGCCGCAGAAGCCGATAAAGATCACGAGATAAAGCGGCAGCAGCGCCTTGAGGTCGATGCGACCGGGCAGCTGAGCGGGATAAGCGGTTGTCATTTCCGGCTCTCAATATGATCGGGGCAAAGAGGCTTGAGCGAACAGGCGTGGCGATAGCGGCGCAGGGTATGCGGCGAATGCCCGCGAAGTACAAATACGCGTTCGATATGCCGGTATTGGACGAGGCTATCTCTGCTGTCCCTCGGACATTCGAGCCCCATAGCCAACGGCATCTCACTACCACAAATTTGATCCGATTTGAGATCGTTTTGGCAGTGCTGCGATGCCGACGGAACTTGACAGCGCCCAGCCTTTTAGGTGGTGATTCAACAATCCAGGGCTGGCAGGACCGCGGATGCAATACCGCCATCTCTATTATTTCGTGAAGATTGTCGAGGCCGGCAGCTTCTCGCAGGCGTCGCGGACTATTCACGTTGCGCAGCCTGCGCTCAGCCAGCAGATCGCGGAGCTGGAGGCCTCACTTGGCGTACCGCTGCTCCAGAGGAGCGCGCGCGGGGTCAGGCCGACGGTGGCCGGTGAGAAGCTTTACGAGGAAGCCTCATCAATCCTGCGCAAGCTCGAAAACCTCCCCGGTCTCGTCCGTTCGAGCGTCGGCGATGTCGAAGGCCTGGTGGGCCTCGGCATGCCCGCGTCGCTTTCCACGACGCTGGTCGGACCGTTCATTGCGCAGTGCAGGGCGAAGTACCCCAAGATTACCCTCAAGTTCATCGACGGCGACAGTGAATTCCTGCGCGAAGAAGTCGAGAAGAGCCGGCTCGATCTCGCGCTGGCATTCGAGGACGAGTTCTTCCCGGTGGTTCTGCGGCAGCCTTTGTTTCGGCAGAACCATTACTTGATCAGCAGCCGGCACTCGGCTCACGCGATGGCCGGCAGCACCATCTCGCTCGAGGACGTCGCGAAGATCCCGCTGGTGCTGCCCGGTCCCTTGAACGCGCGACGGATCGTGATTGATCGAACCTTTGCCGACGCGGGCCTGTCGCTCAACCTGGCAGCGGAAGCCGTCACCGTCTCCAGCGAACTTTCCGCGGTTCGTTCGGGCGCGGCGAGCACAATCCTCAATCTCGGCGACATGTCCGGCTTTTCGCTGAACGACTTCGCGGAGCCGATGCTGATCGAACCGACCTTCCATCTGACCTGCTGCATCATATGGTCGAACGAGTTTCCGCTCACGCTCGCCGCCGAGAACGCCAAGAAACTGCTGATCGATTTCCTGAAGGCACATATTCACGCGACCAAGCGGCCTGGAGCGGTGTGGCTGGCGTGAGGCAGCTCCGAGATTGTTTCACCTCTCCCCAGCGGGGAGAGGTCGGATCGCATGAAATGCGATCCGGGTGAGGGGGCGCTGGTGTCCATGAGGGACCGTAACCCCTCACCCGGCGCTTCGCGCCGACCTCTCCCTTCGGGAGAGGTGAGACGAGCCTTCACGCTGATCATTGAACCGCTGGAGCATGATCTTTTTCGGAAAACCGGTCTCCACTTTTCCGGATCATGCTCTAGCCGCCGCGCTCGGCAGCGAATTCGATGCCTGCCTGGGTTTCGCCGATGGCTTCCGAAATCAAGTTCATCGCGCGGACGCGATGACCACCCTTGTCCGCTGTTGCCTCCCGCAACGACCCGAGGGCCTGATAGAGCGAGGAAAGCGCTCGCTCCATGTTGCCTTGATAGGCATCAGCGGACTTTACGGAAGCGCCGAGGAGCCCGATGGCCGCAGCACCCGTCGTCGCCGTCACAGCAAAGCCGCGGCGCGTGATCTTCGAATCAAACATGATTTTTCCGTGTTGCTCAGGTGAATCGAAACAGCGGCACGAGCGGGCTGATCGATTGGAGTTGAGCGAGCTCGCGTCGTGCCGCATTCAGTCGCCGAAAACCATTCGCCAGACAAATACAGTTTGAATATGCGGGCATAGCGCGGGCCGATAACCCCAGCGGTCAACCTGCTTAGCGGACTGTGCGTGCGTCGTGCTTTTCATTACCCAGCCGCATAACGAAGTCGTGAAGCGGTTGCCGACGTGGATGGCGGCCGGTCGGAATGCGTTCTGGGCCGGTACCAATAGCGAACGTAAGCTGTTGATTGACCTTGTCGAAGTCGCCTCTCGCCGGCCCCTTCTCGGCCCAGCGCAATTTTCCGCGGCCATAGGCGTCGCCGATACCTGCATATCGAAGCCCTATTTGCGTTTGCTTGCTTGCTGCATCATTGGTTCGCCGCATTAGCGGGCAGGCCGGATCGGCTTGCCCTTGTCGCGGCTCGCGACGCGTCGGCGGTGAATACGACACCTCGCTGACATTGTGCCTTTCGCTTTCATTGTGCCTTTCGCTTCGCTGATAGTTGAACTGGAAAACTGACCACTGCATCCGTGCATTTGCGGGCCTTCGACGCCTGAATCATTGGAGTTTTATTATGTTCAGTTTGCGCGCCATTTTCTGTGCAACGACCTGTCTCGTTGTCGCTTCTGGATCACCTGCCCTTGCATCAGACAAGCCTTCGCTGAGTCCCGATCAGCCGTCTGCGACGGTGGCGACGGCAAGGATCTCGGCAACGGTCCAATTCAGCCTTTCGACTCTGGATCGCGCCCTGGAGCGGGAGGTGCCGCGGCGGCTCGCTTCGTTCGATGACCGCGGCTCGAGCTGTTGGCATCGCCGGATTCTTGGCCGGATGGTCGACGTTGATTGCACCTATTCCGGCTATGTTGAACGCACCGGACCGATCTCGCTCAGAGCCGAACATGGCCGACTGGTCGCAGCGACGCCATTGTTCGGCGCCGTCTCCGGACATGGCATCCGTGGATTGGGCCGGCTGCTGCATGGCGCGGCCGAAGGCGAGATGGTCGCCTATGCCAGCGCGCGGCCCCGGCTGCGGGAGGACTGGTCGGTCGCGCTCGATATGGGCGAAGGATTCCGCTGGGAGCAGCCGCCGGTGCTTCAGATCCTCGGGTTTCGCGTCGATTTGGAGCGCTATGTCGATCCCGCGGTCAGGCGGCAGTTGGCCCGCGTCAGCGATGAGGTTGCTGCCGACATCAGGGAGCTGGACGTCAAGGCGAAGGCCGAGGCCGCCTGGAAAAACGCTTTCTCCAATGTGAAGCTCGTCGATACGCCTGCGATCTGGCTGCAGACCACACCGCAAAGCGTGGCTTTCTCTGGCGTGCGCGCCGAGGGTGACGTGCTTGAAGGCGCGATCGAGATCGCAGGCCAGGCGGCGACCGTGATCGGAGCGGAGCCCGCCAAGCCTGCGCCGACGCCGTTGCCGCCGCTGGGTGACGAAGTCGCCAGTCCCGGCCGCTTCGAGATCATCGTGCCAGTGTCCATCAGCTACGACGCCGTCCGGCAGCAGGTACAAAGCGCCTTGACGGGGAATGCCGAACTCAATCTCGGGCCGCAGGATATCGAGATCTATCCTTCTGCAGGCAATCTCGTCGTTGGACTCCGGACGGGCCGGGCCATGACCAGCGGGACGGGCGGCGATTGGATTTACCTGACGGCGACGGTACAGCCAGACGCCGATTCGCAAAGCGTGGAGCTCATCAATCTGTCGGTGGCGAGCGACGCCGATGCCGCTTCGGCGCAGCAAGGCAAGTCGCCGGTGAATGACATGCTGCGAGCGCTCCCGCAGCAATTGACCATCGGCTTCAAGGACGCGCGTGACAGGATCATCGCTTCCGCCAATGACCGGCTAAGCCGTCCGCTCGGCGACGGCTTTCGCAGCGAGGGCAGGCTGAGTTCGGTCGGTGTCAAGAACATCGAATTGCTCTCCGATGGCATCCGCATCAATCTGCGCGCCGACGGCCATCTCAAGCTGATCTATGGATGAGGCCGGCCATGACGATCACAGTGAAACGGGGGATCGCCACATCGCGCGTGGCGCGCTGCCTCGCCGCGCTGCTCGGCGTCGTCGCGCTTGCGTCCTCGATCGATCGGGCAGATGCGCAGACGCCGTTCTATCGGGCCTCCGCGGATGAGCTCGCCGGTCCGCCCGGCACGCTGATCCGTTCCGTTCCGAGCCGATGCCGTTTGCGCCGGCAGGGGCGGAGGCCTATCGGGTGCTCTATCGCTCGACGGGATTGCAGGGCGAACCGATCGCGGTGTCCGGCGTGATCGTGGTGCCGGCGGGGCCACCGCCAGCCGGCGGGCGCCCGATTGTTGCATGGGCGCATCCGACCACCGGTGTCGTGCCGCATTGCGCACCGTCGCTCGCGCTATTCGTGTTCCAGCAGATGGCGGGACTGCGGCCCTTGGTGGAGCAGGGTGTCGTCGTCGCTGCCACCGACTATCCCGGTTTGGGCACGGCGGGGCCGCATCCCTATCTCGTCGGCGACAGCGAAGCGCGAGCCGTGATCGACTCGGTGCGTGTCGCGCGGAGTATGCCCGGCACCGGCGGCGGTAGCAGCTTTGCCGTGTGGGGCCATTCGCAGGGTGGACAGGCCGCCCTGTTCACAGGGTTGATTGCAAAGAGCTACGCGCCGGAACTCGATCTGGTCGGCGTTGCTGCTGCTGCACCCGCAACGTCGCTGGTCACGTTGATGAGCGATGATTTCAAGACCAGTGGTGGCAAGAATCTCACGGCCATGACGCTGTGGTCGTGGTCGCGCGTGTTCGGCGCGCCGATAGAAAAGGTCGTTCTGCCGCAGGCGATACCCACGGTCGACGAACTGGCCGACGAATGCATTGAGTCGATCTTCGATATCCTGCTGCGGCGCCAGACCGAAAAGCCGCTCGAGCAGACTTTCCTCTCGGTGCCGAACATTGCCACTGTCGAGCCCTGGCGGACGCTGGCCACTCGCAACACGCCCGGCACGCTGCCGCCGCGTATCCCGCTCTTCCTGGCCCAGGGCACGGCCGACAATCTGGTCCGCCCCGAGGTCACGCGTGCCTATCTGCAGCGGCAGTGCAAAGCGGGCGGCAAGGTCAGCATGCTCTGGCTGCCCGGCGTCGGCCATGGCTTCGCCGGCCGCGACAGCGCGGACATGGCGGTCGCATGGATGATGGACCGCTTCGCCGGGCGCCCTGCGCCCAGTGATTGCGGCGAAGCTGCCGAGGCTTCGGCGCAATAGGCTGGTTGGAGTCCGCTGAGCGTCAGATGCGGGACACGCGATGTCATTTGGTTGAATCGGCTTGGCCGCGAGTTCACCTCTCCCTATGGGAGAGGTGAAAAGAGGCAGCGCGCATGGCGGACACAATTCGACCTTGTCTCATTACGCCGCCAGTCGTTCCAGCGCCGTCCAGTCAAAGTTGACGCCGTGGCCGGCGCGGGTCGGCGCTATTGCCATGCCTTCTTCGAGCACCAGCGGGTGCTCGATATAGCGGTCGAGGCCAAAGCCGTGTGCCTCCAGATAGGAACGGTTCGGGCAGGCCGCGAGCAGGTGCACCGTGATGTCATGCGCGCCGTGGCTGGTGACGGGAAGATTGAAGGCTTCGGCAAGCCGCGCGATCTTCATGAAGGAAGTCACGCCGCCGCAATTGGTGACATCAGGCTCGGGATAGGAGACCGCGCCGTTGGCGATGTAGTTCTTGAACTCCCAGAGCGTACGCAAGTTTTCTCCCGCCGCGATCGGCACGCCGCCCGCGGCGAGGATCCGGGCGTGGCCGGCGACGTCGTCGGGAATGATCGGCTCTTCGAGCCAGGTGAGATCAAAGGGTTGCAGCGCCCGCGCGGCGCGGATGGCTTCCTCCACCGTCCATTTCATGTTGGCGTCGGCCATCAAGGGAAAGCCGTCGCCGAGATGCTTGCGCATCGCCTGCACGCGCGCGACGTCGGAGCCGAGATCGGGACGGCCCACTTTCATCTTGATGGCGCGAAAGCCCTTGCCCAGATTGTCGTCGGTCTGCTTCAGCAGGGCCTCGACCGACAGATCGAGGTCGATGCCGCCGGCATAGCAGGGGACGCGCTGATCGAACCCGCCGAGCAGGCGCCAGAGCGGCAGTGCGGCGCGGCGCGCCTTCAAGTCCCAAAGCGCGATGTCCAGCGCCGAGAGCGCGAGCACGGTGGGGCCGCCGCGCCCGCCGTAATGCAGGCCCCACCAGGCGTGGTGCCACAGCGCTTCGGTATCGTCGGCCTCGCGGCCCTCGATCAATTCGGGAACCTCGCGCCGCAGGATGTCGGCGATGGCGCCGCCGTTGCGGCCCACCGTATAGGTGTAACCCACGCCCTCGGCGCCGTCGGAATCGCGCGCGCGAACCGTGATGAGCTCGAATGCCTTGATTTCGCCATGCGTGCTGTCGGACAGCGTGACCGACAGCGGAATCCGGTAGAGTCCGGTCTCGATATTCTTGATGCGTGCCATTGCGTTTCCACCTGCTTTTTTTGGCAGGTTAGGACGGGGGCAAGCGATCGACAATCCCCTCCGGTGCGAAGCGTGTTCCCGATGCCAGTCGTGCGATTTTGAAAGAGTCCCGGCAGGTTCGGGAAGACCGGCCGATGCTTCAGAAGGATAGTGGTGGGCACAGTACAGAACCATCCATTGTCACCGTGAGGTCCGAATGCCCGAGCCGCGCCCATCTCCCGCACGTTCAGTGCTGGGATCATTCGTGCTGATTGGCGTCGTCGTTGCCGGCAGTGCGGCCGCCTTCGCCTACACCGCCGGGTGGCTTTCACCGGAGCGCCTGACGCCCTGGAAGATGCTGGAGGCGCTGGCGCCACCAAGCGGCCCGGCGCTCGGTCACCGCCGCAACCACGCCAAGGGCATCTGCTTCACCGGCGTTTTCGAGTCCAACGGCAATGGCGCGGCGATCTCGCGCGCCTCGGTCCTTGCCGCCGGCCAGTATCCGGCGCTGGGACGTTTCAATCTAGGCACGCCCAATCCGGATGCCACGGATGCGTCGGTCCGCGTGCGCGGCATTGGACTGCGGATCACGCCGCCGGATGGCCAGGAATGGCGCATGGCGATGATCAACGCGCCAGTCTTTGCCGCTTCCACGCCGGATGGTTTTCACGAACTCCTGGTTGCAGCGGGCAGCAAGGACCCCAACGCGATGAAGGTGTTTGCCGAAGCGCATCCGGAGTTTGCGCCGTTCGGTGCGTGGGCGAAGAATGCGCCCTGGACCGGCAGCTATGCCGAGGATCGCTTCAACGGCCTCAACAGCTTCATCTTCACCGACAGCTCCGGCGCCGATCACGCGGTGCGATGGTCGTTGCTGCCGGAGGCGCAGGTGGAGCCGGTGACGCAGGACGATCTCAAGAAGCTCGGTCCTGACTTCCTTGAACAGGAGATCACGCAGCGGATTCGCAGTGGCCCGCAGCGTTGGACCATGACGGTGACGGTTGCCAACCCCGGCGATCCCACCGCGGATCCGACCAAGGCATGGCCGGACGATCGTCGCACCATCGAGGTCGGCACGCTCGTCGTGCAGCGGATCGAAGCCGAGGCGGATGGTCCCTGCCGCGACATCAATTTCGATCCGACCGTGCTGCCTCCGGGCATCCGCACCTCGGATGATCCGTTCCCGGCGGCCCGGTCATCGGTCTACGCCAAGTCGTATGATCTCCGCACCGCGGAGGCCAAGGATTATCCACGAACCGTAACGGGCCCGAAGCCATGAACGCTATCCGCCATCACTTCTCTCCCCTTCAGCGCCTGCTGCACTGGGTCATGGCAATCTGCATCCTGGCGATGCTGTTCATCGGCGTCGGCATGGTATCCACGATCATGCCGAAATACGTGCCGCTGGTCTCGATCCACAAGACGCTCGGCGCCGTCATCCTGGTGCTGGCGCTGATCCGCCTGGTCACGCGCTTCTATTATGGCGCGCCGCCGCTGCCGGCCGATCTGCCCGAGCCGATGAAGCTCGCGGCGGAATTGTCGCATTATGCGCTCTATGCGCTCATGATCGGCATGCCGCTGCTCGGCTGGGGCATGCTGTCGGCATCAGCCTATCCTGTCGAGCTGTACGGCGGCATCTACCTTCCTGCGATCCTGCCGCAGAGCGACAGCCTGCGGACGCTATTGTGGAACGCGCATTTCTATCTGGCCTTCGCATTCTTTGCGCTGATCCTGATGCATGTCGCCGCCGCGCTCTTCCACGCGCTGGTCCGGCATGACGGCGTGTTCGATGCGATGGCGCCGGTGCCGATCCACGACGAGGCCACGCGGGTCGAGTACAAGGCGGCTGAATGACATCAGAAGACACACTTCACAGAAGCTGCTCGCAACGCTGACAAGTTGGCCTCGCGCTGACAAGACGGTTGCGAACGACGCATGGGCTCCGGCGGGACAGGGTTCTCACACATGCCCGCCGGGGCGCCTCAGTGATCAGTCCGATGCATGTGGTTCGAGGAATGTCGGACCCAGGAGCATGGCAAATGAAGAATTGGCAGCAAGGCCGGCAAGCGCGCGACGCCCGCATCGAGGCCGGTGCGAAACTGGCGAAGGGCAAGATCGTCGAAGCGCGCGACGCGACCCGTCTGATGGAAGCTGTGATACGGCCGGGCGACCGGGTGTGCCTCGAGGGCGATAACCAGAAGCAGGCGGATCTGCTGTGCCGCGCGCTGCTTGCCGTCGACCTCGCCAGGGTCAACGGCCTGCATATGGTGCAGTCCGGCATCGTGCTGCCTGAACATCTGGACCTGTTTGACCGCGGCGTCGCGAAGAGACTCGATTATGCGTATTCCGGTCCGCAGTCGGCGCGCATCGCGCGCATGCTGTTCGGCGGCAAGATCGAGCTCGGTGCGGTCCATACCTATCTCGAATTGTTCGCGCGCTACTTCATCGACCTCACCCCGCAGGTTGCGCTGATCGCGGCCGTCAGCGCTGATCGCGACGGGAACCTCTATACCGGGCCGAACACCGAGGACACGCCGACGGTGGTCGAAGCCACCGCCTTCAAGAACGGCGTGGTCATCGCCCAGGTCAACGAAATCGTCGACAAGGTGCCGCGCGTCGATATCCCGGCCGACCGGGTGCAGTTCGTGGTCGAGGCCGACAAGCCGTTCTTCGTCGAGCCGCTGTTCACCCGCGATCCCGGCGCCATCACCGAAGGGCAGATCCTGACCGCGATGCTGGCGATCAAGGCGATCTATGCGCGCTACGGCGTGCAGCGGCTGAACCATGGCATCGGCTTCTCCACCGCCGCGATCGAACTTCTGTTGCCGACCTATGGCGAACGGCTGGGATTGAAGGGCAAGGTCGCAAGCCATTTCGCGCTCAATCCCCATCCGGCGCTGATCCCGGCGATTGAATCGGGCTGGGTCGAGCAGATCCATTGCTTCGGCTCGGAGGTCGGCATGGACGACTATATCCGCGCGCGCTCCGACGTCTTCTTCACCGGGCCCGACGGCTCGCTGCGTTCCAATCGCGCCTTCTGCCAGACCGCCGGCCTCTATGCCTGCGACATGTTCATCGGCTCGACGCTGCAGATCGACCTGCAGGGCAATTCATCGACGGTGACCACCTCGCGCATTGCCGGCTTCGGCGGCGCGCCGAATATGGGCGCCGATGCCCGCGGGCGGCGCCATCCGAGCGCGCCCTGGCTGCAGGCCGGCGGCGAGGCCGATCCGGACAGCTCGGCGCTGCTCCGCCGCGGCCGCAAGCTGGTGGTGCAGATCGGCGAAACCTTCGGCGAAAAGAACGTGCCGCTGTTCGTCGAGAAGCTCGACGCGATCGAACTTGCCGAGAAACTCAAGCTCGATCTCGCTCCGGTGATGATCTATGGCGACGACGTCACGCACATCGTGACGGAGGAGGGCGTCGCCAATCTGCTGTTGTGCCGTGACGCGAACGAGCGCGAACAGGCGATCCGCGGCGTCGCCGGCTACACCGATGTCGGCCGCAACAGGGACAGGAAAATGGTGCAGCATCTGCGCGAGCGCGGCGTGATCCGGCGGCCGGAGGATCTCGGCATCGATCCGCTCGACGCCGACAGGAGCATGCTGGCGGCGCGCTCGATCAAGGATCTGGTCCGATGGTCGGGCGGGCTTTACGCGCCGCCGTCGCAATTCCGCAACTGGTGAGAGGATAGCCGCGATGGAAGACCTAAGCTTTCACCATCAGGCCCGCAGCCGTGCCGGCGGGACAAGACGAATGGCGATCATCGGCGTGGTGGCTTCCGGCAATCTGGAAGTGCTGGCGGAACGCGTGCTACCCGAGACGGAGTGTCGTCTGGAAATCAAGACCGCGGCCGAAGGCTTTGGCCAGGTGTGGGATGCAGTGGTCGCCGATTTCGTCGAGCGCTATTCGCCCGGCGGGCTCAAATTCTCGATCAATGACGGCGGCGCGCGGCCCGACACCGTGTCACTGCGCCTCGCCCAGGCTGTCAGGTTGATGGCGGAGGACGAGCCATGAGCGTAACGGATCTGGAAAAGCCATCGGTGGAGCAGGCGAGGGCGACGAGCTTCTACGAGGCCTCGGCGCGCGCGCGGATCCGGCTGCTGCTCGATCCCGCAAGCTTCGTCGAGTTCATTGGTCCCGAACAACGCGAGGTCAGCCCGCATCTGAAGCTGTTCGATCTTCCCGAGCAGTTCGACGACGGCATCATCGTCGGCCGCGGGAGCCTTGCAGGATCGCCAGTCTTCATCGCGGCGCAGGAAGGCCGCTTCATGGGCGGCGCCTTCGGCGAGGTCCACGGCGCCAAGCTGACGGGATTGCTGCGCGCGGCGAAGGAGCTCAAGTCTATTCCGGTATTGATCCTGTTCGACACCGGCGGCGTCCGCCTGCAGGAAGCCAATGCGGGCGAGCTTGCCATTGCCGAGATCATGCGCGCGGTGATCGAGGCGCGGACCGCAGGCGTGAAGGTGATCGGACTGATCGGCGGCCGCTCGGGATGCTACGGCGGCGGCGGATTGATCGCCGGCTGTTGCTCGGCGCTGGCGGTGTCCGAGCAGGGACGCATCGCCGTCTCCGGTCCGGAAGTCATCGAGACCAATCGCGGCGTGGAAGAGTTCGACTCGCGCGACCGTGCCCTGGTGTGGCGCACCATGGGCGGCAAGCATCGGCGGCTGATCGGCGGCGCCGAGCTCTTCGCCGACGACACGGTGCAGGCGTTCCGCGAAGCTGCCCTCGAATTGCTTGAGACCACCGCGGGCTTTGGCATCGACACGCTGAACGCCGAGCAGTCGCGCCTCGAAGACCGACTGCAGCGCTTCGGCGCCTGCCGGGATGCGGTCGAGATCTGGGCGGCGGAAGGCGTTGCGGACGCTGCGTCCGTTCCTGCGCTGCCGGCCGATCAGTTCATCGAACTTGCCGACAAGGTCCGGAGGATTGCCCGTGACGCTCGATAAGATTCTCACCTCGCTGTTTCCGGACGGCCACGACGTGAAGAACGACGGTGGCGTTCTGCTCGGGTCCGGCACATTGCGATCCGGCGCCCGCGCGCTGGTCATCGGTGTCGCCGATCGAACCGCGCTCGGCGTCGATGAGGCGATCCGGCTCTCCGGCACCGTTCTCGGCTCGATCAGGAATGGAAGCGGTCCGATCCTGGTCATTGTCGACAGCGACAGCCAGCGCATGAGCAAGCGCGATGAGCTTCTGGGATTGAACGAGTTCCTGGCTCATCTCGCCAAATCGCTCATCCATGCGGACATCCAGGGAAGGCCGACCATCGGCCTTCTGTATGGCCATTCGGCGGCCGGCGCGTTCCTCGCCAGCGCGCTTGCGACCCGCGTGCTGGTGGGATTGCCGGGCGCGGATCCGGCGGTGATGGACCTGCCGTCGATGTCCAAGGTGACGAAACTGCCGATCGAGGTGCTCGAGGAGAAAGCGAAGTCGACGCCGGTGTTCGCTCCCGGCCTGCAAAATCTGGTTCAGCTCGGCGCGGTTCATGTCACCTGGGACGACAAGGTCTCGCTGGCCGATCAATTGGAAAAACTGCTGGGCAATATGGGCGATGCGCGCGACCGACGCGACGCGCTCGGCAAGGAACGTGGTGGCCGCATGAAGGCCGCCGATATCGCGGAGCGCGTTCGTGAGCTTGCCATGCAAACCCGCTGAGGGACCGATGAGGCGCCATGACTTGATCTTTGTCCGCCCCGAGAGCTGGCGCACGGCGCTCGTTGCGCGGAGCGATCTGGCGGCCGATCCGCTGGTCGCGCTATGGGTCGAGAACGGCTGGCCGTTGATCGGGCGGCGTGCCACGCCTTGCGAGCGGCACGGCGTGGCGTTGGGTCTGCCGCTGCCGCCCTTTGCCGGCAAGCGGCGACTTTCCTTCCTGATGCAGATCGAAGACGTGCGCGCGATCGCGCCGCCACCCTCGTTGGAGGCAGCCGCGCGAATGGCGCCACCCGCATGGCGGCCAACGCTCGAACGTCTCGATGAACTCGCTTCGCTTCATGCGGTGGATGCAAGGGTGTTCGGCAGCCTCGCCTGGCGCATGCTGACCGGGCTCGATTATCTGACCGATCGCTCCGATCTCGATCTGCTGCTGCGCATTGGTCGCGGCACGGATGTTGCCGGCCTCGTCGCTGGTATTGCCGAGATCGAGGCGCTAGCGCCGATGCGGCTCGATGGCGAACTGGTCCGCGACGATGGCGCGGCTGTGAACTGGCGAGAGTTGCATGCGGGCGCGGATCAGGTCCTCGTCAAGACCATCGGCGACGTCACCTTGCTCGATACGACACTCTTCCTCGCCGGGGAGATGCGGTCATGACGCTGGCTCTGGCATGGACCGCGCAGCAGCGGGCGCCTCTTCCGCAGGTGAAGGCGCCATGCGCGCCGAATGCGGCGGCGATCGCGGCAAGCGCCGTCGATTGCCTGCTGCTGGAAGTGGAGACCTGGCCGAAGCCCGGCCTCGTGAGCCATGTCGATCGCGGCAGTCACGAGGATATGGATGCCGAGACGCTGCGCGTCAGTGCTGAAGCCATCGGCCCGTATTTCGCTGCGTTGGCGGAAGCCGGCGCCGCGGGCTCCGCGATGGAGCGGCTGAGGATCATCGGTCTTGAGGCCGAGGCGGCGATGTTTGCGGCGACGTCAGGCATCAACACCCATCGCGGCGCCATCTTCGGTCTCGGCCTGTTGTGTGCGGCGGCCGGAGCGCGGAGCAGCGGGCAGGTCGATCCGGCCTTGTCCTTGGGAGCAACCGTGACGCGCCTGTGGGGCAGCAGCATCCTCGGGGGACCTGTGCTGCTCCATAGCCATGGCATGAGAGCGCGTCGTCGCTTCGGCGCCGGCGGCGCGCGCGTGGAAGCAGCCAAGGGATTTCCCAGCGTCTACCACATCGGCCTTCCGGCGCTGCACAGGGGAGCTCTCGTTGCTCCGGATGACGCTGAAGCTGCGCGGGTCGAAGCATGCTTCGCGCTGATCGCCGTGGTCGAGGACACCAACCTGCTGCATCGCGGCGGGCTGGACGGCCTGCTGTTTGCGCGCCGCGTGGCGCGGCAGTTTCTCGGCCAGGGCGTGAGCGCGCCCGATTGGCGCGACCGCGCCCGCGCCATCCACGATAGCTTCGTCGTGCGCCGGCTCAGCCCGGGCGGATCGGCTGATCTTCTGGCCATGACGCTTTTCGTCGATGCCCACGAAAGGTCCTGTCCCTGATGTCCAACGCGATCCTGCTTGCGCTGGCGCCGGTGTTCTTGGTGATGCTGGGCTTGCCATGACTCTCGCAATCCTCTGCTCCGGGCAGGGACGGCAGCATCGCGATATGTTCGCCTTGACCGGCGATGCGCCGGAGGCCGCCAGCCTGTTTGCCCATGCGGCGACGCTGCTCGGTGGCCGGGATCCGCGCGAGATCGTCCGCAGCGAGAGTGTGGAGGCGATTCACCATAACCGCATCGGCCAGATCCTCTGCACGCTGCAGGCACTGGCCGCAGCTTCCGTGCTGCGCGACCGAATGCCGGACCGGCTTATCGTCGCCGGCTACAGCGTTGGCGAGGTGGCGGCGTGGGGCGTTGCAGGCCTTATGAGCACGACGGATACGCTCGACCTGGTGGCCCGCCGCGCGGAAGCGATGGACGCGGCCACGCTCCACGGTGACGGAATGGTGTTCGTTCGCGGCCTTCCCCGCGATGCCATCGACAGATTGTGCGAACGGCACGATGCCGCGGTCGCCATCGTCAATCCGGGCGATGCCTTCATCCTCGGCGGAAGCCGCGCAACATTGAGAGCGCTCGCCGACGAGGCGAAGGCGATGAATGCGGCCAGGGTCGTCGACGTTCCGGTGGAAGTTGCATCCCACACCAGTAGGCTTGCCAAGGCGTCGACGGAATTCCGCGACCAGTTAAGCCATTTTGCCGTGGCGGTTTTGCCAGCCACCGGCATACGGCTCCTGAGCGGGATAGACGCTGCGCCTGTCATCGACGTCAAAACCGGTCTCGACAAGCTGGCAGCCCAGATCTCGCAGACGGTGCAATGGGCAGATTGCCTGCAGGCCTGCATGGAGAGCGAAGCGACGGTGTTTCTGGAACTCGGGCCGGGCCGGGCGCTGAGCGAGATGGTGGCGGGCGCCTACCGCGGCGTCCCCGCCCGATCCCTGGACGACTTCAGGACGCTGGACGGCGTTCGCGCCTGGCTGGCCGCCCACCTGGAGCTTCAGTTCTGATTCAATCAGAACCAAAAAGAACGTGATATTCCCGGTCGGCGCGCGGCTTCTCACGCAAAGATTATCGTTGCAGGCATTGCGACGGTCCGTCGTTGGTGGCGAACATCGATGAGCCTTTATATGATACATATAATGGCAACTGACAACCGCGCATGAGGAGATTCGGCGAATGACGATCCCTGCAGCCGAGACGTTTGGTGCAACCTGGCCCTTTGCGCCGCACTATTTTGACGGGAACGGCTTTCGTATGCACTATGTCGACGAGGGCAGCGGTGATCCCATCGTTTGTCTGCATGGTGAACCGACCTGGGGCTATCTATACCGGCACTTTATTCCGCCGCTTTCCGCGACGCACAGGGTTATCGTTCCCGATCACATGGGCTTCGGTAAAAGCGAGACTCCTCGCGATCGCGAGTATTCGCTGAAGGCCCATGTCGACAACCTGACGAACCTCATCGAAGCACTCGATCTGAGGAACATTACCCTGGTCATGCAGGATTGGGGCGGGCCGATCGGTTCGGCCTTCACGCTGCGACACCCCGACCGCGTCAAGCGCTTGTTCCTCCTCAACACATTGGCAGGCTATGGCAACGCGGAGTTCGACGCGAAGACGCCCTGGTTTCAGTTTATCCGCAAGCACCACGAAGCCGGCACGCTCAGCGAGGTGTTGGGACATTTGGACGTCAACATTCTCAGCATCATGAAGATCATTGGTCTTGAGAATCTGTCGGTAGTGAATTCCGATTGGCTCGCGGCCTACGGTTCGGCCTTTCCTGCAAGGGAGGACTGCATCGGAGCAATCGAGTTCCCGCTCGACGTGTTACTCGGTCGGATTGTCCCGTACGTCGTTGAAGGCTTTCCACTCGTCGACAATCTGAAGTCAAAGCCAGCGATGCTCGCCGTCGGCATGAAGGACAGAGCTATCTCGCCGGCGGTCCAAATCGCCGACTTCAGGGGAATATGGCCGGACCGGCCGATCATCAAACTGGCCAATGCCGGCCACTTTAGCCAGGAGGATGCACCGGATGTCCTCGTTGCACTGATTCAGCTCTTTGTTCAGGGCAAGGAGTAATCGCGCACGCGACGCGACCGTCGACACCGCGCGCTACTCGAATGAGGCGTCGAAGATTTCGATGTCGATCAGGGCGGGCTTCGTGATCAGCGTGCCATCGGGCTGACGCGACAGGCAACGGCGGAGCGTGGGAATGACGATTTCGCTGAACTTCTGATGCGCCCACGTCAGGTGCGCGACTGCCACGCCCGCGGCCTGGTAGTCCAATCGCCGCTGAAGCCCGTCGTCATCGAAATAGAAGATCTGCTCCCGGGAATGCGTAGCGATCGTCGGCGGAAATATCGCGCGGAGACGCCGCCAGATCTGGCTGCCGGTGTTCCAGGGAGGCAGTTCCTCGGTCTCTATTTCAGGTTGCGCCAGCAGGAAGGGGGTCGTCAAGCAGTTCCAGAGCGAGAGGCCGCAAAAATACGCCAGGCGCAGATCGTTCCACGGCATGTCGTCGTGGTGATCCGAAAAGGCCGTCTGCGGGTCGCGACATGATCGCAGGATCTCGCCCTGGAGGCTCTGGATGGCGACCCAGTCGGGCTGATACAGGCCGCATTTGTCGGGGGAGGTGAAGCCGGTGAATTGGAGCGTCTGGACCTCGGTCGAACCTTCCATGACCATGTCCTTGAGACCCCCTGCATTGCCAATGCGGGAGAAAAGCGCGCCGTCGATGGAAAGATGGACGGTGAATCTCTTCAACCGACGCCATCGTTCCAGCCCACCGGAGGCCTCGAGGGCGTCATCAAGCAATGCCATTCGCAAATCCCGTCTTCGACCAGCCCCAAAATCGCGGAGAGAGCATGGCCCAGCACGGGCGAATTTGCGCGTTAGATGTTGTTAGATGCTCGGAGTCAGCTCATCGAGCAGTAGTTTTACGGACCTGAGATCGGCGCTGTCGAGGCCTTCACTGTATCGTGCATAGAGCGGAGCGATCAGCGCGTGCGCCTTTGCTGCATCGCCCTGTTCATGCCAGAGCCGTCCCAAGGTGGCGGCGGCCCGCAATTCCCATCCGAGCGCACCTTGCTCGCGGGACAGCGTGAGCGACTGCATCAGATAGGTTTCGGCCTCGGATGAACGGGCCGAGGAAGCCAGGACATATCCCTTGACGCGGAGCATCTCGGGCAGGTCGAACGATTGCCCGGCGCTGTCGCGCTGTGCGATCGCCTCGTCGATGATTCCGAGCGCTTCCTCGTATTGCCGCACCTGCACCAGGCCTTCGGCAAGTGCTGCCGCGAACACCGTGCTCAGGATCTTGTGCCGCGTCTGCCGTAATGTTCCGGCGCCCTGGCGCAGCAGCTCGATGCCGATCTTGGGCTCTCCGCGGCGGACCAACAGCTCGCCCTTCAGTCCGAGTCCCACGGCCTGGTAGGGCCCCAGAAAATGTCTGGCCGCGTGATTGATGAGACGCTCGATCAGCTTGTCGGCATCGTCCCAATCGCCGACCCAGAGAAACACGTAGATGGACCATATCAGCCCAATGCCGATGGTGAGCGGCTGCTCTGTGCGCTCGGCCTCGCTGACCGCATATCTGGCCGCCTCGATGGCGCGATCAGGACGCCCCGTCAGCCAGAGGCTTCGTGCAAGCGCTACCAGCGCCACGATCCGGTCATCATATCCCAGCCGCTGCATGTTGATCTTCATGCGAGAAGGATCATGGGTCGTGGCGCTCTCACATTGCAGGACAGCGTCGTTCTGATTCCCGATCAGGTGGTTGGCAACCCCGAGCATCCACTCCGCGGTATGGATCGCGGCGACATCGTTCAATGTCCTGGCAACCACGACGCCGCGCTCGCCCATCACCAGCGCGCCACGATAATCGCCGATCCGGGTGAGATAGATATGAAGCTCCCGCATCAGCCATAGCTGCCAGTGCAGGTCGTTGTGGGACTCTGCCAGTTGCAGGCTGCGGGTGAAGGCCGCATGGACTTCCTCGGTGTTGCCTTGCGTGAACATCAAGGACACGCCAAGCGCGGCCTGAAGCTCCATCTCCTGGCGCGGGTCGGCAATTTGCGGATCGAACCCCGACAGCGCCTGTCGTGCCCAGCGATGGCATTCCGTCAGCAGCGAAAGCTGGAGGAAGAATTGGGCGGCTGCGGCGGCAAGCCCGATTCCGATCGCGCGGTCGCCCTGGTCGGAGAAACTCCAATCCAGGGCGGTGCGGACATTGGCAAGATGATCGGCATAAGAGGCGAAGCCGTCGCCGGTCGAAATGCCTGCGGTTCTCGCCGCGAGGCCTGCAAGGAGATCGCGGAAATAGATCGCGTGTTTGCGCGATATTCTTGCAGCTTCGCCGCTTTCCGCAAGCTTCTCCGCGGCGAAGGCGCGCGTGGTGTCGAGCAGCCGATAGCGCACCGGCTGAGCCGTTGACGGCAGCGAGATAAGCGACTTTGCCACGAGGTTTGCGATCGCCTCAACCGCCTCGGCTTCATCGGTCCCATCGTCGGGGGCCACCGCAAGCGCGGCTTCCAGCGTGAAGGTGCCGGCGAACACCGACAGCCTGCGCAGCGTGACGCTTTCGGTGGGAGTCAATAGATCGTAGCTCCAGCCGAGCGCCGCGCTCAGCGTCTGATGCCTGGGCACCGCGGTGCGCCGGCCCTGCCACAACAGCGAGAAGCGGCTGTTGAGCAGCGTGGCGATGCCCTGAATTCCGTAGGCGTTGACGCGACCGGCGGCGAGCTCGATCGCCAGCGCAATGCCATCGAGCTTGCGGCAGATTTCCGCCACCAGCGGCGCCTCGGCATCGCCGAGTTCGAACCCGCCGAGGCTCGCGGCGATGCGCTCGACGAACAATTGCGCCGCGGGATAGGCCAGCACGTCGGGAGCCGTGATGGTGGCGCGCTCCGGCGGGCAATCCAGCGGAAACAGCCGATGCACCTGCTCGCCTTCGGCGCGCAGCGATTCGCGGCTGGTTGCCAGGATCGAAACCTCAGGCGCCTCGCGGATGATGCTTTCCGCGAGCATCGCCAGGCTTTCCAACAGATGCTCGCAACTGTCGAAGATCAACAGCATGCGTTTCTCGCGCAGAAACGCCAGTATGCTCGGCACCGGATTGTCGGAGGAGACCGAAAGCCCCAGCGCCGATGCCAGCGCGCTCGGCGCCAGGCTCTTGTCCCGTAGCGAGCCGAAATCGACGAACCTCACCGTTCCGGCAAAGGCGGCAAGCTGACGGTGCCCCACCGCCAGGGCGACGGTTGTCTTGCCGATGCCGCCTGGTCCGACCACCGTGACCAGCCGGTGGCGCGCGAGCTCGGCGGCAATCTTCTCGATCGTCTCAGCGCGCCCGATCATCCTGGCAATTTGCCCCGGAAGGGGAGGGCTACCGGCCGGCGCTGCGGCAGGCCTCGGCTCCGTACGCACGATCGGCGCGGTGAAGCAATAGCCGCGGCCAGGAACGTTCACGACATATCTCGCGCCGGACGCGGTGTCGCCGAGCACCTTGCGCAGCGCGCTGACGTGGAAGCGAAGGCTGCCTTCGTCGACGTTCACATCGGCCCACACCCGCGACACCAGTTCCCGCTTGCCGACGACCTCGCCGGCGCGTTCGGCGAGGAAGATCAGGATGTCGAGCGCGCGGCCTCCGATATGTACGGGATTGCCATCCTTCTCGAGCAGTCGCGCTTTCGGCAGCAGTCGGAATGGTCCGAATGCCAGTGCAGATTCATCGCTATTGTCGCCCTGCACGCGTTACCTGCCTGCTGCGAGAGCCGCCTTTGGCCCAACTACGATGTGTGCCCGGATTAGGGCACCAGTTTGGACGGGATTTTCTCTCGCTGGAGCGGCTTGCAGCCAACGAGCCATGATCCACGCCCGGTTCCCGGGGGCTATCGGTATCGTCTCTCGCCAGAGGCAGCAACCCGTTCGAAAGGCAAGCCGCGGCGGCCGCGGCAAGCGGATAATGTATGGAGAAGGAAAGGGGGGCCGTCCCGGGGATGGGGCGGGGGGATAGGACGGCCCCCGGGGCTCGTTGCCTTGGGGGGCTATGCGAGCCGATGGTGCAAGCTGGTGGTGTTGAATGCTTACGAGCGAGAGGGTGCCAGATCGGATGGGCTCGGGTCTTTCGGATCTGCACCTTCGTTTCGAGTTCGCATGATCGCGGTTGCCGGACGGACGCAGATTGATCAGCGTCGGGCGGATGCGTTCCGGCCTTATCCCCGGGCGGCCAGTCTTGCGTCCAACGAGTCCGGATGTTGCGCGCTCAGTTCATCCAGCAGCGCTCTCGCCGCCTTGAGCGCGTGGCTGTTGAACCCCTCGGTAAACCGGCCATAGGTCGGTGCGAGCAGCCGCCGCGCCTCGGCAGCGCGATCCTGCCGGAGCCAGAGTCTGGCGAGGCAGGTCGCGGCAACCAGCTCCATGGCGAGTGCTGATTGACGCCGGGCCAGATCAATCGATCCCTTGAGGTAATGTTCTGCCTGCACCAAATCGGGGATTCTCGCCGCGAGCAGCACTTCCGCCTTTGCACGCAGCAACTCGGGCATGCAGAACAGATCCTTGTTGTGCTCGACACGGACGATTGCCTGATCGATCGTATCCAGCGCTTCCCTTTCCTGCCCGGTGGTGGCGAGCGCCTGCGCCAGCGCGATGCGGAAATCCGCGAGCGAGCCATAGCGATGGCTGCGCATGACTTCCAGCGCACCCCGAAGCAACGCAATCCCGGTCTCGACCTGGCCCTGCGCCACCAGGACAACGCCTTTTGTTCCGTAGCCAATGGTCTGGTAGGGCCCCAGCGCGTGCTTGCTGGCTTCCAGGATAAGTCTGTCGGCGTATTCTTCGTAGTTCTCCGTTTCCGAGTTCCAGACAAAGATCGAGAATGCCCAGAGCAGCGCCATGCAGAGCTTGGCGGGATGACCGATACGCATCGTGTCGGCGATGGCTCGCTGCGCCGTGTCGACCGCCTGATCGGGATAGCCCTGAAGCCAGAGGATGCGAGCCTGGGTGATCCGTGCGCGACTGAAATAATCGTAGTTCAGGGGGTCATCGACATCAGGTTCCGATCCCGGCAATTGCAACAACGCCGATTCCACATAGGACCGGGCCAGCGGCGCGTCTCCGGAAAGATGGCAGGAGACGCCGAGCGCAATCCGCATATGCGCAAGTTTGACGCGGTCGCCGTGATCGGACGCGACGGCTTCGCCTCGTTTGGCGAGCGCCAGCGCCTCCGTGAAATTTCCCGCCCTCATCTGGAACACGTGAAGCCGCTCTATCAGGCGAAGCTGGCTGGGAACGTCGCCGATGTCTTCGGCTATTCGAAGCGCTCGCGTGAGGAACGCATGGACGTCATCGGTGGTCCCTTTTGTAAGCAACAGCGCCAGACCAAGGGCGGCGTGAAGGTCGAGGTCGTATTTCAGGCTGTGATTTGTCGCCGCAAGTTGCTCGATCGCGCGCTTCGCCCAGAGCTGGCACTCGGCGAACAGCGACAATTTGAGGAAAAACGGCATCGCCGCTGCAGCCAGCGCGACGCCCATTGCGCGGTCGCCGTGTTCGGCGAAGCACCAGGCTAGCGCGGCGCGTATGTTTCCGAACTGGTCGGCGATTGCTGCAAAGCGGCTCGATTCCGCCGCCGCGGTCGCGCCGTTGCCGATCTCTTGCAGCAGGTGCAGGAAATAGCCGGCATGCCGCCGCGCCGTCGCATCGCCATCCGTGCTGGCGGCAAGCCGTTCCAGGGCATAGGCCCGCGTCGTGTCGAGCAACCTGTATCGCGTCGTCGTGCCGCTTGCGCCTGCCGCAAGCATGGACTTTGCAACCAGGCTGGCAACAGCCGCGATCACCTGCCCATCGTCGGTGTCCTCCGCGCCCGCAACCGAGCGGGCGGCTTCCAAGGTGAAGGTGCCCGCAAACACGGCCACCCGCCGCAGCACCATACGCTCCGGCTCCGACAGCAGCTTGTAGCTCCAGTCGAGTGTCGCGCGCAGGGTCTGGTGCCGCGGCAGCACCGAACGTTGTCCTTCGCCCAGGAGCTTGAACGCGTCGTTCAACAGCGCGACCGTGTCCTTGATACTGCAGGCGCTGGCGCGGCTGGCGGCGAGCTCGATCGCAAGTGCAATGCCATCCAGCCTGCGGCAGATCTCGCCAACCAGGCGCGCGTCCGTGTCGCTCAGTTCGACGAACCGGCCACCACTCGCAGCCGCGCGCTCCACGAATAGCTGGACTGCAGGAAAGGCGAGTGCCTGCGCGGCCGTCAGCCCGGCGTCGTCCGGTGGGCTCAAGAGCGGCTGCAGACGGTAAACGTGCTCGCCCTCGACCCGCAGCGACTCCCGGCTGGTGGCCAGGATATGAAGCTGCGGCGCCTCGGCATAAAGCCGCTCGGCCAGCACGGCGGATGTCTCGATCACATGCTCGCAACAATCCAGAATCAGCAGCATCCGCTTGTCTCGGAGCAGGTTCAGCAGGCTGCCCGAAGGATCCCCGGTTTGGCTGAGGCCAAGCGCCGAGGCGACGACGTTTGGGACGAGCGCAGGGTCCTGAAGCGCGCCAAAGTCGAGGAAGCGGACCGCACCGGCGAATTCCTCGAGCAATTCATGGCCGGCGGAGACCGCCACTGTGGTCTTGCCGACTCCACCGGGGCCGACGATCGTGACGAAACGCTCGCTCTTCAGCTTGGACGATATGTCGCGAACGGTTTGGTCGCGTCCCACCAATCGCGTCGGCCGCGCCGGCAAATTGTGGAGCGGCTCAGGAGTTGGTCCGATCGAGGACTGCTGCTGACCGTTCGGATGCGAAAGCCGCCCGACGAAGCAGTAGCCCTGTCCCGAAACCGTGCTCAGATATCTCGCGCCTGCCTCGCCGTCGCCGAGCGCCTTTCGAAGGCCGGCGATCTGCACCCTGAGGCTGCCTTCATCGACAATGATGTCGGGCCATACCTTGGCCAACAAATCGTTCTTGCTGACCACGGTGCCGGCGCGCTCGACCAGGGTGATCAGAAGATCAAGCGCCCGGCCGCCGAGCCGAATCGGATGGCCATCCTTCTCGAGCGTTCTTTGCCCTGCATGCAGCCGAAACGGGCCGAAGCAAACGGCCTCCGGCGCGGCCGAATCCCGACCGGCCTCGCGGACGGCACGTTGCGTGCGGTCGCCCATGTTCGGGACCTCAATCAAGCAAGTGGCCGGTGCTCTCCGTCCTTCAGCGCACAAGCTTGATGCGCAACGGAGCAGCACGTCGCGGTCCCCGACCAAACTCCAACCTGAGTTCGTCGAGGGACCAATCGAGGCCATCATATTGCTTTCCGGACGCCTAGCAACCTTAGCCAAAGGTGTTACACGATGGCTCCGCGTCCGACAGGTCGAGCTAGGAATAATATCGCGCCATGCGGCAAAAGGGGCGATGTGCGCCGGCTGCCTCGGCGGTGATGCCGATTTTCAATCAAATGATCGCAAATGACTATGGCGCGGCCGGTGTCGCAAGTTGCGACACCGCCTCAGGTGCTTTCACAGCGATGCGTGATTACTGGCAGCAATGAGATGATCCGCGTGGCGTACTTCGGCCCGTGGGGTGCCGAACGGGACCTTGGTCCGGACGCTTTGGTCAATCGGCGAAGGCGATGCGCTTCGGCTGGCGGTCCGCCAGCGCGCCGGCGTTTCTCCGGTAATGCGCTTGAAGACGGTCGAGAAATGCGCCTGGGTGCAGAAGCCCACCGCCAACGCGACCTCGGCCAGGGACGTCTCGCCGTCCGATAGGATCGACTTCGCGCGCTCGACGCGCCGGTGCAGCAGATATTCGCGCGGACGGAAACCGGTCGCCGCCCGGAACTGGGCCGCAAAATGCATGCGCGACAGGCCGGCGGCCTTGGCCAGATCGGCGAGGCTGACGCTGCGATGGTAGTTGGCGTTGACGTACTCCTCGACCCGCCTGAGCCGCCATTTCGGCAGGGCGTTGACCTTGCTCCGCGGCGTCTCGAGCCGGGCGATATGCATTGCCAGCGTTTGACCAATGCAGCGGGTGAAGGCCGGATCCTTGGCGTTGCCGCGCTCGATCAGTGCCCTGCCGAGCTGCTCGGCAAAGGAGTCGCGCAGTAGGATGAAGTCGCCCAGCTCCTCGCCGGTCGGGCAGGACTCGGCCGCGGCGCGATGTCCGTGCAGATAGTCGGCCGAAACATGGAAGTGCAGGAAGTCGTATGGGGCGTGAAACTGCGCACCAAGCTGCGTCGAAGGCGCCGTGACATGCAGCGTGCCCGCCGGCATGACCCCATCGAAGATGATCTGCCGTCCCCGTGTCAGGGTGAGGCGCGTGCTCTTCAGGGCAATCGCCACGACATATCGGCCGGGCGGCGTTGCCGCTTCCTCATATCGGGAACCCGTTTGCGAGCCGGCCCAGCGCGAAATCGCGATCTCCCCGACCGCAGCCGCATCATCCGGTTTCAGGTCGCGCCACCTGTGCTCCTGGCGGAGCCCTTCGGTATCAGGATGGACGTGGTGCGTTTCCGAGCCGATCTGGAGGCCGACGTGAGGGTGGCCCAGCCTCTCGTTGAAAGCCTGCGTAAGCATCGCTCATCCTTTCTAGTTTCGGTCGCCTGCTTCATCGCGCGACCGAGGAACTTTGCGAATGCAGTAGTTGCGATGTTGAAGAGCATATGCCCTTCGCGCTATGATGCTCGTTATAGATGCTTAGCGGGTGTTAGATATTGCAAATGGCCGTAGCGTGGTCGGCCGCACGTCGGGACGAATTTGCTTTAGTTCTGAAAGAGTTGGCCGCGAATAAAGTTGTGAGGAAAATCGTTAGTATGCCTGCGCGTATACCTTTGTATAGCTTTCGATCGTATCGATTTCGACTGTGCGCCTCGGCATTCCAGAACACATAGGCCGTCGGAAAGTTTGCTTCTCTTCCGAAGAAAAAACATCCGACAATATTGTAGGGATTGTCCGGCCTTTCCTGCGATGCCGCAGCATCGCGCCACATCACATCATATCACATCGACAGCAGCGTGGTCATCGTCATCTGCGTCTTGCGCATCCAGGCGATCGGCAAGGTGAACTGCAGCGAGCTGGAAATCCGGGATGTGACCTGATCCTGCAACTTTAGTAGATCGGCCGCGCTTCCGTCGAAGTGTCTTCCGGCGATTCCACGTAGTAGCCAGAATAAGTATCCACGAAGCAGAGATGGTCGTGGACCCCCTTTACGCCAGCGGTGTTCTCGGCGAGCACCATCGCCGCCTTGCGCGTGCTGTCGTCGAAGATGACGCCATGCAGGTGAACGACGCCCTTGCGCACGGTGACCTGGAAGCCGGCGGGCCGCCAGTCGGTGTCCTGGATCTGACGCAGGATATGATCGCGGATATGCTGGTCGTCGGCGGTCGGGTCGGGGATTTCCCTGGCGAGGCTCGCGACCGCCTGAAGGATGTTGGCGCGCGTGATGATGCCGACAAGCATCTTGCCGCTCATCACCGGCAGGCGCTTCACGCCCTTCTTTTCCATGATGCCCACGAGCTCGTCCAGGGGCGTCTGCTCGTCCACCGTGATCGGATCCGGCGTCATGACGTCTTCGACGTGACGCCCGCGTTCATGCACGAAATCGATCGCCGCGCGGCCGGGCCCGGCGAAGAACTGCAGCCAACCCGGACGCCGGCGCCCGGTGCCGATCTCGCCGCGGCGAAGGAAGTCGCTCTCGGAGACGATGCCCTTGAGCGTGCCATCTTCGCCCATCACCGGCAGGCCGCTCAAGTGACAGCGCAGCATGATGTTGGCGGCATCCATGATGGATGCATGAGGGCCGACGGTGATGACGTCCCTGGTCATGATCTGGTGAGCGCGCATGGCATGTCTCTCCCGCAGCTAGTGCGACATCAGCGTCGGCACGGTCATGCAGCGCAGCATGTCGCGCGTGACGCCGCCGAGCACGGTTTCCTTGAGGCGCGAATGCCCATAGCCACCCATCACCAGGAGATCGAGCGACTCGTCAGCCGCGAGCGACAGGATGCCCGCCTGGATCTCGGAATCATCCATCCTGAGCGAGGTCACATGGACCGGAACGCCGATATGCGCCAGGTATCGCGCGAGATGGGTCGGCGACGCCTCGCTGGGGACGTTGTCCTCTTCGTTGACGGTGACGACCGTCAGCGTATCGGCCGCCTTCAGGAACGGCATTGCGTCGTGCACGGCGCGCGCCGCAACGCGGCTGCCGTCCCAGCAGATGCCGATCCGCCTTGCCCTGAACGCGCCCTTGAACGTGTAAGGCATGAACAGCACCGGACCGCCCGCCTCGAACAGAGTTTCCTGAGCGAGGTTGTTGTCGAAGGTGTCGCGGTCGTGTTCGGGCTGCGACACGATCGTCAGGTCGTGCAGCCGCGCGACCGCACCGACGATGTCGACAGCCTCGCCCGGAAGCGCGCTGAGCGCGCGACAGCGGTAGGTGATGCCTGCATTCTTCGCCTGCGCCTCGAACACGCGCAACGCGCCGTCGGCGCGCTCGAACGCGCGCTGACGCTCGATCTCATAGATCGAGGCGACCGCGGCGCCGCCCTCCGCAGCCATTGGTATGCTGCTTGCCTCGTAGCCTATCGCCAGCGCCTCGAGTTCGGCCTGGCGTGCGGCCGCGAGCGATATCGAGCCATCGGCGACCGGACGCGCCGACAATTCCGTGGGCACCAGCACCAGAATGTTCCTGTACATGGATCTCTCCGTGATGACGGACGAAAGCCGCCTGCGGGGCGCTTCACGTCGTTGGCGAACTCACTATGTCAGCGCAGTTTCCTCCCCTTGTTGACCCACATCAAATGGTATTCGGCCTCCCTTCTTTATTGGTTCGCGACTGGGTCGCAGACGCAAGGAAGGATCGACATGGCACGCGTTGCATTGGTTACGGGCGGTGTTCGGGGCATCGGCGCCGCGATCGCGCGGGCGCTTCAATCGGCAGGTTACCGCGTCGCGGCGACCTATGCCGGCAATACCAAGGCCGCCGAGGCGTTTCACGCTGAAACAGGGATCCCGGTGTTTCAATGGGACGTCGGCGATTTCGCCGCCTGCGGCGCTGGCGTGAAGCAGGTGGAAGCTGCGCTCGGGCCGATCGAAATCCTCGTGAACAATGCCGGCATTGTCCGCGACAGCAGCCTGCACAAGATGACGAAGGCGCAATGGGACGCCGTGATCAACACCGACCTCAATGCCCTGTTCAACATGTGCCGGTCCGTCATCGAAGGCATGCGATCGCGCAAGTTCGGCCGCATCGTCAACATCGCGTCGATCAACGGCCAGAAGGGTCAGTTCGGACAAACGAATTATTCCGCCGCCAAGGCCGGTGAGCTCGGCTTCACGCGGGCGCTCGCGCTCGAGAGCGCAAAGGTCGGCATCACCGTCAACGCGATCTGCCCCGGCTACACCCACACCGAAATGCTGGATGCGGTCTCGCCGGAGGTCATGAACAACGTCATCCTGCCGCAGATCCCGATCGGCAGGCTCGGCCGGCCCGAGGAAATCGCGCGCGCCGTAGTATTTCTCGCCGCCGACGAGGCCGGCTACATCACCGGATCGACGCTGTCGATCAATGGCGGCCAATATATGGGCTGAGCAATCGAGAACCATCATTGAAGCAAGGAGAAGCAATGTCCAGCACCGCTACGCCAAAGACGGCAACCACGCATGCGCATGCCATCGTCTGGATCGATCATCTCACCGCCAAGATCTTCGGGATGGGATTGACCGGTGTGGACACCATCGTGGTGCCGGCGCATCTTTCCTCGACCCATCTTCATCACAAGGCCAACAGCATTGGCGCGGGCAAGGTCGAGAGTGACCCCGCTTTCCTGGTCACGGTTGGGCAGGCGTTGCAGAATTGCACCGACGTCCTGATCATGGGACCGGGGAACGAGAAGACCGAGCTGCTGCACCATCTGCAGGACACGCACCCGAACATCATCGTTCGCATCGAGGCGAGCGATCATCCGACCGACAAGGAAATCATCGCCTGCGGCAAGGAATTTTTCGGCTTCGCCTGAAGCGACCTCTCCCGCTTGCGGGAGAGGCCGGCGCAAAGCGCCGGGTGAGGGCTCTCTCCACTCAAAGATCCATTCGTGGAGACACCCTCACCCCAACCCTCTCCCGCGAGCGGGAGAGGGAGCGCAGCATCCGTCGCGGATACAATTTCCGTCTCGCGCTACATCCAACCCCACTTGAACTTCCTCGCGCGCTTGCGCCGGGATTTAAGCGCAACACGCTTGGCAGCCTCGGCCGCGGCGAGATAGGCCAGCGTGATCAGCGCGATGGTGGCGAGCAAGGCCGGCGGCAGGCTGGCAAATCCGAGCATCGATCCTGACGGTCCGAGCGTCAGCACGACGGCCGCGGCCAGTGCTCCGAGCGAGGAGATCACCAGCACACGGTCGGGACGGCTGCCGCGCCAAGGCAGCCGGCGCGAGCGGATCAGGAAAATGACCAGGATTTGCGTGGCGATCGATTCCAGGAACCACCCGGTGTGGAATTGAGTGGCGTTGACATGGAAGATTTTCAGCAGAATGAGGAACGTGGTGGCGTCGAACAGCGATGAGACCGTTCCCATCACCAACGTGAAGCGCAATATCTCGGCCATGTCCCAGGCTTGCGGCCGTGCAATGTCTTCGGCATCGACTTCGTCGAAGGGAATGCCGACCTCCGAAAGATCGTAGAGCAGGTTGTTGAGGAGGATCTGCAGCGGCAACAGCGGCAGGAAAGGCAGCACCACCGAGGCCAGCGCCATCGACAACATGTTGCCGAAATTCGAACTCGTGCCCATGCGCACATATTTGAGGATGTTGGCAAAGGTCCGCCGTCCCTCGCGCACGCCGGCGCCGAGAACCGAGAGGTCGGGCGCAAGCAGGATGATATCGGCGGCGGCCCGCGCCACCTCGGTCGCTTCAGCCACGGATATGCCGACATGGGCGGTGTGGATCGCCGGCGCGTCGTTCACGCCGTCGCCCATGAATCCGACCACATGGCCGCGATGGCGGAGCGCGGCAATGATGCGGCGTTTCTGGTCGGGATCGACGCGGGCGAACAGATCGACATGGCCGACCTGCGCCGCAAGCGCGCGGTCGGTGAGGGCGGCAATCTCCTCTCCGCTCATGATGCGCCGCGCCGGCAGTCCGACGGCCTGCGCGACATGGGTCACCACGGCGGCATGATCGCCGGAGATCAGCTTCACCGTCACGCCGAGCGAAGCGAGGTTCTTGATCGCATCGCGGGCATCGCATTTGGGCGGATCGGCGAACGCGCAGAAGCCGACCAGCGTCAGCCCGGCTTCCTCCTCTACGCAGACGGTCGCCTGATCGGGCGGCATCGGTCTGATGGCGACGGCCAGCAGCCGAAAGCCGTCGCGTGCATAGCTTTCCTGAAGGCTGTCGAGCTTCGCCCGCTGCTCGGCGTCGAGCTGCCGGGATTGTCCGTCGATCTCGACGGTGGCAGCGCGCGCGAGGATGCATTCCGGCGCGCCCTTGACGATGAGGCATCGCTCTGTGCCATCCGAGGCCAACACCGAAAGGCAGCGCCGCTGGAAATCAAAGGGACATTCGGCGATGCGCTCCCATCCGCTCAGCGTCCCGGCCGCCGTCAGCAGCGCGTCGTCGAGCGGGCTTCGCACGCCGGTCTGGAACGCAGCATTGAGCCGCGCCAGTTCGAGCACTCGCTCGCTCGTCCGGCCGGCCGGATCGATATGCGCTGCCAGCGTGATCTTTGCTTCGGTCAGCGTGCCGGTCTTGTCCACGCATAGCGTATCCATCGCGCCGAGATCGTGGATCGCGGAGAGGCGCTTGACGATCACCTGCCGCGCGGCCATCCGCTGCGCGCCTTTCGCGAGCGTCACCGTCATGATCATCGGCAGCAGTTCGGGTGTCAGGCCGACGGCGAGCGCCAGCGCAAACAGGAATGCTTCCATGGCGGGGCGATGCGCGGCGAGATGCGCCAGCAGCACGAACAACGTCAGAAACAGCGTGAGCCTGAGGATAAGGACGCCAAGCCGGTTCACGCCGCGTTCGAGCGCCGTCGGCGGCGCGTTGGTGGCGAGCTCGGCGGCAATCATGCCGAAGCGCGTCCGCTTGCCGGTTTCGACGACCAGCATCACGGCGTTGCCGCTGACCACGCTGGTCCCGGCGAAAAGCGCGTTGCTTGCTTCAGCGGGCAAGGTGGCCGCGCATGGCGCGGTGTTCTTGCTAACCGGAAACGGCTCGCCCGTCATCAGGGCTTCGTTGACCTGCAGTTCATGCACTTCCAGCGCGACCCCGTCCGCGGGCACAAGGTCGCCGGTGCGGAGGTGAACGACGTCACCCGGCACCAGTTCGCTGACGGGAAGCGAGACGACCGCCCCGTCGCGCACGACGTCGGCCTGGATCGCCACGGATTGCCGCAATGCTTCGGCGGTCAGTTCGGCGCGGTGTTCCTGGACGATGTCGAGCGTCAGGGACATGCCGATTACGAGCAGGATGATGACGAAACTGCCGATGTCCCCGCTCACGCCCGAAATGGCCGCCGCAGCAATGAGGATTGCGACCAGCGGGTTGAAGATGCGATGGACGATCTTCTTGAGGATCGATTGGCTTTGCGACGGCTGCATCAGGTTCGGGCCGAGCCGCGCCAGCCTGTCCTTTGCGTCGGCCTGCCGAAGCCCGCCACGCTGCGAGGATAGCGATAGCAGGAGGGTCTCGGTCGGCGTGGACCAGAACGCCTCTGGCTTCGGTTCGGAGGGAGACAGGATTCCCATGGGCTCTCGCTGCAGGCGGTTCTGACCGCCTGATCCATGAGGGAGGCCGTGGCAAACCAGTTTGATGCAGCTCAAACGGTCCGCCGCGGCGCTAGCGTAAATGGAACCAATGGAGATTGGTATGACAGTGCAGGCCATGGATTCCAAAGTCGTCACATTCGAGCCGCTCAAGCCGCCGCCGTCGATCGGCGCGACAGTCCCCGCGCTACCAGTACCGCCCGAGCCGGTCTCGGCGTTCGACGTGATTGATCACCTCGCCCATGCCACGATCGCACGCTGGACCGGCGGCCTGTCTCCCGCCGCGCTTACGCTGGCGCTGCTCGACTGGCAGCTCCATTTGGCGATCTCGCCGGGCAAGCAGCTTACGCTGACACGGGACGCGATCCATGATGCGATGCAGTTTGTCGAGGAGCTCGCGACCCCGCATCCGGTCTACCGCACCTGGAGCCTGATTGCGCCGGCCCCGAACGACCGGCGATTTTCAGAGCCGGATTGGCAATTGCCGGCCTTCAACATGCTGGCGCAGGCATTTTTGCTGACCGAGCGGTGGTGGCGATCGGCCACCACCGGTGTCCACGGCGTGGCGCGGCAGGATGCGGCGATCGCGGATTTCGCGATCCGCCAATACCTGGACGTGCTGGCGCCGACGAATTTCGCACTGACCAATCCCGAAGTGCTGCGCAAGATCATGGAGACCGGCGGCGGCAACGTTGTCGGTGGCCTGCACAACTGGCTCGAGGACTGGAAGGCGCTGGTGACCGGTCACGGGCCGGAGCACGAGTTCGTCGTTGGCAAGAACGTCGCGGTCACCAAGGGCAAGGTGGTCTACCGCAACGAACTGATCGAGCTGATCCAGTATTCGCCGACCACGTCGCAAGTCCGTCCCGAGCCGATCCTGATCGTGCCGGCCTGGATCATGAAATACTACATCCTCGATTTGTCGCCGCATAATTCGCTGGTACGCTTCATGGTCGAGCGCGGCTTTACCGTGTTCATGATATCCTGGCGCAACCCGACGCCCGAGGACCGCGACGTCAGTCTCGAAGACTATCGCCGCCTCGGCGTCGATGCCGCGATCGAGGTCATCAACCGGATCGTTCCCGGAGAGCCGATTCACGCCACTGGCTATTGCCTCGGCGGCACGCTGCTGTCGATCGCGGCGGCGCGGCTGAGCAAGGAAAAGCCGGACTGCCTGCGCACCGTGACGCTGCTTGCCGCGCAGACCGACTTCACCGAGGCCGGAGAACTCACGCTCTTCATCAACGAAAGCCAGGTCTCGTTCCTCGAGGACATGATGTGGCAACGCGGCGTGCTCGAGACCACGCAGATGGCGGGCGCTTTTCAGATGCTGCGTTCCAATGACCTGATCTGGTCGCGGATGATCCGCGACTACCTGATCGGAGAGCGGCAGCCGCTCAGCGATCTGATGGCATGGAATGCGGATGCGACCCGCATGCCCTATCGGATGCATTCGGAATATCTCCGTCAGCTCTTCCTCGACAACGATCTTGCCGAAGGGCGTTATCGCGTCGACGGCGAGCCGATCTCGCTGTCCGATCTGCATGCGCCGATGTTCGTCGTCGGCACGCTTCGCGATCACGTGGCTCCCTGGAAGTCCACCTTCAAGATCCATTTCCTCGCGGATGCGGACACGACCTTTGTGCTCACGAACGGCGGACACAATGCCGGCATCGTCGCGGCTCCCAACGAGCCGTGGCATTCCTACCAGGTCCAGACCAAGCTGAAGGACGGCCCTTATATCGGTCCGGATGAATGGCTGGAGGTCGCGCCGAAGCGCGACGGCTCCTGGTGGCACGAATGGGTCGCGTTCCTGAATGCCCATTCGGGCGAACCGGTTTCCCCGCCGCCCATGGGCGGAGCAGGCAAGGACGCCGACGCGCTGGAGAATGCCCCGGGCCGATACGTGCTGCAGCGTTAGCCGGCTCGTTGCACCTTTCCCGCTTGCGGAGGGGGTCGGCGCGTAGCACTGGCCCGTAGCCCGGGTGGAGCGCCAGCTTAACCCGGGACTTCTGCGTCAGCGTTTGCGAGTGGCCCCGGGTTACGCTGGCGCTTCACCCGGGCTACAGGTCAGCGCGCGGGAGATGTGGAATGCTCCGCTCCAGCGTCTCCTCCGGGGTCCCTGACGCATCCACGATTGCCCAATCGATAGCGCCGGAGTCGATGCTGTCCTGAAACAGCGCTACGTCCTGGGTTGCGTCGGAAGCGTCGTTCCGGCGCCCGCCGATGCGGGCGAGGCGGACGGAGGTTTCGGCAACAAGGAATATGCCGAAGAAAGCGACGCCGCTGGAGGCCGCAAGCGGGCGAAGCTGGTTTCGCTCCTCTTCCTTCAAGAACGCTGCGTCGACCACGGCGGAAAGTCCCTGGGCCAGCACGGCACGCGCGCGAGCCAGCATCGCGTCATACGCGCGTTCAGACGTTCCGGGTCCATAAGCCGACTCGGGTAGCTTGATCAGCGGGCCGACGCCGAAGATCTCCTTGCGGATTACGTCCGAGCGCAACAGCACCGCGCCGGGTGCTGGCTGGACCAGTTCGGCGACGGCGCGCGCCAGCACGCTCTTGCCGGTGCCGGAGCGGCCGCCGATTGCGATCAGCGACGGTTTGCCCGGCGCAATCAGTTCGAGTGCGAGTTCGAAATACGACTGCGCATCCGACAGCGCAGCGGCACCGCCGCCCTGCGCATGCTTGGTCAGGAGCACATTGGCCCTGATCGCCGCGCGGATGGACAGGAACAGCGGCAGCAAGGCAAGCGCGCCGGCGTTCTGCTGCGGTGTGGCCTGCAGATAGGAGTTCAGCAGCCGGTTCGCGGCGGCACGGTTGCCGAAATGCAGCAGGTCCATCAGCGGAAAGGCGAGATCGTAGAGCATATCGGTGGTGGCGATGATTGGATCGAATTCGATCGCATCGAACAGGCGCGGCTTGCCATCGATCATCACGATGTTGCCGAGATGCGCATCGCCATGGCATCGCCGCACCATTCCGTCAGCGGCGCGTTGCTTCAGAAGCGGTTGGTTCTTGGCGAGCAGTTCGCAGCTCAGGACATGCAGGCGCTCGACCTCGGCGCTTGCGAGTGCAGGATGGTCGCGAAACGCGATCGTGTTGCGTTCGATGATGCCGGGGAGCGACGCGAGCCAGCTCTCGCCATCGGAAACCGGCGCGCCGTCATGGGATGCCGCGATCGCCTCGGCCAGCGGCTCGGCGAGCTCCGGCATGATCTCGCCTCGAGCCGCCAGACGGTCGAGCGTCCTGTTCTCGTCGAACCGCGCCATCTCGACCGCCCATTCGATGACGTTTCCATTGCCGTCGATTTCAGGGCCGGCTTCACCTTCCGTGATCGGCACGACGCCACGGTAAATCTCCGGCGCGAAGCGCCGGTTGACAGCGATCTCCTCCTCGCAGGCGTGCTTGCGCTTGTCGAGCGAGGAGTAATCGAGATAGGGCAGCCGCACCGCGCGCTTGATCTTGTAGACGCGGTCGGGCTTCAGGAACACGATCGAGCCGTGCGTGTCGACGCGCTGGGTATCGTGCCCCTTGGACGGCTTGCCGAGAAAATCCCGCACGCGGTCCTGGTTTGTCGTGCCTTGATGCGGGGACGGTGGCGTCATGGCTGCAACACCGCCGCGCCAACCAGATTGCCGCTGCGCAGACGCGCCAGCGCCTCATTGGCCTGATCCAGCGGAAAGGTGGTGGTCGTCGTCTCGATGCCCGCCTCGCGCGCCACTTTCAGAAAATCCCAGCCGTCCTGGCGCGTCAGGTTGGCGACCGAAACGATCTGCCGCTCCTCCCAGAGAATGTCGTAAGGAAAGGATGGAATGTCCGACATGTGGATGCCGGCGCAGACCACGCGGCCGCCTTTGCGTAAAGTTCGCAACGCCTGCGGCACCAACGGGCCGACGGGCGCATAGATGATGGCGGCGTCGAGTTCGGCCGGCGGCTTGTCACCGGAGGCGCCCGCCCAGTCGGCACCAAGCGACAAGGCGAGTTGTTGCGCATCAGTGTCGCCGTCGCGCGTGAAGGCGTAGATCTCGCGGCCCTGCCAGCGCGCAACCTGCGCGATGATATGGCCGGCAGCACCGAAGCCGTAGATGCCGAGGCGCTTGCCGTCGCCTGCCATCACCAGCGAACGCCAGCCGATCAGGCCGGCGCAGAGCAGCGGCGCCAGCGCGACATCGTCGCCGTCCTCGCCGAGCGGAAAGCAATAGCGCGCATCGGCGATCAGGTGGCTCGCAAAGCCGCCATCGCGCGTATAGCCGGTGAAGCGCGGATGGCCGCAGAGATTCTCCTTGCCCTCGCGGCAATAGGGGCAGGTGCCGCACGTGAAGCCGAGCCAGGGCACGCCGACGCGCGTGCCGGGCGCGAGGCCGTCGACAGCGTCGCCGAGCACATCGACGCGGCCGACGACCTCGTGGCCGGGAATGATGGGATAGCGGATGTCGGGCAATTCGCCGTCGACGACATGCAGGTCGGTGCGGCAGACGCCGCAGGCGGAGATCTTGACGCGCACCTCGCCCGGTCCGGGCGACGGATCGGGCCGCTGCTCGCGCACGAGCGGCGTGTTGGGTGCCTGAAGGACCATGGCGTACATCAGAAATCCCTCTCTGCGGCCACAAGGGAAACTTGCCGATCTTCTTTGCGTTGGTTCCAGTCTGCCGGGTATGCGCCGGGACTCGTTTGATTTCGCTCAACCTCCGTCCTTCGGCCGGGCCGTAAAGTTCCGGTGCCAGTTCAGCTTAGATAGGAGGCAAACATGATCAAGCCTATGGTCCCCGTCACTACTGATCGCAATGTCGCCCGTCGCGAGGCCAATCCATTTGCGTTCCTGCAGCAGGAAATCGATCGCGTGTTCGACGGCCTTTCCCGCAACTTCCCGGCCTTCACCGCGGCCGGCAGAACACTGCCGAGCATGGATGTGAGCGAGACCGACAAGACGATCGAGATCACGGCGGAACTGCCCGGTCTCGAGCAGAAGGATGTCGAGCTCAATCTCGCCGATAACCTTCTCACCATTCGCGGCGAAAAGAAGAACGAGCGCGAGGAGAAGGCCAAGGATTACCATCTGGTCGAGCGCAGCTTCGGCTCGTTCGCGCGCTCCGTCGAATTGCCGGCGGGCGTGAAAGCGGAAGATATCTCCGCCGAGATCTCCAAAGGCGTCCTCAAGGTGACCGTGCGCAAGCCCGAGCCGAAGCAAAGCAAGCAGATCGAGATCAAGACGGCATCGTGACGCGGAGGATGGGAGCGACGGAGTTGGGTCGCGCGTCGCCAAACCAGCTCCATCATTCCGGGGCGACGCGATAGCGTCGAGCCCGGAATCCATTTCGCCGCGTGCATTTGTTGCACGGATGGATTCCAGGCTCGCGCGTTCCGCGCCCGGAAATGACAGAGGAATTGCCGTAGGGCGGCTCTGGAACAATGATTGCCGGCACGCGGCACTCTTGGCTGCTGTCGCGCGTTATACGTTTGAGGGCGGACCAAAGAGCAGCACGGAGCAAGCATGGCTGTCGAGACGGAACTGAAATTCCGCGTCGCTACGCGCAACCTCAAATCTCTCGCCAACTGGCGCATTCCCGGTGGGAAAATGGGTGAGCTGTCGAACAGCGATCTGGTCTCGACCTATTTCGATACTGGGAAACACAAGCTGAAGCGCAGCGGCCTGACGCTTCGTGTGCGGCAAAACGGCAAGGCGAACGTCCAGACTATCAAGTCGGCGAACGGCGCGGAGTTTGGCCGAGGTGAATGGGAAGCCGAGACCAGGAGCGACGTGCCCGACCTTCGGGAGGCCGACGACACTCCGCTGGAGCCGCTCGCCTCGAGGAAGCTGCGACGCAAGCTGAAGCCCGTGTTCAAGACGTCGGTTCATCGCACCACGGTTCCAGTCCGGACTAGCAAAAGCGAGATCGAACTCGCCATTGATCGGGGAAGGATCGTCGCGGGGCACCGCGCGAGCCCTATCGAGGAACTCGAACTCGAGCTGAAAAGCGGCCGGCCGGCTGACCTGTTCCGTATTGCCAGAGCGATCGAGCGACGGTCGGGAGCCGAGCTCGACTTGCGGACAAAATCGGACCGCGGCTATGGCCTCGCGCGCGGCAGCGAGGAACAAGTGGTTTTCGCCGCGCCGATCGGGCTGGATGCCGACATGACGGCGAGCGAGGCGTTCCGGGTCATCGCCCGCGCGACGGTTCGTCATTTCTCGGCAAATGCGGATGCGGTCCGCAATCTTGAGCCGGAAGGCGTTCACCAGATGCGGGTGGGCTTGCGGCGGCTGCGCGCGGCTATCTCGCTGTTTTCCAAGGTGCTGCCTCACGCCGGGACGAGAGCCGTGAAGCGTGAACTGAAATGGCTTACGGGCGAGCTCGCGCCCGCGCGCGAAATCGATGTGTTCATCACGGAGCAGGTCGAGCCGATCACGCGCGATCGCGCGCTGAGCCGCGGCGGCAAGGCGATCAAGGACGAGTTCGATGACAAGCGCGCCCGTGCGTTAGCGCGGGCGAAGAGGGCGGTAAGCTCGGAACGGTTCCGCGCGCTGCTGGTCGACACGCTGGAGTGGATCGAGGCGAAGCCTGCGCCGGAAGCCGCGCACGCGGATGTTCCGATCGGAAAATATGCAGCCGACGTCTTGCGCCATCGTACCAGGAAGGCGCGCAAGCAAGGCCAGCATCTTGATCGCCTGTCGCCACGCGCGCGGCACAAGCTCCGGATCAGGATCAAGAAGATCAGGTATGCAGTGGACTTCTTCGAGGAGCTTTTTCCCGCCAAGCGCGAGCGAAGGAGGCTCAAGCGCCTGTCCAGCCATCTCAAGAAGATCCAGGATGCGCTCGGCGCGCTCAACGATTTTGTTGCGCACCGAAAGATGGCCGTGGCGTCTGCGCTGCACGCGCCGCGCAAGAACAGGCGGGCCCGTGCACTTGCGGCCGGCGTGGTGGTCGGCCGGGAGGACAAGGCGGTCAAGCCGCTGATGAAGATAGCTCTCAAGGAGGCGCGACGGCTGCAGGCGACGTAAAGCCGGTAGGGTAGCGAAGCGTAACTCGCCGACTGCGCGTGGCGACGGATGACGCCGTCCACCTTCGCGCGTGGAGCTACCGCGAACGTTGCCGGCAAAGCGTTCGTCGAGAAGGCCGAACTGGCGACACTCGCGAGACTGTGACTGCGAAAGCAGAGGACGCCCGAGTTTGTCACAAAACAGCAAGACCAACGCGGATAGAAGCACCGCTTCGGCTCATGTGTCGAGTTGGGGAGCGGCGAGTGATCGTTCGAGCGTGCTCGGTTGTGGCGTTGGCTATTATCATGGCCTTGGCCATCCAACGAGCCATTGCATTTCCGGTCGACGGCAAGCAAACGACGTTACCTGCCGGAAGCGAGTTGAACGAAGATGCGCTCGATCTTCCACGCGAGGTGTTTCATTCCGAGGCCGTCGGAGGTCGCAGGTCACACTTGGTGAACCTCGGGGACATGGCATTCAACGCGCCGGATATTTTGGGGGGAACGGCACGGCAGGCAGGGATCAGTTGCGCCACGTGCCACGTCAATGGCGCATCAAATCCCAAACTCTTTATCCCGGGGATGTCGACCCGGCCCGGTAATTTTGACACGTCCGGGCCCCTGTTCAATCCGAAAGCAGACAATCTTACCCTCGATGCGGTGCGAATCCCGAGCTTGCGTGGCGCACGCTATCTGGCGCCCTACGGAAGCGATGGGCGTACGGCATCACTGCGCGATTTCATCCGCAACGTTATCGTGGTCGAGTTCGCGGGCCCCGAACCATCTCCTGCAATACTTGATGGCTTGGTGGCCTACATCCAGGACATCGACTTTCTGCCCAACCCGAGCCTCGGCCCAGGCGGAAAGTTGACTGCCGAGGCGAACGATGCCGAGCGTCGCGGAGAGGTGCTTTTCCGCAAGCCTTTCCCGCATGATCCGGGTCTCAGCTGCGCAGGTTGCCATGATCCGTCGGATGCCTTTCTTGATCACAAGCAGCACGATGTCGGGACGGGCGGCCTGTACAAGACGCCCACCTTGTTGAATGCGGATTTCAATGCGCCTTACCTTCACGACGGGCGGTACGATACCTACGACCAGGTGGTGGGACACTTCGACGACAAATTCGAACTCCGCCTCTCGGCTCAGGACAAGGCAGATCTCGTTGCCTATTTGACCGCGGTCGGAGATGGCGTGGGGGCCTATGAACGCGACGGTGCGGCGGCCCGACTGCAAGAGATCACCAGCTTCGTCAGCGTTCTGACGAAGGCAATTGCAGACCATGACAACGACACCATTGACCTTGTGGTCGATACGGTGGGCGGCGAACTGCGAGAGCTCACCGAACGTGTGCCGGATCGGAGGGATAGCACTGTGTCGGGAGGCGTGAAGCAACGCAATCTCGCGCGCATGGCCCTCAAGGAGGTTGTGCTGATATTGCGACGTGTTGGTGTAGATGCCGCGTCCGGAAATTACGATGCAGCAGCTGCTGATTACGGAGCCTATGATCGACTGATGAACGCCGCAGTCCCGGCGATCGTTAATAGTGCGGAGCCGTGGTCGTTATTCAACCCGATCGTTCACGACGCCCACTATGTGGCGCTGCGACGGCTTCTGCAGTCAGATAAACAGTCTTTGCAGCGAGTGAACTGAACGTGTGTCGGGATGCGCAAAGATCATGCTCGAACAAAGAGATGAGATCATGGTCCGATTCCGTCCGATCGGATGATGATCGAGTACCTGCGGGTCGTTTGTTCTCGAACGACGATCCTGCCTGCCAGAAGGAAAGACGCATGCCTCCGCACACGATTCGCCTGAAGAACCGGCTGCTAATGATCGCCGGCGTTTCTGCAACCACGCTCATGGGTCTCGGCGGCGCGCTGCTGCCGCATGGTGGAGGTAGTGACGCACTTGCCGCGACCGAGGCAAGCCCGGCAAGAAAGCCGGAAAACATTCCCACCGAAACGCCGATCAAGCACATCATTTACATTGTCGGCGAAAATCGCAGCTTCGAAAACGTCTTCGGTACCTACCGGCCGAAGCATGGTGAGAAGATCTGGAATCTGCTCTCCCAGGGGATCGTCAATGTGGATGGGACGCCGGGGAAGAATTTCGCCAAGGGCCAGCAACACCAGGTGACGTCGAGCAACGGCCGATTTGTTCTCAGCCCGCTCAACAAAAGCCCTTACACGTTCTTGCCTGTGCCGACGATTGCATCCGCGCAGCCTGAGGGCGTCGGTCTCGAGTTCGGTATCGTCGATGCATCCGGTAAGCCGACCGCCGCATTTCCTGAAGGTGATCCTTCTTTGCCGCGCAGGGATCAGATCACACTCGCGACGGGCGGCACCGGTTCAATTCCGAAGAACGCTCCGGATACCCGTATTCCCGGCGTAAATCGTTTGCCCGCGGGACCTTTCCAGCAGACCAGTCCGACACTGCCCTATGATGCGTACGAGGGCGACACGATTCACCAGCTGTTTCAGATGTGGCAGCAGAACGACTGCGGCATGAAGAACGCAACGCGAGAGAATCCAACCGGCTGTCTGCACGATCTTTATCCGTTCGTCGCGACCACGAATGGTACCCTGCCGACTCAGACGCCGACCGACGGCGGCCAGGATATGGCTTTCTTCAATATGAATACCGGCGACGCACCGATTTTCAAGGCGCTGGCCGACAAGTACACGCTGTCGGACAACTTCCATCAGGCGATCATGGGTGGATCCGTGACCGGCGCGATTGGAATCGCCTACGGCGATAACGCTTTCTACAGCGATGGAAACGGCCATCCGCTGGTTCCCCCGGGCAGTATCATGAACCCGGATCCTGTGGCGGGTAGCGTCAACACTTACCAGTCAAACGGGACGTGGGTGAATTGCAGCGATCCGAACCAGCCTGGCGTTGCCGAACTTCACTACTATCTCTCGTCGCTTCACTACTACGCCGGCCCGAACTGCGCTCCACATGCCTACTACGCGACCCGCGACGCCGATCCACCTTACGATGCCAGCGGCGCGCTGGTGCCGGCAACGGCAACGACGATGCCGCCGCTGGTTCAGCGGCATATCGGCGATGTGCTGAACGAAGGGAATGTATCGTGGGCATGGTACTCCGGCGGCTATGACTCGGCGGTCGCGGTCGCCGGCGGCGCCACCGACATCTTCAACCAGGTATTCAGAGCTGGATATTGCGATCATTGCAATCCGTTCCAGTACTCGAAGTCGGTGATGGCAGATCCGAAGGCGCGCGCGGTGCATCTCAAGGATGTCTCCGATAATCTATTTGACGATATCGACAAAGGAAATCTGCCCGCGGTCGCCTTTGTTAAGCCGGACGGCGCGCTTCAGGGCCATCCCGGCAGCGGCAAGGTCAGCCTTCTGGAGGAATTCGTCCAGAATATCGTTCATCACGCGAAGGCTAATCCAAAGTTGTTCGCTGATACCGCAATCATCGTCTCGTTCGACGAGAGTGGTGGCATGTATGATAGCGGTTTCATTCAACCGCTCGATTTCTTCGGAGATGGTCCGCGCATGCCAATGCTGGTGATCTCCCCGTATTCTGCGGGAGGCCACGTGGTGCACTCCTACAACGACCAGGCTTCGGTCTTGAAGTTCATCGAACGGAACTGGCATCTCGGCAGGATTTCAAATCGCAGCCGCGATAACCTGCCAAATCCGGTCATGGATCGAGAGAACCTGTGGGTGCCAGTGAATATGCCGGCGATCGGCGACCTCTTCGACATGTTTGATTTCGACCATGGCGCGCACGATCATGATGGTCATCACCACGATGACGATCATCACGGTCACGGCCACGACGACCAAGGCGATGACAACGATGATCAGCGGTGAGAGCACTTCCAGGGACCTCCAGTCCCGCACTGCGCAGTGAAGCAAGAGTGACACCGGTCGAACCGTTCGGTTCGGCCGGCGTCTTCTTTGAGCAGTGTCTCGCGTTGCCGGCTCGATCGTTCTGATGCCTCGATTGTTCTGATGCAATGTGTCGCGTAGGCGGCCTTCGGAGGCTTTCGACATTTATCGCGTCAGGGCCGCCTTCCAGAGTGCGGCCGGCCAACGCGGCCTGCGCTCTTCTCGGCAACATCCGTTTCCCATCCGAACACGGAGCGGCCGCCGAGCGCCGGCGACCGGTCGCGCTCTTGTGCGACGAACGCATCGAAGGATGGGCCGGTTGCCGTTCGCTCCAGGAGGCGCGCCTGATTGTCGAGGCGCTTCAGCGCCTGCATCTCCTCGTCGCGGCCGAGGCTCGCCTGCTGCACGGCGGACTTCAGCACCCGGATGGTTTCGTCATAGACCTTGATCGGCACCGGATAGGGATGGCGGTCCTTGCCGCCATGGGCGAGCGAAAACCGCGCGGGATCCTTGAACCGGTACGGCGCGCCGTGGACGACTTCGGCGACCATCGCGAGCGACTGCACGGTCCGCGCGCCGACGCCGGGTGTCAGCAGCAATTCCGGAAAATCGCGCGGGCCGCATTCGGCCGCCGCCGCCAGCGTACCATGCAGGCGGCGCGTGAACACGTCGCTGGCGCGTACGTCGTGATGCGCGGGCATGATCAAATGCGGCAGCTCCGGCTGCGCCTCGGGCTGTTTCGACAGTGCGGCATATTCGCGCGCGATGCCGTCGGGCCCGAGCGCGCCGAGCAGATCGAGCTGTGCGAAGCGCGAGCGTTCGGCGCGGCGATCGGTCAGGTTGATGATCTCGCCTTGCGCGGGACCATCGATGGCGCTGTGCGGCTCGTCGACGAAACTCTTCAGGGTTTCGGAATGCCAGTGATAGCGGCGGGCCTGCCGCTTGTCGCCGTTCATGCCCTGTTGGACGACGGTCCACTTGCCGTCCCCGGTGACGAAGAAGCCGTGCAGATAGAGTTCGAAGCCGTCCTGGACGGCGGCGCTGTCGACCTTCGCCACCAGCCGGCTGGCGCGCGTCAGCGCCGCGCCATCGAAGCCGGTGCGTTCGCCGAGCGCGGTCAATTCGTCCGGCGTGCGGCGCGAGTGGCTGCCGCGGCCGCCGCAGACATAGATGCCGAGTTCGTCCTGCAGCGGCGCGAGTCCGCGCTTCAATGCGCCGATCACCGACGTGGTGATGCCGGAGGAATGCCAGTCCATCCCCATGACGGCGCCGAAGGATTGGAACCAGAACGGATGGGCGAGACGCTGCAGGAACTCCTCGCGACCGTAATGGTGGACGATCGTCTGCGTGATGATCGCGCCGAGCGTGGACATGCGCTGGCCCAGCCACGCGGGCACGCGCCCGTTATGGAGCGGAAGGTCGGCGCTGCCGGTTCGTCGTGCCATGGGGTCCCGATGCTGAATCAAGCGGAGTGTAGCAGGTCTTCCTTCACGATGGATTTCAGTTTCGTAGCCCGGGTGGAGCGCAGCGCAACCCGGGAGCCCAGCATTGAGAGCGGCCCCGGGTTACGCTGGCGCTCCACCCGGGCTACGGAACTGGCGCGCGCTCAATCGCGCATTGTGCGCAAGGTGATGGAGTAGCGGGGCGCTTCGACGGCGGGGATGCTGTGCTCCCAGATTTGTCTGGCTTCACCCGAGAGCAGGTAGATCGACCGGGGCTGTGCCTCCAGGGTGAAGCGCTCCCACTTGGCGCCGGCCGGGCGGCGGAAGCGGAACTTGCACGGCGATCCCAGCGACAGGCCGAAGACCCGGTCGAACTGCGGCTTGTCGCGGTGCCAGCCGATGCCGACGCCGGTGTCGTATTCGGTGCAGAGCACCTGGGCAATCTCGGTTCGTGACCCACCGAACGCTTCGACCCGCTCGATCACGGGGCCGAGCCAGTCCGGCATGGAGTCGGCTTCGCGCAGCCGGCGCTCGGTATAGTCATAGCGGAAGCCGAACGAGGCCACCCGCCGCTTGCCCTGATATTGGCCGAACTGGAACGGCTGCAGCGGAAGCTCCGCGATGCGCGCGATCAGCTTCCGCTCGATCTCGGGTGAAATGAAATCGGCGGCATAGCGCAACCCCTCTGGGGCTGACGACGCGGAGGAATTGTCATCAAAGAGGGCAAGCTGCTCGGTCAAGCCGGCGGTCCTTGTGGGCGTGCGAGGGGCAACCCTGATATAGGGTGGCGCAGCATCGAAAGAAGGGGCCACCGTCGTCCCCCAGCTCCAGGGCGCGCTACCCCGCGGCCATCTCCTGTGCGCCGCCGAGCAGTTTCACGTTGAGCCGGCCGCCGGCGAACAGCATGTCGTCGAGCGCCTCGTCGATGTCGGCTGAGATCACCGACTTGCCGCCGTCGCGCGCGATGCTGGCCTGCGCGAGGCGCCGCATCAGTTCCTTGATGAAGGCGGCGCTGACGCCATCGGTGCGCCGCACCGCTTCGTCGACGACGCCTTCGTCAAGCGACAGGTTCCTGCCATAGAGACCTACCAGCTTGCCGCGGCCGATCGCATCCGGCAGCGGCACCTCGATCGCCTGGTCGATGCGGCCGGGCCGGCCGGCCAGCGCGCTTTCGAGCTCTTCGGGACGGTTGGTGGTGAGCACGAACAGGATCTCGGCGTCCTCCTTCAACCCGTCCATCTCGTTCAACAGCTTGTTGAGCAGCGATTCTTCGCACGGGCCCATATACTCGCGGTCGACGGCGATGAGGTCGACGTCCTCGATCACCACCATCGCCGGCTGCAACAGCCGCGCCAGGCTCATATAGGCGCCAAGGGCTCCGACTTGTTCTGCCGTGATGATCAAGGTCGTGTGGTCCGGCAAGTTGGTCGCGAGATAGCGGATCGTGTGGGTCTTGCCGGTGCCCGGCGGGCCATAGAGCAGGACGCCCTTGCGCGTTGATTGCCCCAACCGGCGCAGTGCATCGCGGCTTCGGACAAAGGACACCACGTTGCGATCGAGCAGCTTCAGCGTCAGCTCCGGCAGGATCACGGCTTCGCGCTCGACCGGCGGCAACCGATGGACCATGATCCCGCGCGATCCCCCACGATAATTGGTGTCGTCGTCGAAGGAGAGGATTTTGCCGCGATAGGATCGCGCCGCGCGCACGGCCTTTTCCAGTTCGGCAAAGCAGCGCTGCACGAACGCGCCACCCGCGGCACCGGCGGGAACCGCGATCTCGACGCGGATGCCGTTCTCTCGGCCGTAGTCGCGATGCAGTCCAAGCAGGACGGCGTAGCGAAGCCCATCGGCCTCGCACAGCCACAATCCATTATACAGACACCTTACCGGCAAGGCCTCGCCGATATCGACGTCCTGGTACTGCGGCGGCGCGGTCTCCTGCGCGTTACGGCCCTCTTTCATCAGGCCGGCAAACGTCATCGTCTCGTAGCGGTGTTCTTCGTGGATACCGAAGAAGCGAATTGGCGAGGCGAACAGCCTGTCGATCGCGACCTGGATGTCGGACCGCATATGGCCCGGAAATTGGCGCGCGGACGTTACCAGCCGGCTGCGCGGAATCCGTTGAAAATGCCATTGCAGCGCAAGGAAGGCGTAGTCGAACTCTTCCTCCGGTGCTGCCTCGACGTCCGAGTTGGTCGCTTCGCTGGCGATGTAAAGGTGGTACCCGGCGGCGCGGACGCGTTCTTTCGTGGTGTCGAGCAATGCTGCAGCCATGGGCGCCGGATAGGGGCCGCAGCCAGCCTTGCCCTTCTGCTCGATCTCCGACATGAACGCGGCAATCTCGTGCTCCGACTTGCCGAACACACTGCGCAGAAGGTCCACGACGAACTCTTCGGGCGTGTCATGGTCATTGTGGAAGACGAGCCGAACCGACTCGGCATTGGCGAAAACGTCTCGCATGAAAGCCCCCGAACGCAACGATAAATAGCTTAAGAACAAAAGTGGAACATCACGAAACCAGGAGTGCGTCAAGCCGCTCGAATCAGAAAAAATCGCAGGCGCTTCGCTGGAGGACGATTCGACACATCTTCGGCAGATTGCCAGCGCACAGACCGCGCTACCGATTCGTGGTTTCGTGCGGAGCCGCACTTGTGAACTGTCGGTCGCCGCCGCTTGATCAGATCGGCGGGCATGGTCCATAAGCGGCGTCCTCGCGACCGGCGGTTCGGTCGCTTCGAAGTGGTTCAGGGGAATTGCGTGGCAAAGATTCATCAGCAGATTGCGCAAGAGCTTGGTGTGCGCGACCAGCAGGTCGAGGCGGCCGTCACGTTGCTCGACGGCGGCGCCACGGTGCCGTTCATTGCCCGCTATCGCAAGGAATTGACCGGCGCGCTCGATGACGCGCAATTGCGCACGCTGGAAGAACGACTGACCTATCTGCGCGAACTCGAGGAGCGCCGCACCGCAATCCTCAATTCTGTCCGCGAGCAGGGCAAGCTCGACGCTGCGCTCGAGGCGCAGATCATGGCCGCCGACAACAAGGCGCGTCTCGAAGACATCTATCTTCCCTACAAGCCGAAACGACGCACCAAGGCCGAGATCGCCAAGGAGGCCGGGCTCGAACCGTTGTCCGAGCTGTTGCTGACGCAGCCGCAGCATGATCCGAAAACCCAGGCGGCTGGCTTCGTCGATGCAGAGAAGGGCGTGGCCGATGTTGCCGCGGCGCTCGACGGCGCGCGCGCGATCCTGGTCGAGCGCTTCGACGAGGATGCCGATCTGATCGGCGCGCTGCGCGAGGAGGTGTGGGCGAATGCGCGCATGGTCTCGGCCGTGCGCAAGGGCAAGAAGACCGAAGGCGAGAAGTTCAAGGATTATTTCGACTTCAGCGAGCCGCTGCACAAGCTGCCGTCGCACCGCATCCTGGCGCTGTTCCGCGGCGAGAAGGAGGAGATTCTCGATCTGCAGATGCAGCCGGAGGCAGAGCCGCCGGTGGCCGGCGTGCCCAGCGCCTATGAACTGAAGATCATGAAACGCTTCGCCATTTCCGATCTCGGCCGTCCCGGCGACAAATGGCTGATCGAAACCGTGCGCTGGGCCTGGCGCACCAAGATCCAGGTGCATCTCAACATCGACCTGCGGATGCGGCTGTGGACCGCGGCGGAGACCGAAGGCGTGCGGGTGTTCGCCTCCAACCTGCGTGACCTGCTATTGGCAGCGCCGGCCGGTGCGCGCGTGACCATGGGGCTCGATCCCGGCTATCGCACCGGCGTCAAGGTCGCCGTCGTCGATGCGACCGGCAAGGCGCTGGCCACCACCGCAGTCTATCCGCACGAGCCGCAGCGGCAGTGGGACGAGGCGCTGGCGATCCTCGGCAAGCTCGCAATTCAACACCGCGTCGACCTGATCGCAATCGGCAACGGCACCGCCTCGCGCGAGACCGACAAGCTCGCGACCGAGCTGGTGAAGCGATTGCCGGATCTGAAGATGACGAAGATCGTCGTCTCCGAGGCCGGCGCCTCCGTCTATTCGGCTTCGGCCTATGCGTCGGAGGAACTGCCCGGGCTCGACGTCACTCTGCGCGGCGCCGTGTCGATCGCCCGCCGCCTGCAGGATCCGCTCGCCGAACTGGTGAAGATCGATCCCAAGGCGATCGGCGTCGGCCAGTATCAGCACGATCTCGGCGAGAGCAAGCTCGCGCGCTCGCTCGATGCCGTGGTGGAAGACTGCGTCAATGCCGTCGGCGTCGACGTCAACACTGCTTCCGTGCCGCTGCTGTCGCGAGTGTCGGGCATCGGGCCGGGCCTTGCGCAAAGCATCGTGCAGCATCGCGACTCAAACGGTCCGTTCAAGTCGCGCAAGGCGCTGAAGGAGGTGCCTCGGCTGGGGCCGAAGGCCTTCGAGCAATGCGCCGGCTTCCTGCGCATCAACGATGGCGAGGACCCGCTCGATGCTTCGGGCGTGCACCCCGAGGCCTATCCCGTGGTGCGCCGGATTCTCGCGGCAACCAAGAGCGACATCAAGGCGTTGATCGGCAACGGCGAGATCGTGCGTCAGTTGAGGCCGCAGTCATTCGTCGACGAGACCTTTGGCCTGCCGACGGTCACCGACATCTTGCGCGAACTGGAAAAGCCCGGCCGCGATCCACGCCCGGCGTTCAAGGCCGCGGTGTTCAAGGAAGGCGTCGAGGAGATCAAGGACCTGAGGGTCGGTATGATCCTCGAGGGCACCGTCACCAATGTTGCCGCCTTCGGCGCCTTCGTCGATATCGGTGTGCACCAGGACGGGCTGGTGCACATCTCGGCGATGTCCAGGACCTTCATCAAGGATCCGCGCGAGGTCGTCAAACCCGGTGACATCGTTAAGGTGAAGGTGCTGGACGTCGAAGTCGCGCGCAAGCGCATCGCGCTGACGCTGCGGCTCGACGACGAGACCGGCAAGAAGGACTCGAAGGGTTCATCGCGTGACAGTGCTCGCGGGCCGATGACGTCCTCCGCGCCGCGCAAGCAAGAGCAACCCGGCAACGCCTTCGCCGACGCCTTCCGCCGCGCTAACGAGAAGAACGGAAAACCGTTGCGCTGAGCGGAGGCAGCCTCCGCAGACTCATTTCTCAACGCGCTTGTGGACGCAGCCCCTCACTCCAACCCTCTCAGAGCGAGCTTCGCTCGTCCCGACCCCGCGAAGGGCGGCGAGAGGGTAAGTGTGCTTGCCTTTATCTTTACCGGGATCAGGCACGGAAGCTAACTTCCGTGTCAGAATCTGTCACCTTTGTCAGTTGAAGTCGAAGGAGCATTTGGCTCATCTGATCCTCCTCTTGTTGCGACGTGATGCGTCGCTGCAATTCAACCAGGGAGGAATCGGGATGAAGAGCAAGCTCGTCAATTCGCTTATCGCGGGTGCGCTAACGACAGCGCTTGCGCTGGCATCGCCGGCCTTCGCTCGCGGCGGATTCGGGGGCGGTGGTGGCGGCTTTCACGGCGGCGGCATGGGCGGCGGCTTCCACGGTGGCGGCTTCGGCGGTGGCTTCCATGGCGGCGGCATGGGTGGAGGCTTCCGCGGCGGTGGCTTCGGCGGTGGGATGCACGCCATAGGCGGAGGCGCACGTTTCGGCGGCATGGGCGGAGGAGCGCGTTTCGGCGGAATGGGCGGAGGACCGCGTTTCGCCGCCATCGGCGGAGGTCCGCGCTTTGTGGGTGGGCGGTTTGCCGGTGCGCGGTTCGCGAATGCTGCATTCGCGCCTCGCTTCGCGAGCCCTGCCTTTCGAGGCGCAGCTTTTCGAAGCGCAGCCTTCCGGCATGGCTTCCATGGCCGCTTCTTCCATCACCGCTTCAACCGCTTTGCGTTCGTCGGAGTGCCCTTCGGCTACGCCGCCTACGCCGGCTACTACGACGACTGCTGGACCCGAGTGTGGACGGGATATGGACCGCAGTGGGTCAACGTCTGCGGGTACAACGGTTACTACTGACTGCCGAACCACGGTGTGATGATCGCGACGTGGTGCCCTCCGGCGAAGCCACGCCGGGCGGGCCTTGGGCGACCGTCACATTCATGTGAGCCGCCCTGCGCAACCATCGGAGTACGATAACCGTCTCCGACAAAGCTAGCTGCGCGAGTTCCTGGTCTTCAGGAACGTCGCGCGTCTGTGGCCAGTCATTCGGAAGAAGACCATGACGGCAGGTCATCGCCGCATTCTGGTCGTCGAGGACGACCCGGAAACTGCAGGCCAACTCGCCGAGCAGCTCACAAGCAGCGGCTATGAGGTGGATCTGGCCGCGAGCGGCAACGAAGCGTTACGCCGCGGTGCGTCCTGCGATCATGCGGTGATCACGATCGACCGCATGCTTCCCGATATCGACGGCATCACGGTCATGCGTCAACTGCGCGACGGTGGCGTCGCCGCCCCCTTCCTGATCATCAGCGCGCTCGGCGAAGTCGATGACCGGGTGCGCGGCCTGCGCGCCGGTGGCGACGATTATCTGGTCAAGCCCTTCTCCTTCGTCGAGTTGCTGGCGCGGCTGGAAGCGCTTGGACGGCGTAGCGAGACCATAGCCAAGGACACCATCCTGAGGGTCGGCGATCTCGCGATCGACCTGATCGCGCGCACCGCCAACCGTCGCGGCAAGGACATTCCGCTGCTACCGCGGGAATTCCAGCTCCTGGAGTACCTGGTCCGCAACGAAGGCCGCGTCGTCTCCCGCGCGATGCTGCTGCAGCACGTGTGGGACCTCCACTTCGATCCCTCGACCAATATCATCGACGTCTATGTCGGACGCGTGCGTCGCAAGGTCGACGACCAGCAGGCCTATCCGCTGATCCATACGGTCCGCGGCATGGGATACTGTCTCCGTGCTCCTCGCTAGTACACTGAGGTCAACGACCTTCAAGCTGGCGCTGGCCGCGATCGTGACCTTTGGCGTAATCGCCTCCGCCATCTTCGCCTACGTCTATCTGTTTACCGCGTCTTTCGTGCGCAGCCGATCAGATCAGGCAATCATGGCCGAATATTCCGGTTTGCTCGGCGCTTACGAGCGATCAGGACGCAGGGAACTGATCGAACTGATCCGAAACCGGCTAGCTGGCGGCAGTCCTGCAGAACACGTGTATCTCCTGGTCGATCATGCGTCGGACGTTCTCGCCGGGAATCTCGACAAATGGCCTTCGGCGGCCACGGCTGCGCAGGGATGGACGGAATTTCGCGCTCCTGGCGCGCCGGATGCGGCAAGCCAGCCGCGGTTTCGTGCCATGTCGGCAACGCTGCCGGGCGGCGATCGTCTGCTGGTGGGAACTGATATCAGCGACCTCGACAGCTTTGCCGCCAAGATCAAAGCGGCGGTGATCGCGATCATTTTCCTGATGTTCGTGGTCGCGGTGGTGGCGAGCATCCTGGTCACGCAGCGCACGGTGGGACGAATAGAAGAGATCAACGCCACCAGCCGGGCCATCATGCAAAGCGGCCTCGACAAGCGCATCCCGCTGCGCGGCAGCCATGACGAATGGGATCGCGTGGCGGAGAACCTGAACTTGATGCTCGACCGCATCGAAACCTTGATGGGAGACGTCAAGCAGGTGAGCGACAATGTCGCGCATGATCTGCGGACGCCGCTCACCCGGATGCGCGGACGGCTGGAGAAGGCTTATCACGGCGGGCGCATCGGCGAGAATGATCAGGCGCTGATCGGCGACACGATCGCGGATCTCGATGCTGTCTTGGGAATGTTTTCGTCGATCACGCGGATCGCGCACATCGAGACCCAGGTGCGCAAGGGCGCGTTTCGTACCGTCAACCTGGTCGAGATCGCAAGCGAGGTCGTCGAGCTCTATGATGCCGCGGCGGAGCGTGATGGCACCGATCTTTCCATCACGGGCGATCACGAGGTGCGGGTGACCGGCGACCGCGATCTGCTGTTCGATGCCATCGCCAACCTCGTGGACAATGCCATCAAGCATGGCCGCGCCGGGGGCAAGATCGTCGTTGCCTGCGAGAACGTCGATGGCGGGGCCGTCATCGCGGTCACCGATGACGGACCCGGAATTCCGACTTGCGAACGCGACCATGTCTTCAAGCGGTTTTACCGGCTCGAGCAGAGCCGCTACACGCCTGGAAACGGCCTCGGACTGAGCCTCGTCGCCGCGGTAGCCCACCTTCACGGCGCCCGGATCGAGCTGCTCGATCATTCACCGGGGCTTCAGTTCAAGCTCTGGTTCTCGACACCGGCGAGTTAGAGCATGATCCGATCAGATTGAAGTGTAGCCGCGATGAAGCTGCGCTCCCTCTCCCGCTTGCGGGAGAGGGCTGGGGTGAGGGCTGCTTCCGCATTGGGACTCCCCAAGAGGAGAGAACCCTCACCCGGCGCTTCGCGCCGACCTCCCCCGCAAGCGGGGGAGGTGAAGCCAACTGGCAGCGGATTCAACGTGATGGGACCATGTTCTAGCGGCGGAGGCCAATGTGTTTCGCTTTTGCGTCGTCAGGCGCGCCGTTTACGACCGGATGGCCGAACCCTCAGTCGACAACAGGCCCGTGAAAAGCGGACGAACGTAGAGCCGGACCGCGTTCTCCGCGGTGATCCCTGGCGCCCATCGCTCCAACTCGGACGCAGCATTGACCATCGTCGACACGAGCTGCGCGGCAATGGAGGCGTCGAGCAGGCGAACCTCGCCTTGCTCCATTCCTTCCACGATGAACCTGCCGAAGCGTTCGGTGAGGCGGTTGAGCCCGGCCTGGGCATCCTTTCGCTGGCCGAGGGGGAGCGCACCCCAGGCGGTGATCCGCAGCAGGGGTCCCTGGTCGGACAGTTGAAAGCGGACGAGTTCCCGCACGCTCGTGCAAAGGCGGGCCCAGCCTGATGGGCTGCGTTCGATGGCGAGCGACTGCATCCGCCGCACCACGTCAAAGGTTCGCTCGAAGCAGGCGATGATCAATTCGTCCTTGCTCGTGTAGTGATGATAGAATGATCCCTTGGTCAGGTTGAGGCTGCTCGCGATCCTCTCCAGCGATGCGCCGCGATAGCCCTGTTCATTCACCATCATGGTGGCCGCGCGCAAGAACGCCTCCGGAACGACATCCCGCGCGGTCGCGGCCCGCGGCCAACCGAGCTCGGGCGCTCCGCCTTCCCGCCAGGATTTAGGGGAGCGGGCAAGACCATTGATCAGGATCGCAGACATCCGTTCAGCCGCCGGCCGGTAGTCGGACGGCTCATAGCGCGAGACCCACGCCCGCATCATGTTGACGAGCGACAGCAGGAGGTGGGTCCGGGCATTTCTCGACAAGCGATCCTCCGCCGACTCGCCGCAGGGAAGGAGCGAGCGCACGCTGCGGAACAGATCGTTGTAGGCGCCAAACACGCGACGCGCATGGGAGCCGGTCAGTGCGCGGATATCGTTGAAAAACACCAGCTCGTCCCGCGCGCCGGTGGCGATCTCCGCCAACAGATCGGCGTAGCCACATACGTAGCTGCGAATTCTGTCTTCCGGCCGGCTCTGCCGTGATGCGTCGACGACCACGTTCCTGGTTGATTCTATCGCCGCGAGCAGGCATGCCGCGGCGAGGTCTTCCTTGCGGCGATAGTAGTAGGTGATGCTGTGAGTCAGGAGTCCGACATCCCCTGCGATCTCGGCCAAAGTCGCGCCCTTCAGGCCGTCGCGGTTGAACAGGCGCGCCGAGGTTCCGATGATCTCCTCGCGCCGCTTCAGGTATTTTTGCGTGTACGCAGCCGGATCACCGCGCCGCGTGGACCTGTTGGACGGCATGATTATGCGGCCATGTCGTGGAGGTGGCAGGCGACGGCCCGACCGGCACCGAGGTCGCGCAACGCAGGATCCTCGTGTCGACAGCGATCCATCGCCAGTGGACAGCGCGTGTGGAAGCGGCAGCCGGACGGCGGATTCATGGCGCTCGGCACCTCGCCCGAGACCGCAACGCGTTTGCGGGTGGCCTCGACGACGGGATCGGCGACCGGCACGGCCGCCAGCAGCGCCTGGGTATAAGGATGGAGGGGCCTCCGATAGATCTCGTCCCGCGCCGCGATTTCGACGATCCGCCCCAGGTACATCACGGCGATGCGGTCACTGACGTGGCGGACCACGGCAAGGTCATGGGCGATGAAGAGATAGGCCATTCCGAGCCGTTGCTGCAGCTCGACAAAGACGTTCACGACCTGCGCCTGGATCGACACGTCAAGCGCGGAAACCGGCTCATCGCAGATGATGAGCGCGGGCTCGAGCGCCAGCGCACGCGCAATGCCGATCCGTTGTCGTTGGCCGCCGGAGAATTCGTGCGGGAAGCGGTCGGCCATGTCAGGCAGCAGGCCGACCGTCCGCATCAGTTGCGCGATCCGTTGATCAAAGACATTCCTGTCTTTCGCAAGACCATGAACCTCGAGTGGCTCGCCGATGATATCGCGGACCTTCATGCGCGGATTGAGCGATCCGAAGGGATCCTGATAGACCATCTGCATGCGCCGGCGCAGCGGACGCAGGCTGGACTTGTCGAAATGGGTGATGTCCTGGCCTTCGAACTCGATGCGCCCGCCTGATGGCTCCAGCATCCGCAGGATCGCAAGGCCCGTCGTCGATTTTCCGCAACCGCTCTCGCCGACGAGGCCAAGCGTTTCGCCGCGTTTCAACTGGAACGAGACGCCGTCGACGGCCTTTACGGTCGCCACCTGCTTGCGGAAGACCGCGCCCTTGTGCACGGGAAAGTGCACCTGCAGATCATCGACGCGGAGGAGGACATCGGCCTCAGACATGTGCAGGTGTCTCCAGCCAGCAGGCGGTTTGGTGTTGCGGTCCTATCTCGGCCAGGGCGGGCCGCTCGCGGTGGCAAAGGTCGGTGGCCTGCCTGCAGCGCGGCGCAAACGCGCATCCTGTCGGCAGCCGGGCCAGGTTGGGCGGCTGTCCGTCGATCGGCACCAGGCGCTTGCTGGTGTCGCCATCGAGCCGCGGCACTGACGCCATCAGGCCGCGCGTATAGGGATGCCGGGGATTGGCGTAGAGCTCGCGTGCAGGCGCCTGCTCCACCACGCGCCCTGCATACATCACGACGACGCGGTCGGCATATCGGGCGACCACTCCGAGGTCGTGCGTGATCAGGATCAGCGAGCACCGAGAACCCTGCGCGAGATCCTTCAGCAGATCGAGGATCTGCGCCTGAACGGTTACGTCGAGCGCCGTGGTCGGCTCGTCCGCGATGATCAGCCGTGGCTCGCAGGCCAGCGCCATCGCGATCATGGCGCGCTGGCGCATGCCGCCCGAGAACTGGTGCGGATAGGCACGGACCCGCGATTCCGTATCAGACATCCGCACGCGACCGAGCAGTTGTTTCGCCGCGCCAAGCGCCACATCCCAGGGCTTGCGCCGATGGACATTGATCGGTTCGGCAACCTGCAATCCCACGGTAAGCACCGGGTTGAGCGAGCTCATCGGCTCCTGGAAGATCATGGCGATGCGGTCGCCACGTATCTCCATGATCTCGCGCTCGGAAAGCTTGGTGAGATCCCTGCCTTCGAACAGGATCTCGCCGCTTTCGATCCGGCCGGGCGGCGAGGGAATCAGGCGCAGGATCGACAGCGCAGTCACGCTCTTGCCGGAGCCCGACTCGCCGACAACAGCCACCGTCTCGCCCACGCCGACATCGAAGGAGACATCATCGACCGCAGTCACCGCCCCCCGCCCGCGACCGAACCGGGTCACGAGGTTGCGTACGCTGAGGAGAGGTTTGGCTGCCGTCGTCATTGCAAGGCTCATCGGTCCTAATAACCAAGCTTCTTCTTCAGATCCTGATCGATCCAGATTCGAGCATGGATAGGACCGGGCCGTTCGGAGCCGACACGCAGTTCGCCGCCATAGTTCTTCACCCACGGCCACCATGCCGTATAGAAGTAGTCGACGGGCAGCCAGATATAGGGGGCCTTGTCCACGATCTCGCGCGTCAACGCCTTGATCATGTCCTGGCGCTTGGACTCGTCCCGCTCCAGGTAGACGTCGTTCATCTTCTTGTCGAATTCGGGATCGGAGTATTGCGACGGATTCCAGGTCTGCTTGGTGACGAAGCTCTTGCGGATCGACGTCGTGGGATTGGTGTGGCCGTTGCGCATGAAATAGCCGGCGGCGTTGGTCTTCGTGGTCATGGCGGAGAGGAAGGCGCCATATTCCATCGGCTGGATCTCCAACTTGACGCCCACTTTCTCCAGATACGCCGCGACCAGCGGCAGCAGATCCATGTGATCCGGCGAGCAGGAGCAGACCTGAACCTTGAAGGAGAAGCCGTTGGGGTATCCGGCTTCCTTCAGCAAGGCCTTCGCCTTCTCCGGATTGTACGTGAAGAGTTCCTTCACGCTGTCGGGCATGCTCTCCAGCGGCTCGTAATAGCCGATATAGTCCGGATGTATGGGATAGGCGAACAGTTCGGCATTGCCATTATAGTAGGAAGCCACGATCTCTTGCTTGTTGACCGCCATGTTCAGCGCGCGCCGCACACGGATGTCGTCGAACGGCTTGGTGTCGACGCGCATCGCGAGGAAGGTGCCGCCGGTGCCGAGTGAGCGTGCCCACTGCAATTGTGGTGCGCTCTTCTTCAATTCGTCGACGGCGCTCCACCTGATCGCTTCGAGAAGGTCGAGCTTGGCGGTGCGGAGCGCGGTGAGGAACGTGGCTTCGTCCTTGATGGTGCGATAGACGATCTTGTCGACGAACGGCAGCTTGTACTCCTGGCCACCGATCTTTTCCTTGTCCCAGTAGACCGGATTCTTCGAGAACGTGACGGCGTTGCCCTGGACATAGTCGGTCAGCATGAACGGGCCGGTGCCGTTGGCGTTCTTCCAGTTGCCGGCGCCGGCGTCGACCACCTCCTTCGGCACGATGCCGGAATAGTAGCCCCAGCCGAAACGGTAGTCCCACTCGGCGTGATAGTTGTTGAAGGTAAAGACGACCGTGTGCGGGTCCGTCGCCTCGACTTTCTGTACGTGGTCGAAATAGGTCGGGACCTTCTTCGGGCTCTTGTCGAGGCGGTAGTAGCTTTGCACGACGTCGTCGGCGACGAGCTCGCGCGAGGCCATCACGCCCGGCTTTTCGGGAAACATCACGCCCTTGCGGAGCTTGACCTCGACGCGGAGCGGATTTTCCTTCCATTCCCAGCTTTCCGCGAGTTCGCCCTTGATGGCGTCGCTCGGCAGCCAGGCATCCGGCACGAAGCTGTATTTGCCGCCGTTGCGCTTTGCCTTGGAAAGATCGCCAGCAAAGAGCTGTTCGTACATCAGCCCGGTGTCCTGCTGGAATTTCCAGGTCCAGTCGGCGGGATCCCACGACAGCGGCGACAGGGTCACGTAGACCATGCCGATGTTGAGCGTGCCGCCTGTTTGCGGCTTCTCATCTGCCAGGGCAGGCAGCTGCGACAGGCCAAGCGTAGCTGCGATGGCCAAGCCTCGCGCGAGACTGCCCAACGTCGTCTTCCGATCCATGTTTCCCTCCCTCATTGTTTGTTCTTATCGCTGCCGAGCTATCTCGACCCGCGCATGCGTGGGTCGAGCAGATCGCGCAAGGCATCGCCAAAGACGTTGGTGGCGTAGACCACGATGGTCAGGCAGAGCCCCGGCGCCAATGCCAGCCATGGACCCTGGAACATGTACGTTCGCCCGCTGCCCGACAGCAATCCGCCCCAGGTCGGCGCCGGTGGCGGAACGCCGAGGCCCAGGAACGACAGTCCGGATTCGACGAGGATCACGGCGCCGACGCGGGTCGTGAACAGCACGATGATCGGCGGCATGATGTTGGGCAGGATATGCCGCCAGAGGATGCGGCTGGTGGAGGCGCCGATCGACTGGCTGGCGTGCACATACATGTGCTCGCGCACGGAGACGACGGCGCCGCGTATGATGCGCGAACCGGCAATGCCGAAGGCAAGGCTCAGGACGCCGATGATCTGCGGCATGCCCGGACCCACCACGGAGACGACCGCGATCAGGATCACGAGTTCGGGAAACGACATGTAGGCATCGACGAACCGCTGCGTGATCAGGTCGAAGCGGCCGCCGATATAGCCCGTCAATGCGCCGATCAGCACCGAGATCACGGTGGCAAGGAACGCCGCCGAGAAGCCGATGATCACCGAAAGGCGGGCGCCATACAGGCAGCGCGAAAACAGATCCCGGCCGAGATTGTCGGTGCCGAAGAGGTGCGCCCACGACGGCGGCTTCAGCCGCTGTATGGGATTGATCTCGTTGAAGCCATAGGGCGCCAGCACATCGGCGAACAGGCCGGCAAAGACGAACAGCAGAAAGATGACCCCGGCCGCCGCACCAAACGGCTTTTCGCGGAACAGACGGCCCAGAAACTGCAGCACCGGGTTGCGTCTCGTCTCCTGGTCGAGGGAGGCATTGGCTTGTTCGATTGCCGTCATCTGGTCCTCACCCGGGGATCGAGCAGGCCGTAGCTGAGATCGACCATGAGGTTGATGAGCATCACCGCGAGTCCGACCGTCAGAAAGACGCCGGTGATGATCGGATAGTCCCGCTGGTTCACCGCCTCGAGCAGGAGTAGCCCCATGCCGGGGATGACGAAGATCTGCTCGATGACGATGGCGCCGCCGATCAGCAAGGGAGCCTGGAGACCCACCAGCGTAATCACCGGAATGAGGGCGTTTCGCAACGCGTGGCGCATGATGACGAGGCCTTGATTGAGACCCTTGGCGCGGGCAGTGCGGATGTAGTCCTGGCGCAGGACCTCCAGCATCATGGTGCGCGTCATGCGCATCGTGACAGCCGACAGGCTCGCGCCGAGAACCATGGCCGGCACGATCATCTGCTTGAGGTTCTGGATGGGGTCGTCGACGAACTTCACGTAGTTCACTTCGGGCGACCAGCCCCACCAGATCGATGGGAACACCATCACCATGGTGCCCATCCAGAAGCTCGGCACGGCCAGCAGGAGGATCGAAAACGAGCGCGCGACGAAGTCTCCCACGGTGTCCTGCCGGACGGCGGAATAGACGCCGATCGGCAGCGCGATCACGAGACCCACCGCGAGCGCAATGATGCCGAGCTCGAAGGTGACAGGCAGGCGCTGCAGGACGAGTTCGAGGACGGGGGTCGATTGCCAGAGCGACCGGCCGAAATCGCCTTTCAAAATGCCGACGATCCAGATCAGGTATTGTTCGGCCATGGGCTTGTCGAGGCCAAGCGCATGAACGAGCTGCTCGCGGCTCAGCTTGTCGGCCGCCAGATCGTTCTGGCTCAGCATCATGTCGATCACGTCGCCCGGAATCATCCGCACCGTGGCGAACACGATCAGACTTGCAAAGAGCAGCGTAGGGATCAGCGCCAGCAGCCGGCGCACAATGTACCCGTACAAGGGCCTACCCGCTGATGGTAGCAGCTAGCGAGCATGCCGGAAGTTCGAAAGCAGTGTTCGTTAGCTTCACCTTGCAGTTCTCCCTCTTGCAATCGGTCTTTTGCCGATTTTTCGTGAGGAGAAATTCGCCGCTCAACTTGCGTTGCAACGCGGCAATTTCGAGCATTTCCCCACTATTGTTTGGATCGTATCACCGCTTAGCACGCTTGCAACAGCTTCGTGGAAGCGACGACTGCCTCCGAGCGCGCTGGCAGCTACCATACTCGGTTTTTGAAAATGCTGATGCGGCTCGTGGCCGCAGTGGGGATACGAGCAGGACGTCGAAAGAAAGTTCCTGGAGCACGATGAGATGAAGTCGAATCATATCCGCCATGAACGCTGCGCTCCCTCTCCTGCTTGCGGGAGAGGGCTGGGGTGAGGGTGTCTCCGCATTGGGATTCCCCGAATGGAGCGAGCCCTCACTCGGCGCTACGCCATAGCCGAAGCTTCGCTTCGGCGTCCCTTAAGAACGGCCGCCGAAGGCGGCTTATGCCTCTCCCGCAAGCGGGAGAGGTGGGAGTGCGATGCGCAACCGATCCGATCGATTCGGATCATGCTGTCGCACGGAATATTGCCGCGGCTACTCCGCGGCCTCCGCGCCGCGTGGCTCGTCCTTCCGCTCGAGTGGCGACTGCAGCACGAGCATCGTCTGCGGCGGCCGGGCGATCTGGATGTTGAGCTCGTGGAAGCGCCTCTTCATGCGCCGGTAGAACTCGCGCTGCACCGGCCAGCGTCCGGAGTCGGTGCATTGGATCTGGCCGACAATGGTCGTCATGGTGGCATCGACCTTGTCGACGCCCCAGAGATCGAGATCGCCGCGGATCATGTGCTGGAATGCGGGATCCTTGCGCAGATCGGCGCCGATCTCCTTCAGCACGGCGCCGACGCGGTCGGGATCTTCCTTGTAGTCCACGTTGACGCTGACCGAGGCATTGCCGATGCCGCGGTTGGTGTTGGTGACTGATGTCACCGAGCTGAAGGGGATGATGTGCACGGAGCCATCGCCGGCGCGGAGCCGGATGGTGCGGATCGAGAGATTCTCGACGGAGCCAGACAGGCCCGACACGGTCACGAAGTCGCCGACCTGCATCGCGTTCTCGAGCAGGAGGAACAGCCCGGTGATGACGTCCTGCACCAGCTTCTGCGAGCCGAAGCCGATGGCGATGCCGATGATGCCGGCGCCGGCGAGCAGCGGGGCGATATTGACGCCGAGCTGGCTCAGCGCCGTCAGCGCGACGACGGTGAGGATGATCGACAGCAGCGTCGTGCGCAGCATCGGCAGGAACGTGCGCAGCCGCGCCGCGCGGGCGTAGCGTCCTTCGCGCGAGAGCTGCAGCAGATGCTGCTCGACGGCGGCATTGACCGCTTCCCAGATCGCGAGCGCGACCACGGCAGCAATGGCGACCGTGATCAGCGCCGACAGCAGGCGTCCGCCGATGTGATCGCTGGTGAACCATTCCGCTGCATCCAGGCCCCAGACCTCGAGCAGCGCGATCACGGTGATGATAGCGATCACGCCCGAGACGATGCTCCGCAAAGCGGGGAAATACCGGTTGGCGCGTGCTTCGAGGCCCGGAAACTGACGCGTGAATTCCGGGCTGATGCGGAACACGCGGTCCAGCGCCGCCATCATCGCAATCGACGCCAGCCGCGCGATCAGGAGCACGGCGACGCTGGCGACGAAATAGCGGAACAGCAGCGCATAGCCGTTCTGCACCCGCAGCGCCCACACGGTCCATAGCGCGAGGTCGAGGATGATGGCGAGAATGTGCCAGACGTCGGCGAAGCGGTTGCGCGCCACCACGAGCGGGCCGCGCGCGCCCGCCGGCGCCCGGATCCAGTCGGCGACGCTGCGGCGGCATTGCAGGATGATGATGACCACGAACAGGTGCACCACCAGCATCAACAGCCGGACCACGGCGTGATAGGCCGGCCGGTACAGGCCGAGCAGCAGCGCGATGTTGGCGAAGGCGACGCCGAACACGATGACGGCGACGATGCGCCGCCACCAGATGTCGAGATAGGCGGCGGCTTCATCGCGGATGATGAACAGGCTGGGCTGGCCGGAGGCCGGCGACATCACCGCCGCGGTGACGGCGAGGATGCTGCGGTAGATCACGTAAGCATTGACCATCGCCAGGATGACGACGCGTGGCGTCGGTGCGCGGCCGATGTCGGTTGCGAGCAGGAGATTGCCGATCGCCGCGAAGCAGACCACCGGCAACAGGTCCAGGAACAGTCGCGCCAGTGCAAAGGGAAACCGTATCGCGAGCTGCCATGCATAGGTGAGTGTCGCATGCCAGCGCCGGACCGGCTGCGTTTCGGTGGCTGCATTTGCATCCCGCACGGGATCGGAATGCCGCGCCCGCACCGGAATGTAGCGGTCGATGGCGGCGAGCGGACGCCGGATCGCGCGGCGGATGATCCATTCCGCCATGAAAGCGCAGGCGATGACGAGCACGAGCCGCCACGCCGTGTCGAGCAGCATCTGCTGCATGTACGGATTGGTGGTGAGATTGACGCCCCAGCCCCAGATCATCGGAAAGTCGGACACGGTGCGCGCCGCGGAGGCGAGCTGGTCCGATACGTCGCCGAACCAGTCCGAGACTTCGGCGAGAAGCTGCACGCCAAGGTTATCGCTGAAGGCCGGCGGCGACCCCGAACCTTGCGGCTGTGCCGTCGCGCCGGAGGAGGACGCTTTCGCGATGGTCTGCAGCGTCTGGATCAGCTGCGCCCGCTTCTGGTCGTCCTGCAGGATATCCAGCGTCGCTTGCGCCTGCGCCGCTGCCGTCGGCGGCGGAGGAGGCGGGGGCGACGTGTTCGGGAGAAGCATTTGCGATCGCGCCGGCGAAATCAGCAGCAGCAGACAGGTGAGCGCAATCGTGAAGAGTCGGAGACAGTTGCTCGGCATGAAAACGCAGCGATCATGAGGGGTGGCGGGAATCGCGTATATTTAACGCGGGTACGGCCATAGTTTGGCATGCCTGTGACAGGCGTCTCACTGCCTGCCAACGCATCAGAGCGTTTTCGAGCGAAGTGGATACCGGTTCGCGTGAAGAAGCCGCGTCAAAACGAGATTTCAAGCTTCGGTTCTGATCAAATCAGAGCCGAAAACGCTCTAGTCACAAGATGTTCCAATACCCCTACGAAAATGCCGCCGCTGCCCCGAGCGTGGTTCCATAAAGCACCCCTTTTTCCTTCAGCCAGCGCCGGTATACCACGGAGGAGGCGTCCGCCCGGGTCGGGATTTCCGCGCGCGGTTCCAGCGGCAGCAGGCGCGGGCGCTGATTCTCCAGGATGATGCGATCCTGCAGGAAGATCATCTGCTGGAACTGGACGAGATCGGCGAGTGCGGAGGTGTCGTCGATCAGGAACATCACCGGGTGGGCGCGGCAATGGTCGGGATCGAGCGGCTGCACGAACAGGCAGATCACATCCCAACGATCGGCGGCATTCGGGCAGGTCTTGTAGAGCAGCGTCGCGAAGGGGGCGGCGACCCGGTACATATATTGCGTGACGATGCCGTCCTTGGCCGATAGCGCCGCCTGCGGCTGGAAGAATTCACAGTCGGTGGCCCAGACCTCGTCGACGTCGCGGCGGATTTCGGTGGTGTAGTGGCGCACCTCCGTATGCGGCTCGGCGCCGAGGATATCGGTGTGGACGAAGGGGAAATGCGCCATGTCCAGGAAGTTCTCGACGATGCGCAGGCCCGAAGCGTGCACCGAGACGGCGCCGCAGACAACATGCCGCCGGTCCGCCTCATTGGCCTCGGGAATCGGCAGCACGTCGCGATCGGGTTTTCCGAGCGTGGTCCAGAGGTAGCCGTAACGCTCGCGCACCGGCAGCGGATCGTCGCTGTCTTCCGCCGAGACGATGATCGCGCCATCCGCGTCGCGGAACGTGGTCAATTCGACCCCGAGCAGGCGATTGCGCCGGAGCGAAGCCGGGATGTCGCTAAGCGCATCCAGCACGTACCACTGGTTCAGCGTGCCGGCGTCGATGGTCCTGCTCATGGTGCAAGCTCCGCTTCGTTGCGGTCGGCCTATTGCTGGTAGATTCGTTGCATGATCCGGGCGTGGTCCGCAAGCGATGCCTCGACATCGTGATGGACGAATTCGCCGCGGCGGATGATGTTGCGCCCGTTGATGAAGGAATAGTCCACCTTGAACGGGCCGCACATGATCATGGCCGCGAGCGGATCGCGCTGGGTGCCGGAGAGCCCGAGCTGGTTCAATCTGATCGCGATGAAGTCCGCGCTCATGCCGGGCGCGAGATAGCCGGTATCATCGCGCCCAAGCAGTCTGGCGCCGCCCCGCGTCGCCATGTCCAGCGCCTCGCGCGCCGACAGCGCCTTCGGGCTGCCTCCGAATCCGCCGCGGCCGCCGGGCGCCTCGGAGAGATAACGGTGCGGCGCGACCCGCTGCAGCATCTGCGCCAGCCGCGCTTCGAGGAACAGGTTCGAGGTGTCATTGGAGGCGGAGCCGTCGACGCCGAGCCCGCAGATGACGCCGGCGTCACGCATCTCGCGGATTTTCGCGATCCCCTGGCCGCACCGCATGTTGGCGGAGGGGCAATGCACCATGCCGGTCCCGGTTTCGGCAAACGTCTTGATCTCGCCGCCGTCGAGGAAGATGGCGTGGGCAAACCAGACATCGGGCCCGAGCCAGTCGACCGAGCCAGCGAATTCCACCGGCCGCATGCCGTAGATGTCGCGGCAATAGACCTCTTCGTCGAGGTCTTCCGCGAGATGCGCGTGCAGATGCACGGCCTTGTGGCTGCGCGCAAGCTGGGCGGCTTCCTTCATCAGGCCTGGTGTGACGGAGAAGGGCGAGCAGGGTGCGAGCACGATCCTGCTCATCGCGTGCCGGCTTGGGTCGTGAAAGGTGTGGATCAGCCGCTCAGCGTCCTTGAGGATGTCCGCTTCCTTGTCGACGCAATTGTCTGGCGGCAGCCCGCCCTGGCTTTTGCCGCGGGACATCGCGCCGCGCGCGGCGTGGAAGCGCAGGCCCAGCTCCTGTGCCGCCTGTATTGTAGAGTCGAGCCGAACATTGTTTGGCTGGATGTAGAGATGGTCGGAACTGGTGGTGCAGCCCGACGCGATCAATTCGGCCATCGCGACGCGGGCCGAGACATGGATCGCCTCGTCGTCGAGTTCGGCCCAGATCGGATAGAGCGTGGTCAGCCAGACGAACAATTCATCGTCCTGCACCATCACCCGCGTCAGGTTCTGGTACATGTGATGGTGGGTGTTGACCATGCCCGGCATCACCAGATGTCCGGAAAGGTCGAGCACCTCGTCGGCGGCGAGATGCGCAAGCTCGGCATTGCTGCCGACCGCCTCGATCACATTGTCGCGCACGAACAGCGCGCCGCCTTTGATCTCGCGATTGGCATCGTCGAAGGTCGCAAGGTGATCGATGTTCTTTACAAGCAGCGTGGACATAGGGTCACCGCAAGTCGCGATAGTAGGGAACGCCGAGTGCGGCAGGCGCGGCCATCACCTGGCGCATGCGGTGCCAGGCGACGACGGGAACGACGATGAAGGCGATGGTGCCGAGATAGGGCAGCATCGAGAGCACGGGGGCGGCGATCGGCCAGTTGCGCGCCTGCCCGACGAAGCCGAGCGAGGTGATGACGCCGAACAGCAGCGCCGCGAGCACCGCATTCAGCGGGCGGTAGCCGGCAAAGATCACCAGCGCTACCGCGATCCAGCCGCGGCCGGCGACGACGCCTTCCGACCATGACGGCACGAAAGCGAGCGTGAGATAGGCACCGGCGCCGGCTGCAAGTGCCGCCCCCGCGGTCACATACCAGAAGCGGATCCGTTGCACGGCGATCCCTGCGGCATCGGCCGCAGCCGGGTTCTCGCCAACGGCGCGCAAATTGAGCCCATGCCGGGTGCGGAACATCAGGACGTGCAGCATCACCGGCAGGATGATGTAGATCAGGTAGACCAGCACATTCTGCGTGAACAGCACCTGTCCGATCAGCGGGATCGAGCTGAGATAGGGAATCTCGACCCCGGTAAACGTCGCCGGCGCCGGAATTCCGGAATAGGTCTTGCCGACGGTTGCGGCAAAGCCGGTGCCCATCAAGGTCAATGCGAGGCCGCACAACACCTGGTTGGCGCGCAGATAGACCGTGATCGCGGCAAATACCATGCCGACCACAAACCCGACCGCGAGCGCCAGCGCGAAACCTGCGGTTGGACTCCTGGTCGTGACGACGGCGGCAATGCCGGTGATCGCGCCAAGCGCCATCAAGCCCTCGACGCCGAGATTGACCACGCCGACGCGCTCGGCCAGCACCTCGCCAAGCGCGGCCAGCGCCAGTACGCCGCCGGCGAGCAGTGAGGTGTGCAGGATGCCTGCGATCAGGTCCATCTTCAGGCCTCGGCCGGTTTGCTGCTGACGATGCGGAAATGCGCGAGCTCGTCGCCGACAGCGGTGAAGAACAGGATCAGCCCGGTGATGGCGAGCACGGTGGACGTATTGACGCCCTGGGTCTGCAGGATGATGCCGGAGTTGAGAATCACGGCCATCAGTGCCGCGCCGGCGATCACGCCGATGCAGGAGCCCCGCGCCAGCACCGCGACCATGATGCCGAGATAGCCGAAATTGTTGGAGATACCGCCCTGCAGCCGATGCACGGTGCCGGCGACCTCGAGCATGCCGGCGATCCCTGCGATCGCACCCGACAGCAGCATCACTACGATCAGGTGGCGGCGGAACGGCATGCCGGCATATTTCGCTGCCTGTGGGTTGGAGCCCGCGATCCGCACCTCATAGCCCCAGCGCGTGAAGCTGAAGGTGGCGGCCGTGATCACGGCCAGCAGGATCGCCATCGGAAAGCCCCAATGCACGATGCCGATGAATTCGGGCATGTCGTGCTTCAGCCGCGCGGTGGTCGCGAGCGCGTGCCCGCCGGGATCGAGCCAGGGGCCGGTCGCGACGTAATAGACCAGCAGCGTGGCGACGAAGTTGAGCAGCAGCGTCGTGATGAGCTCGCTGACATCGGCATAGGCGCGCGCAAGCGTCGGCACCAGGATCCAGATCAAGCCGCCGAGCGCGCCGGCGATGAACATCAGCGGCAGCATCACGATGCTGGGACCCGGAATGAACAGCGCCACGCCTGTGGCGGCAAAGGCGCCGGCATAGAATTGTCCCTCCGCGCCGATATTCCAGGCGCCGATACGGAGTGCGACGGCGACCGAAAGCCCGGTGAGGATCAGAGGCGTCACCAGCAGGCCGACATCCTCAAGGCCGAAGCCGGAGCCGAAGGTCGACTTCAACACCTGCTGCGCCAGCTTGAGCGGCTGCGCGCCGCTGGCCGCGAGCAGGAGGCCGGCGGTGACGAGCGCGAGCAGGATCGCAATCGCGCGCGCCGCAAGCGCGACGGCAGGCGAGGCCGATGGCAGGCGTTGCAGGCGGATCGCCATCGTCAATGCACCATCGCAGCCGCGCGCACTGGTGTGGCCGCGCGCTGGCCGCCCATCATCAGGCCGATCTGTTCGATATCGGCGCCCGCGCTATCGACAATGCCCATGATCTCGCCGTGGAACATCACCGCGATGCGGTCGGAGAGGTTGAGCAACTCCTCGAGCTCTTCGGAGATCACGACGATGCCGACGCCGGCATCGCGCAGCTCGACGAAATAGCGCATCATGGTGTTGATGGCGCCGACGTCGAGGCCACGGCTCGGATAGGCGGCGACCAGTAATTTGGTGGCGATCCGCATCTCGCGCCGCGCCACGAAGCGCTGCTGGTTGCCGCCGGAGAGGTTGCGGATCGGCATCGAATAGTTCGGCACCATCACGGCGGCGGCTTCCGCGATTCTGCGCGCCAGCGCCGCCGCCGCGCGCGGCCGGTACCACGGTCCGAGCGAGACCGGCGCGCGGTCATATTCGCGGATCACCGCGTTGTCGGTGACGCTGAGCGCGGGCGCAAGTCCGCTGCGCAGCCGGTCCTCCGGGATATGGCCGACGCCGAAATCCACGAAATCACCGGCGCTCGCGGCCGAGACATCGCGACCGCCGAGCATGATCTGTCCGGAGCTGGCCGCGCGCATGCCGGTCAGGAGTTCGCTCAACTCCTTCTGCCCATTGCCGGCCACCCCCGCGATGCCGAGAATTTCTCCGCCCGCGATTTCGAGCGAAACCTTGTTCAGGACTGTATGCCCTGTGCTGTCCCGTGCCGTCACCTCGCGCAAGCTGACGACCGGCTCGTTGGATTTGGCGATCGCGTTCGGTCCGCGTGCGCGGAGGTCGTCGAGCACGATCTCGTGCCCGACCATCAGTTTCGCCAGCATCTTTTCGTTGCAGGCGCTGGTCGGCTCGGTCGCCACCTTGCGGCCGCCGCGCAGCACGGTGATGCGGTCGGAAATCTCCAGCACCTCGTCCAGCTTGTGGCTGATGAAGATCACGGCGTTTCCGCGCGCGACGAATTCCTTCAGCGCCTTGAACAGTTCGCGCGCTTCCGAAGGCGTCAGCACAGCGGTCGGCTCGTCCAGGATCAAGACGCGCGCGTTGCGCGCCAGCACGCGCAAGATCTCGACGCGCTGCTGCTCGCCGGTCGAGAGTTCATCGACCCGTGCGTCCGGACGAACCGCGAGGTTGAGCGAGGCCGAAAGCTGCGCGGTGCGTGCTTCCAGTTCCTGCGCGCTGATCCTCCGCGGCGTTTCCGACCAGCCGAGATGGATGTTCTCGGCGACGGTGAAGGCGCGCACCAGCTTGAAATGCTGATGCACCATACCGATGCCGGCTGCGATGGCCTCCACCGGCGAGGCGAAGCTTTTCAGGTAACCGTCGATGATGATCTCCCCGGCATCGGGCTGGTAGATGCCGGTGAGGATGTTCATCAACGTGGATTTCCCGGCGCCATTCTCGCCCAGGAGTGCGTGGATCTCGCCGGGCCGTACTTCGAGGTCGACATCCTGGTTGGCAACGACGCCGGGAAAATATTTGGCGATGCCCCGGAGCTGCACGAGCGGCGGCGTGCCGGGGGCAGGCCGGGGTCGCTCGGTCACATCAGGCATCGCCATCACGACAGCGCTTCAGAGCCCCGAAATGCCGGCGATCGGCCAATCCCAGTTGTAGAGCTCGGCCTCGCTCATGCGCTTGCCACTGGCGAGCTTCACATTGCCCTTGGCGTCCTTGATCTCGCCGACAAAGGGCGACCAGCCACCGAGGATCTTTTCGCGCACGGCGTCCGCCTGCTTGCGCACGTCCTCAGGCACGCTCTCGCCCCAGGCGTCGCGGTCGACGCCGGCGCCCATCGGCAGGATGGTGCTGGAGGGCGTCCAGGTGCCTTCGAGCCGCTTCTTCACCTCACCGACATAGTATTGCTTGAAGTCGATGACGATCGAGCTGATGTAGGCCTTCGGCCCGTAGCGGCGGATGTCGGTGTTCCACATCACTGCCTTGGCGCCGCGCTTCTCGGCGACCTGCAGATATCCGGCCTCGTCCATGATGCCGAACAGGAGGTCGCAGCCATTGTCGAGCAGGGCGGTGCCGGCTTGGGTTGCGGCCTGCGGATCGAACCATGAATTGATCGTGATGACCTGCATGGTCGCGTTCGGATTGACCGATCGCGCGCCCATCAGGAACGCGTTGGTGCCGGAGAACACCGACGGCACCGGGAAGGATGCGACATAGCCGAGCTTGCCGCTCTTGCTCATCAGGCCGGCGGCGACACCCGTGACATAGGTCGGATACCAGTGCGCGACATAATAGGTGCTGAGATTGTCGAGCGGGTTGCGGCCGTCGCATTCGTAGAACGCGACCTTCGGCGAGCGTTTCGCCACGTCGTAGAGGAAGTCGCCATAGTTCGAGGTCGCGAACACCATGCAGGCATTCTCGGAGACGAACTGCCGGTAAGTGCGTGTCGCATCGGCGGAGTAGGGGATGCTCTCAACGAACACCGTTTTCACTTGCGGAAACGCCGCTTTCACCGCCTTCATGCCCTGGTCGTGACTCCAGGTCCAGCCTTCGTCGGTCACCGGGCCGGTATGGCCGAAGGCGATGAGGGCGTCCTTCTCGGCGACCGCCGGCAGCGGTGCCGCGGCGTGCGCGGAGCGGATCAAGCCCGGCGGCAGCAGGAGCGAGGAACCGGCGGCGGCGCCGAGGTTCAGGAGGCGCCGGCGGGACAGATGGCGGAGGTCTGACATGTTGAGCTAAGCCTCGTGTTGGAGCCCGTGTTCTTTTGCGGATGGTTGCCGTGGCCAAGACCAGCCGGAGCCTCCGGGCAAAGCCGACCGCCGACACAGCGTGTCGGCGCTCGGTTACCGAATGATTTCCGTAGCAAGGTCCATGCCGCAGCCCGCGCATCGGCGGCATCACCGGCCATCCCGCACGCTTGCGCACATTCAGCCTGTCTGTCGCTGCCTGTTTCGCATAGGCGCTTTTTTTCGATTGCGGTGATCGAGCCAGCGCAACATCGTTCGGCAGTGATGCCTTAAAAAACAAGCAGATCGCTGCTTCTCTGCTCAAACGATATGCATGGGCAATCTTTCCGCTTGCCCTGATCGCGGCGCGCTCGAATAAATCGAACCACAGGATGTAAGCGCATGCAGGGAGCAACCGTCATCGTGTTCAGCGGAAAGTTTCGCGTCGAGAGCTTCGTCGCGTTCGTCAACCACCGCGCGCAGCGGCTGCAGCTCGATGCAATGGTGGAGCTGGCGACGCCTGAGCGGATCGAGGTGGCGGTTTCAGGACAGCCGGCGCTGGTCGACGCGTTCGAGATGGCGTGCAGCCTTGGGCCGATCGACTGCCTGGTGCGGGATGTCGAGCGGAAAAATGCCTCGGTGTAAGTCTTGCACCGTGTTTGCGGCGTTCGTGACGGAGATGGGCTGATGGAGACAGGCTGGTATCCGGTCGCGCTGGCGGAGGGGCTGGAGCGCGGCACGTCCACCGGCACGCGGCTGTTCGGCCGCGAGCTCGTGGTCTGGCGCGACAGCGCTGATACCTCGCATGTCTGGGAAGACCGCTGCCCGCATCGCGGCATGCGCCTGAGTTTCGGCTTCGTGCGCGACAATCATATCGCCTGCCTCTATCACGGCTGGCAGTACGACACCTCGGCGCAATGCCGCTACATTCCGGCGCATCCCGATCTTGCCGTCCCTAACACGATCCGCGTCGCAACCTATCCTTCGATCGAGCGTCTCGGCATCGTCTGGGCCTACGACGACCTCGATAGCGATGCGCCGCAGGACATCGGGTTTGCCGAGCGCGCGCCGGTGACGCCCGTACGCAGCCTCTATATCGATGCTTCGGCAGCCAAGGTGTTCGACGCGCTCGTTCTCGCCGAATGCCCGTCGTTGAAGGATGCCGGCGGCGCGACGCAGCGGTCGCGAACCGATGCGCTGGCTTCGCTGAAGAGCGGCGGCGACGAAATTCTGGTCGCGGTGCAGCCGCTGTCCGATGTGGAATCCGCACTGCATATCGTCATCGCCGGATCACCCGACGTCCATTCCGGCGACAGCCAGAAACGTGTCTCCGCCTGGGGCGAAGCCTTGCGGCGTGAGATCGAAGGAGCGGCGGGGTACGCCGGCGAACTGCGTCACGGGGTGGCGCCGTGAGCGAGATCACCCTCTACGACTTCGAACTCGACGAAAATTGTTACAAGGTGCGGCTGCTCTTGTCGGTGCTCGGATTGTCCTACCGCAAGGTCGCGGTCAACATGGTGCCGGGCCGTGAACATCTCGCAGTTGCCCTGATGACGCTCAATCCGCGCGGCAGCCTGCCAATCCTCACGAATGGTGAATTCGTGCTGAGCGAAGCGGAAGCGATCATGACCTATCTCGCCCGTGCCTATGACGACGGTAACACATGGTTGCCCGCGGAGCCCAAAGGTCACGGCACGGTCGCAATGTGGCTGCAATTCGCGAGCCGCGATCTGCATGCCGCCTACCTTGCGCGGCGGCTGGCGATGTTCGATGAGCCAGGCGATGAGGTGGCCCTGGGCCTTGCCGCGCGGCGCGCCTTTCGCCTGATGGAGGATCACATGACGGCACGCGAATTTGATCGCGCCGCCTGGTTCGTTGGCGATAATCCGTCGCTCGCCGATCTCGCGTTGTTCCCGGCAATCGCGCTGAGCCGCGATTTCGGCATCGAACATGAGGCCTATCCGGCGCTGCGGCGCTGGATGCGCCTCCTGCGGGCGATACCGGGGTTCATGACCATGCCGGGGATTTCCGACTATTATTGACGCCGATCACGCAACGCCCCACAGGAGGCCGCCATGACCGGGCTCACCCGCTTCTCCGTCCAACCGCTCCACACCATGACACGCCGTCTCGCCGACGTCGCCTCGGGGCGGACAGCGCCCGATCTCGTCATCACGGGTGCGCGCGTGCTCTCGACCTATTCGGAGCGGATCATCGACAACAGGGAGATCTGGATCGCGGGCGGGCGGATCGCCGCGGTGAAGCCGGCCGGCGCGCACAAGGCTGCCGGCGGCGATGCCGCGATCCGGGACGTTGCCGGCGGCATCATCGCGCCGGGGCTGGTCGATCCGCACATCCATATCGAATCCTCGATGGTGACGGCCTGCGCCTATGCGGAAGCGGCCCTGCTCAACGGCACCACGACGATCTTCTGCGACAGCCACGCGATCGGCAATGTGATGGACGTCGCCGGCGTCGAGGCGATGCTGGAGGACGCGCGCGAGGCGCCGCTCTCGATCTTCCTGACCGTGCCGAGCACGGTGCCCGCCACCTCGCCGGAACTCGAGACGGCCGGCGGCGATCTCACGGCAGAGAAGATCGCGGGCCTGTTCGACCGCTGGCCGGAGGCGGTGGCGCTCGGCGAAAAAATGGATTTCGTCCCCGTGACGCTCGGCGACGAGCGCAGTCACGCGATCCTTGCCGCGGCGCTCAAACGCGGACGGCCGGTGTCAGGCCATGTCTATGGCCGCGAATTCGTCGCCGCCTATGCGGCGAGCGGTGTCACCGATACCCACGAGGCGATCGACCGCGATATCGCTGACGGTCTGCTTGAAGCCGGCGTCTGGATCTTCCTGCGTGGCGGTCCGCCGACCACGCCGTGGCACTCGCTGCCGCAGGCGATCCGCACGATCACCGAGCTCGGAGCGTCGCATAAGCGCGTCGCCGTCTGCACCGACGATCGCGATGCCGACGATCTCCTGCAATTCGGCCTCGACTGGGTGGTGCGCGAGGCGGTGAAGGCCGGCATGTCGCCGGAACAGGCGTGGTCGATGGGTTCGCTGCACGGCGCCACGCGCTTCGGTGCCGAGGGCGAGATCGGCGGCCTCGGCGGCGGCCGGCGCGCCGACCTGGTGCTGCTCGACGATTCGCTCAAGCCACGCGCCACCTGGTATGGCGGCGAATGCGTGGTCGAGAACCGCAAGATTACCCCATTGCTCGATGCCGCGCTGTCGAAGCGCTACCGCTATCCGCAAGCCGCCTATTCGACCGTGAAATTGCCTGACAAGGTGAAGCTGACGCCGGCGCTGCCGACCGAGGCCTGCACGGTCAACGCCATCAGGACCGCGCTGCCCGGCATCACCCTGATCCACGACCGCGTCGCGATCGAGCCGGCCAATGATTGGCAGCCGCTATTCGAGCGCCATGGCCTGTGCTTCGTCGCCGTGGTGGAGCGCCACGGCAAATCGGCCGGCAACGTCGCCCATGGTCTCCTCAAGGATTTCGGCCTCAAGCACGGCGCGGTGGCATCGAGCGTGGGGCATGACAGCCACAACATCGTCATTGCCGGCACCAATGAAGATGACATGCAGGTCGCGCTTGCCGCGATCAAGGACCATCAGGGCGGCGTTTGCGTCGTTGCCGATGGCAAGGTGAAGGCGATGGTGCCGCTGCCGATCGCAGGCCTGCTCTCCGACAAGCGCGTGACCGAGGTCGCCGAGGAGGTGCAGGAATTGAAGGTGGCATGGCAGGAAGCCGGCTGCACCATTCCCTACATGGGCTTCAACCTGATCCCGCTGTCGGTGATCCCCGAAATCCGCCTCACCGACAAGGGCTTGGTGCTGGTGCCGGAAATGCGGCTGGCGCCGCTGTTCGAATAGCAAGATGGATCCACACCGGCTCGGCCTGATCTCGACGCGCCTTTATTATTTCCAGCTCGTCGCCCAGCTCGGCTCGATCCGGCAGGCCGCGCGCGTGCTCAATGTGGCGCCGTCCTCGATCAGCCGGGTGATCGGCCAGCTCGAGGACGAACTGCAGACGCCATTGTTCGAGCGGATCCGCCAGCGGCTGAAGCTCACCAGCGCCGGCGAGATCCTGCTTTATCGCACGCGTGCCAGCCAGGGCGAGATGACGCGTGCCTACACCGAGATCAACGATCTCCAGGGCCTTCGTCGCGGCACCGTCACCGTGGCTGTCGTCGAGAGCATCGCGCGCGGGCTGTTGCTCGACGTGATGTCGACGTTCTGGGAGAGCTATCCGGCGATCACTGTCGACATCAAGGTGATGGGATCGGAGCATGCGTTCGATGCGGTGGCCGACGGCGCATGCGACATCGGCATCGCCTTCGATATCAAGACGCCGCGCAACGCGCAGCGGCTCGCCGGCACGGTGCTGAATCTGGGCGCGCTGATGCATCCCGGGCATCGGCTCGCCGGCCGCAGTGAACTGCGGCTGTTCGATCTCGCCGGCGAGCGCGTCGTGCTGTCGGATGCCAGCCTCTCGCTCGGCGCTTCGATCGAGGAGGCGCTGAACGGCTCATCGATCGATTTCGGCCGGCGGGCGCTGACCAACTCGATCACTGTCATGGCCGACCTTGCCATGCGCGGCAACAGCGTCGCGCTGCAGACGCGGATCGGCGTCCAGCGCGAGATCAGGAGCGGAGCCTTGGTGTTCGTGCCGTTGCGCGATCCAAAACTGCGGCCGCGCAAGCTGGTGCTGCTGTCGCGCGCCAAGTCCGGCATGTCGGAGGCGGCCTCGAGCCTCGCCACCATGCTGACGCGGGCAATCGAGGGCCTGTCCGGCGGCTGAGATGTTGCGCAGCGCGCATCAGGCTGGTGAGAAATCAGGGCCTATTCAGAACATCTCCCGCCTGAGAACTTGGTCGAAAAGGAGATCGCATGAAGCCATCTGCCGTCGACGCCGTGATCCGCGGCTTGAAGAAAGCAGGCGTCAGCATCGTCTGCTATCTGCCGGACTCTTTGTTCAAGGAGCTCTATCCGGCGCTCGATGCCGACCCTGACATTCGCACCATCCGCGTCACCAATGAAGGCGAGGGCGCGGCGATCTGCGGCGGCGTGTTCCTGTCCGGCAAGCGCGCGGCGCTGGTGATGGAGAATTCGGGCTTGCGCGCCTCGGTCGAACCACTGGCGCGGATGGGGCTCGGCGCCGGCATCCCCGTGGTGATGCTGATGAGCTATCGCGGCGAGCTCGGCGAGAACAATTGGTGGGCGATCCCGCACGGCATCACCATGGAGCCGGTGCTGAACGCGCTGCGCATTCCCTATCGCATCGTCACTGAAGAAGAGAAGATCGAGCGCGCCATCGCCGAAGCGTTCAGCTGGTCCTATTCGGCCTATTATCACTCGGCGGTCGCGCTGGGCGGGAGCGTGGTGCGATGAAGCGGTTCGACTGCATGAAGGCGCTGGCGTGCCGGCTCTCCGACGAACTCGTGATCCTGTCGCTCGGCGCCAGCGTCGACGAATGGTACAACGCCGCGCCGCACATGCGCGACGCCAGCCTGTTCCAGCAGCAGCTCGGCTGCGTCAGCGCGCAGGCCTTTGGGCTCGCCGCCGGCCTGCCGCACCGGCGCATCGTCTCGCTCGATACCGACGGCGGCATGATGTTCAACCTCGGCATTCTCGCCACCATCGGCAACGAGCAGCCGCACAATCTGTTCATCGTGGTCTGGGACAACGAGTGCTACCAGTCGATCGGCGGCCCGCCGACGCACACCGCAAGCGGCCGCGTCGATATCGCCGCGATCGCGCGCGGCGCGGGCGTCACGCGGGCCTACACCGCACGCACGGTCGAGGAGTTCGACGGCCATTGCGCGGAAGGATTGGCGGCGCAGGAGCCGCATCTGGTTGTGGCAAAAGTGTCCGGCACCGTGCAGCCCGACATCAAGCGCAAGCACAGCGATGGGCGCGAGGACAAATACATCTTCGTCCGCCACGTCGAGCGCACCGAGAACATCGTCATCATGGGCCCGAGCGAGCACAATTAGCGATGGTGAGGCGAGCGCCACGACGAAGCTGTGCTCCCTCTCCCGCTTGCGCGGGAGGGCTGGGGTGGGGGTCTCTCCACGATTCAGGCTCTCGCGAGCGGAGAGAGCTCCCACCCGCCGCGCTTCGCGCAGCGACCTCTCCCGCAAGCGGGAGAGGTGAAACCACGCGCATCGCTCCGACGCTATGATCGCGCTCCTCCACGCCTATGATTACATCGTGGTCGGCGGCGGATCCGGCGGCGCGGTGGTGGCGCGGCGGCTGGCCGAACGCAGCGACGCGAGCGTGCTGCTGCTCGAAGCTGGTCCGTCGGATATCGGCATTGCCGCGATCGAGGATGCCGCGAACTGGACCGCGCTGCTCGGTGGCCCCTACGATTGGGGCTATCGCTATGCACCGCAGCGCGAGCTGAACGGCCGCAGTATTGCGATTCCGCGCGGGCGCGTGCTCGGGGGATCGTCGAGCCTCAACGCGATGCTGTGGTACCGCGGCCATCCCTCCGACTACGACGCCTGGGAGGCAGCAGGCGCGACGGGATGGAATTTCGGTTCCGTGCTGCCGTATTTCAAGCGCTGCGAGGATTGGGAGGGCGGCGCTTCCGACCATCGCGGTGCCGGAGGTCCCTTGCGTATCGAGCGTCCGCGCGATCCGCATCCGGTTGCGCGCGCGATGCTCGCGGGCGCCGCCGAGCTCGGCATCCCCGTGATCGACGATCCGAACGGCGCGACCAATGAGGGCGCCGGCCTCGCCAATCTCAATGTCAGCGAAGGCAAACGCTGGAGCACGGCGCGCGGCTATCTGCGGCCGGTGATGGATCGGCCAAATCTCACCATCCGCACCGACGCGCTCGCGATCGGTCTCACCTTCGAGGGCCGCCGTGCCCGCGCGGTGCACGCGATCATCGACGGCGCCATCATCGAGACGCGCGCGAGCTCCGAGATCATCCTGGCGCTCGGCGCGATCGATACGCCGCGGCTGCTGCTGATGAGCGGCATCGGGCCCGCAGCGGAATTGGCACGGCTCGGCGTATCGGTCACGGCCGACCTCGAAGGCGTCGGCGAGAACCTTCAGGACCATCCGCTGCTGATGGGCATGAACTTCCGCGCCAGGGCGCCGCTCGGGCCGGTGTGCGACAATGGCGGCGGCAGCATGATGAACTGGAAGAGTGCTGCCACGCTCGCCGCGCCCGATCTCCACGCCTTCGTCGTGCAGGGTCGCCACGCCGGCGACGACGTTGCCTCACGCTATGATCTCTCCGGCGACATCTTCGCGATGTCGCCGGGATTGATGCGCTCGGCCAGCGTCGGGCGGATGCAGCTCGGGAGTGCCGAACCCGGTGCCGCCATCGATCTGCAGCCGAACTTCCTCGCCGAGCCCGCGGACCTCGAAGCGTTGATTGCCGGCATCGACACAATCATGGAACTGTCCGCCACGAAGGTCTTTGCCGACCTTATCGCGGCGCCGGCCGCACCCGACCGCCCGCTGTCGCGCAGCGAGAAGATCGAATTCATCCGCATGAGTTGCTCGACCTTCTTTCATGCCTGCGGCGCCTGCGCGATGGGCACAGGCGAACGCGCCGTGGTCGATCCGCAGTTGCGGGTGCGCGGCGTCGAGGGCCTGCGCATCGTGGATGCCTCGGTGATCCCGATCATCCCGTCCTGCAACACCCATGCGCCCGTGGTGATGATCGGCGAGCGCGCCGCGGATTTCATCACCGGCATGAAACCTGCAGAGCCGTCGCCATGAACGCAAAGGATCAGATCATCGCTGCCGATTTCGTCCTGACCATGGACGGAGCCAACCGCGTCATCGCCGACGGCGCGGTGCTGGTGCGCGACGGCCGCATTGCCGCGGTCGGCAAGAGCGCCGGGCTCTGCGCCGCCGAGCCCGCGGCCGAGGTTACCTATCTCCGGAATTGCCTGGTCATGCCGGGGCTGGTGAACTGCCACATGCATTCCGGCTTCCTGCGCGGCACCGCCGAGCACCTGCCGGTGTGGGACTGGCTGCGATTGCACATCAACCCGATGCATCGCGTGCTGCGGCCGCACGAGGCGGAAGCGGCATCCTATCTCTGTTATTCCGAGAGCGTGCTCTCCGGCACCACGACGACCGTCGACATGTGGCGCTTCATGGATGGCAGCGCGCGGGCGGCCAGCGCGATCGGCAATCGCCTCGTCGCGGTGCCCTATGTCGGCGAGCATCCCGATTACAATTATTTCGACACGCTCGATGATAACGAACGGATGATCGAGAGCTGGCACGGCAAGGCAGACGGCCGTATCTCCGTCTGGGTCGGGCTCGAGCATCTCTTCTATTCCGACGAGGCGGCGCAGCGCCGCGCGGTCGAAATGGCGAAGCGCCACCGCACCGGATTCCACACCCATTGCAGCGAGGCCTCGATCGAGGTCGCCGAGTTCGAGAAGCGCTACGGCAAGCGGCCGATGTTTGTGCTCGACGATCTCGGCTTGTTGGAGACGCCGCGGGCGATGATCGCGCATGCGGTCTGGCTCGACGATTCCGAGATCGCGCTGCTCGCCCGCCGCGGCGTCTCGGTGGCGCACAATCCGGTCAGCAACATGAAGCTCGCCAGCGGCATCGCGCCGGTCGAGGCGATGCTGCAGGCCGGCCTTGCCGTCGGCCTCGGCACCGACGGCGAGAAGGAGAACAACAATCTCGACATGTTCGAGGAGATGAAAGCGGCCTCGCTGCTCGGCAAGCTGAAATCGCTCAATGCCGCCGCGCTGGATTCCTGGACCGCGCTGAGGATGGGCACGATCATGGGCGCCCGCGCCATCGGTCTCGACCACGAGATCGGCTCGCTCGAGATCGGCAAGAAGGCCGACCTGATCGCGGTGCGGACCGACACGCCGCGGATGACGCCGCTGTTCGGCGACGGACCCTATTTCAACCTGCAGCACAATCTGGTGCATGCGGTGCGCGGCGGCGATGTCGCGCTGACCATGATAGGCGGCCGGATCGTCGTCGAGGACGGCGAGTTGAAGACGGCCGATCTGCGCGCGCTGATCGATCACGTTCACGAGGTGGCGCCGGGATTGTTCGCGCGCCGCGCCGCCTGGCTCGCCCAGCACGTTCATGGCTCGGTGCAGTGGACCGGCGCGGTTTGACGGGGCAGGTGATGGCCAAGACCAGTGATCCCGTCGCGCTGAACGAATGGTACGCGATCGAGACGCTGTCGGAGGTGACGGCAACGCCGCGCTCAACGCGCCTGCTCGGCCAGGATCTGGTCGTCGACCGCGACGCCGATGGCGCGCCGCGCGTGCGGGAGATCGTTGCGGGGACACTCGCCGCGGCGCTGCCGACCCGCGAGCGCTATGGCTGCCTCTGGACCACGCTTGGCCAGCCGCGGCGGGAGATCTTCGATATTGCTGAAGCCGCGGAAGAGGACCGCCGCTTTGTGATGTGCGGCTGGGTCAGGCTCCGCACCTCCGCGCCGCGGGTGATCGAGAACTTTCTCGACATGGCGCATTTTCCTTACGTCCATCACGACATCCTCGGTGCCGTGCCGCATACGGAAGTGCCGACCTATGAGAGCGAGATCCGCCGCGATGTCGACGAGGTCTGGGCGACCAATTGCCGCTTCTTCCAGCCGCGCATCGCGGTGACGGAATCCGCCGGCGATTTCGTGCAGCTCACCTATCGCGTGCCGTCGCCGTTCACGGTGATGCTCTACCGGGTGTGCCCGTCGGCTTCCTCGCGGCTCGATGCGATCGCGCTGTTCATCCAGCCGATCGAGGAGGAGCTGTGCCGCGCCCAGCCGGTGATGTTCCTGGTCGACGAGCAGTCGGCCTACAATGATATGCTGAAGTTCGAGCAGGTGATCTTTTCGCAGGACCGCATCATCGTCGAGAACCAGCGTCCCCTGCGGCTGCCGCTCGAACCGCGCGCCGAGATCCCGACCCGCGCCGACAGCTCCTCCGTCGCCTATCGCCGCTGGCTCAAGGAAAAGGGCCTGCGCTACGGCACCGTCGCCGGCTCGCGGTGACGATCTGCGTAGCCCGGGTGGAGCGAAGCGCAACCCGGGACAGTCGTATCGACGTTTACCAGCGGTCCCCGGGTTACGCTGGCGCTCCACCCGGGCTACAGCGCCATGCCGTTCGCGTCTGCACAGCGTGTGCTCACCGCTGCAATCTTTTTGCGCTTCGGGCCCCGTTGCGGCGACAGCCGATTTAATGTACTAATAGTACAGTTAATTGACGCCGAAGACCATGATCCTCGATGCTTGGAACGAGTGAGGCGAGGCACAATGAGCAGCACCGCGATCCCTGATACGACCGCACGGCCGAAACCGCCGACGCCTGCGATGCTCCGCGAACTATCCGCGCGCTCCGACTTGTTGGGTGCGGTGCGCGCCGCCACCCACTATGGTGCGATCGCGGTGGTCGGCGCGCTGATCTGGCTGGTTTATTCGCGCTACGGCCTGATCTGGGCGCTGCCGCTGATCGCGCTGCAGGGTTATTTCGTCGCCTTCCTGTTCATGATCGTGCATGAGACTGCCCACAAGACGGCCTTCAGGACCCGCGCGATCAACCTCGTGATGGGCCATCTGTCCGCCTTCGCAATCGTGCTGCCTTACGAATATTACTGCCTGTTTCACTGGGACCATCATCGTTACACGCAGGACCCCGAGCGGGATCCGGAGCTGATCGTCGGTCCCAAGCCCAAATCGGATACGCAGCTTGCGATCGCCTATTCCGGCCTGCTGCAGTTCGCTGTTCGCGTAAGGCTGATGCTCAAGCACGCGTTCACGGGCAAGGTCACGGCGCCTTGGGTGCCTGAGAACAAGCGGGCGATCGTGGTCCGCGAAGCGCGCCTCTATGTCGCTGCGTACGCGCTGCTGCTGATGCTCTCGATCGCGCTGTCGACGCCGATCCTGCTTTGGGTCTGGATCGTGCCGATGCTTGCCGGCCAACTCATCCTGCGTCCCTATCTCTACGCCGAGCATACCGGCTGCGAGCGGACGCGCAGCGCCTTCCATAACACTCGCACCACCTACACCGGCGCGATCATGAGGTGGTTCGCCTGGAACATGCCCTACCATGTCGAGCATCACGCCTATCCCTCCGTTCCCTTTCACGCGCTGCCCGAACTGAACCGGATCGTCGACGGCCAGATCGTGTTCCGGGGCAGGGGCTATCGCGCCGTGACGCGGGAGACATGGGCCTGGTTCCGGCGGCAGCGCCGTCAAGAGGCCTGAGGGTGGCTTGAGCGCGATCAACTCCGGCGCTTCGGAGCGCTCGAACGCTGGCTGCCGTCCGGCACATCTGGTTGCGGCGCCAGGATGGTGTCGACGAGGTTGCGGGCAAAGGCCGGCGACAGCGGCCTGATGCCGAAGACATAGCGGTAGAACAGGCTGCCGAAGATCGCATCGTAGAGATCCTCCGGCGCGCCGCTGGCGCGGCTGCTGCCGTCCTGCTGCGCGGCTGCGATCAGCGCGACCAGGGCATCCCTGCGGAAGTTGAGATAGCGCTCATAGAACAGCTCCGCCGAGCCGGTCTTCGAAATGCATTCCGAGATCACCGCGAGCTGGACCTTGCCGAACTCGCCGAGCAGCGCCTCGGTGTAAGCTGCGGCATGACGCCGGAGGCGGGCGGCGGGAGCCCCGGAGCCGGTCAGCGGCAGCAGCTGCGCGGCCTGGTTGAGGAAGGCGTCGATCAGCAGCGCCTCGCGCGACGGCCACCATTTGTAGATCGTCATCTTGGAGACGCTGGAACGGCGGGCGATTGCATCGATGCTGGTCGCGGCGAGCCCCGTCGTGGCCATCAGCGCATAGGCGCTCTCGAGGATGGCGCTGGTGGTCTTCTCCGATCGGGGCCGGCCCCGGCGGGTCACTGTTTCGCCGTCTGATTCGCCGTTGCCTGTCGTCATGGTGCTGCCTTCCGCTCCCCGTGCCGGGCCTTTTTTACCTTTTTCCAAGGAATAACAGGCTCGTTAACGGATGATTAACCATGGCTACCGATCATTAACCATTCGAAAAGGAGCTGAGTCGGCCGCGATGGACGCACCTGTGCAGTCAAACCGTCAACTGGTCCGCATGCGGGGCCGATCCTACGTTGCGTTCGTGTTTACCCCGGTGGTCCCGATCGTGGGCTGGCTCGGGGAAATCGACGCGACGCTTGCCCGTTCGCCCGGATTTTTCGTCGGCAAGCCGGTGGTGCTTGACCTCTCGGCGCTGGACCTCAGCCAGAGCGCGATCCAGCATCTCGTCGCGAACCTCGAGCAGCGCAATATCCGCGTGCTCGGCATCGAGGGCGTCAGCCCCGACCATCTCACCAAGAGCCTGCCGCCGCTGCTCACGGGCGGCCGGCCCTGCGGGCTCCCGCAATCTGAGCCGCAAAAGCCGCAGCCCAAGCCGGCGAAGCCGAAACAGACATCGCTGCTGCTCGACCAGCCGGTGCGTTCCGGCCAGTCGATCGTGTTCGCGGACGGCGACGTCACCGTGCTGGGCTCGGTCGGCTCGGGCGCCGAAATCGTCGCCGGCGGTTCCATCCACATCTATGGAACGCTGCGCGGCCGGGCGATGGCCGGCATCAACGGCAATTCATCGGCACGGATCTTCTGCCAGAGGATCGAAGCCGAACTACTGGCAATCGATGGCTACTACCAGACCGCAGAGGACATCGGCGAAAGCCTGCGCAGCCGGCCGGCCCAGGCGTGGCTCGAAGACGATGCCCTCAAAATCACAGCGCTGAATTGATCGACCAAAGGAGGAGAGAAAATGGCCAAGGTTTTGGTCGTGACGTCTGGGAAGGGAGGCGTCGGCAAGACGACGTCGACGGCTGCGCTCGGTGCGGCTCTTGCGCAAGCCGGACAAAGCGTTGTCGTGATCGACTTCGATGTCGGCTTGCGCAACCTTGACCTCGTGATGGGCGCGGAACGGCGAGTCGTGTTCGACCTCATCAACGTGGTGCAGGGCGTCGCCAAACTCTCACAGGCGCTCATCCGCGACAAGCGCCTGGAGAATCTGTGGCTGATTCCGGCATCGCAAACCCGCGACAAGGACGCGCTGACGGATGAAGGTGTGCGGCGGGTCATCAACGAACTCAGGAGCAAGTTCGACTGGATCCTGTGCGACAGCCCCGCCGGCATCGAACGCGGCGCGACGCTGGCGATGCGGTATGCGGACGAGGCGGTCATCGTCACCAATCCCGAAGTCTCCTCGGTGCGCGACTCCGATCGCATCATCGGCATGCTGGATTCGAAAACCGCCAAGGCGGAGCGGGGCGAGCGGGTCGAGAAGCACCTCCTGGTCACCCGATACGACGCCGCGCGCGCCTCGCGCGGCGAGATGCTCTCGATCGACGACATCCTGGAAATCCTTGCGACGCCCTTGCTCGGCATCATCCCCGAAAGCCAGGACGTGCTGCGCGCATCCAATGTCGGTTGCCCGGTCACGCTGAACAGTACGAACAGCGCGCCGTCCCGCGCCTATATGGATGCGGTGCGCCGCCTGATGGGCGAGACGGTGCCCATGACGGTGCCGGTTGAACGCAAGGGACTGATGAACAGGCTATTACGACGGAGGGCGGCATGATGAATCTCCTGCGGCTTATCGGCGGCCGCTCCGCATCCGCGCCGGTCGCGCGGGAACGGCTGCAGATCCTGCTTGCGCATGAGCGCGGAGTGGGCGGCAGCGCCGCGCCCGAACTGTTGGAACTGCTGCGCTCCGAAATCCTCGCAGTGGTCTCCAAGCATGTCGATCTCGATCCGGAGAAGGTCGTGGTCAAGATGGATCGCGGCAAGTTTGTCTCGATGCTCGAGGTCGATATCGAAGTGCCCAACGGAATGGAACGATCCAAGATGGTGGCTGCACGATGACGGCGGACAGCGATAGCCATATCGCCTGGCAACGGGCGCAGGTCAGGAAGAACCGCGCCGCGCTCAAGGAATTGGAGATCGTCCGGTTCGGCGGCGCCCCTATCCCGACCTTCAACCGCAAAACCGAGCAGGCGATCGGCGAATTGAAGCGCAAGATCACCGAAGCGGAGCGATGCATCGCCGATTACGAACGGCGAACCAAGCGGCCGCTGGCCACCGACGGGCGAAGCCTCGCCAGCGTCAGTTGGAGCAACTGGGACGCCAACGGCACCCCGCCGCAACGCCGCCGCGCCTGATATTTTTCGTAGCCCGGGTGGAGCGGAACGCGCAACCCGGGATATCTGCATCCGCACTTGCGAGCGTTCCCGGGTTACGCATTCGCTCCACCCGGGCTACTCCATTCCGCTTCCGCGAGCGGGATTGGAATCGTCGACCCCCGGCGCGCATGCGGCGTGATGCCGCGAAGCGCACACGCATGTGTGAACTGCCTCCCGAACCGCTATGATAGAGCCACGGCTTTGGCATAGGCTGCCGCCACTCTGACGTGAATGGCAGAGAAGAGGTGCATGTGCGATGAAGGATCGTCATCGCATAAGGTTCCGGAGGTCGCATGCGGCTCATCGTCAACGGCAAGACGCATGAGGTTGACGTCGAAGACGAGATGCCCCTGCTGTGGGTCTTGCGCGACATGCTGGGCGTCACGGGTCCCAAATATGGCTGCGGCATCGCGTCGTGCGGCGCCTGCACGGTGCATGTCGGCGGGGAGCCGGTGCGTTCGTGCTCGCTGCCGGTCGGCGATGTCAAAGCCGATGTCACCACGATCGAAGGATTGGGCACGCCGACCGCGCTCCACGTGGTGCAGCGGGCCTGGGTCGAGCACCAGGTCGCGCAATGCGGCTATTGCCAGTCCGGCCAGATCATGTCGGCTGCCGCGCTGCTCAGCGCTAACGGCAATCCGAGCGACGACGATATCGATGAGGCGATGTCCGGCAATCTTTGCCGCTGCGGCACCTATCCGCGCATCCGCGCCGCGATCAAGACTGCGGCGCGCGAGCTCAAGGGGCGCCCGACATGAGCCGGCTCGGCACCATTGCACGGCGCACTTTCCTGATCGGCGCTGCGGCGATCGCAGGGGGCGTCGCGTTCGGCGTCTATGCCTACAAGCGCGAGCCGATCAATCCGCTCCTGAAGGACCTTGGCGATGGGCAGGCGGCGCTGACGCCTTACGTGCGCATCGACCAGAGCGGCGTCACCATCATCACGCCACGCGCCGATCTCGGGCAGGGCGTCGCGTCGGTGCTTGCCGCGCTCGTCGCGGAAGAGCTCGATATCGCCTGGAACGACATCAGGATCGATTTCGGGCCGCCGAGCGGCGCTTACTATAACGGCATCGCCGCCGCCGAGGGCCTTCCCGTTCCGGCGACCGACACTAGTTTCAAGGCGCGCTCCACGCGCGTCGTGGGCGATGCCGTGAGCAAGTTCCTGGGGTTGCAGATCACCGGTGGATCGTCGTCCGTTGCCGATGCCTATGAGAAGATGCGCATTGCCGGAGCGGCCGCGCGCGAAGTCCTGTTGCAGGCGGCAGCGATTCGGACTGGAATTCCAAAGCACCAGTTGAAGACCAGGGATGGCAATGTGATCACGTCGCGTGGCGAGATGCTGAGCTACGCATCGCTGGCAGCGGAGGCCGCCAAGATCGAGCCGCCGCAAAAGGTCCGGCTCAAGCCGGAGTCGGAGTGGCGTTATCTCGGCAAGCCGATGCAGCGCATCGACATCGTCGCTAAGTCCACGGGCACGGCGACCTTCGGCATCGATATCAGGATGCCTGGCATGGTCTATGCGACGGTCCGCGCCAATCCCGGCATCGGCGGCGGCATCAAGGGATATGACGCGAGCGCCGCGGAGAAGGCGAGGGGTGTCATTGCGGTCGTGCCGATCACCGGCGGCGTTGGCGTGATCGCCGACAACACCTGGCGCGCCTTCAAGGCGGCGGAGCTGATCAAATGCGATTGGGGACCGGCGCCCTATCCTCCCTCCAGCGCGGCGATGTTCGAGACGGTCGCGGCCTCCTTCACCGGCGAGCGCCAGGATAGCCGGTTCAAGGATGAGGGCGATATCGAGACCGCGCTGCAGGGCGGAGGCGTGATCGAGGCCGAATACAAGGTGCCATATCTCGCGCATGCGCCGCTCGAGCCGATGAACGCCGTGGTCCAGCTCAAGGACGGACGGCTCGATATCTGGACGGCCACGCAGATGCCGCTGTTCCTGGTGGCGGCGGCGGCCGAAGTCAGCGGACTTGCGACTGAGAAGGTTCACCTGCATTCATTGATGTCGGGCGGTAGCTTTGGCCGACGCCTCGAGGACGACTATGTTCGCCAGGCGGTCGAGCTCGCAAAGGCGCATCCCGGGTCTCCGATCAAGATGACCTGGAGTCGCGAAGAGGACATGACCCACGACTTCCCGCGTCCGCTCGGCATGGCGCGTATGCGCGGCGCGGTCAGGGATGGCAAGGTCGAAGCCTATGACCTCAAGGTTGCCTGTCCGTCGGTGACAGCTTCTCAGATCGGCCGGCTGCACATGCCGACCTTCGGGCCTGATATCGCCATCGTGGCGGGCGCCTGGGACCAGCCATTCCGGATTCCGCATTATCGCGTCACCGGATATCGCGTGCCGGAGCTGGTGCCGGTGAGTTCGTGGCGCTCGGTCGGAGCGTCGGCAAACGGTTTCCTGCACAACGGCTTCCTCGATGAGTTGGTGCATGCAGCAGGCGCCGATCCGCTGCAGGAGCTGATCCGGCTGTGCTGGCACGAGCCGTCGCGCAGGGTGCTTGCGACCGTGGGCGAGATGTCGAAATGGGGCAGCGCTACAGGCAAGGACCGTGGCCGCGGCATCGCGTTCACGCTGTCATTCGGCGTGCCGGTGGCCGAGGTCGTGGAGGTCTCGAACACGCCGCGCGGCATCCGGATCGACAAGGTGTTCGTCGCCGCCGATGTCGGCAAGGTGCTCGACCCCGTGAATTTCGAGAACCAGGTTCAGGGCGCCGTGATCTGGGGATTGGGCCACGCCGTCAATTGCGAACTGACGTTCAAGGACGGCGCCGCCGAGCAGACGAACTTCGACGTCTACCAGGGCTTGCGCCTCAATCAGGCGCCGGCGATCGAAGTGCGCGCGGTCGACAATGGCAGCGCGATCCGCGGCATCGGCGAGCCCCCGGTTCCTCCGGCCGCTCCAGCGCTCGCCAACGCCATCTTTGCTGCCACCGGCAAGCGCATCCGCGAGTTGCCGCTGAACAAGCACATCGACTTCGTTTGAGCCTCTGCATTCGCTGATGCGTTCTCGCATTAATCAGCCTTGGCCTTCTCTCGCATCGCCGCCTGCAGGGTCTTGATGTCCGCGGGCGAGAGTTGCGGGCGGTCAACCTTGATCGTCAGCTTGTTGAGCTTGGCGGTCAGCGGGAACGGCGGCTTGTAGTCGGCGTCGTTCACGCCGGTGAGCGTGTCGGAGCCGATGTCGAAGCTCTCGTCCCACTGCAGGATCATCGGCAGCGTCTTCGCCATCCGCTTCGTGGCGACCTCCTTGCCGTCGACCTTCAGCGTGCCGGTGCCGGGCTGTGCGAGACCGCTGAAATTGTTGTACTCGAGCGTACCGACGCCAATGCCGTCGTACTTGAAATCGAATTCGACCATATGCCGGCCCGGCGATAGTGCATCGGGGCCTTCCCACTTGATGCGCTCGAGGTCGACCATGTTCCAGAGGAACACCGGCTTGCCCTGCAGCAGGTAGAAGCCGTAGCCGGCGAAGCGCCCTCCAGAGGTCAGGATCATGCCCTCCGCGCCGCCCTGCGGCACGTCGACGTCGGCGGCGATGGTGTAGGACGCATTGAGCAGCTGCGGCGAGTCTCCCTGCGGCAATCCCGTCATCGGGCGCGTATACACGAACTCCGTGCGGCCGGCCGTGATGTTCGGGCGCGGCGCGATAATGCGCGCAGCGACCGATGCGTCGAGCGGGAAGACCTGGTACTTCCTGGCCTCGGCGATGAACATCTCCTTCATCTCCTCGACCTTCTGCGGGTTCGTGGCCGCGACATCGTCGGACTGGCTGAAGTCCTTGCTCAGGTCATAGAGCTGCAGCACCTGGTTGTTCAGCGGATCGGGGTTGGCCGGGCCGAACGCCTGCCAGGGCGCGCGATTGACCTTGGTGCTCAGCATCCAGCCGTCGTGGTAGAGCGCCCACTGGCCCATCATCTCGAAGTACTGCGTCTGGTGGCGCGACGGCACCTTGGCGTTCGGTCCGTCGAACGTGTAGGCAAAGCTCGTGCCCTCGATCGGCGCCTGCTTGATGCCGTCAACATAATCCGGGGCCTGAATGCCGGCGGCCTCGAGGATCGTCGGCACGACGTCGATCACGTGGATGAACTGCTCGCGCAAGGAACCCTTGTCCTTGATGCCCGCCGGCCACGACACGACCATGTTCTGGTTGATGCCGCCGAGCCTGGATGCGTTCTGCTTGAACCAGTCGAAAGGCGTGTCGAACGCCCACGACCAGCCGGCCGACATATGGTTGTACGTCTGTTCGGTGCCCCAGACATCGTAGAACTTCATCTGCACATAGACAGGCAGCTCATTCAGGCCATTGAAGAACGCGACCTCGTTGGGCGTGCCGAGCGGCCCGCCCTCCGCGCTGGTGCCGTTGTCGCCATTGATGTAGATGACGAGCGTATTGTCGAGCCTTCCGAGGTCCTGGAAGTGCTGGATGACGCGGCCGATCTCGTGATCGTTGTATGCCGCATACGCGGCGAAGATCTCGACCTGCCTGATGAACAGCTTCTTCTCCTCCGCGCTGAGCTGGTCCCATGGCTTCAGGATATTGCCGGGCCACGGCGCGAGCTTGGTGTCGTTCGGGATCACGCCGAGCCGCTTCTGGTTCTCGAAGATGCGCTCGCGCAGTTTCTCGTAGCCATCGTCGAACAGGTGCATCGCACTGATCTTGTCCACCCATTCCTTGGTCGGGTGGTGCGGCGCATGCGTGGCGCCCGGCGCATATTTGATGAAGAGCGGCTTGGACGGATCGGTCTGGTGCATGCGCGTCATCCAGTCGATGGCGTCGTCGGCCATCGCGGTGACGAGATTCCAGGTGCCCGGCGGCTTGCCCGCGAACGGGTAGATCTGCGTCGTATTGCGGAAGAGATTTGGCTGCCACTGGTTCGCATCGCCGCCGACGAAGCCGTAGAAGTACTCGAAGCCCATGCCGGTTGGCCATTGATTGAACGGGCCGACCTGGCTCGCGGCGAACGCAGGCGTATTGTGATCCTTGCCGAACCACGAAGTGGCGTAGCCGTTGTCGAGCAGGATCCGGCCGATCGTCGCCTTGTCCTTGTTGATGATGCTGTTATAGCCCGGAAAGCCGGTCGACTGCTCGGAGATGACGCCGAAGCCGGCAGAATGGTGATTGCGCCCGGTGATCAGCGCCGCGCGGGTCGGCGAACACAGCGCGGTGGAGAAGATACGGTTGTAGCGCAGGCCCTCATTGGCGATGCGGTCCATCGTCGGTGTCGGGATGACACCGCCAAAGGTGCCCGGAACGCCAAAGCCGGCGTCATCAGTGATGATCAGCAGCACGTTCGGCGCGCCCTGCGGCGGGACGATGCGCGGCGCCCACCAGGGCCTCGATTGCAGCGCGTCGTTCTTGATCACACCGCCAAACGTCGGATCGGGCGGCGGAAGTTGCTTGCCGTCGATCGTGGTCGTGGCGCTGGGCGAGCCCGCAGCACCAGTCGCCTGCTGTGCCATCGAGGGCACGATCGTGAGCAGGGTCAACATAACAGTGCAGGACAACAGTGCGGACGTTTTCATGACCGATCCTCCCTAGAGCGTTTTCGAGCGAAGTGGATACCGGTTCGCGTGAAGAAAACGCGTCAAAACAAGAAGCTAGAGCTTCGGTTCTGATTCAATCAGAACCGAAGATGCTCTAGGTGGTGTGGACACTTATCTCAGCCATAAGACGATGGCTGCGAGGGTGACAACAGCGTGGTAATTTCGGGCGGTCTTTTCGAAGCGGGTTGCGACGCGACGGAACTGCTTGAGTTTTGAGAAGCAGCATTCCACGAGATGACGCTGGGCATAGAGATGCTTGTCGAGCGGATATTTGAGCGCACGTGACGGGTTGTTGGGGATGACGGCCAGCGCTCCCTTGGCGGCGATGGCTTGGCGCAAGTGATCGGCGTCATAGGCCGTATCGGCCATGATGACCTCGGCAGGCAGTCCCTCGATCAGG
>NZ_AUEZ01000004.1 GCF_000426245.1 Bradyrhizobium sp. Ai1a-2 | reverse complement strand
CGAAAGCTTTACCAGTGCATGATCCATGTCGAGGATCGCGTCCAGCCGGGAGCGCAGAAGATCGGCCTGTCCGCTGTCGCGTCGTTCCTTTGGCTTCATCGTCCCCTCCGGTCAGACCGAGGGAATCACGACGCGCGATTCGGCGGTATCCTCAAATGCAGATTTGCAAGCTTTTGCGGCGTCAAACCCCGAAAGCTTGCAATCTCAAACCCCCTCACGACCGAAAAATCGACTCCACATCAATGGCTTGGGCGATTCTTCACGGACGACTGGAGCAACAGGCGGCCGACGCGCTGCGCCGTGCACGCCGGCTTCCCGTCGGCGCCGACCGCAACGATCTTCGCCAGCTTGCCGTCGGCCTGCTGTGGCTGCACCGCCGTGGCATGGAGGCTCTGCTCGAGGGTCGTCACCGGGGGTTTTCGCGGCTGTCCCCCTCTCTTTCCGAGACAGTGCTGGATTGACGCTCCCACCAACGGAAGCATCGGGCAACGCGACGCAAAATCCTCGCCGCATCATTCCGGCTGCCAGAGATCGGATAGACCATTTTCGGTTCTGATTGGATCAGAACCGAAGCTCTAGATTCTTGTTTTGACGCGTTTTCTTTACGCGAACCGATGTCCACTTCGCTCGAAAACGCTCTAACTGCTCGGCCTGACCAGATCAATCCGCGACCAGATCAATCCACCCGGTGAAACGTCGCAAATTCCCGCCCGACCTGCATCGCGCGCTTGTGCTTGAAACGCCGATAGTCGTCGATCGCCTTGTTCGACAGCAGAAGGCGCCGCCGCTCTCCCCGCAGCACCATCAATTCGATATCGTCCACGAGAAAGCGGCTCGCGACTACGGCATCTTCGAGTTCACCGGTGCGCTCGAGAAAATCCCAGGCGATCTGCACCGAATCTTCGATCAATATGGACAAGGGCTCAGTCATGGTCTCCTCGCGATGAAAACGCGCGGAAACGACGTCCGTTCCTGGTTCGAAACGGGCGCGACGCTATCATGCTGTCGCGCAACTCCATGCGTACGGATCCGCAAACGCGGCTCCGCTCGCGAGGCGCTCAATCCTTCTTCGGTCGCGCAGCCGGCTGGCGTTTCAGGTGCTCTCTGACGTCTGGGAGCCGCTCGCTGCCACCGGCAGCCTTCCACTGACCGATCAGCACGCTCATCTCCGAACGCATGGCAAGCAGCCGGCACGCCGCTTCCGTGCAATCGTGATCGTGATTGACCTGGTCGCGGATCACGCCCTCGACGACGATCATCTCGTCCCGTAACGTACTGATCTTGCGACGAATTTCATTGACTCTATTATCCATGATTTGTTAGAACAAAAATAGAACGAAAAGTCAAGTCACGGATTTGAGACCACGAGGCCGACCCATGAGGACACCGATGGTGAAGTACGGCGGGGTGCGCGAGCGCGCCAGCGCTCAAATGACCCGCGCCCAGGCATTGCAGTTGAAGGGTCTTGCGGAGGAGGCCTACCAGCCCAAGCAGTACGCGCGAGATCTCAGCTTTGATGAAGCCGAGCGGCGCATTCATGCGCTCGAGGCAGAAATAGCCCTGGCGGATTCGTTCTAGCCGATGGTGAGAGCCCCTCGCCGTGCCGGAACGAGATTTCTCGGCGAGGATAGCCGACGATACGGGGCCAGGCGGCCCGTTTCCTTTCAGAGGAGTCTTGTTCCTTTCAGAGGAGTCTTGCGCGCACGAACAGAGCGCGCAGCGCATTTGTCGCCGGGATCGCCAGCATCGCGTTGTCGGCGGCTTTCTCCAGCGCGCTGACTGCTTCATCATGCAGCGTGCGAAATTCCATCCACTCCACCGAATTCAGATTGGTGATGAAGCGGTAAGCCTGGCCGACGGTCGCGATCGTGACCGTCTCGCCGTTCAGCTTGATCTTGAACGTCGCCTTCAGCGGTGTGTCGGAACTCGATACGTCACCCATGACCCGGTTGTGCAACGGGCGTAGCCAAAGTCAATCTAATTCTGGCTCCCGCCACTGACGTTCATCCGCACTGGCTCGACATCTGTTAGCTTTCTCCGGGGTGATTCGTGCTCGCGGACAGCAAAGACACATATCTGGAAGCGCTTAATCCTGCGCAACGGCGCGCCGTCGAGCACGGCGTCGGGCCGCATGGAACCATTGGCGCGCCGCTTCTGGTGATCGCCGGCGCCGGATCAGGCAAGACCAACACGCTGGCCCACCGCGTCGCGCATCTGATCGTCAGCGGCGCTGACCCACGCCGCATCCTTCTGATGACCTTCTCGCGCCGCGCCGCGGCGGAAATGACCAAGCGCGTCGAACGGATCGCTCGCCGCGTGCTCGGCGACAACGCCGGCGTCATGACCGACGCTCTCACCTGGTCCGGCACCTTTCACGGCATCGGCGCGCGGCTGTTGCGGGAATATTCCGAGCGGATCGGGCTCGATCCTGCCTTCACCATCCATGACCGCGAGGATTCCGCCGACCTCATCAACCTGGTCAGGCACGACCTCGGCTTCTCCAAAACCGAGAGTCGCTTCCCGACCAAGGGCACGTGCCTTTCGATCTACTCCCGCTGCGTCAATTCAGAGACGCCGATCGAGGGCGTATTAGGCACGTTCTACCCCTGGTGCTCGGGCTGGGCGAGCGAACTGAAGCGGCTGTTCGCCGCCTACGTCGACGCCAAGCAGCAGCAGAACGTGCTCGATTATGACGACCTCCTGCTCTATTGGGCGCAGATGGTGACCGACGCTGCGCTTGCCGACGAGATTGGCGGCCGTTTCGATCATGTCATGGTCGACGAATACCAAGACACCAACCGCCTGCAATCGTCGATCCTGCTCGCGCTGAAACCCGGAGGGAGCGGACTCACGGTCGTCGGCGACGACGCGCAGTCGATCTATTCGTTCCGCGCTGCCACGGTCCGCAACATCCTGGACTTTCCGGACCAGTTTACGCCGAGGGCAGAGATCATCACACTCGATCGCAACTATCGTTCGACCGAGCCGATCCTGTCGGCCGCAAACGGCGTGATTGCACTGGCCAAGGAGCGCTTCACCAAGAATCTCTGGACCGAGCGGACATCGTCGCGCAAGCCGCAGCTCGCCGCTGTCCGCGACGAGGCCGATCAGGCCCGCTACATCGTCGAGCAGGTCCTGGCGAACCGCGAGGAAGGCGCACTGCTCAAGCACCAGGCCGTCTTGTTTCGCACCTCCTCGCACAGTGGTCCGCTGGAAATCGAACTCACCCGCCGCAATATTCCCTTCGTGAAGTTCGGCGGGCTGAAATTCCTCGATGCCGCCCACGTCAAGGACATGCTGGCGTTGTTGCGCTTCGTAGAGAACCCGCGGGACCGCGTCGCCGGTTTTCGTATCCTGCATCTGTTGCCGGGCGTCGGCCCGAGTTCGGCGCAGCGGGTGCTCGACCGCATGGCCGAGACTGCCGATCCGATTGCCGCACTCTGCACCCTGCCCTCGCCGCCACGCGCCGGCGAAGACTGGAAGGGATTTGTCCGCGCGATCGAGAACCTCCGCTATTCCGAATGGCCCGCCGATATCGAACGGGCACGGCTGTGGTACGAGCCGCATCTCGACCGCATCCATGAGGACGCCGAGGTCCGTCGCGCGGATTTGGTCCAGCTCGAGCAGATCGCGAGCGGCTATCCATCGCGCGAGCGCTTCCTGACCGAACTCACCCTCGACCCGCCGGATGCGACCAGCGACCAGGCCGGTCCGCCCCTGCTTGACGAGGACTATCTGATCCTCTCGACGATCCATTCCGCCAAGGGACAGGAATGGAAGTCGGTCTTCGTGCTCAACGTCGTCGACGGCTGCATGCCGTCGGATCTCGGCGCCGGCACCAGCGCCGAGCTCGAAGAGGAGCGCCGCCTGCTCTACGTCGCCATGACCCGCGCCAAGGATGATCTGCACCTGATCCTGCCGCAGCGCTTCTTCGTGCACGGCCAGAGCGCCAAGGGCGACCGGCACATGTACGCCTCACGCACGCGGTTCATTCCGGAAAGGCTGGTGCCGTTGTTCGAGCGCACCGTCTGGCCGATCGCTCGCCCGGCGACCACTGGGCCGGCAGGTCGTGCAGCGCCTGTCGACATCCGCGCCAAGATGCGGGGGATGTGGCGCTAGCCGGGACGGTGATCGGGAACGATCCCTACCGCGCCACGTTGATGCCAAGTCCAAAACATTTGCGACGGCTCCCGTGGCGGATAACGAAGCCGCGCTAACCATCCTCCGATGACCGATCGTGAAAACCTTCCCCTGCGCAGCGCGCCTATCCCCTCGAGAAGATCTGCTTGAGGTAGCAGAGCCCCTCGTAAGTCAGCCGCGTCTCGCGGGTCTCGCCTTTCGCCACTTCGCCTTCCAGGAACGTCTCGAGCTCCGGAAGCGCGCGTTCGAACTTCTCCGTGATGCCCATCATCACGCAGGTTTCCTTGATGCGTTCGATCGGTTTTTCAAGAACGTCGATTTGAACCATCGCCTTCAAATTCATGATCCCACGCTTTGTTCCGACCGCCGCGGCACAAGCCCGCCGCCGGTCTCGGAGAATCATCTGGTAATCGCTTAACTGGCCACGAGTCTACTTGCCATGCGTGTCAGCAAGAAGAATGAGCGATCGGACAAGGCGGCGCGGCTGTGGCCTCTGCTCGCTCTGAATTTCTTTATGGCGGACATGCAGTCCGGCATCGGGCCATTCGTCGGCGTCTTCCTGCAGGCGCATGGCTGGGCGAGCGGCTGGATCGGGACCGTGATGACGATTGGCAACGTCGCGGGCATGCTGATCACGACCCCGATCGGCGGCTTCATCGATGCAAGCCGGCACAAGCGAGCCTGGGTGATCGTGCCGGGCGTCGCCGTCGTCATCGGCTCGGCCCTCATTCTGCTCTCGCAGAACTTCTGGGCTGTCGCCGCATCGCAAATCGCGACCTCGCTTGCCGGCGCCGCCATCGTTCCCGCGGTTACCGGCATCACGCTCGGCATCGTCAGGCAGAAAGGCTTCAACCGGCAGAACGGTCGAAACCAGGCCTTCAACCATGCCGGCAACATGGTCGGCGCGGCCGCATCGGGCTATCTCGGCTGGAAATACGGCTACACGGCCGTGTTCCTGCTGGCCGCGCTCTTCGGCGCCATTGCGATCGCCTGCGTCCTCCTGATCCCGCCTGATGCCATCGACAACAACGCCGCGCGCGGCAGCAAAGAGGATGACCCGGAGAGCCAGCCAAGCGGCTTCACCGTGCTGGCCAGACACAAGCCGCTGCTCGTCCTCGCAGTGGCGCTGGCCGCTTTTCATCTCGGCAATGCCGCGATCATTCCGCTCTATGGATTGGCGGCGGTTGCCGACGGCTATGCCAAGGGGCCGGATTTCGTGGCGACCACGATCGTGATCGCGCAGGCCGTCATGGTCGTGACCTCGATCGTTGGCATGCGCGCGGCCGAAAGCCGCAGCTATTGGCCGGTGCTGCTCGCGTCCTTCCTGGTGCTGCCCGTGCGCGGCGTCCTGGCGTTCTTCCTGACGGGATGGTGGGGCGTGCTGCCCGTGCAAATTCTTGACGGCATTGGCACCGGCCTGCAGAGCGTCGCAGTCCCGGGAATGGTCGCCCGCTCGCTGAACGGGACCGGCCGCATCAATCTCGGACAGGGTGCGGTGATCACCGTTCAGGGTGTCGGCGCCTCGCTGAGCCCCGCGCTCGGCGGCTGGATCGCGCAATGGATCGGCTTCCCGCCGACATTTGTCCTGCTCGGCGCACTCGGCCTGGTCTCGGTCGCGCTGTGGGTCGGCTTCGCTTCCGAAATGAAGAAATACTGATGCCCGCTGGCCCGCTCTGGTTCCGGCACGCCGGAATGCTTAGATCGGGATGACCACCCCTCCGCCGATGTCCCCCTGTGAAGAAATCCGTGGTCACCCTTATCCTGCTGATTGTCGTTCCGCTTGGCTTTTCGACCGTCACCTATTTGCTCGGAGACAGGCGCGTCAATTGGCAGACGGCCGACCGTTCGAGCGCTGGCCTGTTGCCGAAAGCCTCAGAACATCCGGACGCCGTCATCCGCGTCTATGCTGCGCGCACTGTGCGCTGGCGCGGGATTTTCGCGGTCCACACCTGGATCGTGGTCAAGGAACGGGATGCGCCGCGTTACAGCCGCTATGACTACACGGCGTGGGGGGCACCGATCCGGGCCGACGGATTCGTAGCCGACGGCCGATGGTTCGGCGCCGTACCGGAATCAATCGTGAGTGTGGACGGCGCGAGCGCCGAGCCGCTGATCCCGAAGATCAGGGCGGTTATCGAGAATTACAGATTTCGCGACTATGGCGATTACAGCGCCTGGCCAGGTCCGAACTCGAACACTTTTGTGCAGGCGACGCTCGACGCCGTCCCTGAGCTGCAGGCGGTGCTGCCGCCGACGGCGATCGGCAAGGACTATCCTTACCGGGGCGAGTGGTTTGGCCTCACTGCGTCACGTACCGGTGTCTTCGCCACATTGGGCGGCTATCTCGGTCTGACAATCGGCTGGATCGAAGGGATCGAGCTGAACTTGCTCGGCGGAGTTCTCGGCATCGATATCCGTCGCCCGGCCCTGAAGTTCCCCGGCATCGGCCGGCTCGGCCTGCCGCTGGCTCAGGCATAGCTGGCTGCCGGGTTATCATCGGAAAAGGCATCACTCGCGGAGTATTTCCTTGCCTGTTCTCAATCACACGACCAGCGCCGCCTTGGGGTTCATTCTCCTGCTTGCGTTCCTTGCTCCGCCGATGGATCGGGAGGCGAAGGCGCAAAGCGCGAACGCTGCCGCCGTTGCCAAGCCCGTGTCATTGCCCGACATCGCAATCGGCTCGCCGAAGGCGCCGGTGACGATCACCGAATATGCCTCGATGAGCTGTCCGCATTGCGCGGCATTCGGCGAGAACGTCTTTCCGATGCTGCGTTCGAAATATATCGACACCGGCAAGGTCCGGTTCGTGTTTCGCGAATTCCCGCTCGACATCAAGGCCGCGGCCGCCTCGATGCTGGTGCGTTGCATTGGCAAGGACGACCCGGAAAAGCATTTCGCCGTCATCGAGACGCTGTTCAAGCAGCAGGCCCGCCTGATGGATCAAACGAAGGAAACGCTATTCCTCGTCGGCAAGCTCAACGGGATGAGCGACCAGGAAGTCGAAACCTGCGAGACCGACCAGACGCTGCTCGACAAGATCGCCGCCGACCAGCGCTACGCAATGGAGACGCTCAAGGTCGACGCCACGCCAACCTTCTTCGTCAATGGCGAACGATGGATGGGCGCGATGTCCTACGAAGAGCTGGACAAGAAACTCAAGACCCTGCTCAAGCGCTAACACTCCCCGCTCTCGCATATGCGATTGTGCAGAGCGGCATGCATCGTCTCATTGTCACAACGCAGATGTGCCCCGCGCGCCGGTGGGCTTGCCGTTCGCCGCGGCTCAAGGATAGCTTCGCTGCCCATAGGCGGGGCGATGGCGCGACGTCCGCTTGAATCAAAATGAACAGGCGCCAAGGGGAAACGCCATGTTCGAGATTCTCGATCGCCAGAGGAGTCTGTCCGGCAACCAGATCAAGATCCTTTCGGCTGCCATCATCGGCGACGCGCTGGAATTCTTCGATTATTTCCTGATCGGCTTCGTGCTCGCCTTTCTGATCGGACCGTGGAAGCTCACTTTCGGACAGTCGGCGACGGTGCTGATGAGCTCCGGCATCGGCGCAATCATCGGGGCCTATGTCTGGGGATGGCTCGCCGACCGCGTCGGCCGCCGGATCGTGTTCATCGGCACCGTACTCAACTTCTCCATCGCCACGGGCCTTCTGTACTTCACCCCCGATAACGGCTGGATCTATCTCGCGGTCCTGCGGTTCTTCGTCGGTACCGGTGTCGGCGGGCTCTATTGCGTGGACCTGCCGCTGGTGCAGGAGTTCGTGCCCTCGCACAAGCGCGGCTGGGTCGGCGGCCTCGTCACCTGCGTGATCCCGCTCGGCGTCGGGCTCGGTGCCGTCCTTGGTGCCTTCATGGGCTCCGACCAGTGGCGGCTCATGTTCGCGATCGGCGTGCTGCCGTCCCTGCTCGTGTTGCTGGTCAGGCTCTGGGTTCCCGAGAGCCCGCGCTGGCTGTGCCGCCAGGGCCGCTACGAGGAAGCCCGCAAATCGCTCGCCTGGGCGCTGCAGGTCGAGCCGTCCTCCCTCCCGCTGCCGACGGCGGCCGATGCCGGCCCGGTGATCAAGACGAGCTGGCTCGATCTCTTCAAATATCCGCGCAGCCTGATCGTCTCCTGGCTCGGCAATGCCGGCGCGCAGACCGGCGTGTATGGCATCACCCTGTGGGCGCCGGCGCTGTTCGTGCTGATCCTGAAGGTGACGCCGCAGGAAGCCGCCAAGATGATGATCCTGCTCAGCATCTCCGGCTTCCTCGGCCGCATCTCCTTCTCCTTTCTCTCGGAGCTTCTGGGACGGCGGACCTCCGGCGGCCTGCTCGGCTTCGGCGCGGGCGCGCTGACGATCATCGCGGGCTATCATTACGACGCGACGCTGTTCGGCGTTTCGGCGTTCTGGCTGCTCCTGGCCCTGGCATTCTTCTTCGCCGATGGCGGCTTTGCCATTGTCGGGCCCTACGCGGCCGAGGTCTGGCCCTCGCATCTGCGCACCACCGGCATGGGCTCGGCCTATGGCTTCGGCGGCATCGGCAAGATCATCGGTCCGGTCGGCCTCGCGCTGATCGTCGGCTCGAGCAACTACCTGAAGCCCGACGTGCCGCTGACGCAAATCCCGACCGCCTTTGTCTATCTCGGGTGCTGGTTCCTGATGGCCGGCCTTGTCTATTACTTCCTCGGCATCGAGACCAAGGGCAAGTCGATCGAACAGATCGATCGCGAGCTGACGGCCGGAGACGACGTGGCGGCGGCCGCGTCGGTTCGGCAAGCCTGAAGGACGGCGACCCATGATCGCGACGTCTGCTGAACTTGTGGGCGATCCAGCCGTGATCGCCCGCGCGAAAGCTGTCCAGCCGCTGGTTGCATCGGCTGCGAACGAGATCGAGCAAACGCGCCGGTTGCCGCCGGCGCTGCTCGACCAGCTCCATGACGCCAGGCTGTTTCGCCTGTTGCTGCCGCGGTCGTCACAGGGGATCGAGACCGATCCCCTCACCTTCTTCCAGGTGATGGAGACCATCGCGCAGGCCGATGCCTCGACGGCGTGGTGCCTCAGCCAGGCCGGCGGTTGCGCGATGGCGGCCGCCTATCTCGATTTGCCGGTCGCGCAAGCGGTGTTCGGCGATGCCCGTGCGGTGCTGGCCTGGGGTCCCGGCCCAAGGGTGAAGGCGGTCGAATGCGACGGTGGCTACCGGGTCACCGGCGTCTGGTCGTTCGCTTCCGGCGGCCGACACGCCACCTGGCTCGGCGCGCATTGCCCGGTCTATGCGGCCGACGGTTCGCCGAAACGCGACGCCCACGGTGCGCAGATCGAGCGCACCATGCTGGTGCGGACCGAGGACGTCGAATGGACCGACATCTGGAACACGGTCGGCCTGCGCGGCACCGCCAGCGACCAGTTCACGCTGAGCGACTTCTTCGTCCGCGCGGACTATTCGATCACCCGCGAATTCGAGCGCGAACGCCGCGAGGGCGGCCCGCTCTACCGGATGGGGTCAGGCACCTGCTACCAGGTCGGCTTTGCCGGCGTCGCCTGCGGCATCGCCCGCGGTGCGCTCGACAATTTCGTCGATGTGGCGCGCAACAAGGTGCCGCGCGGCGCCAAAAGCCCGCTGCGCGACAACGCGGTGGTGCAGTCCGGCCTGGCCCAAGCCGAAGTCCATCTGCGTGCCGCGCGCGGCTTCGTGCTGCAGTCGATGGCCGACATCTGGAAGGACCTGATTGCCGGCAACGACATTACGGTCGAGCAGCGGATCACCATCCGCATGGCCGCCACTCACGCCATCCACAAGGCGCGCGAGGCGGTCGACTTCACCTACAATGCTGCGGGCGCAACCGCGATCTTCGAAGGGCATCCGCTCGAGCGCCGCTTCCGCGACATCCACACCGTGACCCAGCAATTGCAGGGCCGGCTCAGCCATTTCGAAACCGTCGGTGCCTGGATGATGGGTGCCGATTGCGACCTCACCTTCGTCTAGCTTTCAGGAGAACATCATGCCGCTTGGCGCACTGCAGCACTTCACGATCGAACCCCAGGATCTCGAGAAGACCAAGAACTTCTATTGCGACGTACTGGGTCTCGAGAACGGCGACCGCCCGCCGCTCGATTTCCCGGGCTACTGGCTCTATTCCGGCGGCGTCGCCACCGTGCACCTGATGGGCACCCGCAAGCCCCGCGAGGGCATCGTGGTCCGCGGCACCGAGAAAAAATACGAGGACACCGGCCGGCTCGACCACATCGCCTTTTCCGCCACCGACGTCGACGGCGTGCGCAGGCGTCTGCGGCAGCATGACATCCAGTTCCGCGAAAGCATCGTGCCGCGCACCGGCGACACCCAATTCTTCCTTTATGACCCCGACGGCGTCGGCGTGGAACTCAATTTCGCCAAGGCCTGAGCCTTCCGCGGCTGCAGCTTTTCGGACCATGCGATCGGCCAGCCTGCGTGCTGGCCGAAGCCATTTATGGCGTGGCACCAAAGGGTTCCCGACAAGACCTTCAATCAGCCATAAGTCGGGCGTGAATCGGCCGGCGTTTCTTCAACATTGCATGGCGATTGAGGGGGCCGCGCCGCTGCGGCAGGATAGCCGGGTGCCGCGCCTTCAACCTACCCCAGGGCATGGTTGCCCGGCTATTCGTGGCGGCCGTCGAGACGCACCTCCGCTCAATCCAGCCCCCGCTCGTGGCTCAAGCGGACCATTTCATTGATGAAGATCTGCTTCTGCTTGTCGTCGAGGCTCGCATACAGCGGCTCGGCGGCATCGGCCACGTTGCGCTGGTCGACCGCACGGTCGTTGAGGAACTGGGCCTCATTGCGCATCTGTTCGATGACGTCGTCCGGCGGGTCGCGTTTGGCGCGGGCAACGCGGAGGTTCACGCGATCGGCGCCGTTGTGACCGAGATAGTGCATCGCACTATTGAAGCCCGCCCAATGCTGCTCCTGCTCCGGCGTGAGGTTCAGCTCCTTCTTGATCCGCTCGATGTTGGAGTCGCTGTTGGAGACGATCTGTTCGGCCGTGAGCTGCGGCACGCCTGCTTGGGTCAGCATCTGCGCCGGTTGCTTGGCGGCCTTGTCCTTGGCTGCCTTTGCGGCCTTGCTCCTGGCTGGAGCGCTTTGCTTGTCGGCTGGCGCCGGGTTGCTGCCAGGGTTGGTGCCGGTCAGCACGCCGGTCACCCCGGTGACCACGCCAACCACACCTCCGATCGCGCCGCCCAACACGCCACCGACCGGCCCAGCGGCCTTGCTGCCTTCACGGGCGCCCTGCTGGACGCCCTGAACCAACCCTTGCGCCTCCGCGCGCGGCGGCGTGTTGACGCACAGGATGGCCGCCGCCGCCAGCATGGCGCAGAGCCTCAAGCGCACACGCAGCTTCGATACCAGGCTTGGCATTATCGGAGTCTCCATGATCGATCGTGGGTTTCCAGTCTGACGTTCGATTGCGGCTGAAGCGCCGCCATTTTCGGACTTTATAGTTCTCGCTGTGAGCAGGTCTACCGTCGCGCCCGTTCGGGCCAAAGGCGAAAAGCTGCGAGAGACCCCGACCGCGGACTTCGCGGGTCTGCGGCCGCTCGCGTGCGCCGCAAAACGATTCTCGCCGGCGCCCTGCTGCAAGCATAGCGCGAAGATTAACAGATGCGACTGCCTGCGATTTGTACACAACGTTAGTTCTACGAAAGCATGCACCTGGTTTCTCGACAGGCGCCAACAATTCTGCTCTGATCTATTACAAGGAAATCGCCCCGTCGCCTCGAATGCGGCGAGCCAAAAAACAAAAACGAGAATTCGCAAGCCTTTGACCGTCGGCTCACCAGGGAGGGAACGCCATGTCACGGAAGAAGCTGTCTCGACGAGAATTTGTTGCGGCTACAGCGCTGTCATCGGCAGCGCTGATTACGGCTCCTTACATCCGCGGCGCATATGCCGCAGGCAAGCTCTCGATCGCCTTCTGGGATCACTGGGTGCCAGGCGCCAACAAGGCTTCGACCGAGATCGTCAACGAGTGGGCCGAGAAGGAGAAGGTCGAGGTCACCATCGACTACATTCCTAGCCAAGGAAACAAGAACATCCTGACGATTGCCGCTGAAGCCCAGGCAAAATCAGGCCACGACATTTTCCAGATGCCGACCTGGTGGCCGCATGCAAATGCCGAATTGCTGGAACCCGTGAACGACATCATGGAGCCGCTCATCAAGCAGAACGGCAACGTGAACGGCACCGTCACCTACCTCGGTCAGGCCAACGGCAAGTGGCTTGGCGTCCCCGCCTCCGTCGGCAGTCAGATCAAGGGTCCTTGCTCGCGTATCGACCTGATGAAGAAGCACGCCGGCATTGACGTGCAGGAAATGTATCCGGCCGGTTCACCGCCCAAGGCCGACAACTGGACCTTCGATACGTTCTTGAAGGCGGCCGAGGCCTGTCACAAGGCCGGTGTGCCGTTCGGCATCGGGCTCGGCGAGACCAGCGACAATGTCGACACGGCCGGCGCGATCTTCCAGTCTTTTGGTGCGCATCTCGTCGACGCCAAGGGCAATCTTACGGTCAAGACTGATGCGGTGCGCCAATCGCTCGAATTCTACAAAAAACTGCTCGCCTTCCTGCCACCAGACGTCCCCTCATGGGACGACGCCTCCAACAACAAATGGCTCGTCTCCGGCAGGGGCGCTCTGATCATGAACCCGCCAAGCGCCTGGGCCGTCGCCAAGCGCGATGCGCCGCAGGTGGCCGAGCAGTGCTGGACCCATGGCTTCCCGGCCGGGCCAAAAGGCCGCTTTGCGCCCTATCTGCCTTTCTTCTGGAGCATCTGGTCGTTCTCGAAGAACAAGGAAGCCGCCAAGAGCTTGCTGGTCCAGCTGTCCAAGCCGGACTCGATCGAGAAGATGGTGGTCGCCAGCGGTGGCTATGACCTCCCGGCCTACGAAAAGCTGACGACGCTGAAAGTCTGGCAGGAGGAAGGCCCGCCCAAGGGCACGCTCTACCACTACCCGAATCCCTACAATCACCAGACGCTGTCGATCGCGGCTTCACCGGCTCCGCCCAAGATCGCGCAGCAGATCTACTTCCAGGCGACGCTGACCAAGATGTGCCTGAGGTACTACCAAGGTGAAAGCATGGAAAAGACGCTCGCTTGGGCCGAAGGCGAGTGTGAAGGCTTCATGCGCAGCTGACGTGAGATGCATCGCTTGGCGGTGGCCGCGGCCGCCGCCAGGGACGCATCGTTTGCAGCTGCCCTCGCTCTTTTTCGTTTAAAGAACCATCCGCGCCAAGGAAATGCATCATGGTTGATGTCGCATTTCAACAGAACCGCGTTCAGGCGACGAAAGCCGCGCGCAGACGCAACGGTTTGCACAAGGCGCTAAAGCGCAAGTCGACCGTCGCGTTCCTGATGACGCTGCCGCTGATTCTTCTGATAGCCGTACTCGTGGTCTATCCGGCCTTCTACTCCCTGCATCTGGCGACGCTGAACAAGTCGATGACGAAGTTCGTCGGCCTCGGCAATTTCGAGTTCCTGTTCAAGCGCGACACGTTCTGGCTGGTCGTCAAGCAGTCCTGCATCTTCGCGATCTCGGCCGTGATCTTCAAGGCGCTGATCGGCTTCATCGTCGCGCATTTCGTGCACAATGTTCCCGCCAACAAGCAGCGCAGATGGCGCGGCATGCTGCTGGTGCCCTGGGTGATCCCGCCGGCGATGAGCACACTCGCCTGGCTCTGGCTGTTCGATCCGTCGTACAGCGCCTTCAACTACACGCTAGCCCTCTTCGGCATCGGGCCGATCCCGTGGACGGGCGATGCCAACTGGGCGCGCTTCTCGGTGATCCTCGTCAACGTCTGGTACGGCGCCCCCTTCTTCATGATCATGTATCTGGCGGCGTTGAAATCGGTGCCGGAACAGCTCTATGAGGCGGCCGCGATCGACGGCGCCAATTGGTGGCAGCGCATCTGGTATGTGACGCTTCCGATGATGCGCAACATCATCGCGATCACGACGCTGTTCTCGCTGATCGTGACCTTCGCCAATTTCGACATCGTGCGCATCCTCACCGCCGGCGGCCCGCTCGATCATACCCACATCTTCGCGACCTGGGCGTTCCGGGTGGGCATCGAGGGCAGCGACATTCCGCTCGGCGCCAGCGTCTCGCTGTTCATGGTGCCGATCCTCGCGGTCGCCGCGATATTCATCCTGCGTGATGTCTCCAAGCGGGGGAACGAAGCCTGATGAGCGCAATCACCGTCGACAAGGCCGGACCGACCCGCAAGGTCAAATATGGCAGCATCAGCCGCGACCGCGCCTGGGCGCTGCGCTGGTCGTACTTCTTCCTGATCTTGTTCGCGATCCTGTCGCTGACGCCGCCGCTCTACATGCTCATCACTTCGCTGAAGAGCAGCGCCGAGATCTCGGCGGCGACCAATCCATGGTGGGTGTATCATCCGACGCTTGAGAACTACATCGGGTTGCTGACATCGAACCAGTTCCTGCGCTTCTTCTGGAATTCGGCCTGGGTCTCGATCTTTGTGGTGACCATCACCATGCTGATCAGCGTGCCGGCGGCCTTTGCACTGGCGCGAATGAAGTTCTGGGGCTCGGCCACGCTCGCGACCGGCGTGTTCCTGACCTACCTCATTCCGGACACGCTGTTGTTCATCCCGCTGTTCAAGATGTTCGCGCTGTTCGGCGACTACACGGGTATTCAGCTCGTCAACCGCTGGTACGTGCTGCTGATCATCTATCCGACGCTGACGGTGCCGTTCTGCACCTGGATCATGATCGGCTATTTCGCCTCGATCCCGAAGGAGCTGGATGAGGCGGCGATCATCGACGGCGCGTCCTGGTTCCAGACGTTGACGCGAATCTTCATTCCGGTCGCGCTGCCCGGCCTGATCGCGGCGACGATCTTCGCCTTCACGGTCTCCTGGGCCCAGTTCCTCTATCCCCTGGTGTTCACGACCTCGACCGACCAGCTCGTGCTGCCGGTCGGCATTATCACCACCCTGATCAAGGGCGACGTGTTCAACTGGGGACAGATCATGACCGGGGCACTACTCGGCGCCGCGCCGCCACTGATCATCTACGCCTTCCTGATGGACTATTACATTGCCGGCCTGACCGCCGGCGCGACAAAGGGTTGAACGCATGGCCGAAGTCTCGCTGCGAAAAGTCGTGAAACGTTATGACGAGGTCGAAGCGGTGCGCGGCATCGATCTCGACATCGCCGACCATGAGTTCGTGGTGCTGGTTGGCCCATCCGGCTGCGGCAAGTCGACCACGCTGCGGATGATCGCGGGACTGGAAGACATCTCGGACGGCGATATCACGATCGGCGGCGACATCGTCAACGACGTGCCGCCGAAGGACCGCGACATCGCAATGGTGTTCCAGAACTACGCGCTCTACCCGCATATGACGGTGGCCGAGAACATGTCGTTCGGGCTACGGCTGAAGCATTATCCCAAGGCCGAAATCAAGAGCCGGGTGGCGGAAGCCGCGCGCATGCTCGACATCACCGACCTGATCGACCGCAAGCCGAAGCAGCTCTCCGGCGGCCAGCGCCAGCGTGTCGCCATGGGCCGCGCCATCGTGCGCAATCCCAAGGTGTTCCTGTTCGACGAACCCCTGTCGAATCTCGATGCCAAACTGCGCGTGCAGATGCGGATCGAGATCAAGAAGGTGCATCAGAAGGTCCGCACCACCACCGTCTACGTGACTCACGACCAGGTCGAGGCCATGACGCTCGCCGATCGCGTGGTGGTGATGAACCACGGCCGCATCGAGCAGATCGGCACGCCAAACGAGCTCTATCACAAGCCGGCGACCCGTTTCGTCGCCAGCTTCATCGGATCGCCGGCGATGAACTTCGTGCCCTGCCGGCTCGAGGATGTCGGCGGCCGGCTGCATGTGCGCCTGACCGACCGCCTTGCCTTTCCGGTGCCGCCGGCACGTGCCGCCCGCTACCAGGCGGTGCCGCGCAGCGAAAAGCTTCTGCTCGGAATGAGGCCGGAACACGTCACCGAGGCCCGGCCGCATACCGAGCCTGGGATCGAGCCGTTCGACGCCGTGCTCGACGTCACTGAGCCGATGGGCATGGAAACCCTGGTCTATTTCACCCTGGAAGGCACCCAGATCTGCGGCCGGGTCAATCCCAATGCCGGCGCGCAGGATGGCGCCCCGCTCCGCTTGGCTGTGGACCTCAACAACATGCATTTGCTAAACGAGGTGACCGGCGTCGTCCTTTAGAGCATGGCGGGGAAAAGTGGAAACCGGTTTTCCGAAAAGGCCATGCTTAAATATAGAGATAGGATCATGGTCCGATTCCATGGAATCGGACCACGATCTGACGGCGCGAGATGCAATAGCCAAGGGCAGGAAATGGCCACCAACAAGAAGAAGATTTTTGTCACCCAGACACTCTCACCGGGAGCGCGGGCTCTCCTCAACGAACGGGACGACGTCGAACTCGTCGAATTTCCCAACCTGATCACCGCCAAGGATTTCGAGGCCCTGCTGAAGCAGCATGCGCCGGTACATGGTGTCGCCCTTGGCCCTACCCCTTTCGGTGAGCCAGAGCTCGATGCGTCCGGAGACATGAAGGTGGTGACGCGGATCGGCGTCGGCTACGACGCGGTCGACGTCCCCGCGCTCTCGCGCCGCAAGGTGCCACTGATGGTAGCGGGCACGGCAAACTCGCCGTCGGTGGCCGAACAGGCCCTGTTCATGATGCTGACCCTGGCCAAGCGCGCGCAGGAAATGCATGCCGTGGTCAGGGACGGCACCTGGGCGAACCGGCTCGGCGTGCTGCCCTTCGATCTCTACGGCAAGACGGTGTTGATCGTCGGCTTCGGCCGCATCGGCACCCGTACCGCCAAACGGTGCCTGGCGATGGAAATGAAGGTGCTGGTCTATGATCCCTACAAGCCGGCCAGCGAAATCGCGGCCGCCGGCTGCGAGGCGGTAACTGATCTCGACGCGGCGCTGCCGCGTGCTGATTTCATCACCATCCACTGCCCGAAGACACCTGAAACGATCGGCATGTTCAACGCGGCGCGCTTCAGGCTTATGAAGCCGACCGCCTACCTCATCAACACCGCCCGCGGCGGCATCGTCGATGAGAAGGCGCTGCACGACGCGCTGGTGTCGGGCAGGCTTGCCGGCGCCGGCCTTGACGTGTTCGAGCAGGAGCCGCCGCCGGTCGGTCAGCCCCTGCACAGCCTGCCGAACGTGATCATGGCGCCGCACGTTGCCGGCGTCACCATCGAGGCTGTCGACCGGATGAGCGAGCAGACCGCACGCAATATCCTGAGCGTCCTTGACGGCGCGCCCCTGCGCCAGAACGTGGTCAACCTGGACGTGCTAAACTAATCCGCTAAAACCGTCTATCTTCGGACGGGCCGACGACGATCGGCCCGTCACTCGAGCAATGACCCGTGGATACCGGTTCTTCTAAGGGGCGTGCTCCAACAAAAGGGATAGGGACGAAGCGCGCCCGAAGGTGCGCCGTTCGGCTCTAGGTGTGGAATATGGCTTTCAAGGAATTCGGCAATTACGACGCGGTGGGCCTCGCCGAGCTGGTCCGCGACAAGCAGGTGACCGCGCGCGAACTGCTCGACGAAGCGATCGACCGTACGGCCAGGGTTGATCCGGAGATCAATGCCGTCGTCGTCAAGCACTACAACTATGCCGAGCAGCAGATCGAGAAAGGGTTGCCGGACGGGCCGTTCACGGGGGTGCCCTTCCTGCTGAAAGACCTCGATCTCCTGCAGGGCACGCGCACGACCTCCGGCGCCAGCGTCAATCGGGATTTTGTCGCGGACCACAGCAGCACCCTCACCCAGCGCTTCCTCGAAACCGGCGTGACCATCTTCGGCAAGACCTCGAGCCCCGAATTCGGGCTGATGCCGACCACGGAGACCCGCCTGTTCGGGCCGACCCGCAATCCCTGGAATCTCGCGCATTCCTCAGGCGGCTCCTCCGGCGGCGCCGCCGCCGTTGTCGCCGCGCGCATCCTGCCCGTGGCGCATGCCAGCGATGGCGGCGGCTCGATCCGCATCCCTGCTTCCGCCTGCGGCGTGTTCGGCATGAAGCCGAGCCGGGCCCGCAATCCGGTCGGTCCCGACCGCGGCGAAGGCTGGAGCGGCTTTTCGACCGCGCATGTCGTCAGCATCAGCGTGCGCGACAGCGCCGTGATGATGGACGCAATCCACGGTCCGGAGCCGTGGAGCCCGTACATTGCGCCGCCGCCGGCGCGGCCGTTCTCGCAGGAAGTCAGCCGTGATCCCGGCAAGCTTCGCATCTCCTTCACGGACAAATCGCCCTATGGGGACGCGATCGACTCCGAGGTCGCCGCAGCAGTCCGCGACACCGCAAAACTGCTGGCCGACCTCGGCCATCATGTCGAGGAGCGCGCGCCTACCCTTCCCGCCGATCCCGCCGTGGTAATGACCGCCATCGTGAGCGCGAACACTGCGGTCACGGTGCGGACCATCGAGCAGCGCATCGGCCGCGCGGTAACGCGGGACGATCTTGAGATACTGTCGCTCGCCAGCGCCCACAACGCGCAGGGCATCGTTTCGGCGGACTACATCACCATGCAGCTCGCGGCGTTCCAGATCTCGCGCAGTCTTGCGATCTTCTTCGAGGGCTGCGACGTGTTCCTCAGTCCGACGCTCTGCACGCCGCCGATCCGGCTCGGCGAGATCAACACCATGTCGGAGGACCTGGCGCATATCGGGCCGATCCTGCGGCGCTACATGCCGGGTACCTCGATGTTCAACATGTCCGGCCAGCCTGCGATGTCGGTCCCGCTGGCCTGGAGCAAGGACGGCCTGCCGCTTGGCATGATGTTCGCCGCCAAGCTTGGCGAGGAGGCAATGCTGTTCCGCCTGGCCGGCCAGCTCGAGCAGGTGCGGCCCTGGAAGGACAAGCGTCCGCCTATATGTGTGTAGGGGAAAAGCAGCCGCAGAGCCAAAACTCAGCCGCATTCCGGGGTTGAGTAGAGGCGAAGTGTCGGCAACCATGGTTGCCGGCCAGAGCGTGATGACTTCTTCGTCATTCCGCTCTAGCTCTTTGTTTGAGCATGATCTTTCGGAGAACCGGTCTCCACTTTTCCGGATCATGCTCTAACCCCGGGGAAAGAGATTTTGAGCCAGAGCGATCCTACCGATAACGCGCTTGCGGCCATCGCCAGCATTTTGGACGAGCAGCACGCGCCCCCACCGATCGAGAAGCCGCAGGCCGAGCCGGCGGCGGTCGAAGACAAGCCCGCCAGCCCGCCGCCGCTGGAAGCCAACGGCTATTCCAAGGTCGGCCCCGGCCCGATGGCCGCCCTCCGCTTCAAATGGACGGCGCGCGAGCAGGATGGCCAGTATTATGTCGACGAGACCATCGGCGAGAGTTCGAAGCCCATGGTCAGCGGCCCGATGGATAGCGAGGCCGCGATCAAGTTCGTCGACGACCGCGAGACCGAGGCACATCACCGCTTTGAGGTTTTGAAGCAAGAAATGTCCAGCCGGGCCGCTGTCGCGAGCCTGGTCCGCGAGGAAGGCGGCGAGATCTAGTCTTAGCAGCTACGCCGGTCTTGGCGGCCCCAGGAAATCCTTCTTGACGAGATCGACGCCGGCGTGACGCAGGATGTCGTAGACGGTCGTGACGTGAAAGAAGAACTGCGGCACGCTGAAGCTAAGCAGCAGCGACCGCCCGTCGAACGCGCGCCGTGCGCCGCTCTTGAAGGTGAACGCCACCTCCTTGTCGCCGGCTTCGTCGATCGCAGCGCGCGGCAGGCTTTGGACGAAATCGATCGTGGCTGCGATCCTGCGCTTGAGCTCATCAAGATCAGGCTCGATATCACCGAACCTGAGCGGCTCGTGCCCGGCCAGCAGCGCGCAACAGGCAATCGCATGGCGGTTGGCTTCGCCCACCTGCTGCCTGAGACTATACATGTTCGGATAGAGCCGCATCCCGAGCAGCACGGAAGGGTCGATGTTTCGCGTTCTCGCGTAGGCGGAGGCGCGATCAAGCAGCCCGGAAAGATTGCCAAGATACGGCACGAATACGCCGACCGATGCTTCGTAAACTGAGATTGTCACGATTTGACTTCCTTTGATTGGCTCGACGCACGCATCTCACCTAAAGCCGTTTCACTTAATGCCGTTGCAGCAAACTATCATCGCGGCAATCGATGGAGGAAACTTTGATGTTGCGCGCGTTCGTCGGCCTTGTGGCAGCCATGCTGATGATGCCTTCCGCCCATGCCCAGCAAGGAGCCGCATCGCGGCTCGATGAGATCATCCAGCGCGGCACGCTGCGTGTGGGCATGACCGGCGACTACGCGCCGTTCAGCTTTGTCGACAGGACGACGCCCGGCTTCAGGGGATTCGATGTCGATATGGCGGAATCGCTCGGCAAGGCACTCGGCGTCAAGGTCGAATATGTCAAGACGGCGTGGCCGCAGATGACGAACGATTTGGAAGCCGACCGCTTCGACATTGCGATGAGCGGCGTCTCGATCACGCTCGAGCGCCAGAAGAAAGGCTTCTTCTCGATCCCGCTCATGCGCGAAGGCAAGACGCCGATCACCCGCTGTGCGGATGTCGACAAATACCAAACGCTTGCCGAAATTGACCGTGCCGGCACGCGTGTCATCGTCAATCCCGGCGGCACCAACGAGCGCTTCGCGCGGGCGCATGCGAAGAACGCCGAGATCAAGGTTTTCAACGACAATACCAGGATCTTCGATGAGATCGCCAAGGGCGATGCCGACCTGATGATGACGGATGCGGCCGAGACGCGTTACCAGCAGAAGCTACATCCCGGCGTGCTCTGCGCGGTGCATCCCGATCAACCGTTCGACTTTGCGGAAAAGGCCTACTGGCTGCCGCGCGACGTCGCGCTGAAGTTCTTCGTGGACCAATGGCTGCACATTGCGATGGAAGACGGCACCTTCAAGCGCATTTACGCCGCCTGGTTCGAATGATCCAGGCAGCGGCGGACTGGAAGTTTGACCACCTGATGAGCCCTAACTAGACTTGGGGGCCAGCCGTTTGAACCAAAGCCGCTAGTACACGACCTACGTTTTGAAAGTGATCTTGGTCACGTTGCATCAGGTTGCTGATGTGTAGCTTCGCTGACTGGGGATTCCTGCTCAGGAGGTCATCATGAAGAAGCTTCTGGCTATCGCTGCGCTTTTGCTTGCCAGCACCGCGGCGCAGGCCCAGTACACCTTCGAATATGGTGGCCACACCATCCGCATCGACCCCGACCGCGGCACCGTCTCGATCCCAGGCGTCTACGATAATACTGGCCGCAAATCCAAGCGCGCCAAGAGCGAGGAAGGCACTCGCAAGCAGAAGTCGCAGGAAGCGAAAACCGATTCGCAATCCGCGCCGGCCGCGGCCGCTCCCGCTGCACCCGGGCAGATCGCGGCGCCCGTTCCTGCCGCACCGCCTCCGGCGGCGGCCTCCACCGAACCTTCGAGCACGACCGCAGCCGTCTCGCCGAACGACGCCGCGAGCGTGCCTCAGCCTCCACCGGCGCCGCCCGCCCAGCAGACCGCCGTGCCCGCTCCGCCTCCGGCTCCGACAATTGCCACAGCCGCTCCGGCGCCGGTCGCCAGGCCCGTGACATCAGCCGCGGCAGCACAAGCCAATTCGCCGGTCGGCGTGTGGCTGACGGAAGAGAAGGAAGGCAAGGTCCGCATCGAGCAATGTGGCGCCAATCTCTGCGGCTATGCCGTCGATAAGGACTCAAACCGGAACGGCGAGCAGGTCCTGATCAACATGAAGCCGGGAAAAGACAAATGGAGCGGACGCATCCTCGATCCGAATTCCGGCAGCACCTACGACTCAACGATCGCGCTTAAGAGCTCCGACACCCTCCGTGTGCAGGGCTGCGCGTTCGGCGGCATGTTCTGCGGCGGCCAGACCTGGACGCGGGTGAACTGAGCGTTGGTGACGAACCGTAGCCCGGGTGAAGCGCAGCGTAACCCGGGAATCGGGCACGCGGCTCAACCTGCCCCCGGATTACGCTTCGCTCCATCCGGGCTACGGAAACGTGCCGCGAGACTTAGCCGACCTTCGCGTTGTATTGCTCGTCGGTGACGTGCTCCATCCAGTTCGAATAGACGCCGTCGAGCGCTTCCTGCATCGCGATGTGGGTCATGGCGTTGGTGGCCGAAGCCCCATGCCAATGCTTCTCGTTCGGCGGAATCCAGACCACGTCACCGGGCCTGATCTCCCTGACAGGACCGCCCTCGGCCTGGACCCGGCCGACCCCGGAGATCACATAAAGCGTCTGCCCGAGCGGATGGGTGTGCCAGGCAGTGCGTGCACCCGGCTCGAAGGAGACGCGCGACGAATTCAGCCGCGCCGGCGCGGGCGCCATGATGACGGGATCCTGCAGCACCGTGCCGGTGAAATATTCGGCCGGCCCGCGGCGGGTCGGCCGCGCGCCAGCGATATGGATTTCCATGGGCTTACCTCGCTCTTTTAAAGTTATTTCTTGCTCGCGGCGTAGCGCGCCTTGGTCTCGGCATTCATCGGATAGAGGCCCGGCAGTGCCGCGCCATTGTTCACTTCATTGACGATCCAGGCTTCCATCCGTTCCTGCTCCGGCCCTTCGGCCAGCACCTGCTCGAGGAAGGCCTGTGGGATCAGCACCGCGCCGTCCTGGTCGGCAACCACGACGTCGTTCGGGAACACCGCCACGCCCCCGCAACCGATCGGCTCGCCCCAGCCGACGAAGGTCAGTCCGGCGACGGACGGCGGTGCAGCATAGCCGTTGCACCACACCGGCAGTCCCGTTCCGAGCACGCCCTCGACGTCGCGTACGACGCCATCAGTGATCAGCGCGCTCACGCCGCGCTTCACCATTCGCGCACAGAGGATGTCGCCGAAGATTCCGACGTCACTGACGCCCATGGCATCGACCACGGTGATGCAGCCTTCGGGCATCGCCTCGATCGCGGTGCGCGTCGAGATCGGCGACGACCAGGACTCGGGCGTCGCCAGGTCCTCGCGTGCCGGCACGAAGCGGAGCGTGAAGGCGGGTCCGACCAGCCGCTTCTGGCCCGGCTTGAGCGGCTTGGTGCCGCGCATCCAGACGTTACGCAGCCCCTTCTTGAGCAGGACCGTGGTGATGGTAGCGGTGGACACGTGCGACAGCGTCGCGATCGCTTCTGCAGTGAGGGACATCTTGAAAGATCGGCTCCGGTGGGAATGAATTGGCGCCCGCATCTTGCGAGCCGCGACACTCGCGTCAAGGGGGCGAGAATGCAATCACCGATTACGCTAGCTTATCGCCGGCCCGCGGTTTAATTTATTGAAGTTGCTTGGTGATTTTTCACAGGCCGAATTCCACTCCGCAGCAAAACACGCTAGCTTGATGCTCGATGAGCAATGATGCCATGGCCGCAAGCGTAGCCCAACCCCGTCTCCTGCCGAGTGGCGACAGCGCCGTCACGGTGGAATTCAGCCGCGATATCGATGACGCCGCCAACGGGCGGGTGCTGGCGCTCGACCGTAACCTCGCCGCGGCGCAGATCGCGGGCGTAACCGAGACCGTTCCAACCTATCGCTCGCTGCTGGTGCACTATGACCCCGTGCAGATCGGCTTCGGGGCGCTCGGGGAACAACTGCTGACGCTGGCGCAGCGCCCCGATCCGGCCGCCGCAAGAACCCGGCGCTGGCGTATCCCCGTGGCCTATGGCGGCGAACATGGCATCGACCTCGATGACGTCGCCAAGGCCCTCGACGCCACGCCGGACGAAATCGTCAGGCGCCACGTCGCCGGCGACTACCGCGTCGCGATGATCGGCTTCACCCCAGGCTGGTCCTATCTCAGCGGCCTGGACAAGTTCCTGCACATGCCGCGTCGCCAGAATCCACGCGTGCTGACGCCGGCCGGCACGATTTCGATCGGGGGCGTGCAAACTGGGATCCAGTGCATCGCCGGACCCAGTGGCTGGCACCTGCTCGGCCGCACCGCGGTCCGCACCTATCAGCTTCACCGCGATCCGATCTTCCTGCTCGAGCCGGGCGACACCGTCAGCTTCACGCCGGTCGACGCCAAGACTTTCGCCGAACAGGACCGTGCCGCAGAAGCTGGCGAGTTCGTCGCCGAACTGGTCGCCGCATGAGCAAGCTCATCGTCTCCTCGATCGGTCCCGCGAGTTCCGTGCAGGATGGCGGCCGTCCCGGCTCGCAGCGCTATGGGCTGACGCCGAGCGGTGCGATGGATCGCCTCGCTCTGGCGGCCGCGAATACGCTGGTCGGCAATGAGCCGTTCGCTGCTGCAGTGGAGATCGGTCCGTTCGGCGCGAGCTTCACCGCGCGCTGCAGCGCGGTCCGCATTGCGCTCTCGGGCGCCTCGCGCAGCGCTGACATCGCGGGACGAACCATGGCGCTCGACACCTCGGCGACGCTGGCCGACGGCGAGACGCTGACGCTCGGTTTTGCCAAGGGCGGCTCGTTCAGCTACCTCGCGATCGAGGGCGGGATTGCGGGCGAACCGATGTTCGGCAGCCTCGCCGTGAACGCGCGCGCAGGCCTCGGCAGCCCCTATCCGCGCCCGCTCCAGAACGGCGACGAACTGCAGGTGCATCCTGCCAGCGGCGCGGCCGAGCGGCGGATCGAATTGCCCGAACGGCCGGACGCGCCGATCCGCATCCTGTTCGGTCCGCAGGACGACGAATTCTCCGAGGACAGCAAGAAACTGTTCCTCGACAGCGAATGGAAGATTTCCGCGACCAGCGACCGCATGGGCTACCGGCTCGAGGGCCCGGTGATCAAGCATCTGCACGGCCACAACATCGTCTCCGACGGCACCGTGAACGGCAGCATCCAGGTGCCAGGAAACGGCCAGCCGATCGTGCTGATGCCGGACCGCGGCACCAGCGGCGGCTATCCCAAGATCGCCACCGTGATCTCTGCGGATTTCGGCCGCTTTGCCCAGGTTTCCGCCGGACACTCGTTCCAGTTCAAGGCGGTCACGATGGCCGAGGCGCAAGCGGAGGCCCGAAAATTCACCGAACTGCTCCGTACCCTGCCCGACCGGCTGCGCATGCTCGAAAGCCTTGATCTGAACCTCGAAGCGCTCAGTGCGGCCAATGTCGCAGGGCATGCCGTCAATGCCGTCGACGCCGCGACATGGCAGGTGGCGGAATCTGCGACTAGCTAGCCAAAAGCCACCCACTCAAAGCGGGACAAGCACCATGACTGCTACCATCGACCTCAATTGCGATCTCGGCGAAAGCTTCGGCCCATGGGAGATGGGCAATGACGCCGCGATGATCGAGCTTGCGACCTCCGTCAACATCGCCTGCGGCTACCATGCCGGCGACGCCGACATCATGCGCCACACCGTGGATCTGGCAAAGGCGCGCGGGGTGAGCATCGGTGCACATCCCGGCTACCGCGACCTGCACGGCTTCGGCCGCCGCCCGGTTCCTGGCCTGAAATCATCCGAGATCGAGAACCTCGTCGCCTACCAGATTGGCGCGCTGCAGGCGATCGCGACTGCGGCCGGCCACAAGGTGACTCATGTGAAGGCGCACGGCGCGCTCTCCAACGTCGCCTGCGAGGACGAGATGACGGCGAAAGCGATCGCGAGCGCGATCAAGGCGGTCGATCCGAGCCTGATCTTCGTCGTGCTCGCCAACTCGAAACTGGTACGCGCCGGCGAGGAAGCCAACCTTCGCCTGGCGCACGAAGTGTTCGCCGACCGCGCCTATGAGGACGACGGCAATCTGGTTTCGCGCAAGAAGCCGGGCGCCGTGCTGCACGATCCGAAAACGATCGCCGACCGCGTGGTGCGGATGGTGCAGGACGGCGCGGTGGTCTCGGTATCAGGCAAGGTGATCAAGATGCGCACCGATACGGTCTGCATCCACGGCGACACGCCCGGCGCGGTGGAAATCGCGCGCGGCGTGCGGCAGGCCTTGAAGGATGCCGGGATCGCGGTCGCGCCGTTCAAGACAGCGCATTGACAATCCGCTCGACGTCGTGGTGGGCACGCTTCGCCTTGCCCACCTACCAAATCAAAATGGATGGACGGACAACGTGCCGAACACGATCGCCGCGATGACGGCGAACGCGCTATAGAGCGCAATCGTGTGGAATCCCGTCCCCGATTTCCGCGACAGGCTGCGCGCATAAAGATGCAGGCGGGCTTCCGCCGAAAGTTCGCGCATCGTCGATCTCCAGTGCAACATCCGTCGCATATGGAATATCGTTTGCGCTCTGACGCAAGACGACGCGCAAAATAGTGATGCCGGCGCTCCCGGCCGGTTCCTTCGAGGAGAAAACTTCTCCGGCCCGCTTCACGTAAAGAATATTATTCGTTCGAATTTGCGCTGGATTTCGTGATCAATAGACGTCGAGCTGGAACCTGCCCTTCTTCTTGAGGTCGGCGACGAAGGCAATTGCTTCGTCCACCGAGCGGGCGCCGAACTGGGCGACGATATCGACCAGCGCGCGTTCGACATCCTTGGCCATGCGTTTGGCGTCGCCGCAGACATAGACATGCGCGCCTTCAGCAAGCCAGGTCCACAGCTCACGGCCGACCTCGCGCATGCGGTCCTGCACATAGAACTTCTTCTCGCCGTCGCGCGACCAGGCGAGCGACAGCCGCGTGAGCAGGCCGGCCGTCTTCATCGCGTTGAGCTCATCGGCGTAGAAGAAATCGCAGTCGCTGCGTTGATGGCCGAAGAACAGCCAGTTCTTGCCCTGCGCGCCGGTGGCGCGGCGGTCGAGCAGGAAGGCGCGGAACGGCGCGATGCCGGTGCCCGGCCCGATCATGATGATCGGCGTCTTCGGATCCTGCGGCAGTGCGAAGCCATGCGCTTTCTGCACATAGACCTCAAGTTCGTCGCCGGGACTGATGCGCTCGGCCAGGAACGTCGAGGCGAGCCCGAGCCGCTTGCGCTTGTTGATGACGTAGCGCACGCAGTCGACCGTCAGCGACAATTTCCCGGGCGTAGCGTTGTGCGACGAGGAGATCGAATAGAGCCGAGGCTGCAGTGGCTCCAGCGCCTCGACGAAAGCTTCCGGATGCGGCCGCACCTTCGGGAATTTCTGCAGCACCGCCATCACGTCGAGCGTCGCGGCATCGCCGTCCGGATCCTCGCCTTGCGCCAGCGCCCGCGCCTTCTCGCGCTGTGCGCTGCCGGTCAGATAGGTGATCAACTCGAACAGGGAGTCCGGCGCCGGCGACAGCGAGACGTCATTGAGCAGAACGTCGCGCAGCGTCTTGCCGCGGACCTCGGTCATGTGCGAGGCGCCGAGCAGTGCGATGACCTGGTCGACCAGACCGAGATCATTCTTGGCGAAAATGCCGAAGGAATCGCCGACGACATAGTCGAGCCCGCAGGTGGAGAGATCGAACTCGATATGCCAGGTCTCCTTCTCGGAGCCGGCCTTGTTCAGGAGACGCCGCGAGACGAACTTCGCAGGCACCGGATTGTCGCGCGAGCGTCCGGGCTCGCCGGCAGGCGTCACGTTCGCCGTCACGGGCGCGGCAGCGGCTGGTGGTGCTGACGGCGCCTTGTCCAGTTCCTCGTACAGCGACTTCAGCATCCTCGCGGTTTCCTTGCCGCCGGGGACGCAAAGGTTGAGCCGTGCTTCGCTCTTGCCGGCGATGGCCTCGGAGTAGTCATGACAGTTATAGCCGCACTGCCCGCAATCCTGCTGCGCCATCGCTGCCATCATACGCCTTCGCAGCGGCCGCCCCTCAGCGAGCTTCATGCGCTCGGAAATGGGCATGGTCTGGTCATGCCAGGGCACCTCGCCGTCATCGCCGTCGCCGGCCGCGCCTTGCATGACGGCGGCCCCCTGCTCTGCCGACAATGGCGTCGCGACATCGGGCGATAGCAGTCCCGCAAAGAAGCCGTTGAGCCAGGAACGCTGCGCTTCGGAGAACGGCGCGCTGGCGGGGATGATGTCGAGTTTCGGTGGCGGCGTGATCTGGTTCATGCGGATGCCTCGGCGTCAGCGAGCTTGCGCAGCGTCTCGCCATCATGGCGGCGCGCGAAGGACAGGAAGGGTTCATCGGGAGATGAACGATGCGTGAGATAGGCTTTCAGCAGCTTCTCGACTGTCTTCGGCGCGTCCTCCGCCTTGAGGTCGTGATAGACCTCGTGCCCGACATCGGCATCGGGCCCGAAGCCGCCGCCGGTGAAGAGATGATAGCCCTCGACCGGATCGACGTCCTCGCCGGCGTCCACCTTCGCCGCGATCAGGCCGATGTCGCTGATGTAGTGCTGCGCGCAGGAATGATGGCAGCCGGTGACATGGATGTTGACCGGCTTGTCCATGGCAACGCGTGGCTCGCACCAGTCGCCGATCTCGGCGGCGTGGCGCTTGGTATTCGAGGCGGCAAAGCGGCAGCCGGCATTGCCGGTGCAGGCAATCAGCCCGGCGCGGATGTGCGAGGCCTCGACCGCGAGCCCGATCGTCTTGATCGCCGCGATCGCGAGTTCGACATTCTCGTTGCGCACGCCTGGGATCAACAGGTTCTGCCAGACCGTGAGGCGGATCTCGCCGTCGCCGAGATCGCGAGCGATCTTGGCCAATCCACGCATCTGCTCGCAGGTGACCTTGCCGAGCGGCAGCGACACGCCGATCCAGTTCAATCCCTCCTGCTTCTGCTTGTGCACACCGATATGCGCCATGCGGTCCGTCAAAGGCCGCGGCGCCAGCGCCTCAGTCGGCACGCGGGTGAAGGGTTGCTTCAGCCGCTCCTCGACCAGTTTCAGGAATTGGTCGTGACCGATCCCGTCCAGGACATATTTCAGCCGCGCCTTGTTGCGGTTGGTGCGGTCGCCGAGATCGATGAAGACGCGGACGATGGCGTCCGCCACCTTCGTCGCCTCCTCCGGCTTGACGATGATGTCGGAGTACTTTGCAAAATCCTTGTGTCCGGTGATGCCGCCGAGGCCGAGTCGGAACCACACGCCGGGCTCGACGCCAAACCCGTCCTTCACATCCACCGCTGTGAACGCAATATCATTGGTCTCTTCCAGCACCGCGATCCGGCCGCCGCCATCGAAGGCGACGTTGAATTTGCGCGGCAGACCGTAGAGCGAGCGGTCATTGAGGATGTGGTAGTGCCACTCGCGGGCGTAAGCGCGCGTGTCCAACAGCTCTTGCGGATCGATGCCCGCGGTCGGCGTGCCCGTAACGTTGCGGATGTTGTCGGCGCCGGAGCCGCGCGAGCACAGGCCGAGATCCTGGATGCCCTCGATCAGTTTCACGGCGTTCTTCGGCGGGATTTCGCGCACCTGCAAGTTCGCGCGCGTGGTGACGTGGGAGTACGGGCCGCAGAGTTCTTCGGCGAGATCGGCGAGCCCCGCAAACTGCCAGTGCTTCAGGATGCCGTTTGGAATGCGCAGGCGGCTCATGTAGGAATCCTGCGCCGGTGCGACGTAGAACAGGCCGAAATAGCGCCAGCGGAAATTATCGGCAGGCGATGGCGGCGCGTTGTCGAGCGCCTGTTGCTTCAGGCGCGGATAGGCATCGAAGGGATGCTCGTCCCGTTTGAATTTTTCCTGATCGACGAGCTTCTTTCCTGAGGCGATGACCTTGTCCTGCGCCTTGATATGTACGGCGTCGGGGCCGGTCGGCTCGGCACTGGCTTTGGCGGCGCCCCCGCCAAGCCCGCGGCCGACCCGGCTGATCTGCAGGCCGGTGGTAAAGCCTTCGAGGTAGCGTTTCTGCTCGTCGGAGAAGTCGACTGAGAGCGGCTCGATTTTCATGGTCTGCGACGAAGCTCCTGCGGCCACCGCGAGTGGCGTCAACGACGTGGAAAGCGACCGTTCGGAATTCGGCTTGGCCTGGGACTGCCTTGCTTGATTCCTGGAAACGGTCCGATCAGCTTCGTTGCTGCGGAAATCCATCTTGGACGTGAGCCAGCAGGCATCTGCGACAGGCTGGCCGCACTGCAACATTCAAGTTGCGTGCCAGACGATGCCGCAGAAAATATTGCGCTGTTTCAGTATATTAGGCGAGCAGCCCGCAAACCCGGCGGCCAGCCTCATAACGAATTTCGAGCAGCCCGCTCAAAATTTAGCCGAGCCGTGGGGGCTGCCTACGATCGCAGCACAGGCGTTACGGTTTCCAGTAACCGATCTTGAATGCCGCCAGATGCCCCCGGATGTCGTTGGGATCGAAGGGCGGCCCGGCGAAAGCGCCGATCGGCTGGGGCGCATCGGCGTTCGCCGGTTGATGCCCCACAGCCGCGTCGTAGAGGTCGGGCCGGAACACGTCCATGGCCGTCTTCAGCGCATCCGGCTTCATGGCCGCCTGCCCCCACCGCACCATCTGCGCGTAGAGCCACGCGGCCTGCGCCGGGTCGGGTCGCGCCGCGCCTTGCCGCCCGACCAACAGGTAGCGACCGCTTTCGCGCTTGGCGCCATCGGGCGAAATCTTGAGCCGGCCATCGAGCGTGCGTTGGATCACCTCGGCGTCGACGCCGATCCGCTCCGGCCGTGCCAGGAGCGCAGCCGCCTCGGCGCGGTTTTCCGGCCGCTCGATGAATTCGGCGGCGCGCAGATGCGCCCGCACCAGCGCCGCGACGACATCCGGATTCTTTTCCGCCCAGTTCTGCCTGATCGCCAGCACCTTCTCGACCGCGGCGACCAGGATATCGGAAACGAAATGCAGGATATGGCCAATGCGAAGATCAACCGCGACCGAGTTCCAGGGAGCGCCGACGCAGAACGCATCGACATGGCCATTGGCGAGGCTGTCGACCATGTAAGGCGGCGGCAGCACCACCAGTCGCACGTCCTCGTCCGGGTCGACGCCACCTGCCGCCATCCAGAACCGCAATTGATAATTGTGGGTCGAGAACGGAAACGTCATGCCAAAAATCAATGGCTCCGCCCCGCTCTTCCGCCGCTTCGCGACCACGCGCGCCAGCGCCAGCGCCGTTGCCATCGGATCGAAACGGTCGCCGTCGATCTCCTCCATGATCGCAGCATGCAGCGGCGGCGAGACCGTGATTGCGTTGCCGTTGAGGCCGAGATTGAAGGGCGCCACGATCGGCACCTTGACGTGGCCGAGGCCGAGGCTGGAGGCGATCGCGACCGGTGCCAAGAGATGCGCGGCATCGAACAGGCCGATATTGAGCTTGTCGCGGACGTTCGACCACGACACCTCCCGCACCAGGGTGATGTCGAGTCCCTCGGCGGCGGCAAAGCCCTTGTCGGCGGCGACGATCAGCGCGGCGGCGTCGACCAGCGGGATGAAACCGATGCGAAGCGGTGTGGTCATTTGAGCAACTCCGACGCGGTCAGGATCGACTGCGCGATCTCGCCGATCTTCTTTTTCTCGCGCATCGCCGTCGAGCGCAGCAGCACATAGGCCTCGTCTTCGGTGAGGCCTTTCAATTTCATCAGGATGCCCTTGGCACGGTCGATCACCTTGCGCTCTTCCAGGGCGTGCTTGGTGCGGTCCAACTCGTCCTGCAGCCGCGCGAAGGCGTTGAAGCGGGACACGCAGAGGTCGAGGATCGGCTTGATGCGCTGCTTGTTGAACCCGTCCACGATATAGGCCGACACACCGGCCTCAACGGAGGCCTGGATCGAGGCGGCATCGCTCTGGTCGACGAACATGGCAATCGGCCGCCGCACGGCCCGGCTGACCTGGAACATCTGTTCCAGCACGTCGCGGCTGGGGTTTTCCAGGTCGATCACGATGATATCGGGGTCGACGGCGTAGATTCGCGCCAGCAGGCTGTGCATCTCGCTGATATGCACGACGCTGGTATAACCCGCCTCCCGCAGGCCCTCCTCCAGGATCGCGGCGCGGATCGGACTTTCATCGACGATGACGATTTTCGGAGACGACTCGGCGGCCATCGCTCACTCGTGTTCCCTAAAAACTATCCATAGCACGACGGAAGCCAGCTCAAAGTCTTGTAATTATGGACAATTGGGACTAGCTCCTGCCCATCAATCAGGCAGATTTGAATATGCAGCAGGCGGCCGCGCCAAAAATCTCGTTTGTTTCGCTTGGATGCCCGAAGGCGTTGGTCGATTCCGAACGCATCATCACGCGGCTGCGGGCCGAGGGTTATGAGCTCGCACGCAAGCATGACGGCGCGGACATCGTGATCGTCAATACCTGCGGCTTCCTTGACAGCGCCAAGCAGGAATCACTCTCGGCGATCGGCGAGGCCATGGCCGAGAACGGCAAGGTGATCGTGACCGGCTGCATGGGCGCGGAACCCGAGCAGATCGAGAGCGCCTATCCCGGCGTGCTCTCCATCACCGGCCCGCAGCAATATGAAAGCGTGCTGGACGCCGTGCATCGCGCGCTGCCGCCGGTGCACAATCCGCATCTCGACCTGGTGCCGCCGCAGGGCGTCAAGCTGACGCCGCGCCACTACGCCTACTTGAAGATCTCCGAGGGCTGCAACAATCGCTGCACCTTCTGTATCATCCCGAAGCTGCGCGGCGACCTGGTGTCGCGGCCGGCCAACGACGTGCTCCGCGAGGCCGAGCGGCTGGTAAATGCAGGCGTCAAGGAACTGCTGGTCATCTCGCAGGACACTTCGGCCTACGGCGTCGACCTGAAATATGCCGAGAGCCCGTGGCAGGACCGCGCCGTCCGCGCCAAATTCTTCGACCTTGCAAAGGAGCTCGGCGAACTCGGCGCCTGGGTGCGGCTGCAATATGTCTACCCCTACCCGCATGTCGACGAGGTGATCGGGCTGATGACCGAGGGCAAAGTGCTGCCCTATCTCGACATCCCCTTCCAGCACGCGAGCCCCGATGTTCTGAAAGCCATGAAGCGTCCAGCCGCGCAGGACAAGACGTTGGCGCGCATCAAGCAATGGCGCGAGCAGTGCCCGGAGCTCGCGCTGCGCTCGACCTTCATCGTCGGTTTCCCCGGCGAGACGGATTCCGATTTCGCCTATCTGCTCGACTGGCTCGACGAAGCCGAGATCAATCGCGTCGGCTGTTTCAAATACGAACCTGTCGCAGGCGCGACCTCCAACGCGCTCCCCGGCGCGGTGCCCGATGAGATCAAGCAGGAGCGCTACAACGCGCTGATGGCCCGCCAGCAGAATATCTCCGCGCGCCGGCTGAAGCGCAAGGTCGGCACAAGGCAACAGATCATCATCGACGAGGTCGGCCCGACCGTGGCGAGAGGCCGATCGAAGGCCGACGCTCCGGAGATCGATGGCGCGGTCTATCTCTCGAGCCGCCGTCCACTGAGGATCGGCGAGATCGTCACGGCCAAGATCGAACGCTCCGACGAATACGACCTGCACGGCAGCGTCGCCGGATTCTGAGCCGCCTTCGTATCACGATAGTTGCGGCCACTTCGGGCGTTTTGATCCACCGCAATGCTCGGTGAGCGTCCGCGAAACGATATTCAAAATTCAGAGAATCCTGCCGCCACTCCGGCGGCAAGGAATGGCGTTGCCTGATAGTTCGCATCCTGCGAAGCCGCTTTCGCGCGCTCATCTTGGATTGCTATCGAAGGTTATAACAACTTCAAGATGTCACGTTGCATTCACGGACTCGGCCTATGGCTCGCGCACCTTCAAATCCAAGGGGTGAACGATGAGCCGCTTTTCGAAGACACTGCGCACACAGCGTTGGGACGATTACCGCTACTACCACCAGAGCCGCATCAATCAGACGCTGCACCTGATCAGCGCCGTCATATTCCTGGTCTGCTACGGGCTGCTGTTCACCGATCCGGCCATGGCCGGTCTGGTCGGCTGGCTCGCGATGTTGACGCGGCAGACCGGGCATTTCTTCTTCGAGCCTAACGGCTATGACGTCGTGAACAAGGTCACCAACGATTACAAGGAAGCGATCAAGGTCGGGTACAACCAGAGCCGCAAGATCGTCCTGCTTGTCGTCTGGGGCCTCGCGCCGGTCGCACTGTTCGCCTTTCCGACGCTGTTCGGCCTGTTCTCACCGCCGGCCACCAGGCTCGATTTCATCCGCCATGTCGGCGAGGTCTGGCTCGCGATCGGCATCGCTGGCGGACTCGCCCGCATGATCCAGCTCTTCGTCATCAAGGACGTGCCGACGGGGCTGATATGGGTCTGGAAGGTCCTGACCGATCCGTTCCACAATATCGCGCTGTACTACAAATCGCCGCTCGCCCTGCTCCGTGGCGAACTGTTCGACACCTCGATTGCCGACGCCGATTGGGGCGAGGACGAAAGCGAAGAGGCGCCGCGCGCGACTTGACATTACCCGCCCTTGGGCTGTATGGCCCATCGCCATGAAGCTGAACCGGACCATCCGCCGCGCCACTTTCCGTCGTCGCACCCGCGACGATGATGGGTTGCGCCATGTCCGACGCCAGCGCTGACTAGCTAGTTCAGCCTAAGGTTTTCGAGAAGGCCGCACCCTCAAAAGTGCGGCCTTCTTGCGTTGCCGCCTGCCCTTTCATCCCAACCGACCAAGGAGCCTGACATGCCTGACGCTACGCATCCGTTCGACGCGCTGATGGACATCACCGCACGTCCGAAGACCGTGTTTGTCCGCGGCGAAGGCTCCTATCTCTGGGACGATACTGGCCGCCGCTATCTCGATTTCATGCAGGGTTGGGCGGTCAACTGCCTCGGCCATTCGCCGCCTGCTGTCGCCGAAGCGCTGGCCGCGCAGGCCAACTGTCTGTTGACCCCGAGCCCGGCCTTCTACAACGAACCCAGCCTCAAGCTTGCCAATGCGCTCGTCGAAAACAGCTGCTTCGACCAGGTGTTCTTCGCCAATTCCGGTGCGGAAGCCAATGAAGGCGCGATCAAGCTTGCGCGCAAATATGGCGCGAAACACAGAAGCGGCGCCTTCGAGATCATCACCTTCGAAGGCGGCTTTCACGGCCGCACGCTGGCGACCATGTCGGCTTCCGGCAAGAAGGCGTTCGAACCGCTGTTCGAACCGAAGGTGCCGGGCTTCCGGAAAGCGCGGCTCAACGACATCGCCTCGGTGAAGAAGCTGATTTCCTCGAACACGGTTGCCGTCATGCTGGAGCCGATCCAGGGCGAAGCCGGCGTCTGGCCCGCGACCGATCAATTCCTGAAGGAGCTGCGCACGCTGACCAGCGAGCATGGCCTGCTCCTGATCGTCGACGAGATCCAAACCGGCATGGGCCGCACCGGAAACCTCTTCCATTACGAGCATGCCGGGATTGCGCCTGACATCATGACGCTCGGCAAGGGCATCGGCGGCGGCGTACCGCTCGCCGCCTTGCTCGCGACCGAGCATGCGGCCTGCTTCGAGCACGGCGACCAGGGCGGCACCTTCAACGGCAATCCGCTGATGTGCGCGGCGGGGCTTGCCGTGCTGGAACAGGTCAGCAAGCCGGAATTCCTGAAGTCAGTCACCGATACCGGCCTGTTCCTGGAAGGCGAGTTGCAGCGGCTCTCGGCCCGGCACGGCCTCGGCGACATCAGGGGCCGCGGACTGCTCCTGGCGCTCGATCTGAAGCTGCCGATCGGTGCGGCGATCGTGGCGCAGGCATTCTCGAAAGGGCTGCTGATCAACTCGCCGCAACCCGACGCACTCCGCTTCATGCCTGCGCTCAACGTGTCGCGCGCCGAGGTCTCCGAGATGATCGAGACGCTCGATGCGATCCTGACGCAAGCAGGCGCCGCGCGGCGAGTGGCGTGACCGTCTTATCGTCATTGCGAGGAGCGAAGCGACGAAGCAATCCATTCTGTCCTCACGTGCCGGAGGGATGGATTGCTGCGCTTCGCTCGCAATGACGGCGGCGAACTACGGCCTCAGGATCGACGCCCCTGTGGTCGCGCGGCTCTCCAGATCGATATGCGCACGCGCGACATCCTTCAGCGCGTAGGCGTGATTGATCGGCACGTGCAGCTTGCCGTTGATCACGGCGGCAAACAGCGTATCGGCGCCTTCGAGCAATTCCTTCCGGGTGGCGACGTAGTCGTTGAGCTTGGGCCGGGTCGCGAACAGCGAGCCATGGTTGTTGAGTTCGGCGAGCGCGAATGGCGGCACGGGACCGGACGCGTTGCCGAAGCTTACGAACAGGCCGCGCGGCCTCAGGCAGGACAGTGAGCCCGGAAAAGTGGTCTTGCCGACGCCGTCATAGACGACGTCGCAAAGCTCGCCGCGGCTGATCTGCTTCACCCGCGCGACAAAGTCCTCCTCATTGTAGAGGATGACGTGATCGCAGCCATTGGCGAGCGCGAGATCGGCCTTCTCCTTTGAGCCGACGGTGCCGATCACGTGGGCGCCCATCGCGCGGGCCCATTGGCAGGCGAGCAAGCCGATGCCGCCGGCGGCTGCGTGGATCAGCACGCGATGGTGCGGCTCCACCTTGAAGGTCTTGTGCAGGAGATACCAAACCGTCAGCCCCTTCAGCATCAGCACGGCGCCCTGCTCATAGGTGATGTGGTCGGGGAGCTTCACCACCTTGTCGGCGGGGATGACGCGCTCGGTTGTGTAGCCGCCGAGATTGAAATAGTAGGCAACGCGATCGCCGGGATGGAAGTTGGTTACGCCCGGTCCGACCGCGACCACTTCGCCTGCCGCCTCGTTGCCGGCGATGAAGGGAAGACCGGGCGCCTTGTAGAGGCCGGTGCGGAAATAGACGTCGATGAAGTTGAGCCCGATCGCGTGCTGGCGAATCCGCACTTCGCCCGCGGCCGGCGCCGGCACCTCGACATCCTCGTAAGTGAGGACTTCCGGGCCTCCCACCTTGTGCACGCGCACGGCCTTGGTCATGTCGGGCTCTCCCTCAACTATCCGGTAGCCACCGAACCGAATGCCATCGGCGCCGTGTTGTCAACTCGCGGGCCGGATCGGCTACCTGACCGTCTTCTTCCGGTTACGTCTCGCCAGCACGTTGAACATCTCCACCGCGGCGGCGAACGCCATCGCAAAATAGATGTAGCCGCGCGGGATGTGGAAGTGGAAACCATCGGCGACCAGCGCCACGCCGATCAGCACCAGGAACGCCAGCGCCAGCATCTTGGTGGTCGGATGCTCTGCGACAAAACGCGCCACCGGCCCCGACGAGACGTACATGACGATGCAGGCGATCACGACGGCCGCGATCATGACCTCCAAATCCTGCGCCATGCCGATCGCGGTGATGATCGAATCCAGCGAGAACACCATATCGATGATGATGATCTGGACGATCACCCAGAAGAACGCGCTGCCGGCACCCGACGCCGCCTCTTCCTCACCTTCCCGCGCTTCCACTTCATCATGGATCTCATGCGTCGCCTTGGCGATCAGAAACAGCCCGCCGCCAATCAGGATGACATCGCGCCAGGACAGCGCGAGCCCCCTCGCCGTGAACACCGGCTCCGTCAACCCGATCAGCCACACCAGCAGGCTGAGCAACAGGATGCGGAACACGAGCGCCAGGAATAATCCGATCTGCCGCGCGCGTTTCGCCTGATGCGGCGGGATGCGGGAGACCAGCACCGACAGGAAGATCACGTTGTCGATGCCGAGCACGATCTCCAGCGCCGTCAACGTGAGTAGCGCCGCCCAGGCTTCCGGGCTGGCCAACAGTTCGATCATGTTCTGAGCGACCTCATCAACCGGATGACGGCGTCGCTGCCGACGACATAGGCGGCGATCGCGCATAGCGCCACGACGATCGGCGCGCCGACATCGAAGTCGCAGGCGAGCGTGTACAGCGCCAGCACCGCGCCAACGGCCATCACCCACAATGTCAGCCAGCGCAGCCGCGCCACGCGCACCGGATGCAGCACGTGGAACGGGGCGAAGGTGAGCGCGATCAGGATCGCTACCGCAAGGCTCGACCATACCGGCGGCAGATGCAGCAGGAACAGATAGAACGCCGCGGCATTCCAAAGTCCCGGAAAGCCGCGGAAATGATTGTCGGCGGCCTTCATCCTGCGGTCGGCGAAATACAGCGCGCTCGAGATCACGATACCGATGCCGAGGATCGGCGCCGCCAGCGGCAGCAGCAAATGACTGGCCGTGATCGCGTAGGCGGGAACGAAGACATAGGTGAGGAAATCGACGACGAGGTCGAGCACCTCGCCGGACCAGTTCGGTTGCAGCCGCACGACGTCGAGCTTGCGCGCGATCGGGCCGTCGATCGCATCGATGACCAGCGCCACCCCGAGCCAGCCGAACATGTTGGCCCAGTGCTCGCGCACGGCCTCCATCAGCGCGAGCAGCGCAACGCCCGCCCCCATCGCCGTGAAGATATGCACGGAGAATGCCGCCATCCGCATCCGCAGCGATGCCGGAAACGTAGCTGGCTGGCTGGTCTGGTCCATCTCCATCGCCCGGCAGTGCTATCAGGAATCGCCTGTGTTTGCATATCCGCGCTTGCGGCGTTCCGCCGCGCAAATCGGTGGATAGATTTTAGCGAATTTGATGGCTTGAAAATGCCGCCAATCCCGTCAAATGTTCCGATATGAGCGATGCACCGCATGTCTATGACGCAGTGGTTATCGGCGGTGGTCCTGCGGGGCTGACCGCCGCCATCGCGCTTGCGGATGCCGGGGCGAAGACCGCCCTGCTCGCCCGCCGCGCGCCCTATGCCGACAACCGCACCACCGCGCTGCTCGGTGCCTCCGTCGACCTGCTCGAGCGGCTGGGTGTCTGGCGGCGTCTGGCCGAGAAGGCGGCGGCGCTGAAGGTGATGCGACTGGTCGATGACACTGGCCGGCTGATCCGCGCTCCGGAAGTAAGGTTCTCGTCCGACGAGATCGATCTTGAGCAGTTCGGCTTCAACGTCGACAACCGTTCGTTGATCGCGGCGCTGGAACAACGTGCGGCGGAACTGTCCGGTCTCACGCGCGTCGACGACGAGGCCGAGGCGATCAATCCGGAAGAAGCCATCGTCACGATCCGGACCGGCCGCGGCGAGCCGCTGGCGGCACGGCTGGTGGTCGGCGCCGACGGCCGGCAGTCGCAGTCGCGCGAGGCTGCCGGCATCGAAATCAGCCGCCGCGAGCTGAAGCAGTCCGCCCTGACCTTCAACATCACCCACTCGCGGCCGCACAAGAATATCTCGACCGAATTCCATACGCCGCACGGCCCGGTCGTATTCGTTCCCCTGCCCGGCAACCGCTGCAGTGTGGTCTGGGTTTCCTCGCCTTCGGAAGCCGAGCGGCTGATGGCGCTCTCCGATGCGGAACTGTCCGACGCCGCCGAGAAGCAGTCGCATTCAATTTTCGGCCGCGTCGAGGTCGAGCCGGGCCGCAATGTGTTTCCGCTCGCGATCGAACAGCCCAGGCAGTTTGCCAGGAACCGGATCGCGCTGGTCGGCGAATCGGCCCATGTGGTGCCGCCGATCGGCGCGCAGGGCCTCAACCTCGGGCTGCGGGATGCGACCGATATCGCCGGGCTGGCCGGCGAAGCGCTCGCGCATGGCGAGGACCCCGGCTCGCCGCAGGTATTGGCGCGCTACCAGTCGGCGCGGCGGGGCGATGTCATGAGCCGGACCTTTGTCATCGACCTCGCCAACCGCTCCTTGCTCAGCGACTTCCTCCCGATGCAGTCGATCCGCGCCGCGGGCCTGCACCTGATCGGATCGATCGGCCCGCTGCGGCGGCTCGCCATGCGCGAGGGGCTCGCGCCATCATGGCGGCGTAGCAAAGCGTTTTCGAGCGAAGTGGGGACCGGCTCGCGTTAGGAAAACGCGTCAAAATCAAAACGAGACGCTCACGGAAAACTCAGTCGTCCAGTCTGCAGCATCCACATCGCACTGGTCAGCGTGACGACTGACGCAAACGTGCCGACCAGCACGGCGACCGAAGCCGGCTTGACCCAGGTGTCGTTCTGCCGCGCGATCACGAACACGTTCAGCGCCGGCGGCAGCGAGGCCATCAGCACCGCGGTCGCGGCCCAAGGCTGCGCGAACGGGCCGAACGCCAGCATCAAGCCGAACGCGAGCAGCGGATGGATCAGAAGCTTGACCGCAATCACGCCCGGCACGTCCCAGGGAATCCGATCAAGCGGCCGTAGCGCGACCGTGACACCGAGCACGAACAGCGCCACCGGCGCCGCCGCGTTCTGCAGGAACAAAAGCGTATTATCCAGCGCGACCGGAAAACGCAGGTGCAATGCCGCGGCAAGCGCGCCGAAGCATGCCGCCATGATCAGCGGGTTCAGCACGATCTGGCGTGCCACCACCCCGCACGCGTGCAACAGCGAGGGATGTTCGCGGTCGGTCAGCTCGATCAACAGCGGCACGATCGAGAACAGGAAGATGCTGTCGCAACAGAAGATCAGCGCGGTCGGCGCCGCGGCCTTCGGGCCCAACACCGCGAGCGCCAGGCCCGGGCCCATGTAACCGATATTGCCGTAGGCGCCGGAGAGACCTGCGAGCGTCGCCTCGCGCAGCGACAACCGCCCCAGGAGTTTGGCGACCAGCATCGCCAGGAAAAACGCGATCACGGTTCCAAGCGTGGTCGCAACCAGGAACGGCGGATTGTTGAGCTCCGAGAACGGAGTCTTCGACATGATGCCGAAGAGAAGCGCCGGCAGCGAGACATAGAGCAGGAAGAAATTCATCCAGGCCAGCCCGGATTCGGGCAGGCCCTTGGCCTTGCCGCAGGCGAAACCGATGAAGATCAGCCCGAAGTAAGGCAGTGCAAGATTGAGGATATCGACCACGGAAGACGTCTTTTGGGGGATTTTCCAAGGGGAAATGCCGCGAAATTCGGCAGGAGGCGAAAGGTTAATTCGCCCGCTTGCCCCTAGCATCCGCCGCCATCATGGTCTATCGACGAACTATGATAAAAGCGCGTACCGCTAAGTTCCAGATCGGGCAAATCGTCCGCCACCGGGTGTTTTCCTTCCGGGGGGTGATCTTTGACATCGATCCGGAGTTCAACAACACCGAGGAATGGTGGCTGTCGATCCCGGAAGAGGTGCGGCCGCACAAGGATCAGCCCTTCTATCACCTGCTCGCCGAAAATGCCGAGACCGAGTACGTCGCCTACGTCTCCGAGCAGAACTTGCTGCCCGACGATTCCGGCGAACCGATCCGGCACTCCCAGGTGGCCGAGATATTCATCCAGGACAAATCCGGCGGCTACCGCCCTCGCAATCCCTCGTTGAACTAGCTCGCGCGCGACGCGGATGCTGCACTGCATCCGGGCGGCGCGGATCAGATATCTCCCCAAATAAAAGGCGCTCCTGCTGGAGCGCCTTTGACGTATTGGGAAATCTTGCCGTTACTTCGCAGCAGCTGGCGGGCTAGAGACACCCGTTGCCGGCGGATTGGCCTCAAGCTTCTTGCGGGCCTCTTCCGCGCGCTTCTGCAGCTCTTCCTGCAGCTTCTTCTGATTCTCCTCGAACACCTTCGGGTCGGTCGGCGGGCCGTCATAGGCCTTGGCGAACTCGTTGACGAGAGGCAGCGGCAGTGTCAGCGGCGCGCCGTTGGCGTTGATCGCCTGCACCACCAGGTTCTGGCCCTTCTTCAGGCTGTTGAGCAGCTCGGGGGTCGCTTCATAGTCGGACATGCAGCCATTGGTGAAGCAGATCACATAGGGCGCCTGCTGCGGCGGGTTGTTGTCGACGATGATGCGGGTGCCGTGCACGAGCTGCATGCCGAGCGGCAGTGTCACGCGCAGGATCTTCTTCGGCTCCCCTTCGGGCTCGATGATCACGGCCGCGATCACCGGCTGGCCGGACTCGATACGGCCGTCCTTGCCGGTGAAGCAGACCTGCTTGGCGTTGGCATCCTGGCCCTTGAGGCAGAACTTGGTCCAGGGCGCGTAGATGAGCTGGACCTGCTGGTCCTGGGCCGGCGGCTGCTGCGGCTGGGCCTGCGCTCCCGGAGCGGCCGGGACAGGCGGCTGCCCCTGAGCAGCCGGCGCGGGCGCGGGCGCCTTGGGGGCAGCCTTCGGCGCCGCCTTGGGCGCGGCCTTCGGCGCAGCCGGGGCCGCCGGCTGCTGGGCACTCGCTTCGGGAACCAGCACCGCGGCCGACAAGGCCGTCGCTGCCAAGGCGGCGAAAATTCGCCCACGCGGCCGGGCCGACGCGGCCAAGATACGGAAATTCATTGCGGAAAACCCTTTCTCAACGGCGGCGCCCGAAACCGCTGCAGGCACCGACACCTAGCCGTTTGGGGCGGCTGTCTCCTAGTCAATTGAGGCGGATACGTGACAGGCGTTGCCGCCCTGTTCAATTGCACGCCTTCAATACAGCGGCAGACGAAAAGATCAATGCCGGCAAGCAGGTTTGCCCCAACGTCACGGCGAGTTGCAAGGTCCTGTGGTAAAGCTCGTTCCGTGAAATTTGGCGAATCAGATCGACGCGTTGCTCCGCGCGTTTCCTGGGTTGCATTTGGGCGTGGCGCGCTCGCCGCGCTGGGTCTCGGTATCGCCCTCGCGCTGGTCGGGACCGGCCCGACCGGGGCGGCGGAAAGCTACGCCATCGCGATGCATGGCGCGCCAGCCCTGCCGGCCGACTTCACCCATATGCCCTACGCCAATCCCGATGCGCCCAAGGGCGGCCGGCTGACCTGGGGCATCCTTGGCACCTTCGACAGCCTCAACCCGCTGATCGTTCGCGGCTTGGCCGTGCAGCAGATCAGGGGCTTCGTCGTCGAGAGCCTGCTCGCGCGCGGCAATGACGAGCCGTTCACGCTCTACGGCCTGCTCGCCAAGACCGTCGAGACCGACGATGCGAGAAGCTACGTCACCTTCCATCTCGATCCCCGAGCCCGCTTTTCCGACGGTAAGCCCGTCACGGCCGAGGACGTGCTGTTCTCCTGGGAGCTGTTGCGCGACCACGGCCGTCCCAACCATCGGCAATATTATGCGAAGGTCGCGAAAGCCGATTCCCCCGACCCGCTCACGGCGCGCTTCGACCTCACAGGCGCCAATGACCGCGAACTGCCGCTTATCCTGGGGCTAATGCCGGTGTTGCCAAAACACGCGGTCGATCCAGCTACCTTCGAGGACACGACGCTGACGGGGCCGATCGGCTCCGGCCCCTATCGCGTCGGCGCGGTGAAGCCCGGCGCGAGCGTCACGCTGGTGCGCAATCCGGACTATTGGGCCAGCGACCTTCCGGTCAATCGCGGCCTCTACAATTTCGACGAGATCAGGCTCGATTTCTACCGCGAGGCAAACGGCCAGTTCGAAGCCTTCAAGCGCGGTCTCTACGATTTCCGTGTCGAGGCTGAGCCGCTACGCTGGCATGAGGGCTATGATTTTCCTGCGGCCCGCAACGGCGCGGTGATCCGCGACACCATCAAGACCGGGTTGCCGCAGCCTTCCGAATTCCTGGTGTTCAATACCCGCCGTCCGCTGTTTGCGGACGTCCGCGTAAGGAGGGCGCTGACACTCCTGTTCGATTTCGAATGGATCAACCGCAACTACTTCTTCGGCCTCTATGCCCGTAGCGGCAGCTTCTTCGCCGGCTCGGAGCTATCCGCCTATGGCCGCCCCGCCGACGAGCGCGAACGAGAATTGCTGCAGCGGGCAAGCGCGCATATTGCACCCGACATTCTTGACGGCAGTTATCACCTGCCGGTCAGCGACGGCACGGGCCGCGATCGCGCCGCGCTGCGCAGCGCCCTCGCGCTGCTGTCGGAGGCCGGCTACGAGGTCGACGGCACGGTGCTGCGCAACCACGCGACCAAGGTGCCGTTTGCGTTCGAGATCCTGGTGACGACCCGCGACCAGGAACGAATCGCGCTCGCCTACCAGCGCGACCTCAAGCGTGCCGGCATCGCGGTGCGGGTGCGCGCCGTCGATCCGGTCCAGTTCGACCAGCGCCGGCTCGGCTACGAGTTCGATATGATCCAGAACCGGTGGGATCAATCGCTATCGCCCGGCAACGAGCAGTCGTTCTATTGGGGCAGCCAGGCCGCCGATATCCCCGGCACCAGGAATTACATGGGCGCCAAGGATCCCGCGATCGACGCCCTGATCGCCGCGCTGCTGGAGGCGCGGGAGCGACCCGCCTTCGTCTCGGCGGTGCGGGCGCTGGACCGCACCCTGATGTCGGGCTTTTACGCAATTCCGCTGTTTAACGTCGCGGAGCAATGGATCGCGCGCTGGAATCGGATAGAACGACCAGAGAGCACTGCCCTGACCGGCTACCTGCCGGAGACTTGGTGGCAGAGGCCAGAGTCGCAACCGAAGTAGCCGCAGCCAACCTGATGCAACCGACGTTGAACCCGTGACCCAGTCCGCTTCGCCCACGCTCGATTCCCTGTTCAAGCGCGTACTGGCGCGACAGCCGGATGCGCTGGCGCTGGTCGATCCGCTCAACAAGCCGCGCATCACCGGCCAGACACGCAAGCGGCTGACCTACGCGCAAGCCGACCGCGCGATCTCGGCGATCGCGGCGCACTTCATTGAAGCTGGATTGCCGGCCAATTCGGTGCTGGCGGTGCAACTGCCGAACACGGTCGAATTCGCGCTGACGGTGCTCGCCGCCCATCGCGCCGGACTGGTGGTCGCGCCGATGCCGCTGCTCTGGCGGCACGCCGAACTGACCGCGGCATTGAACCGCACCGCCGCGCGGGCGATCGTGACGACGAGCCGGGTCGACGGCGTCATCTATGCCGACTTCGCGATGAATGCGGCGGCGGAAGCGTTCTCGATCCGCCATGTCTGCGGTTTCGGCAGCGATCTGCCCGAAGGCATGGCCTCGCTCGACCAGGCCATCTTGCGGGAATCCTCGACCACGCGGGCGGTGATCCAGGACGGCCGAAAAGCCTCGCTGATCTCCTTCGATGTGACCGCCGATGGCTTCCGCCCGGTACCGCGCGCCCATTTCGCGCTGATCGCCGGCGGACTTGCGATGTCGCTGGAGAGCGACGTGCCTCAGGGCGCAACCATCATGTCAACTTTCGCCCCGATGTCCTTCGCGGGCCTTGCTTCTTCGCTTGCGGTCTGGCTGCTCACCGGCGGCACCTTGGTGCTGCACCATCCCTTCGACGAAGAGGTGCTGCAGACCCAGATCAACGACCATGCCTGCGACACGCTGATTGCGCCCGCGCCTCTGGCGCTGCGGCTGGCTGAACTCGACCTCGACGCCAACATGCCGAGCGTGCGGAACGTGATCGGGCTGTGGCGGGCACCCGAGCAGGTCGCCGCCGGCGCGTCCTGGATCGCGCAGCGGGCGACGTTGACGGACGTCTATCTGTTCGGCGAAGCCGGCTTGTTTGGCGCGCGCCGGACCGCCGAGGACGGCTCGCCGGCGCCGATCAAACCCGGTCCGCACGGTGCGCCGCGCGAGCTCCCAGGCTCCTCAATTGCCGGCGAGATCCTGCTGACGCCAACGGGTACGCTCGGCCTGCGCGGACCAATGGTGCCCGCCGCGGCCTATGCGCCATCGCAAGTGCCGAACGACGCGCTGATAGTCCCGCCGCCGCGCGATTACGTCGACACCGAATATGCAGCGCGGCTCGACCGTTCGACCGGCGCCATCAATATCACCGCGCCGCCGTCCGGCATCATGGCAGTTGGTGGTTACCGCTTCCTCGCCAACGACCTGCAGGAATGGTCGCGCCGACTCGGCCAGGGCGCCCTGCTCACCGCGCTGCCCGACCGCCTCGCCGGCCATCGCCTCGCCGGGCGCGCCCAGGACAACGCACGCGCCCGCAACGCCATGACAGAACTCGGCCTCAACCCATTGATGGTCGAAGCCTTTCGCGATCGGGCCGGCGGCATCTGAATAGCCGCAAGAGCGGGCGTTGACGCTGCATTAAGCGGCTGCAACTAGCATCGCGGTCAAAGCTTGCCGCCCGATCCTGATTGCGTCGACCACGGGTCGGCCAGCCTTCGCGCGCGCGCTCGACGAGGCCAGGCTGTTTCCGGTGGTCGAGACCACATGGGCCGATGCCGCGCGCGCAGTCGCCCAGGTGCAGCCCGCCGCCGTGATCGCCGCCGCCTCGACTGCCGACGAGGCAGGACTCGCCGAATTGGCAGCGATGGTGGCGCCGCGCCAGCCCTATCTGCCGCTGATCGCCGTCGATCCCGAAGTGGCGTTGCCCGACAATGCGATTCCGTTCTTTCACACCCAGAAGCATCCCAACCGACTGCTCGCGCGTCTCAACGCGGTGCTGCGCATCCGCTCGCTGCATTCGACCGTGATGCGCCGCTTGGTGCCGCCCTCACCGATCCTGCTTTCGGATATCGATACCAGCCGCGACGCGACCGTGCTCCTGATCGGCCGCGGCGGTGCCTATCCGGCGCTCTCGGTCGTGCTCGGCGAGCGCTGCGGCGTGGTCGGCGCGCTCAGCATCGAGGCGGCCGCCAAGCATCTCAATTCCCGCGATGTCGACGGCATCGTGCTCGGCGAAGGCTTCACGCTGCGTGTGATCGATGCTTTCCTGACGGTGCTGGCGGAAGACGCCCGTTTCCGCAATCTGCCGGTCGTGGTGACGCCGGACGGGCTCGCCCCGAGTTACGAGCTGCCGCATCTCGAGCTGGTTGCCGGCGAGCCGGCCGACGTCGCCGCGATCGCGCTACCCCTGGTGCGCCAGCATGCATTCGAGATGCATTTGAGCCGGACGCTCCGCGCAATCGACGCCGAGGGCCTGATCGATGCGCGCACTGGCCTGCTCACCCGCTTTGCCTTCGAGCGCGATTTCGCCACCGCTGTCTATCAGACCATCGAGTACGGCGGCGCGTTGAGCGTGGCGCGCTTCGCCTTCGATCCCGTCCATCCCCGCGCGCAGTTCGACGGCGCGCGCATCATCAGCCGCCTGATGCGGCAGATGGATTTCGGCGCGGCCCAGGAAGACGGATCGGTCATCGTCGTGTTCGCCGGCGCCGACCTGCGCAACGCCCACGTCATCGCGCGTCGCCTCTCCAGCGTCATGCGCCATACCAGCCACGGCAAGCGCGATATCCGCACCGAGCCCAGCGTGAGCGTCGCTACGCTGCTGCCCAACGACACGGCAAGATCGCTGCTCGCGCGGCTAAATGACGAGGCGCATCGCGCGGCGTCGTGACGGCCGCGAAGAGCGCGCCCGCGCGACGGGCCTTCGTGGGCAAGGCGGAAGTGTTCTTCCAAATCTGAGGCTAACCGATTTGGATCACAACACAGGCATTCCGCGCAACGACATGAACTGCGTTCTTCTGCCCACAACACCTGTTCATTCGCCGTTGTTATTCGACGTGCAAGCGCTATCGTGCACAAGCGGCAAAGCCGCGACATTCATCCATTGATTGCAGATATGGAGGACTGGCATGAAGTTCATAGTCGCTTGGACAGTACCTCAAGGCACCTTCAACGCAGCAGTCGCACGCTTCCTGGAGACCGGTGGCGGACCACCCGACGGCGTCAAGATGTTGGGCCGTTGGCATGGCATGAACGGTCAGGGATTTGCGATCTCCGAATCGAGTGATCCAAAGGCCATGTATCGTTGGGTTTCCCACTGGGCCGACCTGCTCCCGCTCACCGTCACGCCTTGCCTAGAGGACGCAGACGCGGGCGAAGTGATGGCAGCGCTGCCGAAGCGTTGATCTTCAATGCAATCACGGCCACCGTCGCCGCATTCGACGGCGGTGGCATGTCGGGCAAGGTTCGGTCAGTGCGGGCACGTATCTTCCAAGATTGCCTGAGCAATGATATTATCTACCTTAACGAGTAGCCGCCGCGGGCGATAGATCGAGGAAAGTGCGCTCATTTGGCACTTTACCCTCACGGCGCGAACCAAGAACAAAATTTCGCTTTGGAATGATTTTCTCTGCCGTATGCGTGGGGTCAGGGCGCTTTGTACGGCAAAGTTGCCAGATTATCAGGACCAAAGGGATATTCGCGATGCTTGGTTTGATGATGAAAACCCCGCTGCTATTGTCATCTATCCTGGCGCATGCGGCGCGTTCTTTTCCCGACGTCGAGATCATCTCGCGCTCCCCCGCCAGACCGGATCACGTTACGAACTATGCCGGCCTCTTGCGCCGCAGCTCGCAGCTCGCGAACGCCCTGAATTCGCTTGGCATCAAACCCGGCGATCGCGTAGCGACCCTGGCATGGAACGGCTATCGGCATCTCGAGCTCTACTACGGCATCTCCGGAATGGGCGCAGTGTGCCACACGGTTAATCCGCGGCTGTTCGTCGAGCAGATCGTCTACATCATCAATCATGCCGAAGACCGTCTGGTCTTCTTCGACCTGACCTTCGTCGACCTCGTCAGGACATTGATGCCGAAGTGCGCGAGCGTCGAAAAGTGGATCTATCTTGGAGAGGCTGCGGACGCCAAGGCGGCCGGAGCCGGAGACTTCCCATCCTATGAGAATTTGCTGATTGGACAATCGGATGCCTGCACGTGGTCGCAACTCGATGAAAACACGGCGTGCGGTCTCTGCTACACATCGGGAACGACCGGCAATCCCAAGGGCGTGCTCTATGCCCATCGGAGCGCCGTGCTGCATTCCTTTGCTGCAGCCCTCCCCGACGCCTGCCGGATTTCCTTGAACGACACGGTCGCGTTTATCTCGCCGATGTTCCACGCGATGTCCTGGGGTATGCCCTATTGCGCACCGGCGATGGGCGCAAAGCTGGTGATGCCCGGACCGAAGGTCGACGGCGAAAGCCTGCACAGGCTGTTCGAGGAGCACGGCGTCACCTTCGCCAACGGCGTGCCGACCGTCTGGCTCGGCTATGTTCAGTATTTGCAAATCGCGGGCGTGAAGCCGACGACGCTCAATCGCGTGCTGATCGGCGGCACGGCGTGCCCGCGCTCCCTGATCGAGGCGCTACAGGACCGTTACGGCGTGGAGGTGCTGCACGTCTGGGGCATGACGGAGACGAGTCCCGTCGGGACGATCTCGAAGACGCTGCCCAGGCATAATGCTCTGTCAAAGACCGAGCGCCGCAATCGGCAGGTCAAACAGGGGCGAGCTGTGTTCGGGGTCGAAATCGGCATTCGCGATGGGGACAATAACGAGCTGCCGCACGACGGCAAAGCGTTTGGCGATCTCGTGATCCGTGGACCTTGGATTGCGCGCGCTTATTACAAGATGCCTGAGAGCGAGCGGGAGGATGGCTGGTTCTTCACAGGCGATGTCGCGACGATCGATGATGAAGGCTACATGCAGATCACCGATCGCTCCAAGGATGTCATCAAGTCCGGCGGCGAATGGATCTCCTCGATTGAGCTCGAAAACCTGGCCATGGCGCATCCCGACGTCGCCGAGGCGGCGGTCATCGGCGTCAAGCATCCGAAGTGGGATGAGCGTCCGCTTGTGATCGCGGTGCTACGCAAGGGATCTCAGCTCACGGCCGCCGATCTGCTGGCCTCTTACGAAGGCAAGATCGCCAAATGGTGGATGCCGGATGACGTGCTGTTCGTCGATGAGCTTCCGCATGGGGCAACCGGCAAACTCCTGAAGACGAAACTGCGGGAGCTCTATGGAGACTATAGGCTCCCGACCGTCGACCGCGCAAAAACGGGCTGAGCCTCGGCCGAGTTGGTCAGGCTCAGCGGACATTTCCGTACTTCGCCGCAATTGCGGCTGCGTCCGATCAAGACCTCGGCGGCACGTTTGCGAACAGCGGGCCCAATCCTTCCGCGATGGTGAGATGGGCGATGACGGCATCACGCAACTTTGGGTACGGCAATTCGGCGAGCATTGCGGCCTGGATGACGGCCATGACCTCGCCGGCCTCGGAACCGATCATTGAAAAGCCGAGGATACGGTCGTCGTTCGCGCTGACGACCACCTTCATGAAGCCGTCGGTCTCGTCGGTTGCCTCCGTGCGCAGGACATTGTTCATCGGCAGCTTCGCGACACGCGCAGGGACGCCCTGCCGCTTGGCCTCTTGCTCGGAGAGGCCGACACGGGCTAGCGGCGGGTCGGTGAACACGACATAGGGAATGAGGCGATCATCGGTCCTGCGGTTGCCGCCAGCCATGTTGTCCCTGACAATCCTGAAGTCATCGACCGAGACATGCGTGAACTGAGGACTACCGCAGCATTCGCCGATGGCCCAGACACCGGGAGCAGTCGCCTGCAGACGCTCGTTGACACGAATGAAGCCGCGGGCATCGAGTTCTATTCCTGCTTCGTCGAGCCCGATGCCGTCGGTATTGGCGACCCGGCCAACCGCCACAAGCAAGTCGCTGCCTTCGACCGTCTCTTCACCCTTGGGGGTACGCACGCTCACCGAGACTGTGTCGCCGGAAAGGCCATGAACACTGACAGGTTGGGCGTTCAGCAATATCTCAATCCCCTCGCCGCTCAGAATGCGCTGAATCTCTTCGGCGGCATCGGCATCTTCCCGTCCCATCAGCTGGCGACCTGGTTCGATGATCGTCACCCGGCTGCCGAACCGACGGAAGCCCTGCGCCATCTCGACACCGACATAGCCGCCCCCGAGCACGATCAAGTGCGACGGCGCGTAGTCGAGCTCGAGCGCTTCGATATGAGTGAGCGCGCGCGCTGCGTTGAGACCGGCGATCTCAGGAATGGCTGCGTGCGTACCCACGTTGAGGACAACCTCATTACCGGCGAGGATGCGCGTGCCGCCGTCGTTCAGCGCGACCTGTAGCGTTTTTGGACCCACGAAGCGGCCGCTGCCCATGATGAGTTCCGCGCCGCTCTCCTTGTAGGCATTCAGGTGGAATGCGATCTCGCGATCGACCATGCCCTGCTTGCGAGCGCGAACCTTGGCCATATCGGTCTTGACGGCATCGGTCATCGACCCGAACTGCGCCGCGTTGCGGACGAGGTGGGCGACCCGTGCACTCCAGAGTTCATTCTTGGATGGGAGACAGGCGACTGCCGGGCAGGAACCGCCGACCCAGCGGCGCTCGACCACAGCGACTTTCTTGCCGGAACGACCAAGGTGCCATGCGAGCAGCTTTCCGCCCTGACCGCTGCCGAGGATGACGATATCGAAGTGTTCAGCCTGAGACATGGATAATCTCCGTGTTGTCTCGGAGACGGTGCCTTACTTCCCGACACACTACGATTGCGCCGGAAGTGCCACAGCTACGCCGCCGATCGTGGTCATGAATATGATCACAGCCTGGAAGACTTCTCTGAAGGCGTCGAACATGATTTCGGCGCTGAACCGCAAGGTAGGGTCGGACAGTATCAAACCCAAGGCGCCGAGCGCCATCGGACCCGCCACCACAGCCTGACGGAACTTCTCGGCTAAGGGTCAGGCCGGATCGAGCGCGCTGATGGTGACGTAGTAGCCGTCAGGATCTCGGAGCGAAAACTCCGCAGTTCCAGTGTTGGGATTCACATGCGGCTCTTCTTCCAGCTGGCTGACGAGCGCTCGCGCACTTGGCAGAGCTACGTCAAAGTTGTCGACCCGGAAGAACAGGAGGAGGCCGTTGCCAGGCTTCGCCTCCTGGGGACTTGTCAACGTGGGATGCTCGTGGGCACCCCACTCGTGCAGGCAGAGCAAGACCGTTCCGTCGGAGTCGACGATTTGCCCGAAGTAATCGTGTGCGGGAGCCGTCTCGGGCAGGCCAAGCAGCGACTGGTACCACTTGAAGCTCCGCGGCACATCAACGACGCCGATGATGGTCCACGTGCGCTTCATTTGGCCTAGTAGCACCGCGTAATGTTGACGGTGTGCTCTTCGCCGCCACGTCCGGGCACGGTCACGCTCTCCGAGGGGCAGCTCGACACGTAGGGTCGGTCGGACGGTGCGACCATCGGCGGATAGCGATGCGCCCAGTCCCAGGGCACGTCATAGGTGTAGGTGTTGCGGAAGTCACCCGAGACAGATTGCGATTGCGGAATGCTTGCGAAGCCTTCGCTGGCCGCAGGCGCATCGAAATAGCCTGCTGTGCCCGGCCAGAAGCCGCCGACAAAGCCTCTCCGATGCGGCCGGAACGAAGGGCCGACGTGCCCACGCGCAACCGGTGGCGCCGAAACAACCCCCGCGCGCGCTGCTCCTCCCGACCTGGCCGATGCATCATTCGCAGCGAACAGGAGCGCTGCTGCGCCAACAGACGCGATCAACGCGCCATAGATTCGATAGTTCATGGTACGCACCAACTCGCCGGTTACGGAGCCGCACTCGGCGCACGCTAGGCCATGCGCTTTCGTGCCGCCAACGCATACTTAACTGTTAGTTAAGCAGTAATATTAACAGTGCGCTATTGTCTCAAAACATCGGGATCGGCAGCGCGTGTGCGACCGGCTTCCCAGAACAGGAAAGCAAGCTTACGCCGCCTTCTTGTTCTCGGCGAGATTGGCAAGTTGCCGCAGGATTTCCGTTGTCCCTGCAAGCCGTTCTTCCGGAGTCTTCCATTCCTGGAAGAACACGACCTTCATGTCGGGCCGCACCTTCGCGGCCTGGCCATGCTGGCGGATGAAGGCGACCAGGCGGTCCGGCTGGGCGAAGGCATTGTCGCGGAACGCGATCACGGCGCCCTTCGGGCCGGCATCGACCTTCTCGACATTGGCGCGGCGGCAATAGGCCTTGATTGTCGCGACCTTGAACAGGTAGCGCACCTCATCCGGCAGCACGCCGAAGCGGTCGCGCATCTCGACCGCGAAATTGTCGATCTCCTCCTCGGTGTCGAGATCGGCGAGCCGCCGGTACAGCGACAATCGCACCGCGAGATCGTTGACGTAATCCTCCGGAATGAGCACGGGCATGCCGATCGTGATCTGCGGCGACCAGCGGTCGGCGGCCGGCTCGGCGACGCCGGCCTTGAGGTTGACGATCGCCTCCTCCAGCATCGATTGATAGAGCTCGAAGCCGACTTCCTTGATGTGGCCGGACTGCTCCTCGCCCAGAAGATTGCCCGCGCCGCGGATGTCGAGGTCGTGGGAAGCGAGCTGGAAGCCTGCCCCGAGCGTCTCTAGCGACTGCAGCACCTTGAGCCGCCGCTCCGCCTGCGCCGTGATCTTCTGCTGCGCCGGCAGCGTGAACAGCGCGTAGGCACGCAGCTTCGAGCGTCCGACCCGGCCGCGGAGCTGATAGAGCTGGGCGAGGCCGAACATGTCGGCGCGGTGAACGATCAACGTGTTGGCGTTCGGGATATCGAGCCCGGACTCCACGATCGTGGTCGACAGCAGGATGTCGTATTTGCCGTCGTAGAACGCCGAGATGATGTCCTCGATCACCGTCGGCGGCATCTGGCCGTGCGCCACCGCGACCTTCATCTCCGGCACGTTCTTGTCGAGGAAGTCCTTTACACCAGCGAGATCCTCGATCCGCGGCACCACATAGAACGCCTGCCCGCCGCGATAGCGCTCGCGCAGCAAGGCCTCGCGGATCATCAGCGGATCATGCGGCGCAACGAAGGTGCGCACCGCAAGCCGGTCGACCGGAGGCGAGGCAATGATCGAGAGCTCGCGCACGCCGGTCAGCGCCAGTTGCAGCGTGCGCGGGATCGGCGTGGCGGAGAGCGTCAGCACATGCACCTGCGCCCGCAACTGCTTCAGCCGCTCCTTGTGGCCGACGCCGAAATGCTGCTCCTCGTCGACGATCAGGAGGCCAAGGTCCTTGAACTTGATCGACTTGCCGAGCAGCGCGTGGGTGCCGACGACGATGTCGACGCCGCCATCGGTGAGCCCCTTCTTGACCTGCGTCAGTTCCTTCGTCGGGATCAGCCGCGAGGCCTGCGCGACATTGACCGGGAAGCCGCGGAAGCGCTCGGCAAAGGTCTTGCTGTGCTGGCGCGCGAGCAGCGTGGTCGGCACCACGACCGCAACCTGCTTGCCGTCGAGCGCGACCGCAAACGCTGCGCGCAGCGCCACTTCGGTCTTGCCGAAGCCGACATCGCCGCAGATCAGCCGGTCCATCGGACGGCCGCTCTCCAGGTCCTTCAGCGTCGAGTTGATCGCGCCGAGCTGGTCCTCGGTTTCCTCATAGGGGAAGCGCGCGCAGAACTCGTCATAGACATGCGGCTGCACCGGCATCTTCGGCGCTTCGTGCAGCATCCGCTCGGCTGCGATCTTGATCAGCTCGCCCGCGATCTCGCGGATGCGGTTCTTGAGCTTGGCCTTGCGCGCCTGCCAGCCGGTGCCGCCGAGACGATCCAGTTCGACATTGGCGCCGTCGGAGCCGTAGCGCGACAGCAGCTCGATGTTCTCGACCGGCAGGAACAGTTTTGTTTCCGCCGCATAGTGCAATTCGAGACAGTCATGCGGCGCGCCGGAAACCTCCAGCGTCTGCAGGCCGATGAAGCGGCCGATGCCGTGTTCGACATGGACGACGAGATCGCCGGCCGCGAGGCTCGTGACCTCCGAGATGAAATTGTCGAGCTTGCGGTGCGCCTTGCGCGGCCGCACCAGGCGGTCGCCCAGGATATCCTGCTCGCTGATGAGGGCGACGTCGTCGGTTTCGAAGCCGCTTTCCATGCCGAGCACGGCGAGCATCGCCTCGTTGCGCGGCGTGGCCTGCACCATGCGCCAGGTGTTGACGTTGGTGAGATTGTGGAGCTTGTGGTCCTGCAGCATCGAGCCCATGCGGTCGCGCGAGCCCTCGCTCCATAGCGCGATCACGACCTTCTTCCGCTGCGCTTGCAGGGCCTGGACATGGGCGACGACGGCCTGGAACACGTTGACGGACGTGTCGGCGCGTTCCGGCGCGAAGTTGCGGCCCTGCCGCGCGCCGGCATCGAACACCTCGGTGCTGCCTTCGGGCACGGCGAACGGCGTCAGCCGCGCCACCGCGCCGTCGTTCAGGCGCTGCGTCCATTCCGCTTCGGTCAGATACAGCCGGTCCGGCGGCAAGGGCTTGTAGATCGCGCCGCCACCGGGATGCTCCATCGCTTCACGCCGTGCGTCATAGTAGTCGACAATCTGCTTGAAGCGCTCGCGCGCGGCATCCTCGCCCTGCGGCTCGATCGCAACAGGCGCGCCGTCGAGATAGTCGAGCAGCGTGTCCATCCGCTCCTGGAAAAGCGGCAGCCAGTGCTCCATGCCGGGATGGCGGCGGCCTTCGGTGACGGCTTCATAGAGCGCATCGTCGCGCTCCGGGGCGCCGAAAGCGGCGACATAGCCCATGCGGAAGCGGCGGATGGTTTCCGTGGTGAGCTGGAATTCCGAAACCGGAACGAGGTCGAGCCCGCGCATGTCCAGGAGCGTGCGCTGGGTTTCGGCATCGAAGGTACGGATCGACTCCAGGGAGTCGCCGAAGAAGTCGAATCGCACCGGCTGCTCCAGCCCGGCCGGAAACAGATCGAGGATACCGCCACGCACGGCATATTCGCCGGGCTCGCGCACGGTGGAGGACCGCGTATAGCCATTGTGCTCGAGCCAGGCGACGATCGAATCCATCGGCACGACATGGCCCGGCGCAACCGACAGCGCCTGCGCCGCCACCACCTCGCGCGCCGGCACCCGCTGCACAATGGCGTTCACGGTGGTCAGCACGATCAACGGCTTGTCGCTGCCGGCGAGCCGCGACAATCGCGCCAGCGTGGTCAGGCGCTGCGCCAGGACGCCGCCATGCGGCGAGACGCGGTCATAGGGCTGACAGTCCCAGGCCGGGAACTGCATCACGGCGAGGTCAGGCGCGAAGAATTCCAGCGCGCGGGCGAGCTGCTGCATCCGTGCCCCGTCGCGGCACACCACGGCCAGGCTGACCGCCGGCCGTTTTGGTTTCGCCGCGATTGCGCGCGCGAGATCGGAGATGACGAGCCCCTCGGCACCCTCGGCGACATTGGCAAAGGTCACCGCGCGCCCGGGAGCCAACAGTGCGGCCGGCGATTTTGCTTGTGGCTTCATACGTCGTGTTCCACCGCGCGAAACGCCTTGATGCGGGCAAACAGCGCGCCTGTCTCTTCAAGCGGCCTGTCGCCGATCACCGCGGCATAGAGGTCGGGATCGGGCACCTCGAGCAGGTGCTCCAGTTCGGACAGCTCAGTGTCCGAGAGGTTGGCGATCTCGGCGTCCGCGAAACGGCCGAGAATGAGGTCCATCTCGCGGGTGCCACGATGCCAGCAGCGAAACAATAGCCGCTTGCGGCGGTCGTCGAGCCCGCCGCTCGACCGTGTCGTTCCCGTCATGTCGCCCAAATCCATCCAAACGCCAAAAGCCCGGACGTGCCGGGCGGGGGGTGATATAGCGACTGACATGGCCAATGTCAGCCCTTCTTGTTCCCCGATTTATCAACTGTTGCGTCATCGCCGGGCTTGACGGCACACAGCCGCCTGATGACGGATGCTGCGATGCGCCCTGCTCTGCTCAATCCCCTGTTTGCGCCGGTCACGAGCCTGTCGGGCGTCGGGCCGAAGCAGGACAAGCTGCTGCGCTATCTGCTCGACCGCAGCGAGACGCCGCGGCTGGTCGATTTGTTGCTGCATCTTCCCGCAAGCGTGATCGACCGCCGCGCGCGGCCGAAGATCCGCGACGCGGTTCCGGGCACGGTGGTGACACTTGAGGTCACCGTCGACCGCCATCGTCCGCCCCCGCCGCGCAATTCGCGCGCGCCCTACCTCGTCTATGCCAGCGACGACACCGGCGATGTGGTGCTCACCTTCTTCCGCGCCCAGCCGGGCTATGTCGAGAAGCTCCTTCCCGCCGGCGCCAAGCGCTACGTCTCCGGCACCCTGCAGATGTACGACGGCATCCCCCAGATCGTGCATCCCGACCGCGTCGTCGACGAAGAGGGCTTTGCAAAACTCTCGGGCATCGATCCCGTCTATCCCCTGACCGAGGGACTTGCGATCGGCTCGCTGCGCCGTGCCATCGCGCAGGCGCTGCAGAAACTCCCCGCGCTGCCGGAGTGGATCAGCCCAGACGTGCTGCGCCGCTGCAGCTTTCCGCCGATCGCGGAAGCGCTGCAGCGTGTCCATGTGCCGGTCGAGCTGACCGATATCCTGCCTGACGGCCCGTTCTGGTCGCGCCTTGCCTTCGACGAACTCCTCGCCGGCCAATTGGCGCTGGCGCTGATCCGCGCTCAGCTCCGGCGGCCCGCCGGCGACCGCAACGCCGGCGACGGTCACTTGCGCAACAAGATCATCGACGCGCTGCCCTATGCGCTCACCGCCTCGCAGCGCGCCGCGATGGCGGCGATCGCGGAGGATCTGCGCCAGCCGGTGCGTATGCTGCGCCTGCTGCAGGGCGACGTCGGGTCAGGCAAGACGGTGGTGGCGCTGCTCGCGGCCGCTGCCGTCGCTGAAGTCGGCAAGCAGGCCGCGCTGATGGCGCCGACCGAAATCCTTGCGCGCCAGCACATCAAGACCATCGCCCCGCTCGCCGAGCGCGCCGGCCTTCGTGTCGCGATCCTCACCGGCCGCGAGAAAGGCAAGGAGCGCCGCGAATTGCTCGCCCGGCTCGAGGCAGGCGAGATCGATCTTCTGGTCGGCACGCATGCGCTGATCCAGGACGACGTGATCTTCAAGTCGCTGGCGCTTGCGATCGTCGATGAGCAGCATCGCTTTGGCGTGCGCGAGCGGCTGGCGCTGACCTCGAAGGGCGAAGCCGTGGACGTGTTGGTGCTGAGCGCCACGCCGATCCCGCGCACGCTGGTGCTCACTTATTTCGGCGACATGGACATTTCCGAACTGCGCGAGAAGCCGGCCGGCCGCCAGCCGATCGATACCCGCGCGGTGCCGGCAAGCCGCATCAGCGACGTCATCGACGCCGTCGGCCGCGCGCTGAAGGCGGGCAAGCTGGTCTACTGGATCTGCCCGCTGGTGGATGAATCCGAAGCCGAAGGCACCGAGCACCTGACCAACGCGACCAAACGGTTCGAGAGCCTTCAGAAGCGTTTCGGCGACAGCGTCGGCCTCGTCCATGGCCAGATGAAAGGCACGGAGAAGGACGCGGTGATGGCGCAGTTCGCCGCGCATGAGATCACGCTGCTGGTCGCCACCACCGTGGTCGAAGTCGGCGTCGACGTGCCGGCGGCGACCATCATGGTGATCGAGAACGCCGAACGTTTTGGACTGGCGCAATTGCATCAGCTGCGCGGCCGGATCGGACGCGGCTCCGAAGCTTCAACCTGCCTCCTGCTCTACCAGGAGCCGCTTGGCGAGATTGCAAAAGCGCGGCTGAAAGTGATCCGCGAAACCACCGACGGCTTCCGCATCGCCGAGGAAGACCTGAAGCTGCGCGGCGAGGGCGACGTACTCGGCATCCGCCAGAGCGGCCTCCCCGGCTATCGCATCGCGCGACCCGAGGTGCATGGCCAGCTGATCGCGCAGGCCCGCGAGGAAGCGCTGCGCATCATGAAGGATAATCCGAAGCTGAAAGGCGACCGCGGCGAAGCCTTGCGCTGCCTGCTCTACCTGTTCGAACGCGACGAAGCGATCCCGCTGATCGGCGCGGGGTGAACGGTGGGCCTCAACCCTTCTTCGCCTTGAAGCTCTCGGCAAATGCTCTGAGCTTCGCAACGTCCTCACCTGCGCCGTTGGCATCGGCGGCGATATGCTCGAACAGTCTGGCAAATCCCTCATAGACGAGATTGGCTGGATGATCCGGGCCGAGGAAAGCCGCGATCTCGCGCATCTCGGCGACCCAGCGATATGCTTTCGGCACCATGTCGGGCAGCGCGACGCCAAGGCGTGCCAGGACATGCGGCTGGCTCAATGCCAGTTCGTCGCGCAACGCATCGGCGGCGCCTGCGCGCGTGGCCGCCAGCACCATGGCGGCGCCGACGGCCGTCAGGCCCTTGTTGATGCCGGCATACGACATCTTGAGCGCCGAAGCCGCGCCGACCGGCCCTTCGACGATGCGCAAGTCGAGGCCGAGCTCCTTCAGCGCGGCGAGGTCCTGCGCATGCTCGCCCGAGACATAGAACGCCGGCCCGGCCGACCCTGGTTTCGGCGGCAAGCCGATGATGGCGCCATCGACGAAATGCGCGCCGGAAGCCGCGATGATTTCGCCGACTTTCTGTACGGTCTCGACATTGACTGCATTGCAATCGACGACGACAGGTCTCGTTTGGTGTTTCGCGATATTGGCGGCCAACCGCTCGGCCAGCGCAATCGCCTCCGCGGGCGGCACGATCGAAAGGATGATGTCCGCACCGGCAATATCGGCATCGTCCGCCGCAACCATGCCGGCAGCAGCCGCCCGTTTGGCGCTCGCTTCGCTTCGTCCGGCGAGCGAGGTCAGGACGCGAGCGCCATGTTCGGCCAGGCGTTGCGCCACCGCGCTGCCCATGGCGCCCGGCGCGAGGATCGCGATCGTATTGGACATGATGGATCCTGAAGGGTTCTGCGAGACCGCACTTGTAGAACGATCCGGCGGCGAACACGAGTTCGCCTCACCTTCAAAATCGGGAGACCCCTATTCCACTTTCGCAGGCGCGGGCTTTGGCTGCAGCGTGGAGGCGGAGTTGGCGATGCGGGCGGCGTTGGCAACGCCGGCGAGCGCGGCGACACTCTTTGCATCGCCGGAGCCCGGCTGCACGACGCCTGCAGACATGATCAATGTCGCGGCGTCCTCGGCGGTCAGCTCGACCTCGATGATCTTGCTCTTCGGCACGTAAAAGAAGAAGCCCGTCGTTGGGTTCGGCGAGCATGGCAGGAACACCGAGATGTGCTCCTCCTCGCCCGGCAGGCTCGCCGCGATGTTGGCGCTCGGCGACTGCGAGATCAGTACGATCGACCACATGCCCGGCGAGGGAAATTCGACCAGGCCGACGCGGCGGAAGCTCGATCCGTTACCCGAGAACAGCGTCTCGAACACCTGCTTGAGGCCGCGATAGATCGCGCGCACTGCCGGAATCCGACCGAGCAGCCGTTCCCCGAGATCGACCAGCGTCCGCCCGATCAGATTGGCGGTAAGGAAGCCAAGCAGCGTCAGCGCGATCACCGCAACGACCAGCCCGGAACCGGGCACGCCGAACGGCAGGTAGGTTTCCGGACGATAGGCCGAAGGCACGAATGGTCGCACCAGGCCGTCGACCCAAGTCACGAACCACCAGGTCAGATAAAGGGTGATCGCAACCGGCCCCGTGACGATCAGCCCGGTCAGGAAATAGTTCCGAAAGCGGGCCATCAGGCCGCGCGGGCCGTCTGGTGAATGGTCGTCCGGAGGCGGGATCGGAGGCGGATTCTCGGGGCTCATTATGGTTCCAGGTCGCAAGGCGCAGCCAGAATCTCCCAGCTAAGCCATCCTAGCAGGTTTTTGAAGGGCCAACTTGATCCGGGCGGTTGCGGCTATTCGACCGTAACTGACTTCGCGAGGTTGCGGGGCTGGTCGACGTCCGTACCCATGACCACGGCGGTATGATAGGCGAGGAGTTGCACCGGAATGGCATAGACTATCGGCGTAAAGGCCGCCGCCATGTCCGGTAGCACGATCGTGACCAGGGAATCGACGGTCGCCTCCGCGGCGCCCTTGGCGTCGGTCATCAGGATGATGTTGCCGCCACGGGCCGCCACTTCCTGCATGTTGGAGACGGTCTTCTCGAACACCTTGTCGAAAGGCGCGATCACCACGACCGGCATGTTCTCGTCGATCAGCGCGATCGGGCCGTGCTTGAGCTCGCCGGCGGCATAGCCCTCGGCGTGGATGTAGGAGATTTCCTTCAGCTTCAGCGCACCCTCGAGCGCAAGCGGATAGCTGGTGCCGCGGCCGAGATAGAGCACGTCGCGCGACTTGGAGATCTCGCGCGCGAGCTTCTCGATCTGCGGTTCGATGGTCAGCGCCGCGGCGATCAATCGGGGAATCTCGACGAGGCCGTGCACGATCGCAGCCTCGTCCGCATCCGAGAGTTCGCCGCGCGCCTTGCCGGCGGCGACCGCGAGCGACGCCAGCACCATGAGCTGGCAGGTGAAGGCCTTGGTCGAGGCGACGCCGATCTCAGGCCCCGCCAGCGTCTGCAGTACGGTCTCGCTCTCGCGCGCGATCGTCGAGGTCGGCACGTTCACCACCGAAACCGTGTGCGCGCCCTGCTCTTTCGCGTAACGCAACGCGGCCAGCGTATCGGCGGTTTCGCCTGACTGCGAGATGAAGATCGCGAGATCGCCTTTCCGCAAGGGCGCTTCGCGGTAGCGGAATTCGGAGGCGATATCGATCTCGACCGGCAGGCGCGAGAACCGCTCCAGCCAGTATTTTCCGACATAGCCCGCATAGTTCGCGGTGCCGCAGGCGGTGATCGAGACGCGCTGGATATCCTTGAAATCGAACGGCAGCTTGACCGGCAATGTGACCCGCTCGGTCGCCATGTCGATATAGCGTGCCAGCGTGTGGCCGACCACTTCCGGCTGCTCGTGGATCTCCTTGGCCATGAAGTGGCGGTAGTTCGCCTTGTCGACCAGGAATGCCGATGCGCCGGATTTCAGCACCTCGCGGTTGGCGACCGCGCCATGCTCGTCATAGATCACGCCGACCTCGCGCGACAGCACCACCCAGTCGCCGTCATCGAGATAGCTGATCGTGTCGGTGAACGGCGCCAGCGCGATCGCGTCCGACCCCAGATACATCTCACCGTCGCCATGTCCGACCGCGAGCGGCGAGCCTTTGCGGGCGCCGATCAGGAGGTCATTGTGGCCGTTGAACAGGAACGCCAGCGCGAACGCGCCGCGGAGCCGCGGCAGCGACGCCTTCACCGCCTCCTGCGGCGAATGGCCTTTCAGAAGGTGCGAGTTGACGAGATGGGCGACGACCTCGGTATCCGTCTCGCTTGAGAATTTCGCACCCTGCTTCTCGAGCTCCTGGCGTAGCTCGCGAAAATTCTCGATGATGCCGTTGTGGACAACAGCGACGTTCTCGGTCGCATGCGGATGCGCATTGCCCTCGGTCGGCCGGCCATGCGTCGCCCAGCGCGTATGCCCGATGCCGGTGTGGCCCTCGAGCGGCTCGGCGCGCAACCGCGCTTCCAGGTTCTTCAATTTTCCTTCCGCGCGCCGCCGCACCAGATGGTCGCCCTCCAGGGTGGCGACGCCAGCGGAATCGTAGCCGCGATATTCGAGCCGCTTGAGCGAATCGACCAGCTGCTCCGCAACCGGTGCCCGTCCGAGAATGCCGATAATGCCGCACATGCGGTTCAATATCCCCAAATCGCCGAAAATTTGCCAGACGGGCGACACGCTCCCTTAACGGGAAACGCGGGCAGCAACAAACTCAATAATTATTGCGGATTGAGACAGTGTTAAAGGGGGGATAACGCGTGAGTTACGGTCAATATCCACCCCAACAGTCGTAGGATGGGTAGAGCGAAGCGAAACCCATCAACGTCAAAGCAGACCGCGCGAATGATGGGTTTCGCTTCGCTCTACCCATCCTACGGGCTACAGCGTCAGCTTCCCTTCGCGGCCTTCGCTTTCAACTTGAGCTCGCGGTAGCGCGCGGCGCCGCCTTCGCGGACGCTCTGCGGGCTGCGTTCGACGGCCATCGCATCGTCGGGCACGTCCTTGGTGATGACGGAGCCCGAGCCGATATAGGCGCCGGCGCCGATCTTCACGGGGGCGACCAGCGAGGAATTGGTGCCGATGAAGGCGCCCTTGCCGATCAGGGTCTTGTGCTTGAGAAAGCCGTCATAATTGCAGGTGATGGTGCCGGCACCGAGATTGGAATTGGCGCCGACATGGGCGTCGCCGACATAGGAGAGATGGTTGACCTTGACGCCCTCCTCCAGGATCGCGGCCTTGGTCTCCACGAAATTGCCGATCCGCGAGCCGTCGCCGAGCGACGTGCCCGGCCGCAGCCGTGCATAGGGACCGATCGAGACCTCCTTGCCGATGGTGGCCTCGACGATATGCGAGAACGAGTGGATCACCGCACCGTCGCCGATGGTCACGCCGGGGCCGATCACGACGAAAGGCTCGATGGTGACGTCGCGGCCGAACTTGGTGTCGGCGGCGAGATAGACAGTCTCCGGCGCGATCAGCGTCACGCCGGCCTCCATCGCAGCGTTGCGCAATCGCGCCTGAAGCACCGCTTCGGCTTCCGCAAGCTGCGCCTTGGTGTTGATGCCGCGCACTTCGTCTTCGCTGGTCTCGATCACGACGGCCTCCAATCCTTGTCTGCGCACGATGGCGACGGCATCGGTCAGGTAGTATTCGCCCTTGGCGTTGGCATTGCCGATCTCATCGAGGATGCCGAGCGCCTTGCGCCCGTCGAACGCCATCACGCCGGCATTGCACAGCGTGATCTTGCGCTCCTCGGCGCTGGCGTCGGCCTGTTCGCGGATCGCAACGAGCTTGCCGTTCTCGACCACCAGCCGTCCATAGCCGGTGGGGTCGGCGGCGCGGAAGCCGAGGACCGCGAGCGCAGCGCCATTCTTCAACGGCGCGCGTAGTCGCTCGAAGGTTTCCGCCGAGATCAGCGGCGTGTCGCCGAACACAATCAGGAGATCGTCGGCTCCATCGGCGATCGCCTCGCGCGCCGCCAGCACCGCATGGGCGGTACCGAGCCGCTCGCGCTGCACGAAAGTCCTGGCATCGGAACGAACCCGCCGCGTTTCATCCGCGACCGCCTGATGGTCCGGACCGACCACCACCGCCAGAGAAGCGCCTGTGCCATTCGGCGCGGCACGGAGCACATGGGACAGCAGCGACTGGCCGGCGACGGGATGCAGGACCTTGGGCAGCGAGGATCGCATCCGCGTGCCCTCGCCGGCCGTGAGCACCACCGTCAGGCTGGATCGAGCAGTCATCAAGAGCCCTCAAATACCGTGCGCGCCGATCGCGCCAAGCTTCTTAGTTGGTTTCCCCGGGAGAAGAAACCTATTCGCCTCCCGTGACGGCACGGAGTCAGGTTCCCCGCGCATTTCCTGTTAATCTTTGCGGCGTGATTCGGCGGGCCTTGAGGAGGGCCAAAGGGGTTTTGGCCAAAGATCCTGACAATCTGGCTAGCGATCTAGGCGCGGAAAGCACCGGCGGTTTGTTCACAGGCCTGCTTGCCGAAGAAGACGAATTCGATCGCCGCACGCTGTGGCGCCTCGGCTCCTGGGGTTTTGCCGCGGTCGCCGCCGTAACGCTCGCGGTCCTCGCCAATCAATCCTCGCTCGGATGGCGGCGCGACCAGGCTGCCGCCGCGGACGTGGCGCGGCAGGCCCAGCAGATCCAGATGCTCACCAAGGAGAGCCAGAACGAAACGCGGCGACTTGCGTCCGCGATCGAGACACTCAATTCCGATCGCGACCGGCTCTACGCCCGCGTCACCGTGCTGGAGCAAGGGATGGATTCGGTTACCGGCGCGATTGCGAAGCAGAGCACCGCAGCCGCGCCGCAGCCCGTCCGCTCGCCATATCCCGCGTGGGTGCAAGAGCCGTCAGCGCAGCCTGTCTCGGTCTCCGCCCCGGTCGTGGCCCCAGTCGCGGTAACGGCCCCCGCTCCAGGCGCGCCAGAGAAATCGATCGCCGAAAAGCCCCCGATGCCGGCTTCGGACAAGCCTGCGGCTACGGCGAGCGAGAAGCCGCACGCCGAAAAACCACCGGTCGTGGTTGCCGATACGGCGCCGGCCGCCACCGTGCCAGCCAGCAATCCGGACCCGGCCAGCGCCACGCCAGCGTCATTGCCCGCGATGCCGCGCGTCGCCGAGAAGTCGATGATCGGGCCGCCCGATCCGGCCGAGAGCGAGCCGCTCGCGCCGGCCAAGCCCGCAGCCGCCGTCACCGCCAGCCCCATGCCCGAGGTCATTGCCGCTGCGCCTGCCGCCAGTGAGGGCGACGAGAAGGCGAAAGAGGATCCCAGCGCGCCGAAGGCCGAGGTGCAGCGGACGGAATTCGGGGTCGATCTCGGCACCGCCAATTCGGTACCGGGGCTGCGCGCGCTGTGGCGAGGCCTGTTGAAATCGCGGTCGAACGCGCCGCTGTTCAACCTGCGTCCGATCATCGTCATCAAGGAAGGCACCAACGGGCTCGGCATGCAGCTTCGCCTCGTGGCCGGCCCGCTGCGCGACGCCGGCGCCGCAGCGAAGATCTGCGCAGTCCTGGCTGAAAACGGCCGTGCCTGCGAAACCGCTGTTTTCGACGGCCAGCGCCTGACGCTCAAGGACGAGCCGCCGGCCACGACAGCGCCCAACAAGCCCGCGCCGCGCCGGCACTCAGCGCCGGCGCCGAAACGGGCGGCGGTGGTGGTCGAGGAGCCGCCGAAGAGGCCGGAGCCACCACCTTCCACGGTGCCTTCCGCGGTCTCGACGATCACCTCGCTGTTCGGTCGCAAGGAACAACAATGACCGCAAGGGATTGCGGCCGCATTCTCATCCGCTTTCACGTCACGCGAAGCGGCTTGTCCTCCTCCCCTTTCCCGACCATATTCGCGCGATGACAAAGCCCCCGTTCCGCCTTACGCCCTATCAGGTGCAGTTCCTGCTGATCGTCGGTTTCCTCTCCGTCGGTTACGCGCTTTACCTGCGCTATCTCGTGATCGAATTCTCGACCGTCGCCCTCGCCTGCGATGCGGGCCTGCAGACCATGAGCTGCAAGATGCGGGTGCTCGCGACAACCCTGTTCAGGAACTCCGTGTTCGGCATCGTCGCGCTCGTCATCGCGACCCTGCACGTGCTGCGGCCGTCGATCGTCCTGATGACGGGCGGGCTGATCGCGGCGGGACTCGGGATCGTGCTCTACAATGTCGCGCTGTCGGGGATTGCGATCGGCCTGCTCATTTTGGGCTTTGCGCGACCCGCGCCCGCCACAGCGTAAGCGCCAGCAGCACGTACATCGCGCAGGTCCAGACCGACTGCCAGTTGTCGGTACCCTCGTTGAAGAAGGTATAGCCGGCCGCGACCAGCAGCAGGCCGGCGAACACCGCCTCCGCGATCGGCCTTACCCCTTCCTGCGGCCGGTTGAGCAGCATCAGCAGCGCAAACGGCAGCACGGCCATGGTGAGCGAGGCGAACGGAAAGTCCTTGTAGCGCGGGTCGAAGGTGAAGCCGAGCGCGGTTTCCGCCCCGATCACGGTGGTCACGATCAGCGACAGCCCGAGCAGCGCGGTGAGCAAGGTGCCGTGCCGGTACTGGCGCGGCCCGAGCAGTTCGAGGAAGGTCGGTAGCGACTTCCCAGCCATCAGCGCGTGAGCCGACAGGATCGGTGCGAGCACGGCGGCCGCAAGCAGCGTTCCCCATTGCACCCAGCCCCCGGCCCCGTAGCTCTCATAGATCATCTTGTCGATGGCGACCCCGAGCAGGATTCCGGCGCTGGTCGCGGAAATGCCGACCGCGATCCAGGAGATGATCCGCGGCGCCCATGGCCGCCGCCGAACCGTCAGCCAGGCCACCAGGAAGGTGATGAAGCCCAGCCCAAGGCCGGCGCTCATATACCATTTCCACAGCGGATAATTGCTGATGGCGATGCCGGGCGGGTACTTCACCACCCGATTGACGGAATCGAATAGGCCCCAATAGCCGCCGACCGTGCCCTCAAGTTGGCGCTTCCAGGGCTGGTCGTAGGCTTCGATCAGGTTGACGCGGAAGCCCTCACGCTTGGCGAGATCGAGGATTTCCGAGACGATCCGCGCCTGGTTGGTGCGCGACGGCAACGCGCCCTCGCGCATCCTGCCCATGCTCGGCCAGCCGGTCTCGCCGATCAGGATCTCCTTGCCCGGGAACGCCACCGCCATCCGCTTGCGGATCGCATCGACATGGGCGGCGGCGAATTTCGCCCGCACCGGCATGTCTTCCCAATAAGGCAGGATGTGAATGGTGACGAAATCGACCGCGTCATAGACTTCCCGGTTACGCAGCCAGAATTCCCAGACATCGGCATAGGTCACGGGTACCTGGACCTGCGCCTTCACCGCGCGGACATAGGCGGCGAGGTCCGCGGTCGTCATCTCCCCACGCAGCAGCACTTCATTGCCGACGACCAGCGCCGTGATCACGCCCGGATATTGCTTGGCGAGCCCGACCGCGACCGCGATCTGCGTCTGGTTCTTGATCCGGTCGCTGCCGAGCCAGATTCCCTGGATGACCTTCAGTCCGACCTTCGCGGCGATGCCCGGCACCTGGTCGAGTCCGTTCTCGATCGAGTAGGTGCGCACGCACTCCGTGACCTTGGCGAGATCAGTCAGATCCTGCTCGATCTGCTCCGCCGGAATGTGCGTGGTGCGGATCAGCGGCGTCTGCGTGTCGCGGAACGGCGCATAGGAGACGCATTGCAGCTTTGCGTTGGGGTCGATCGGCGCGCGCGACAACGTAATCGGCGTAGCGAGCCACCACCACGCCGCCGCAATCAAACCCAGCGATATCAGGAGAAGCGCCAGTGGCGTACGAGAAGAAATCGGTTCCGTCCTCCGGGGACCGTCGATTAGCCGGTCAAGCACCGTCTGCCAAGAGCACGAGTCGGGCAATACCAAGGTTGTCCTGCGACAGTTTTGCGCTGTTGCGATAAAGTTGTGACTTTGCTGGACAAAATCTGAAATACCGGTCATGGGATTCCGCCAGCGTCTCCGCCGCACTGGAGACCTATTTGGACGGCATTACGCCACGGCCGTTTGGGATGATGTGTTGGGCGGGAAATCGATTGGGGAAGGTATGGGTGGACGGGTGCTTCAGTTCAAAATCGCGGTCTTGCGCCATTTCGCCACTGCCGGCCTCGCGCTTCTGATCGGTACCGGTGCCGCTTTCTCCCAGAGCGGCACGCCGAATCCGCAGGAACAGTCGAAGCAGGGGAACGCTCCGTCCGACGCCACCAAGGAGAACCAGCGCAAGACCGACGAATTCGTCGAGGCCACGCAGGCGATCAACGGGCCGGCCGGAAACCCGGAATGCGTCTGGCTCGGCCGGCGCGTGGTGCGGCTGATGTGGCTTGACGACCTCGACACCGCCTTCCGTCACCTCGACCTTTACGACCGCTTCGGCTGCCCCGGTGGCCATGTGCAGGCGACCTTCCGCTGCCTGACCCGGTTCGGCGCCACGATCGACGACAAGGTGCCGCGCAGCCTCGATGGCCGGATCCACGCCTGCTGGATCAACCCCGGCGCCCAGCCGCCGGCGGCCGCAGCCGCAGCGGCGGCAGCGCCCAGCCCGCAAGCGACGCCCGCAACCGCCGGCAACGCCGCGCCGGCGCCTGCCGCCTCACCTTCTCCTGCACCGTCGCCCGCGCCGGCCGCCAAATAACCTACGACTTTGGAACGATCGCGATTTCCGTTCTTTGAGCTGCGTGGCGCCCTCAAAACGCCATGCGGTCATATCAGTTGTGAAATCGCGTGGCAGGACTATCTTTCAATTTGCCGCCATGTCGGTCGAACCTAGGGGACGGGTTCGCTTTCTCCTTTCATAGCAGGCCCCGTATGGTTTAGCCGCGATGCGCGCTGTCGCCGCCGTTCTGTTGCTCGTCACCGCTGTGCATGCCGCGCTCTGGGGCCTTCTCCAGGAAAAGCAGCAGGCTCCTGATTTCCGCGGCATGCTGCCGAGCGTCTCCTATGCGCCGTTCGACGGCAACGCGCATCCCGACGTCGACAATATCCCTCAGGCCGAGAAGATTCGCGCCGACCTGAAGAAGCTGTCGACCATGACGCGCGCGATCCGTCTGTACTCGTCGACCGGCGGCGTCGAACTGGTTCCGCCGATCGCCGCCGAATTCGGCCTGAAGGTCATGGTCGGCGCTTGGATCGACAAGAATTCCGAACGCAACGAGCGTGAGATCGACGCCGCGATCAACCTCGCCCGGCGCAACAGCAACGTCATCGGCGTCGTTGTCGGCAACGAGGTGATCTACCGCGGCGAGCAGAAGATCGACGACCTGATCGAGATGATCAAGCGCGTCAAGAAATCGGTCAATGTCCCGGTCACGACAGGTGAAATCTGGAATATCTGGCGCGACAATCCGCAGCTCGCCAATTCCGTCGACTTCATCGCCGCTCACGTCCTGCCGTATTGGGAGAACTTCACTGCCCAGCAGGCCGTCGACCAGGCGGTCGCCATGTTCCAGCTCTTGCGCGACCAGTTCCCGGGCAAGCGCATCGTGATCGCCGAATTCGGCTGGCCAAGCGCGGGCTACAATCTCCGCAATGCCGAGCCCGGTCCGTTCGAGCAGGCCTCGGTATTGCGCAATTTCGTCACCCGCGCCGAAGCCATCGGCATGGACTACAACATCGTCGAGGCGATCGATCAGCCCTGGAAATTCTTCGAAGGTGGTGTCGGCCCGTATTGGGGCCTCCTGAATGCTTCCCGTGAGCCGAAATTCGCCTGGACCGGGCCGATCGTGAACGAGAATTACTGGAAGCTCGCGGTGATCGCGCTTCTCGTCGGCGTTCTGATGTCGCTGCCGATCCTGCGTCTGGAACGCCCGACAGTGATGCAGGCTTTGGTGCTCTCGGCTGCTGCCAATGCCGTCGGCGCCTGGGTTGCGACCGTGTTCGCCTACTGGGCGGGGCACTATTTCGTATTCGGCTCGGCCTTTGCGCTGACGCTCGGCCTGATCCTCCTCGTTCCGCTGATCCTGATCGCGATGGCGCGGATCGAGGAGATCGCCGATATCGCCTTCGGCCGCGGCCCCCACCGCCTGATCCGCAAGAGCGCGCCGGTGGCGCCCGCCACGATTGGCGAGCAGGTCGCGTTCCCCAAGGTCTCGATCCACATCCCCGCTTATTACGAGCCGGTGGAGATGCTGAAGCAGACGCTCGATGCCGTATCGCGGCTCGATTACCCCAATTTCGAATGCGTCTGCATCATCAACAACACGCCTGATCCCGCGTTCTGGCAGCCGATCCAGGATCATTGCCGCACGCTCGGCGAGCGTTTCAAGTTCATCAATGCCGAGAAGGTCCAGGGATTCAAGGCCGGCGCCTTGCGCATCGCCATGGACCGCACCGCAGCGGACGCCGAGATCATCGGCATCATCGATGCCGACTATGTCGTGCATCCCGATTGGCTGAAGGACCTCGTGCCCGTCTTCGCTGATCCGCGGGTCGGCCTGGTGCAGGCGCCGCAGGAGCATCGCGACGGCGACCGTTCGCTGATGCACTACATCATGAACGGCGAATATGCCGGCTTCTTCGACATCGGCATGGTCCAGCGCAACGAGCACAACGCCATCATCGTGCACGGGACGATGTGCCTGATCCGCCGCGCCGCGATGGACATGGTCGGCGGCTGGTCCAGCGACACCATCTGCGAGGACACCGACCTCGGCCTTGCCATCATCGAGCACGGCTGGCTGACGCATTACACCAACCAGCGCTATGGCGAGGGCCTGCTGCCCGACACCTACGAGGCCTTCAAGAAGCAGCGCCACCGCTGGGCCTATGGCGGCTTCCAGATCGTGAAGAAACATTGGCGGCGTTTCCTGCCCGGTGCGAGCCGGCTCTCGCCCGACCAGCGCCGCGAATTTTCGCTCGGCTGGCTAAACTGGCTGGGCGCCGAGAGCCTCGGCGTGGTGGTCGCAATCCTCAATTTGATCTGGGTGCCGATCGTCGCCTTTGCCGACATCGCCATCCCGGACAAGATCCTGACGCTGCCGATCATCGCCTCCTTTGTCGTCTCGCTCGTGCATTTCGTCGCGCTGTACCGGCTCCGCGTGAAGGTGAAAGCCGGCCAGATGCTGGGCGCCATGATCGCGGCGATGAGCGTGCAGTGGACCGTGTCGCGCGCCGTGGCGCAGGGACTGATCACCGAACACCTGGCCTTCGCCCGCACCTCCAAGGGCGGGCTGTCGCGGATGTCGATCGAATTCCAGGCGTTCTGGGAAGCGGTGATCGGCGTCCTCCTGCTGGTCGGCGCCGCCGTCCTGGTTGCCACCAACGGGTTCAAGCAGGTCCGCGAGATCTATATCTTCGCCGGCGTGCTGGTGCTGCAGAGCCTGCCGTTCCTCGCCGCGGTTTCGATCGCGATCCTGGAGAATTCGCGCATCAACTCGTTCTCGTTCTGGCGCAACAGCGCCATCCGCACTGCGGAACTGATCGGCTTGCGCCCGGTTGCCATGCCGACGATCGCCGCGCCTTCCCAGCAGGCCGCCTCCGAAATCCGCCGCGACGCCAACTGAGTCGCCATCTGGCGGTGGATCGATTTCGTGGCCAGGCTTGAAGGAACGAGGCTAACCGCCAGCTATCTCAGGGAAATCCTGGGCCCGCGCGATCACGCATTTGCCGTCCTCTGCGCTATTGACCCGCCGGGCCCCGCCCCCTACACAGCGCGGGCTGGAGCATGATCCGGAAAAGCGGAAGTCGGCTTCCGGCGGATCATGGTCAGACAAGAACTGGAACGGGATGACGGCCTGGAACGTCGTCAGGTTTCGGAAAGTGAGCGCGTAGCTCAGGCGGTAGAGCACGTGACTTTTAATCATGGGGTCGAGGGTTCGAGTCCCTCCGCGCTCACCAAAAATAGCAATATAAACAAAATCTTATCCCCGACACTAGCCGCGTCATTCGATCGGTGACCTACCTGTGTAGCACCGGTGTAGCAGTCCCCGCACAGTTCGAGGCGCCGTGAAAGTGATGGGCGAGCTATCGTCGGGGCGCGCTCTTTCCGGCAACCACCGGTATTGCATCGGCGCATCTTCGCGCGGTAGAAAGCGCGGTTCCTCAAAGTTCCACTCAAAAAGTATCGCTATGAATGATCAGATTAAGCCGCAGAGGCGCATGAACGGTAGATCGGACGTAGAGCGCGGTGAGAAGCCGCAAGACAAGTTCGCGTCCGGCTACGATTTCCTCTTAGTGAACGAGGATATTACACACGGTACGTTCCCGGAAGTAATGGGGTGCGTCAATCGGTTGAAGCGGAACGAAAATGTCGTTCTGATTCTGGTGACCTACGGCGGCTCCGCCAATGCTGCCTATCGGACCGCCCGCTTTCTACAGACCGTTTATGAGGACGTGGTGGCCTTCTTGCCTGCCGAGTGCAAAAGCGCCGGCACGCTTCTAGTTAGTGCCGCAAACGCGGTGTTCGTCAGCCCCTTCGGAGAAATGGGTCCGCTAGACGTACAGTTGCTCAAGCGGGATGAACTTGCCGGCCGTCGCTCCGGTCTCACGACGCGCTCCGCCCTTGAAGACTTGAAATCTCACAGCTTTGACCTGTTCGAGCACTTCATGACGGAAATCATCAGCAGGAGCGGAACCGCAGTTTCGTTCCGGGCGGCTGCCGATGTTGCCGCTGGCATTTCGTCGCGGATGATGGCGCCGATATACGAGCAGATCAATCCAGAGGCGCTAGGCCAAGACCACCGGGACCTCAGGATCGCTGTACATTACGGCGAGCGACTTAACCGTAAGTTCAAGAATCTAAAGAAGGGTGCGTTGCAGCGACTCGTTTATGACTATCCATCGCACGATTTTGTTATCGACCTTGAAGAGACAAGGGAGCTTTTTGAGCGGGTCGATATCGCGACTCCGGCGTTGATGAAGATCGTGAACGCCCGAGTGATGGACGTTCTTATACCGAAATCCGGTAGCGATCGGTTGGTGACGATGCTAGGGTATGATGGCCAGCCCGTCCCCGAACGAGAACGAAAGACGAGCAATGCATCTCAGAGGAACAATAGCGATGCTTCAGATAGCCCAGCCCCCAAAGCGGGAGACGGCGCAGGAGCGCCAACAGCGTCGTGATGCATTACTAAGGTACGGACACATCTATTCCGAAGCCCACCGAAGGTCCGAGCCGAGTCGCACAGTTCGTGACGAGGCGTTAAAGAATGAGGAAGAAGAGGGCGCCGACTAGGCGCCTTTTTTCATTCTGGCGTGTAACCGCAATTTTTTCGATCCTGACAACACGCAGCCCCCTGAATTGCCTTGTTCCGCTGACACGACAATTGCGAAGGCGTGTCAACCCATCCGGAACCTGTATTGGACGACGCGAACGATAACGTCGCAGATGAGGCGTTCGCCCTCGCCATCGTCCCGGACGTCATGCCCAACGTCCCGAAGCTCCGCCGCGACCGTGGAACCCGGCAGGCATTCGAAGCGCAGTTCGGCCTCGCCGGGTATCGAGGTGACCCATCCGCCACGATCGAAGATGAATTGATTGAGGGTCCGGAACTGCTCTTTCCGGCTGGCCGTCTGCTGACCGGGCTTGTAGAGGTCCTGTCTCAATCGGCCTGCCGATCGGCCTCAGCCTTTTCGTCCCCGTTCACGAAGGCCGTGACGGCGTCGACATAAGCCACCAACGCCTCGCGGATTGCCGCCGGGTCCTTGACCCTGGCATTGGCCCAACGGAAGTTTTTCAGCCGGACCATGACATTGCCGTGCAGGTTGTCGATCTCGGCGAGGGCGTAATCTTCTCGGGTTGGAATCGCCATCAGTGCACACTCAACCGGAGGCCTAACGCCGCGAGATGGCCAAACCGCTGGCGGATAGCACAGATGACATCCGCCACGGTCAGCGGCTCCCTTGGGGCTTTCTCCGGCTGCCTGTACGGGTTCGCGCAGAGATCACACAACATCAGCCGTTCCACGGCGCGATGAACCCGGGGGTCGTCGCTGAACATTACCCGCGCTCCCGCTCGGGATAGAGGCCCTGTGCCCGCAGACGCTGAAGCTTGACCTTGTTCTGCGCGTACATCCTCTCTTTCTCGCCAGCGGAGAGGTTTGGATCGGTGAACGATCGGCGTGCAATGTCGCGCTCTTCGGGGGTCAACGTGATTTGAGTCGCCCTGCTCTGCATCTGGCCGGAGTACGACGGGACATCCCGGCTGACCCCCGCCACGATCGGCATGTCCGGACGGCGCCGCTGAGGCTCTGGCGCATAACGTTCGGCGATGTCTTCAGGCATGGTTGTGGCGGCATCGATCAGGCCCAACGCTGAAGCCTCGTTGCCCAGCTTTTCCGCTTCACGCTCGATGTCAGGCTCCGTCGGCGGCCTTGCGATGGCGGCAGCGCGACGCGCGGCGTCGGCGCGAAACTGCTGCCGATGCTGCTCCTCTCGCTCGGCGCCCAACTGCATGGCTTCCAAGATGAAGCCGTTCATCTGTTCCGTATCGTCAGGAACGCCAGCCTTCATGGCTGCCTCATAGCCGAGGCGCGCCGCCTCGCTGCCGAGCACTTCGGGATGCGATCGGAGGAAGTTCTTTTTGAATTCGGAGATCGGCAGACGATCGATATGCTGCTCGATGGTCTCCGGCTGCCGTGCCGTTTCCTCGGCGCGCTGCTGATCTTGGAGCGCGCGCTTGATCGCGTCATCCGGGCCTGGCTCCGGCGGCGGCGGTACATCCGCGCTCGCCGCCGGGCTCTGCTCGCTCGCCGCCGAGGGAGCGGGCTCGGGCATCGGCACAGCGCCGCCGTCGGCATACTTCCGAATTCTAGAACGATGGTGCCGCAAAGACCTGCTCCGATTGCTAGGTGTTAATCGCCGATGCCGTGCCTGACGGCATCGCGGGCTTTGCGAATAGCGGTTCGCTCGGCGAGGAGCAGATCAATCAACCGCAAATCGTCTATCGCCCTTTGACGGATGTTTGCGAGTTCAGCCCGCGTTTCGATGCGGGCGTCGATATCGTCGATAACCTGCAGCAGCGTCAGAATGGTCTCGTACAGGTGCTGATTTATTTCGCCCGGGTCAGGGACCCACAAACTGTTCAATTACCTGCTCCGAACTAGGCGTTGCGCCTGATGCTGCGCATGTAGGACGAGCCGCCGTCGGTATCGAGATCGGCCTTCGCCTTCATCCGCGCATCAACGCCGCGATCTCGACGCGGCGGCGCGGCGCTGTCGTGCACATTCATCCCGGTATCAGGCAGTCGCACCTCGCCCGATCGCGCGCGCGGCGCGATGGCGCTGTTCTCGCTGGCGCGCGCCGCCCATCGATCGAGATTGGCCTTGTCAGAAGCCGCGCCGTCCCAATTCGCTTCGCGGCGCGGGTTGGCATATTCCTTCAAGCGCTCTTGGCGTGACATGAATTAAATCCACCTCCGGGGTCTGTTCGCGGCGAAGTCCGTCCCGTCATAAACGGGCCGGTTGGGGTCACGGATTTCAGTCCGCCGATCACCGTTGTATCTGTCCTGCCTGAATTCCATATCCCGAGACGCCAGCAAATTTGCCATGACGTCGAGAACTTGGTTGCCATGGTACGTTTGGCTCCAATTTTCCCCGTTGGGGTGTTGCAGCCGCACGCTCCAATTGAAGTCGCCATCGCGCTTCGTCGCCACCACGTTGCGGCGGCGGCCGTGAATGTCCGTTCCGATGATCTCGTACCGTTCCGGTATCGTGCTGCGAAACGTCAATGCCATCGGTTCACCTCTTCAGCGAACCTTGATCAACGCTGTATTGGCCGGTCTGGCGCATGTGCCAATAGCGCTGCTTGTTGTGTGCGTACAACTTTTCCATGTCGTCCTTCGTCATCCTCGGGTCGGAGAACGAGGAGTGCGCGATGTCCTGTTCTTCGGCTGTCAGTCCGTATTGGTTTGTCGGCACCCGTGGCGGCGGAGGATTGAGCGCTTGATGGGCCAAGGCGTTCAGGTTCGCTCGGTTTGCCTGGATTGCCGCCATGAACATCGCCGCGTCCGCCGCCGCGTTGACATCCCCTGTAGCCACTGCATTTAGGTAAGCGGCGTTGTGGTCGGCGAGCGCAGCGTCATACGCTTCCATACTCCGGGCGTGAACCTTTTGAATTTCGAGCGCCATTACAGATACTCCTTGTAAAGGGGGATGGGCGGCTGCGCGGTTGACATCAAGCTCGGCGCAAGCCCGGCGCGTCACCGACGATCGGGAACGTTGCCGCCGCAAACTTCGCGATAGGAGGCATGGGCATCGGCGAGCGCTCGCTGTGCGCGATTTACGGCGCTGAGGCTGCCGCCCTGCGAATAGCCTTCCATCGCCTCGGCAACCTGCTCGCGCGCGGCGCAAATGGCCGCGCATGCATCTTCGTATCGTGTCGGATATGCCATCGCGAATTCCCTGATTGACCAATCTTCAGCGACGGCAGAAACTACCACGCATTCAAAGCGTTGTCCCGCATCTTTGATGCAAGACGTTAAAGCGAAAGTGCCTGTTACGGTTTGCGGAGCATGGGGACGAACTTGCAGCCAAGCTATCTCACTGTTTCGTCGAATGGATCGAGCGACACCGACCAAATCGCCGCTGGCCGCGACGCGTGGCAACGCATCTGCCAGCGCACCGTGTCGACGTTCGATGATTGGGTCGAGGTTGGCCGCGCGCTCGTCATCGGCCGCGCCCAATGCTTCAAGCTCGCCGGGACTAATCGACCCTTCGGCAAACAATACACCGCTGCCATGGCCATCTGGCTGCGCGACACCGGCCTCGAAAGCATCCGGCAACAAGAACGATATTGGGTTTTCCAGATGATGGATAACCTCGACGCCATCGAGCGCTGGCGCGCTGGCCTCGACGACGTCAGCAAGCGCAGGCACAACCATCCGCACGGCGTTTGGGTGCATTGGCGGCGGAGCCTCGGCCTGTCAGATTCCAAGCACAGCCACCGCATCAAGCGGCGCGACCTTCCTTCGCCGACGGGTCAATCGGTTTATTGGCCGCAGGAAACCATCCGCCGGGCAGCGCTCGCCATGAAGAAAAGCGGGTCGAATGACTTTTTCGCGTTGGCTGTCGCGGCGCTGCATGCAGCAATCCGAAACGACGCCGATCTCATTGAATTGCTCGTCACGCCGAAGCCGAAGCAGCCGAAGGTGAACGCCGCCGCAAATGTTGCCGAGGCTGTCGCATGAGCGTGACCCCTGACATCATCAAAAAAGAGCCTGCACACGCGGCTGCCGAACGCATCCCCAAGCCTGCGAACAAGCCGGTTGGGCACGTTTTCTGGGAGCCCGCCGACGCGATCATCCGATCAACGCGCTCAACGTCCAATCCGCCCGCCGTAAGGGACAAAGGTTAAATTCATGGCGCTGTTTCGCAATGCGACGATCACGCAAGCAGGCATCACGGGACCATTCAATCTCGACCCGATGCTCGTTGGCCTTGTCGCGGTCCAGGTCGTCATCCTCAGCCCGGGCGTCAACACCAAATACAGCGTCGAGTTTACCCTCGACGATCTATCGAAGTCGGATGGCACTTCGAATCTGGCGAACGTGCGTTGGTCGACCGACCCGCAATTCCCTGTCGGATCGAATAAGACGATTACCGGCAACTATATCGTGCCGATCTCGGCGCTGCGCGTGAACGTCGACACCATCGACGGCGCGACGATCGAATTCAAACTGCGACAGGGAATGTCGCTCAACTAGCGAGGGTTCGAAATGACCGGAACAGTTTCAGTGAAAGGCGTTTCGCCGAGCGTCGCCGTCAGCTTCACGCTGCCCGACGATCCATCATTGCGGGCGCAACTTATCAATTCATTGCGCGCCGCCTATGACGGCGGCAAGCAATCGATCGGGGCCAAGGCAACCAGTAAGTGAAGATGCGGACTGGGGAATTATCCCCAGTTGGATCGATCCGTAAGCTATTCTTGCTATTGGCGTTTTTGTTGACTCTATCGGCGGTTTTGTGAGACACGTTGGGGCACGGGTCACAGACCCTTTGCGCCATCGACAGCAGGCTCGGTGAGCTTTTCTCTCTAGCCGTGTGTCGCACCAATGGAGTTCAGGCCTAGCCGGGCGCTCGTCGAACCGACGAGACTTCGCGTTTTGCTTTTTCTCGCGAAGGAAAGTCCCCAGAGTTTCGTCGAGACGACCCGCGTTCTCGGCATCAGGCACAACAACACCCTGACGTCGCATGTTAGCGTCCTTGAGGATGCGGGTCTCATCAAGGTCTCGAAGCTGTTCAGGCACCGCAGGCCGGCGACCATCCTCGACATCACGGCGAAGGGCCGCGCCGAATTGGTGCAAGCTCGTGATGCATTGAATGCGGTTGAGTTGATGAAATGAAAAGTCCCGCGACGCGGTCTGCTCCGCGCGCGGGACGGTCGTTTTCGGATGGCAAATCCACAACGTCGCCGTTGCTGCCCAATGTTCTATCCGATCACGCCGCCGCCGCGCAATCTCAATCGAGTGATTCATCAACATTAGAGGGCGCTGGCATTCGTGTCGGCGCCATCTGGAAAAGCGCGCGCGACAGGCGACGGGCAATTCAAGCGACGCTTCGCGAATACGAAGGCAATGCCTACGCGGACTTTCGTATATTCGAGATGGATGCATTCGGAAGAATGCGGCCGACCTCGAAGGGCCTGACCGTCAGCGTCAAGCAACTCGGCAAGTTCGCGAAGCTGGTTGGCGACACCTATCGCGTCGCCCTCAAGATGGGACTGCTCGGCGATCGGGGCGGCACATGAAGAGGCGGCCCAGCACTGAGCCATCTTCAGAACGCCAGATTGCAGAACAGTACGGCATTCCGCGAGCCGTACTTTGGCGCGCCAAGCAAGTCAGCAACATCCCCGAGGCCGAATTCGAGGCGATGATCGAGGGGCCGAATCCGCCGACTGTGACTCGTTTGGTCGAAATAGGCAGGCAGTCGGCGGGGGCCAGAGCGCCGAAATCGCGGGTGTTGCAATCGCTGAAGCGAATATGGGCGACTGCTTCGCCAGAAGAGCGAGCAGAATTTGTCGCCCACATTCTCGACGGAGGCATTCTGACGCCGAGGTCGTCATGATGCCTGGCGGAACGGTTAAGCGCCTCTATGCGCGCAACAGCAAGGGCAAGCCGCTCAACGTCAAGCTCGGCGGCAAGGCCGCGCCGAGGCGAGCCGCCGACGGACGGCAGGTGCCCAAAGCGACGATCCGTTGCAGCCAGATCGAGCGGCTTTTCGTCGACAGGTATGGCGCAACACTTCCGGATGATGATGCAGGCCGCGACGATGCCGAGATTATGCTCAACCACATTGGGCGCAAGCAGGTTGGCGATCGGGAATGGCTGATGAACGATTGGCTGGAGCGTTGGGCTCCCTTCATCAAGGGCGAGGAGCGCGACGACATGATCCGCAAGGCGCTGCTCAATCCCAAACGGTACAGGGCCGACGTACTCGGCCGGAAACTCGGCCTCACCTATGCCGTTCGCGAGCGGCTTGGGCTCACGATGATCGGCTGCATCGACGTCAACGCCGAGCAGCGCGAGGAGATACAGAAAGTGAAAGACAAGAAACGGAAAGCCAAGCGACGGCGCGACGCCGGGCGCATGACGCGTGAGGAGTACGAAGGCAACTCGCTGAGCAAGATTCAGCCATGGAAAACGGCGGGCGTGTCCCGCTCAACTTGGTATCGGCGGCAGGGAAATTCACAATATGCAGCCGAACAACTTGTGTCATCCATCGCGCGTGTCGTCGTAACCGTCAGTCTTGATTGACGATGAGACAAGTTGTTCGGCTGCATACTTTCTTTCTATATGCAGCCGAACAACTTGTCTCACGGGTTATCCGGTGCAGCGCGTGACAGGAGCGCAGCCCGAAGGCGGAGCGGATGTCACGCGCGGGCCGCTTGCGCGGCCGTAAAACTTCGCCCGGCCGAAGTTTTGACCGCTGGCTATGCCCCGCCCCCGTCACCGACTATGTTGCCGGTCATGAGCAACACCGAGACCGACACCGAAACCGCCGCCCCGGGGCGCGACAGCGGAGGCCGCTGGATAGCCGGACACCGCAGCAAGGGCGGAAGGCCGCCCGGCGCGCGTAACCGCCTTACCGAGTCGTTTCTGAACGACCTGAAGACCGTTTGGGAAGAGAGCGGCATCACGGCGCTGCGCGCCTGCGCCAAGGATGAACCGGCGCAGTTCGTCCGGGTCGTGGCCGGACTGCTGCCGCGCGATCTCAACATCAACGGCACGCTCGATGTCGGTGTCGATGCTCAAAGCGTGCTCGGCTCATTCCGCGCCGCTCTCGAAACTTTGGGTAACGAGCCGCCGAAGCGGCTACCGAAGATTATCGACCATGCCAAATGATAAGCGGGAGCTAATCGTTTCGCAGGGCGTCGCAGTGCTGAAACAGCATTTGGACGATGGCGCCCATTACATCGAGAGCGACCCAGCGCTTGCCGAGGCATACAGACGCTGTGAGACGCTTGCCGAGGCGGTTGCGCTTATCGTCGCGATCGAGCGCGCTGCAGGCCATGACGAAGCGCTGGCGGTTGAGATCGCGTTGCGCGCCGCCGAGCCGCCACGTGAGAGCTTGCAGGAAGCCGCGCGCATCATGCGCGCGCTCGGCTACACCAAGGTCGTGCCTGTGCTGCGCAAGCTGGCGCGCCGCGCCAAGCCAAGGCCGAAGACCAAGACCGATTGGGCGAGGGTCGGATCACTCGTGCCGCCGGACAAACGGCGTCACTGAACGAAACTTGAAAGTTGCGTGCACGTGAATTGACGTTGATATCGCTCGCCTTATCCTGTTCAAAAGCTTGAACGAAAGAATGCGCGATGATCTATGGATATGCGAGGGTCAGCACAGACGGGCAAAGCCTCGATGCCCAACGTGACACGCTCAAAGCCGCCGGGTGCGATCGGATATTTGCCGAGAAGATGAGCGGCGCACGATCGGACCGGCCCGCCCTGGCCAAGGCCTTGGCCGCCCTTGGCCCCGGTGACGTGCTGATGACGACCAAGATTGACCGCTTGGCGAGGTCGACGCGCGATCTCCTCAACTCGCTTCATGAGATCACGACGACAGGCGCGGGCTTTCGATCGTTGGGTGACCCGTGGTGCGACACCACGACGCCGCACGGCAAGCTGTTGACGACTGTGCTCGCAGGCTTTGCTGAGTTTGAGCGCACGTTGATCGTTGCCAGAACGAGCGAAGGGCGAGCGCGCGCCAAGGCGCGAGGGCAGCACATGGGCCGCCCCCTGAAGCTCAGCCCATTTCAGCGGACCGAAGCTCTTGCTCGATACGATACCGGAAAGGAAACGCTGAGCGACATCGCGCGCTCGTATGGCTGCTCGCACACGACCATAGGGCGGCTGCTGATAGCTCGGCAGGCTCGGCAGGCCGCCGGGGCTTAGGCCCCGGTTTCTGGAGGGGAGCCGTACTCCCCCGGGGACCCCCGCTAATAGAAACGGGTCCTCGAAATTATTTATCCTCTACCCTTCGCCAAAGGGGACCCACTTTCCCGCGTTGGGTCCCATATCTCCGCCTCCGGGTCCCCCGGCCGTGACTATATGGGACCCGTCCGCCTATTTGGGTCCCATCTGCCCCCCGTCGGTTCCATCCGCAACTGGCCGTGATTTCGGTACTTTTTTACCGTGGAACGTCAACCATGTGTTGACAGTTACAGGGCACTGTACAAGTATCTGTACAGAAACCCCGGTACGGTTCCGTACACACAAAGAGGGTTTGGGAGATCAACATGGCACACGTTTCTTACACGGAACTCCGTGGGAACCTGGCATCCTTTATGGACTCGGTTTGCGACGATCGCGCGCCGCTGTTCGTCACGCGCCAGAACGCCCGCACCGTGGTTATTCTGGCGGAGGATGAATACGAGGGTCTGATGGAGACCGTTCACCTCCTGAAGAGCCCGGCCAACGCTGCGCGCCTGCTCCGCTCCATCAAGGAGGCGGATCAGGGCAAGCTCATTGAGCGCGAGCTGATCGAGCCCTCGAAGCCAGCGGCCTAAGAGGCACCCGCGTGCATGAAAACCGCGTGGACTGAGCTTGCTTGGGAAGAATACGTTCAATGGCAGAAGGAAGACCAAAAGGTTCTCGTCACCATTAACGAGCTGATCAAGGACATCAAACGCAATCCGTTTAAGGGGCTCGGGAAACCGGAGCCCCTTAAATATGATCTCAAAGGGTGGTGGTCGCGGCGCATCACGAACGAGCATCGGCTCGTCTATCGCGTCAGCGGCAAGGGCGACAGCCAGCAACTCGACATAGCCCAGTGTCGGTATCATTACTGAAACGCCGTTAACCCACGGCGCACCACAGCGCATTTTCCGACAACCTTCCCCCGTTTCACATTTAGAGGACCGCGTTTCTACGGGGGTCAAATCCGTAAACTCAAGTTAATGTTGCCTATCTGTGCAGGGCGTGTATGGCACTGCGCGGTGATATCTGGGGACCTGCTGGGGCAACACGACGATGGGGCGAATGAGAGAGAAGACGACGGCGAGCGCGGCCCTGATTTTTGCGCTCGCACTTACCGGCTGCCAGTCGGCGGCCGAGCGTCAGCAGGAAATGATTGTCAAGCAATCACAGAACTGCGAGCAGATGGGTTACAAGCGAGGACAGCCCGGTTACGCAGACTGCATTCGAAGCATGGTTCTTATGCAGCAGCAGCTCGATGACCAGCGCAGCCAACGCGTTGCGGAAGGTCTGCAGCAGATGGGGCAAAGTCTGCAAAGCATCAATGCGACGCCGTCGCCAACACCATCGCCGCCGATGCACACGCAGTGCATGAACCATGCTGGCATCATCGACTGCAACAGTTTCTGAGGATTGGGCGGACCCCGGTCCTCAATCTCTAAAGGAGATGATCGATCAGAATAGGACGATCATCCACCCAGACGAGGGCGACCCTGATCGGCGATGATGCGTCGACGCTGGCGCAGAATAGCGAGCGCGCCCGGCCTGTGCGTTTGTCGGCGAGGCCTGCGCCATCGCAGGCCCTCGCCATCAGCCCCGCCAGCGGGCTTCCCAGAGGCTCGGCGAAAGTTAAAGTTCACCGGCCCGGCGGCTGTTCAGGGCAAGGGAAGGCCCGTTGCCACGCGTTCATAGCGATAAAAACAGGCGGATGGTTCAGTTCTGCTGGGTTTTGCTCTGCATATCGCGTGAACACCCGGATGAGGGTGGTAAGCTTCGTCTCTGGCGGTGCGCAAGCTCCTAGCCATCTCGTTTTTCCACCATCAGGACTGATAACAGACACGTCCTGAAGGGCCAAAAGATAGAACCAACACGGATAGCCACCTTCCGGGAAGACCACTCGCTCGCCGTTCAACTTCAATTCTCGCAGTAGAATCTCGCAACTTGTGAGAATTTGCGCCGAATCTGCCTTCGCCTTACCTAGGCCGCCTAAGACAGCAACGGTCGCAAGGCAGAATAACATCCGAATCATAGCGGCGCTCCATCAGAACAGTTTCTTCGCGGGGATGCAGCGGGCACCAATGTGCGCCACAAAGACCTTCCAAGCGGAGCTTGGGAGATTGTCGGGCGGATCGATGTCCATATCGAGCTGTCCAGAAACCCGGTCCAGCCTTCCAAACGCCTGCACATTGCCCCGGCCGCCGAACACGATAGAGAGTTCATCAGTCTGCACAAGCGGGAACGTGCCGTAGGTTTGCAAGGTGACTGTCGATCGGTCCTCATCTAACATCAGCCCCATGTCCGGCACGGACTCCGTCGTTTCGTTGAAAAGCATTTCCACTACGCTGCTGCAGTTCATCACGATCGGCTCTGCCTTGACGACGCAAGGCGCGAACAGCAGCACCCCCGAAACGGCTATCATTCGAGTGTAGGTCATCTGCCCCTCCCCTGTCAGAATAGCTTTTTCGTCGGCGTGCAGTGGGCCGTGGTCGATTGGCTCCAATTGTCTTCGTCGATGTTCAAAATCATCCGCCCCGTGATTCGATTCATCCATCCGTCGACCGTGGTTGATCGAACCGGGCCGCCGAAGGTGATGATGTTCTCGTTGAACCCGATAACCTTATAGGTCTCGGTGTTGACCGTGACCGTGCGCGCTTCCAAGTCGACGACCGCGCTCCAATGAATCGACGTTGTGAAATTTGACGATGTCATTTCCCCGTCACAGGTCATGGTGACTGGCTCCGCCCTACCGGAGGCATCAATCGGCGCGAGGAGAAGCACGGCTCCGGCAATCACTGCCAACGCTCGAACGTCGATCATCGTTTTTGCTTGTCCCCATCTGCTATCGCGGAGCGTATAGACAGCTTACGGTATTGACGGGAGTAACGGTTGCTTGTGATGTCTCGCCCTGCGCGCAGCCCCGCGATGCATTCGGCCTGGAGCAGCAAAAATGGCGAGTTTGATCACGCTAATCTGGTGGGTGATGTCCTATCGGCTGTGGAAGCGCGGCCAGCGCGAGGGGCGTTCGTTCTACCTCGTTTGAGCGCGATCACGCCGGACAAGACCCCGTGTCGGGCGTTGCATCATCCGCCGCGTCAAGCTAGGCTTACGGTTGCGCCAGATGGCTTCAAATCTGTCTGGCGCCAAACCCAAGGCGGCAGAGGTTTCGCCGGCTTAGGCCGGGAGGCCCCCAAAATATCCGTTAGTAGCAGCGCGAGGTCATTCCTCGCGTGGCGGTAATATGGGGGGCGGCAAACCTCTGCTTGCCGATTTGAAACTCCCGGCACCACCGGGGCCGGGCAGCGCAGAGGCTGTCACAATGGAAAATCGGACTCTCTTAATCCTGCTTGCCATCTTGGCGGGCTTGCTCATCTTGGTTGCCGTCTATCCGTCGTTAGGCCCTTGGCTGGCGGGGCGGTGATGATCAGAAATTTCCTGATCCGCGAGGCTGAAGACCTCGAATGGTGCGCCGAGCAACGCACCGCACAGCACAAGGTTGATGCCGCCGCGCACCTGACGAAGCTTGCGGCCGATATCAGGGCGCTCCGGCGGTCCATCCTGCATAGGCAGGTGACCGATGCCGCCGAGGCGTGCGCCGCCGAGGGCGCGATGCGGACCTTCGTAACGCGATGGCCTGCCCGGCGGCTCGGCGTCGGCATCTCGATATCGCCGAGCGGCGAGGAATGGCTGCGCGACATGCTGGATGCACTTGGCGAAGCCCGGCGCATCACACGCGCCGAGGCCGTTGCAGCACAGATGGAGGCCGCAACGGTCGCCGCGATGGCGGCCGTCGAGGGCGCGCTTGAACAGCTCAATGACAGACACCGCGCCGCAATCCTCGGCGGCGCGCTTCAACGATCAATGCCAGTGGCGAAGAGAAAATAAGCCGCGAAACGGCGCTGTGATCAACTCTCGCAAATGCGCCCGTTGATCACAGCCGTTTCTCGCATCCGTGAATGCCGAAGTATCGCTGTCAACACTGAGCACACGCCGCCCATCTGGATACATTCGCAACGCATCATCATAGTACGTGACATACTCCTACAAACGTGAAGCGAACAATGACTGATGCAGATGCCGCGATCAATCTCCGCGAATGTGAGGCGATCAGAGAATGGATTGATGCACGGTTCGACGGCGCGCCGGAGACCGAGCAATGAGCCGCTTGGACACCAAGCAAGCCGCCGAATATGTCGGGTGTGCCAAAAGCACGCTGGATATCATGCGCGTGAGAGGCGGCGGACCGAGATACATCAAGATCGGCAGAAAGGTGCTCTACAACTCCACCGATCTCGACAAATGGCTCGAACAGCACACGTTCACGTCAACCTCTGCCGAGCGCGCGGCGCGGGGCAGCGCTCGGGGATGACTTGAACGTGATAACATTGTCGGGGGCTGGCGTCGGTGTCGGTGTATCGAGCAGCGCCTTGATATGTGCGATGAACCTGTCGATCGCGGCGGTCTTTTCCGGCAGGTAATCCCAAACGTTATAGACCCCATCGACACCGGGAATCTTGTGGCCGTTCACCGCCTTCGCATGCAACTCGGGAATGCCGATGGCAATCATGAGGGTCCGGCAAGAACGGCGCAGGTCTCGGATTTGCCACGGCGCCATAGGCGGCCTGCCCTCCCGTTTCCGGATTTCCGCGATCTTCTTGTCGATTGCGATCTTCATCTTGCTGAAGCCGGAGATCGGCACGTCCCCGCCCGTCGTCGAGAACACGTAGCCATCCTTCGGCAGCTTCGGCAGCAATGCCTTGAGCGAGGGCGTGAGCGGCAGCACGTGGTTGACCTTGGTTTTGTAGCGGCCAGCCGGGACCATCCAGTTCGAATGCGCCTTATCCAGCTCGCGGCTGTGCATCTTCGAGACCTCGGAACGGCGTCCACCGGAGAACAGCACCGCCTTCCAATAGTGGGCGTGAACGTCACCAAGTTCATCGCTGGCGCGCCAGAGGTCGAGAACTTCATCGAACGGCAGGAACCGGTTTCGGGCCTTCTCCTTGGCTGGCTTCCTGCGCGTCATCGGCTGCGTGGCGAACTTGTCGTCACGGTCCCGCCACCACTCGAAAGCGGTCTTCAGGTGCGAGTGCACCCGGTTAGCCATCGGGCCGCCGCCCTTGGTGCCGCCGTTCTCCCGCACCTTGTCCAGCATGGCGACGATTTCCTTTCGGGTGACGTCATAGATCGCCTTCTCCCCGATCTCTGGCCGCACATGCCGGTCAAAGATGCCCGCGATTGCGTCGGCGCTCCGGAGCGGGTCGGACGGGTCGCGCGCGTACAGGCGAAGCCACTCGTCGATAACGTGGTTGACCGTGTTCTCGGTCTTGGCCTCCTCCATCTTCTTTTCGCCCGCCGGGTCGCGGCCTTCCTTGACCGCCACGACGGCCCGCTCGGCGAACGTGCGGGCCTGGTCGGGTGTCACCTCCCCCAAAAGGCCAAGCGCCAGATACGGCCGCCGCCCGCCAATGCTGTACTGGAACCCAAACGTGACCTTGCCGCTCGGCAGGCATACCGCCCGAAAGCCCCGGATGGCGTCGTCATAGATCGTCTCGCCCTTTGCGAGCGCGTCGACTGTGCGCTTGCTGATCCTGATCGGCTTTCTTTTCTGCTTAGCCATGGTGCTCTCTGCGCGGATTCGTGTAGCACCCATGTAGCACCGTGTAGCAAATTCGGTGCTACACGATCGATTGAGACGCGACGTGACGCGATGATGAAAAATGAAAAAAAGATAAGCGAATTCTAGCCTTTACGATTTTTGAACAACGATTAGAGCACGTTATAAAAATGGCCCCGATGCAACTTTTAATCATGGGGTCGAGGGTTCGAGTCCCTCCGCGCTCACCAGAAAATAGACGATGCATCAACAGCATAGCATCTGATCGACTCGGCGCAAACGGCCGTTTCCGAGCCCAGATTGTAAACCAGTTTACAAAGTCTGTTCTGCGGCTGTTCTTGGCGGAGCGTCAGCGATGATCGCAACGCTCCCGCGCATCGTTTCGGCCTTCGAACGCCGCTTCCCGGAACTCAGGTCCGCCGAGGGTTGCGCCGGGCTCTGCTGCTGGGCGTCAAGCTGGTTTCGGTTCTTCGCCCCCGGCGCTGAGGTCGTCTACCTGCTCGGCTCTCGGCGGTACTTCCCCAACCGGGTCGACGATTACCCGTCAAAGGACCCCTGTTTTTTTCACGCCGTCGCGGTGCTCCGCGGTCAAGCCTTCGACTGGACCCGCCGGCAACTCGACCCGCGCGCGCCGCATCCTTTCGTCCAACCGGCCACGGACTTGCGCCGGGATTGGATCCGGGTCGGTCGATCGCCCGAAGAACTGGGGCTTTGACCATGCACGTCCGGGTCACCCAGATCGACGGCGCGCTCCCCAACCTGGCGCTCATGCGGCTGGCCGCTCACCATCGCACCCGCGGCGACCAGGTGCACTTCACCCGCCGTGTCCGGCGAGAGCTCTTCGAACCGCCCTACGACGTCGTTTATGGCAGTGCCATCTTCAAGTTCTCGGCCGACCGGTTGGCCCGTTTCATGAACGAGTTCCCTGGGGCCATTGTCGGGGGGACCGGCACTGACAGCACAGTCACAGTCGAGAGGCTGATCGGCGACGCCGCCGGCCTCGACTACAGCCTCTACCCTGACTTCGAGGCCAGCATCGGTTTCACGCAGCGCGGCTGCCGGCTGTCATGCAAGTTCTGCGTCGTGCCGACGAAGGAAGGCAAGCCGCGGCAGGCCGCGACCATTGCGCAGGTCTGGCGCGGCGGCTCTACACCGAAACACCTGCACCTGCTCGACAACGATTTCTTCGGCCAACCCGATTGGCAGGGCCGGATCGCTGAGATCCGCGATGGCGGTTTCAAGGTCTGTTTTAGCCAGGGGATCAATGTCCGCGCCATGACTTCCGAGGTCGCGGCGGCGGTCGCTGGCGTCGAATACCGCTGCAATGAGTTCCGGCGCCGGCGCCTCTACACCGCCTGGGACAACCTGAAAGACGAAGAGGTCTTCTTCCACGGCGTCGACATACTCGAGGCTGCCGGCGTGCCTGCAAAGCATCTGATGGCCTACATGCTGGTTGGGTTCGACAAGCGCGAGACCTGGGAACGTATCCACCACCGTTTCAACCGCATGGTCGAGCGCGGCATCCTGCCCTACCCGATGCCATTCGACCAGGCGCGACGCGACCTCAAGCGCTTCCAACGCTGGGCTGTCACCGGCCTCTATCGATCGATCCCGTTCTCCGAATACGACGCGAACCTGAAAGCTAAACGCACGGCCAAGCGTCGGCGCGGCGACGGAGATCTCTTTGGAGACGTCTCGCCGTGATCACCTCAGCAATCATCGCAACCATCGTCGGAGTATTCGCCGGCGCCGTCGGCTTCAACCGAGTGGCGTTTTCGGCGCTCGGCCTCGCCATCATCTCACTCGCATGGAGGTATCTGCCATGAACCACGTCTGGTGGGCGGACAAGGACAATCAGCGGATCTGGCTTGGGATGGCTGTTGTGGCCGGCGTCTCATATTGGATCTGGCCCTGGCTGCTTCTGATCGAAGCCGCGCCGTTCGTAGCCCTGTTCATCTGGCTCGGCTTCTTCGTGAAGGGAGCGCCCTGGTATGCCTAAGACTGATGGCGAGGACCGGTGATGTTCTTTGGCCCGTACGAGCGCTATTTCGCTTGGCATCCAGTCCGCACCGAAGATTGGGGTTGGAAGTGGCTGCGGCTCGTCTATCGACGGCGAATTGTCAGCAAGGACTACCTTTTCAACACCGTGTCGGATCGGTGGTCTTACATGGGAGCACCGCAGATTTGCCCCGGGGACGGTCAATCATGATCGGATCTATCCCCTCGAATGCTCCGCTTATTCCGTACCTAATCTACGGATTCTGGGGATTGGCGGAACTCTCGCGACGTTGATCGTGCTGGTGCGTTTGCGCGCAAGGGGCCGGCGATGAGCATCGTCGATGACTTCGCAGCGATCGGCGCCAGGCTCAACGAGATTGAGCACAAGCAACCATCGCCGGACGATGACTGTCCAGTTTGCTTCAACGGCGGCTGGGAATGCTACAGCACGGGTTTCAACGATCCGCATTTCCAAGAATGCACCAGATGCCACAATCCGAAAGGTTTCCCACCACCATGAGTTGGCCTCGCAAATACAAGACCTTTTGGTGCGTCGTCGACGGACACGGCACGGCATTTCTCTGCAGTGCCAGGATCAGGCGCTCGTCATCAATAGCTGCATTCCTGGACGATGCCGACAAGGTGAAGCGAGATTGGCCATGGTGGCGACGCATCGGTTATGCGTGCCGGCGCGTTGATATCAAGGTTAGGAGCGCCGAGTCGTGACCGACGGCGTCCTGACAATTCAGAAGATCATGGATGCCATGAGGAGCGTCAGGCCGGCGCCGGCAGCACCGCGCGTGCTCTTCACCACCTCGGCGCTGAAGGAAACGACCGAGCGTCTATTTCCGGCCTCGCGGCATCGATCGCGCCGGATCCACAAGAAACTGGTCAAGCGGTTTGGCGGCGAGTTCCGGAAGGAGCCGGCGATGTGGCAGGTCGGCGGTACGATCTACGCCCACCCGGCTTTGAAGGTGCGGTTCGAGCAGCAATTGAAGCAAGCCGCCGAGCGTTCGCTCGAGAACGCGTTCTTCGGCGGCATGATGCGACCATGAAAGGGGAAGCCTATGAAGCTTGACGCCAAAGGCCGCTGCCCGAACTGCCTCAAAAAGCCTATCGCGTACCAGCGCGAACAGCGCTTCTTCTGCCATCGTTGCTGCCGGTCGTACGACATGAAGACTGGAGAGCAGCGCGACAATTGGGCATGGAAGCGCGGCGGCGATGGTCTTTGGGCAGCGACGCACAATACGGGCACGGCCGGCGACTATCAGCATGCGAAGCCGAGCGCGGCCGCAATCCGCCGCGCCTGATCAGGACACCGGAAGGAGAACGGCGAATGTCGCGTCGTGCGAAAGAACTCATCGGCACAGTAGTACCGGATCGCTGGATGGCCGAGCTGTTCTATCGGGGAGAGGACAAGCCGAGGTTGGTTCTCCTTGAAGAACTCGAAGATCTCGACGAGCTCGTCGAGCGCGGTCCGGACTGGAATACGATCGACCGCATCGTGATCACGCTCAATCGGCCGAGCGTCGAGCCGGTCAAGGAATCGCAATGAAGTTCGAACCGGTGCGTACCCTCGCCGATCTCGAGACACTTGATCGGGATCAGATTGTCGAAGGACATCTGTCGGCCGAGCGCGGCGACCCGGAGCCAGGCCCGAACCGCGGCCGATCGTTTTGGCATGGATGGAGGAATCGAATGATAGATCTGGGGGAGTTGCCTGGTGATGACGCGTCCAGGGCTTTGGCGCGTGAATACGTGGCGGCACAACGGCGCGCTGCGGAGAAAAGATCTTGATGAAACAGCAATGGGAATATCGATCGGAAAGCACCCTCCCCGGCGAAAGCTGGTACGACCTTCTACGCAAGCTGGGCCCGCGAAGGTTGGGAGGCATGGCATACCGAGCGCAGTGAAAATGGTGCCCGGGAAATCTACTTCAAGCGACCACGACAAGGTGATGGCCTATGAATGATCTGGTCTTCCGAGCTCGCGAATTCGCGCGGAAGAAGCACGTGAAGCAGCTGCGCGAATACACCGGCGAACCGTACTTCGTTCATCTCGAGGAAGTTGCCCGCATCGTGGAGCGCGCCGGCATGTCCGAGACCGCGATCGCCGCGGCGTGGCTTCACGACACCGTGGAAGACACCGATGCCTCAATCCCGGAGATCTGCGCAAAGTTCGGATCCGGCGTCGCGCTGATCGTGCACTATCTCACCGATACGCCGCCAACGCCGGGCTTGAACCGCGCGCGCCGGAAGGAGATCGACCGCTCTCGGCTCGCGACGGCTGGGGCCGAAAGCCAAGGTGTGAAGTGCGCAGACCTGATCAGCAACACGTCGACAATCGCAAAGCACAATCCAGGCTTCGCCAAGACGTATCTGCCGGAGAAGCGCGCCACGCTCGAGATCCTGACGAAGGCGCCGGCATCGCTCCTGGAGCAGGCGTGGGCTTCTCTCCGCCAGGCCGAACTCGACCTGATTGATGCGTCCCCTGAATTCTGAACGAGGAACGAGATGAAAACCATCGAGATCAAATGCGACGGCTGCGGAGCTGACATCACGTCGACGGGAAATTGCTTCGACTATCGACTTGCTCTCGTCGTCGAGACGCGGGCCGTGCAAGGTCCATCTGTGACCGCTATGGCCGTGTCATTGCCCCTCGACCGCGATCACCATTACTGCGGAATCAACTGCCTCGACCAGTGGCGCGATCGAAAGCGGTATGAGGCAAAGCTGTGGTCAGATTGGAACCAGCAGTGGAAGGAAGAGTACGCCACTAGAGACCCTTCTAGACGCATCTTGGCGTGGCAGTCTCCGCCTCGGGAGATCCTGGATGCTAGGCGGTCCGAGTTCGAAGCCGCGGCGCTCGCCGCATTTCCAATGAAGGTGACAACATGATGGACTTGATCGAACGGCTGACGAACGCGACCGAGTCATCGTTCGAGCTCAATGCCGCCATCGCCCGACTCGACTTCTATCGCGAGATGGAAGGCGACATGGCGGACGACGAGATCCCGGATTTTTTAGCATCGATCGACGCAGCCCTGACCTTGGTGCCGGCCGAGTACACTTGGAACATCAACGAGTGGGGGATGGTGCAGCTATTCCGCAAGGAGAAGTATCCGACGGGCACCGGCCGCGGGATCGAGGTATCGGACAAGGTCCGACCGGCAGCGATTGCAATCTGCATCGCGGCGCTGCGCGCACGTCTCGCGCTTGAAGGGATGGCAGGAGCGGCAGGAATCGAACCCACGTAGCCGGGTTTGGAGGCCGGCGTCTTACCACTAGACGACACTCCCAAGAATGGTCCCGACTCGCGGTGCTGCCCCGCGTTTTCCCGGTCCACAACCGAGCGCCTTAGCTGATAGACGAAGTCGGAGAATGGATGGTCGCAGGTAGCGGCTTCGAACCGCCCTATCCCGATTTATGAGACCGAGACCCTACCCGAGAGGCCCTGCGATGATCACGTTGAAAACCGATACGATGAAACGGTGCGGCACCTGCGCTCGCGCGTGCTATCGCCAGGACGGCATGATCGCTTGCGGTGCTCCCGTAGATCAGGACGCCATCATGGGACGCGGAGGCGTCAACCCGATCTGGGCGGAGCGAAAGTACAACCTCGACCGAATTGGTGGACTCGTAACCGCGCTGTCGCGGGCGCAGAAAGGATTGCCTCCGGATCTGCAATCTGACGCCAAGCTGGCACGTGAACCGGAAGGAAGCGATGCCGAGTGCATGCATCCGAACGACGGCAACACCTGCAGAATGTGGCAACAGCACCCGGATCTCGCCGGCGATGACGAAGACTGGCGTGACTGCACCATGCTCGGAAGCCAGTACGAGGAACAAATCTCCACCAGCGGCAAGCGCAGGCACCGGCCTCTGAGGCTCGACATGGTCGGCGTGCGCGACCGATTCGGCGACGAACGCGGCATCGGCGATTGGCGGCCAGGTGCTGGCCCGGGGAGCGCGATTTGAACGCGCGCGGCGATCGCCGACCACCGCTTCAAAGGCGGGTACCTTAACCTGGCTCGGTCATCCCCGAATTGATGGCGCTCCCTACGGGGATCGAACCCGTTTCCTCACTGTGAAAGAGTGATATCCTAGCCAGTAGACGAAGGGAGCAATATGAAAGATCTGTCGAAAATGATGCTGGCGCTCCAGCAGTTCTGTCGCCAGCACAATCTCGAAATGCCGGCCGCGGTCGATATTCGTTTCGCCGACGAGACGGCGGCGCGTCAATTCAACAGCGCCATCAAACTCGAATATCGCGCGATGGGATCGGAAGCGACTTTCAATCTCGAGGCCAGAAAAGTCGACACCCTTTGCGGCACTCCGCTGCGCATCGGCTATGGCGATAAGGCCGGCTTCGCTGTCGAGATCTGATTGTTGGTGCGGGCTAGGTGGATCGAACACCTACCTCTTGGATGGAAGCCAAGCGCGCACCCCAGTACGCCAAGCCCGCTATGGAAGGATTTCTGATGGGGACCATGACAGAATATGTTCGCCGTTCCGATGAGATCATCGTCGACGGAAAACTCGACGTCTATTTTGAAGATAGCGAACTCTTTGCATGGGCACGCGATCAGCAAAAGTTTGCAACTGGGTTGGCCCCGCGCACCGACACCGCAGTCGGCCGCTTCATGGATTGGCGGAGAGGACAGGGATCGAACCTGCGCATCCCGAAGGACTCGGCGCCTTAGCAAGGCGCTGCCTTACCGCTCGGCCACCTCTCCAATTCGAAAGGAACAAATCAATGAGCCCAGACCAGGAACGAGCCTACGTCGAAGGCAGCCGGGCGGCATGGCGCAAGATGCTGCTCGAGGCCCTGACAAATCTCGGCGGTGAGGAGCGGGACAATCATGATTGGCTCATCGAGCGCGGAAAAGCGATCGCAGCTTTGCGCCGGATCTGCGCCGAGCACGGCGACAACGATTGGCCCGACGATCTGAGCCTGGTCGACATCATCGAGAAACATCTCGCAAGACATCTGTCCGATTAGTTGGCGCGCTCGGAAGGACTCGAACCCTCATGCGGCGGAGTAGAAATCCGCTGGCCGTCCAGTTGGCCCACGAGCGCGTGCAAAAGATCTGAAAAAAATCTTCGATTTTGGCGTTTTTGTTCCATGGATGCGCGAACGGGAGTCGAACCCGTCTTCACGGTTTTGCAGACCGCGTCCTAACCGCCCGGACCTCGCGCGATAAAATTGGCAGGGGATGCCGGATTCGAACCGACGGTGCCGCGGTCAGAGCGCGGTGCTTTAAGCCACTAAGCTAATCCCCGATGGAAGAGCGAGGCGCGTGCGCCCCGCTCGAGTCGTTAGCCGCGAACGAAATCCGCCATGACGAGCGGTGCCGCGGCGTCGAAGCCGACGACATCAAGCATGCCGGCGTCGCTCGGATCCGCGATCGAGAAGCCGGTCGACGTCATGCCGACCACCACCAGCTTGGCTGGAATGCCCGTCTTCTGCCGATACTGCTGGAGGGCCTTGACCGGATGGACGTCTCCGGCCCAAGTCTCGCTATCGGTATAGACATAGAAGGCATCGACCTCGAGGCCCTTCTCCAGCGCGTACAGCATCGGAAGGGCACAGTCCGTTCCACCGAAAGGCAGATTTGACACCGCTCTCACGGCGTCGGTCAGGCGCTGGCGCGGTGAGATCGCCAAAGGCGACAACCCAGCCTCGCCGCCACCCCATTGCCCGCCGTAGCGCCGCTGAGCGTGACCCGCCGATGTGAAGCCGACCACATGGGTCTGCTTCTCAGTCGACATGGTGACCAGTGCCAGTGCCGCCGTGGCATCGCGGCAGGAGATCGGAGATCCCATGATCGGAGAGCCCATCGAACCCGAAACGTCCAGCGCGATGAGAATCCGCTTGCCGCTCGCCTGCACGTTGGCGAACGCCTTGTAGAAGGCGCCGTCGAGCGCATCGACCACGGCCCGGGACGGGTCCCATGCACCAGCACCCCGAACACCGCGGCCGGACGAATAGACTGCCATGGCCAACAGGATCGAGAACGGGTGCAGGCGGGATTTCCGGATTGCGGATTCATCGGACAACCGGCTGACCACGACGGCCTCGGACTCCGACAGCGGCTTGATGGCGCCGAGCCGGGACATATTGCCGAGATTGCGGACCATGGCGCCGAGCCCAAGAGTCGGGAGCATGGCGCGCCATGCATCCGGATCTCCATTGTACTCGGTCGGCAGCGCTTCCCAAGGCAGGCGGTGCTCCTTGATGAGGTCGAGGACATGCCCCTTCCCCAAATCCGGAGTCATCGCCTTCAGGTGAGCCTGCACGATCGCCGGGAGTTCTCCGCCGGGATCGAGCCCGCGCATCCAGCGATAGAGCGCGATCCGCGCCGGCGACTCCGAGGCGGCCGGGTGGGCTGTCTGGAGGAGCCGCTTGTGCGAGTAGCCCTCGCGCTCGCGGTATTTGATGGCCTGGTACGCCACGTCATCCAGGGACTTCGAGTTGTACCAGTTCGCGATCGCCGTCTTCAGCGACCGTCCCCAGCCACGGCCGAGCGATCGCGCCGCCTTGACGAACTGGAACAAGTGCGTCGCGGTCCGGCAGATCTTCGGGACAGCCGCCAACGCGAGCTGGCGCACCTTCTGGTCGGCATGCACGGCGCCGATGGCCAGGACGAAGATGGCCGGATCGTTCTTCGGCGCCCTGCCCTGATCAGAGATTTCGACCGTACGCGCGACGGTGCGGGCCGGATCCGCGGCGTAGCACTCGTCGACGACCTTGGCGTTCTCGCGGGTCAGCGCCCGCGCGGTCTGGTAATAGGTCGGCGCATCGCTGCCGAGGATCAGGAAGCGGTCGAGCCGCGCCCAATTGTCGATCGCGAATACGAAACCACCGGCGTTGTTCTTGACCTGCCGCGCATTCAGCGGCTCGCTCTGCGGCACGTCAGCCGCGATCAGTCCTGCATACTTCATGTTGGCCTCCTCTGAGTTGGTGAGGCCGATCAACTCGAACGAACGGGAGAGCGGAAATCGGGGTTCGGTGCAAGTTTCAAGATTGCTGATAACCGAATTCCTGGGGCTCGTTCGAGTTGATGGGCCTCCGAGATGGCAGACCGGTTTGCGGGGCCGAGCGTGATGGCGAGATCGCGTTTACACGGCCTTGCGGCCATGGCGGGAGTCGAACCTGCTATATCCAGATAAGCGAACCTCTGGGGCTCGGTCCCGCAAACCAGTCTGTCGAAAACCTCAAAGGTGACCGGACGAACGTGAGAGCGAAGATCGGGATTTAGCGCTCTACCACTGAGCTATCGGGATTTCTCCCGAGACGGATTCGAACCGCCGACCTCTACCTTAGCAAGGGTAACCGAACTTCTGGGGCTCGTCCGATATCTTTGAGGGCGAACGTAAGAACGGCGATCGGGGCTTTTCCATCAATGGTTGGATAACCGAACGCCTGGGGCTCGCCCAAAAAATCAAGCCCGCGGGATAGATCGCACGTCTCAACGATCGCAGAAGAACTTCTTGCGATGTTATCAACGGGCAGATGATGGTCAGCGTGGGTGGATTCGAACCACCGATCCCCTGCTTCCAAGGCAGGTAGGGACGACCAGGCTCCCCTACACGCTGATGATTTGGAGCCCGCGGCAGGAGTCGAACCTGCATGCTCCAGTTACGGTACTTCTGCTTCGTAGGCAGAGCCGGTTACGCGGGCAAACTCTCGCCTCGCCGAGGTTTCCCCTCGACTTCTCGTCTCGATGCGCGCGGCGCGCTTCGCCTGAGACCTGCCGATCGACCAGGTCCGCCCCGAGATCACGTCCAGCGCTGCGCCGATCCGCGCGCGGCTGAGAAGCTGCCGGCACTGACCGGCGCTCCACCTCGCGCGTCCTGGCGCTCGCTTCGAATTGGCACTGCCAGCCGGACTCGAACCGGCGTCGACCGGCTGAGAACCGGGCATCCTGGCCACTAGACGATGGCAGCATTGGTCCCATTTTGCCGCATCATTTGATGCGCCGATTCGGGACCTTGTCGGTTGGCTGCTCGGGCAGGCTTCGAACCTGCAGTGCCTTTCGGCGCGCGATTAACAGTCGCGAGGGTCTACCAATTCCCCCACCGAGCAATATGCAGGTCCAGCCAAACCGGCAGGTCGACCGCCAAAGTGCAGGTCGACCGAAAATCGGCAGGTCGTGCTGGTGATGATGGTGGAGAGCGTCGGTACCGCCCCGACCGCGCCGATGGTGCAAACATCAGCTGCGCCCTTGCGCGCTCCCCGTTGTCGTGGTGCCTGGAGATGGGATCGAACCACCGGCGCGCGCCGCTTCAAGACGCCGCTCTACCACTGAGCTATCCAGGCGAATTTGGACAGGGCGGATGGATTCGCACCACCTCACACCGGGCGATCAACTCCGGCTCGCGCCTTTCCATCAGCCGGAGCGACCGGCATCTGGTGCGCGCCCCCTCAAAAATTGGTGCGGACAGGCGGAGTCGAACCGCCGCTGCGAGCATGGCATACTCGCCGACTGCCGTAATCTTTTGTCCGCGTTGAAGATGGTGGGTAACCCGTGAATCGAACACGGCATGCGCTAAGGCGCAGGGTTTACAGCCCCGCTCAGTCACCAGACTTGGCGTTACCCGAGAATGAAGAAGTCCGCTGCCAGGCGATCTCGCGCCCTCCATCCCTATCCAGAGCCCCCGAACTGAATCAGGGGTTGCGGGCCCGGCTTGCAGGCGCCGCCTGGCAGCAGAGATTGGGGTGCGGATCCTTGGCTCAAAACGTCCCCGCATTGTCCGGTCGCTCCACCCGGCCCAATTCGAGATCTTGTCGTTAGTCCATGACGGCTGACGACAATGGCTTGAAGAGCACGGCACGAACGGCGCAGTCCTTCGCCTCGAGGAGTTTCCGCATGGCCGTCGCACTTTCCGGATTGGTCGGAAGCGATCGCGCCATTTCCCGTGCCAGATCGCCGAATGGCGCACTGACCGCCTGGAGGTGCGGCGGCAGGTGCTCGTAAGCGAAGAACTGAAGCAGCGCGTCCATGGCATTCACCTCCAAGTTGGTTGCAGGGGTCGGAATCGAACCGACTTTGCCTTTCGGCATCAGGTTATGAGCCTGATCAGCGCCCGGTGCTCGACCCTGCGATAGGTGCCGAGGCTTCCAACTCCTCAGGCATGTCCCGGGTACATCCGCCGTAGACAGAATAGATCGCGCGCTCGGCCTTCAGGATCTCACCCCGAGTGAGCCAGCCGCGCAGGGCATCCGCAATGTGATCCGGTACCGGAAAGCCGCCAGCAGGATGGCCGGGCAGCGGCATGACGAGTTCTGTACCGGCCTCGCCGAGGACAGCGCCGCCGTCGATGCCCAGAACAACACCGCCGCTCGCCGGCGCCGATCGTGCAGCACCTGCACCACCGAGCAAGCCCAGGGCGGCACCGAGAAAGCCTCGTCGCGAAATGCTCATGGCGATCGCGGATAGGCCACGATTATGGGAGCAGCGTGGCGGAGAGCCGAGGACATGAGCCTCACACCTTGCGGTGCCATCGGTTTTCGAAGCCGTGCCGGCGCGCCTGTCCGGTTGACTCTCCAAGGTGGCGGACAGCGGCGGGCTCGATCCGCAGCGCCGAGGCGCCCACTCCGCTTCCAACGGAGGCCGGCCGCCCGGCCGGTTCACTGCCCAAAATGGCGGAGGAGTGCTGGTCTTGATCCGCAGTGCTGGCGCACCCAGCCGTTTTCAAAACGGCGCCGGCGTCCCCGCCGATTACTCCCCCATGGCCACCACGATAGGACTCGAACCTACATCCTCGACCTTCGGAGGGTCGTGCTCATCCAGTTGAGCTACGTGGTGATGGTGCGCCGGCGGACACAAACTCGTCGCCGCCGGCGCGTTTACTTCTCGAGCTCGGAATCCCAATACAGGAAGTCGAGCCAGGATTCGTGCAGGAAGTTCGGCGGAAAGAGCCGCTGCGCCGCCATCAGATCGAACTGTGTCGGCTCCAACGGCACCCGCAAGGGCTTCCAAACCTGCTTGTCCTTGCGCGTGTTGCAGGGGCTGCAGGCCGCAACAATGTTGGTCCATTCGGTCTTGCCGCCCATCGCGCGCGGCACGACGTGGTCGAATGTCAACTCGCCCCGCAGATGCTGCTCGCCGCAATATTGGCAGCGGAAGCGATCGCGGAGAAAGACGTTGAACCGCGTGAAGGCGACTCGAGCCGGCGGCCGCACGTACTCGCGCAGCGCGATCACAGAGGGGAGCCGCATCACCGTCGAGGGGCTGCGGACGACCTGGTCGTATTCCGCGACCACGACATGCGATCCCTTCACCACCGAGCGCACCGCCTCCTCCCAACTGAAGAGCGAGAGCGGAAAATAACTCAATGGTTGGAAGTCGGCGTTCAAGATAAGCGCCGGATTGGCGTGAAACATCGTCGACCTCCTCTCGGGTCCGCAGTTTACATGGTAGTCCTGGGGTGGATCGAACACCCTCATCTGGCCGTTATGAGCGGCCGGCCTTCCCATCTGGCTCCAGGACCGTGAATTGGTCGGCGTAGCAGGATTTGAACCTGCGGCCCCCTCGTCCCGAACGAGGTGCGCTACCTGGCTGCGCTACACGCCGGAATTGGCGCCCATGACGAGGATCGAACTCGCCTTTGCCGGATCGACAATCCGGTCCCTTCACCAGATGGGGACATGGGCAATTTGCATTTTCTGCAAAGATGGTGCGCTAGGCCGGACTCGAACCGGCATGGTTTCCCGGCGCCCTCTCAAGACGCTGCGTCTACCGAATTCCGCCACAAGCGCGTAGGTAAATGTGGGATGCTCGAAAGCCCTCGCTGTGATCACTGCGAAGAAGAATTCGAACCAGATCAACTGGTCGTTCTCGCGCCGCCGGCCGGCAACGGCGAACTGGTCTGCGGACGGTGCATCGAGATTATGCTCGGGCGAGCAATCGCAAAACTGCCTCGCGAAAACTGACATTGGTGAACGAGGCTGGATTCGAACCAGCGCGGGGCTCAAGGCCCGTCGGGTTAAGAAGCCGATGCCGTCGACCGCTTGGCTACTCGTCCATGATGGAGGATCGGGTGAGATTCGAACTCACGGCGGGGCGCATGTCCCGCGGAATTAAAAGTTCCGGGCCGTCGACCAACTTGGCTACCGATCCAGGGTCGATGGTTGCGGCGGCGAGCCGCGCCGGTTTGAATTGAGAGTGCATTTTCGGCCTCTTCCAGATGATGGTCCACCTTCGTGGTGCTGCCCCACGGACCTCCCGGTTATCGGCCGGACGCTCTGCTGCTGAGCTAAAGGTGGAAATTAGACTCGCAACTCCGCACGCTTGCGATATTATTAGGCCCCCTTTCGGAGATACCATGCAGGTTTATCAGCCCTTCGCCCAACCGGCGAACCAAGACAAACGGTACTTCCAGCTCGGCACCAGCACTGCCCGGCCAGCCGAAGATGTGAGACCGAAAAAAGACTCCGCGAAATTTCGAGCATCGCTTGTTAAGTTGCTCGGCTCTGAAGAGGCTGCTGACCACTATATCGATCGTCAGAAACCATCAGCCCTCATTCCGCAGCAGCGCCTTTCTACGTCGGTGCAGGATGCCGTTACGGCTGCCCTCATCGCGCGACTGTCCGAGAGATAACTGGTGCGTCCGGCAGGTGCCGCCCCTGCCGCCTCCGCCATGTCACAGCGGCGCTCTGCTGATGAGCTACGGACGCAAATTCGAGTCCCGTTAGCGACCGGGGACGACCCGGCGACCTTCAGCCAGAACCACGGGACACAGATGTTGTCATCGCGCGCGCAGACCTGGGCGTGACCCCGCCGCGCGCGGATCAATCTGGCTTCGAGGAGACGTGGATGCCTCGAGCATGCCTGCCCTTCGATTCCATCGCCTCAACCTTTGGTGCGCGCTGACCGGATCGAACGGCCGACATCCTGTGTGTAAAACAGGCGCTCTACCGCTGAGCTAAGCGCGCAAAATAACCTCAGGAAAGTAACAAAACGCTTTACTTGAGTAACACATTGCGTTACGCTCCTTCTCATGATTAAGAGCTTCAAACACAAAGGTCTCAAAGAGCTTTTCGAGAAGGGCCACACCGCCCGGATCGACTCCAAGCTCCAAGCCAAAGTCATTGAACGGCTTGACGTTCTCAACAGGGCGACGAACTTACAGGCGCTCGACCTTCCGGGGTTCAACACGCACCCCCTGAAGCAATTCAAGCCGGTTCGCTATTCCATCTGGGTAACCGGCGCTTGGCGGATAACCTTCGAATTTGATAAAGGAGAGGCCGATCGTGTCGACTTTGAACAATATCACTGAGGGGCGCGAAGCCCCTCCCGTCACCCCGGAGATCGTCATGGCTGAATACAAGGCAGGCCCGCGCCAGCGCCCCCCGACGCATCCTGGCCGCATCCTGGCAACGGCGCTTGCCGACGCCGGATTGAATGCTTCGTCGGCCGCTCCCCTGATCGGAACCACAAAAGTCACGCTCGGTCGCATCATGAGCGAGGACAATCCGTCTCCGATCTCGCCCGACATGGCGCAGCGTCTCGGCAAGTTCTTCGGGAACGGCCCCGACTTGTGGGCCGACATGCAGACGGACTACGATCTTTGGCAGAGCAAGCAGAAACTTGCCGACGACCTCGCCAAGATCAAGACGTTGCCGAAGAGCGCGTGATGGCCGAAGAGCCTTTCCTTGCCCTCACGGTGTTTTGCAACGAAACACCTAAGGAGTTCGCGTTGTGGGGGCCCAGCGACGTGCCACCAGGCGCAGGACGTGCAGCGCTTGAAAACCTCATCGAGGCGATGCGTCTCCACTATCCAGAGATATTCATCTCGCCGATCTGCGGTGGAGTTTCGACGCCTTCGCAATCTGGTGCGCGGCCTCGGACTTGAACCGAGACGACCGTTGGCCGGCAGGGTTTAAACCTGCTGCGTCTTCATTCCGCCAGCCGCGCGAAGATGGTGCCCGTGCACGGATTCGAACCGCGAACGCGCGCCGTTTGAAAGCGCCGCCTCTACCGATTGGGCTACACGGGCGAATTGGTGCGCCGAGCAGGATTCGAACCTGCACTGCTCTCGGCCTGAACGAGATGCCTCCTGCCATGTTGGGCTACCGGCGCGATGGTGCTTCCAGCAGGGCTCGAACCTGCGTCGCCGCCTTACCAAAGCGGTGTCCTGCCGGCTGAACGATGGAAGCGAACCTGAAAGAAAATCTTGCAAGTTGGATTGGTGCTCCGTGCACGGGATCGAACCTGCGGCCTGCGCTTTACAAAAGCGCTGCTCTACCACTGAGCTAACGGAGCATGGTGCCGACGGTCAGATTTGAACTGACGACCTTCGCCTTACGAGAGCGCTGCGCTACCGTTGCGCCACGCCGGCGTGAAATTCACAAACGGCCGGGACTGGCCCGGCCAAAAGAAAAACTTCGCTGTCGGAAACCACCGTTTACCGCCCCACTGAAGGGGACCAGTACCGAGTCAGCGGATCGCCTTATGTCCTTGCAGGGGCGATCATCCTGAAGTCGAAATCACGTCATGCAGCCTTGCGCGGCCGGCGCTTCCGCGGCGGCTCGGCTCGGTTGAGGTAATCGAGATAGATCTTGCGGGCCTGGGCCTCGGAGACGCCGCGGCGCGCCACGACGATGCGCACGAAGGCGAGCGCGACCGGAGAGGAGAAAATCCGCTCGCCGGCGCGGTTATCGAGTCCAGTGGTGGTCTTGCGGGACACTGTCCCCTCCGCTCGATTGGCGGAGGAGGATTCCTGCCGCCTGGTTACGCTCTTGCTGGTATCGGTAGCCCTGCTGTACCGGGCTGATAATTCGGACCTTGTTTCGTCACGCGCATGCACGACCAATCGCTCGACCGGGTGAACGGTCGTTCGATGGCGGCGGCGAGCGCGACGATATGTGAGCGTAAGCGCGTCACGGTTCTTGGTCCTCAAGAGCGCCGAAGCAAAATGCGCGGCGGATTCGATGGGGCAGCGGTATGCGCAGAACTTTGCGAATCCGTCAAGCCCTCTCACCCAACAATTCTCGACCGGGCTCTCCGTTCCGAGGCCCTACCCGCAGTGGTCGCGACGGCTTAACCGCCTCAAGATATGGCGGATTCGACTCCGGCGCGCCGACGCGCTTTGATGCGACATCATGGCCCCAAAATTTCATCCGACCCCGCTGTCCGGCGGCGACCGAAAGGCGCTCTCCAAGGAGCTCACGAAGGCACGGGCTATGACCAAGATCCTCGCCGAGCGCGCCGCGGAGAAGCGCGCCGCCGGCGAGGCGCTGATCCGAGAAGCCGACGATTTTGCCTGTCAAAGCTGGAACGAGCGGATGTGGGCGGACGGCGGCCCGATCGACCCCTCACCCACGATCGACCAGGCGATCAACGGCGGCTATGCGTGGCTCGAGATCCGGTGCTCGCGCTGCAAGACGCCGCGCAGCGTCGACTTGGCGGCGCTGCCCCATGCCGCGACGACCTGCGTCCACGATCTCTCGAGCCGACTGCGCTGCCTGAAATGCGCGCGCGCCGGTAAGCGGCCGCCGGCGGAGTTGCATCAGCTGGCGCCGCCCCGGCGGCGCTACCCCGGGGAGGATGAATGACCGAGTTGCGCCGGCGCCGCGACGACACCCGCCCCGAGGAATGCTGGCTCATCTACTACGGTGACGTGCTGGTTGGCACGATCGCCGCCCGCACCGGTGGGCCCCGCGACGAGGCAAAATGGGACTGGAAGTGCGGATTCTATCCCGGTACCGAGCCCGGTGATCATCGAAGCGGGAGCGCCGATACCTTCCAAGTCGCCCGCACCGCATTCGAGGCCGCATGGGAGATCCTGCGCGACAGCCGCACGGAAGCCGATTTTCAAGCGTGGCGGAACGAGCAGGCCATCACCACCTGGAAATACGCTATGTGGGAAGCCGGGGCGAAACTGCCGACGCAGACGACGTCGGGTGTCTCAGGCTGCTTCTGCGGGGTGACCATCGACATCGCCGGCACGGATAGGCATGTGCTCGCCGCTCACCCATTCGGGGCCGACTGATGTGCAATTTGTATTCCATCACCACGAACCAGGAAGCGATCCGCGCACTGTTTCGGGTCATGAATCGCTATGTCGGCAACCTGCAGCCAATGCCGGGTGTCTTCCCCGACTATCCGGCGCCCGTGGTCCGGAACGCCGGCGATGGCCGTGAGCTGGTGCTGATGCGCTGGGGCATGCCGCCGCCACCGCGCAACGGCGGTCCGCCGGTGACCAATATCCGCAATACGGCTTCCCCGCACTGGCGCGGCTGGCTGAAGCCGGAGAACCGCTGCCTGGTCCCTTTCAACAGCTTCGCCGAGTACGCGCCGGAGCCGAACCCCGCGACGAAGAAAAAGGACGTGGTCTGGTTCGCAATGAACGACGATCGGCCGCTCACCGCCTTCGCGGGGATCTGGACCGAGTTCAAGGGCGACCGCGGCACCAAGTCGAAACCGATCCCCGGCCCTCACTTGGTCTACGGCTTCCTCACCACCCAGCCGAACACGATCGTCGCGCCGATCCATCCGAAGGCGATGCCCGTGATCCTGACGACCGACGAGGAGCGCGACGTCTGGCTGCGCGCGCCATGGGATGAGGCCAAATCGCTGCAGCGGCCGCTGCCCGACGATGCGCTGCAAATCGTTATGCGCGGGCCCGACAAGGAAGATAAGCTAGCCGCATGAAATATGTCGAAGATAGACCGCGATACGACGACCCCGAAGTAGCCGCCCGGCGCCTGATGGAGCTCGCGCGCGCCATCGAGCCCGTCCAGGACGGCCGCATCCATATCGAGAAGATCAATTACCCGTTTCTGTTCCAGGACAGGGCCAAGCCCGCCGAGTACGGCGCCTGTCTCAAGTTCGCGATCGAGCGCGGCTGGCTGTGGATGCACGAGAGCGGCACCTACGTGAAGATCACGCCGCAAGGCGCCGAGCTGTTCGCTTGAGCTGGCAGACGCCATTCGAGCAGCCGATCGCGCTGCCGGAAGGCGAGCCACTCATCACGCTGCAGGATGCGGCGAGCTACATCCAGCGGCTGCCGGCGGATATCTCCGGCCAGCCGGAGTGGCAGCTCGCAATCGAGATGTTGATCGAGGCCGCAGAGGAGCGCACCTTCCGGATGTTCGCGCGCATCGCGGTATTGAAGGCAATGAACGACGGCACACCCCGCGACGTTATCCCGCCGACAGCCAGGCGGAAGAAGGCCAAGGTGCACAAGATCATCTCTCAAGGGCGCCTGTGGCCGGAGGGCGTTAGATGAAATGGTGCGCCCGCTGCGGCAATTGCCGGTGGGTTTGCGAGAACCATCCCGGCAAACCATGGCTCGGCGATCACGCCTGCAATTGCGGCGGCGCCGGCATGCCCTGCCCGTTTTGCAACCACAGCGACGAGGACAACGAGCCGGAGTTACCGGAGGGCTTTCACGCCAGCGTACGCAAAGCCGACGGCGAGCGCTCCTAAAAAGGTCAACAGAGACAATCGGTTAACTGGAAATTGAACCACGGTTGATTTCCGGGGCAAACCGCCACGACTGATCTTCAAGAAGAGCGCCTAAGCCTCAACGAAGGTGCCCGGGGATATCCCCGCCATCCTGCCCTCTACGCTGTCCATCGGCGCAGTATGGCGATGATTTAAACCAGGAATCGCTATAAAACCAGCGCCGTGTCCCCACAGAGATCCTTTCAAAGAAGCCAGGGTTGCGCCCTTGGCCCGGTTGTGCGACGTGGGACGTGCATCCCTACCGCGGTGACCCCAGATGCCAGAAAATTATAAACGACTAGTTGAACTCTTCTTTGGCCATACTGGCAAAACAGTCGACAAATGGGAGCAATATCTTTCGATCTATTCGCGCGAGTTCGCGCCTTATCTAGAGTCAAAGAGACCCGTTCGCCTGCTTGAGATCGGGGTTCAGAACGGCGGCTCCCTTGAGCTCTGGGGGAAATACCTACCAGAGGGGTCTGAGATCATCGGGATTGATATTGATCCAAAAGTGGGAAACCTCACTTTCGAAGGCGCGATATCAGCATTCGTTGTAGATGCCACCGACAACTCCAAGCTGGCGGACGCACTTGGCGACAGACAATTCGATATAGTCGTGGATGACGGGTCTCATATTTCGAACGACATCATCACGACATTTAAACTGCTGTTCGACAGGCTAGCGCCGGGCGGCAAATATATCATTGAAGATTTGCATGCGAGCTACTGGGGATCCCACGGTGGTGGGTATCGGTTTGGCACGTCTGCAATGGAGTTCTTCAAGAACTTGGTAGATGCTCTCAATGCCGATCACTTCCAAAACGTCGGTGGTGCCGAAGTTCCCGAGCTTCTGCAGTTCAACCGCTACCTTGCCGGCATCACCTTTTACGATTCGGTCATTGTGATCGAAAAGCTTTTGAAAGAGAAGAATTCGCCCTACCGTCGCATGCTTGGAGGCATCACTTCTGACGTCGTTGATCCGGTTATCGGAATCATGGCGCAACCCACATCCCAGGTGGGAGCTTTGATGCTTGCTGATGAACAGAAACGGTATATCGAATCTTCTATTCTTGGTAGGATTAACGACGAGATTGACGCGCGCTCGAACACCAATGCGCGTGAAATTTCGCGCATCGAAGCCGAAAAGCAGCAGCTGAATTTAAAGCTCGCTGAAAGTAGCTCGGCGCGCGAGCGAGACTTGGCGCACATCAAGCGCTTAGAAGATGATCTAAAGAATATTCAAGCGTCCGCAATCTGGCGATATGTCCGCCCCCTTCGTTTCGGAGCGCGGCTTGCTAGACGCGTCGCCCGAACCGTTCTTCGCAGAAAGGCTACGCAACTTGGAACCGATCAAGAAAGTTGGGCGCGATCCACCATTGAAGATGCAGGTGTCTTCGATCGGCAGTGGTATTTGCGGAACTATCCGGATGTTGCCGCAGCAAAGATAGACCCCCTAGAACACTATGTCTTGTATGGCGCACGGGAAGGTCGCAACCCGAATTCTCGCTTCGATACAAAGTGGTACCTGCGCGAAAACTTCGACGTCGTTATGGCCGGCCTTAACCCGCTTGCGCATTATGTTTCCTCGGGCGCCATGGAGGGGCGAGATCCGCACCCCAACTTCTCAACCAGCTGGTACAATGCTCAGAACCCGCATGTCGCCGAAGCCAAGATAAATCCACTGGCTCACTATCTGCGGGAGGGGAAGACTCTCGGCTTTTCACCGTCACCCGACCCCTATCGCGCGCACACAAATCAAGAACGACTTCATGACGTTCTACAAAGGCCCGAACTGCTGCAGCACATTGATGTGATGATCTATCGGCCGAGCTTCGTCATCGTCATCGACGGAGGGAACCCAGCAGATCGTGCCGCCACTATCGAAAGCTGCCGATTGCAACTCTATCCCCAGTGGCAGATCGTGAACACTTTAGATGAAGTTTGTCAGATGGACGCAACTGACAATCTTTATCTTGTTTGGATCACTGCAGGAGATCGTCTCAACGAGAAGGCGCTTTACGCTTATGCATCGGCCTTGAACGCTGACCCTCAGGCGGATTTGGTATACTTCGACGAGGATGAATGGCATCGTGAGGGACGTAAAAGGCCCTTTTATAAACCTGGCTGGAGTCCAGACTACCTGGAGGCAATGAACTACATTGGATCGGCTGCCTGTTTTCGTGTTTCGACGGCAATTGAGGCGCTCTCAGCCTCCAGCAGCCTATATGATTTCACTCTGCGCTTCGTTGAACGGACCGGAAACATCCGTCATGTCCGCGAACTGCTGTTACATCGTGCGCACGGTCCTTTGAGCCCTATTTCGGCTGAACAGAGCGCTCAGGACATTCAAGCTCTTGAGGGCCGGCTACAGCGAACGGAGCGTCATGGTGTGGTCTCGCAGAATGTTGCGGATCATGGATGCTACGATGTTCAGGTGTCACTTAAACAAGAACCACTTGTGTCAGTCGTGATCCCGACCGCTGGAAAAGTCGTCGCCCATAATGGCCGAGAACTCGATCTCATCGTCAATTGCATTGAGCAGATTCAAACCCATTCCACCTACAAGAACCTCGAATTCATCATCATCGACAATGGCGACTTTGATCGCGCTCGCCTAGCCCACCTTGATTGCGTCAAGAAGTTCGCGACGTTCACCGAGCCAGAATTCAATGTGGCTAAGAAGCTAAACATCGGTGCATCAATTGCTTCAGGACCGATCCTCTTGCTTATGAATGACGATATCGAGCCACTTACGCCAAACTGGATCGAACGCCTGCTGGAACACTTCGAGAAGCCACACGTCGGCGTTGTGGGAGCAAAATTGCTTTATCCAGATCTCACTCTGCAGCACGCTGGAGTTGCCGTGAACGCGGGCAATCCAGACCATGTGCGACGTTTCTCAAAACGTGACGATCAGGGCTACTTCTTCAGCACTTGCGGCACGCGCAACTATTGCGCAGTCACTGGAGCCGTGATGATGACAAGGGCTGCACTTTTCCAGCAGGTTGGCGGCTACACGGAGTCCCTAGCTATAAGTTTCAACGACGTGGACTATTGTCTGAAAGTATCTGAGCGGGGCCATACGATTGTCTACGCACCGAAGGCCGAACTAATCCACTTCGAGTCGAAGTCCAGAGAACCTCGCCTCGATCTCTCAGAGCTCCGCTACTTTCATAGGCGATGGGCGACTTTCGCTGTCGATCCCTTTTACAACGAAACAAATTTGGCGGTTGCGCCGCCAAAATTTGTTGTGCAGCACAATGCGAGGCTGATCTGATCATGACAACCGGAGCAGCACCGAGCCAGCCGCTTGCCCTAGTCTATCTTGCGCGGGGAGCCGACGTCGACCATTTGTCTAGATTTAGAAAGTTCTTGCAGTCTTACAGTCGATATGATGCTGGGGTGGATCATCGTTTAGTTATCATCTTCAAGGGATTTGAAGGCCAGACTGATTTGTCGGAAGGGCAAAGAATCTTCCGTTCACTAAACTACGATCCGGTCTTCACCGACGATGATAGTTTTGACATTGGTGCCTACATAGAGGCCGCGCGCCAGATCCACCAAGAGCGCGTCTGCTTTCTCAACACGAACAGTGAAATCGCCTGTGATGGATGGCTGGCGAAGCTTTCGGCCAATCTTGAGATTGCCCGCGTCGGCCTGGTCGGTGCGACAGGCTCGTTTGAAAGCCTGCCTTCGTTCCCCGACTTTCCAAATCCACACATCCGCACCAACGGATTCATGATCCGCCGAGCCTTGTTTCTAGAACTACTGTCGAATGTGCAATTGAGCACGAAATGGGATGCGTACTCGGTCGAAAGCGGTGGTGCTAGTATTACGAGACAGGTACTCGAGAGGGGCCTTACGGCTCTAGTCGTTGGTCGTGATGGGCGCGGCTACGCGCCAAACTGGTGGCCGCATAGCCAAACCTTTCGACAGGGATCGCAGCACAATTTGCTGGTCCACGACAACGTCACACGCACTTTCGAAAGTCTACCATTTGGCGAGAAAATCCACATGAGTAAGCTAAGCTGGGGCGAGTTTCTTCAAACCGATAAGCATCTATAGAGAGCGTTCGCCATTCTATTCACCGAACGCCAACGAGAAAGAAACGGGCCCGAGGGCTGAGGTATACCGGGTTAGGGATGCCGGCAGTTACGAAAGGCCAAGAGGCCTAATCAATATTCGCGATTGACGCCAGGCTCGGAAGGCACCCGGTTGCGAACGAAGCCGTCGCCATGCCGCAGCTCGCGGATGTCCTGCTCTGCCGTTAGAATGCGCTGGTCGAGCACGCGGATATCACCACGCATGTCGGCGATCTTGCCGATCGCCTCGACCAGCTTCTTGATCTCGGACTGGATGCCGTCGACTCCGGTCTCGAGCTTGGTGATGCGATTGGAAAGCTTCCAGCCGCCGCCCCATAGCTTGTCCACGAAGTTGAGCATGAGCGCGCCTCCGGCGATGATTACGGCCAGCGTTGAGGTATCCATTCCGCGAGAGCCTTTTCTTTTCCGCGCTTCTATTTGCCGATCGGAGTCTTCAGGGCGTCGACGTTGACCTTGCCGGGCCCGGCGTTGAGCACCACGGGGCCGAGGCCGCACATGCCGGCGATAAGCAGATAAGCCCAATCGATTGTGGCGCCGGCGGAGGGCCAGACGCCGCCCCAGAGATAGACCACCGCGGGAACGCCGAGCTGCTGCCACACCAATACGCCGAGCTGCGAGAGCACGATGATGGCCCACACGATACGCACCAGGCGCGAGTTGGCCATCACCTGGCCGAAGCTGGCGAAGGTCTTGGCCAGGGCGTCGGTCTCCGAGCGCATCACCTCGCTGAAGCACTCCATCAGCGCCTGCGCAACCTTCGCCTGCAGCTCGGCAAGCGAAATCTGTTTCTGCTCATAGGCCTTGAAGGCATCGGCGAGCTTGCCGATCACCATCGGCGCGATCGATGTCAGGATGGTCGCCAGCATCTCAGACGCCCTTGATGATCGAGCGCATGCGCGAGGCGAACACGATGGCCGAGAAACCGATCATCACGACGCCGAGCACGCGAGTATCCGCACCGAGCACCTTCGACACCTGCTCCTGGAAGCTGGGATCGCCAACCACGCGGGCGATGGTGTCGAGTTGCTCGAGCAAGAAGCCGATCGCCGCGCCGACATAGGTCACAACGATGGTCGCGGATTTGTGGGCAAGCGCGAAGGCCTTGCCCCAGAACGTATCCGCCCGAGCGTAGGCCGCCTTGAGTTGCGGCAGCGCATGCAGCGTGGGGCGCAGGACGAGATAGATGCCGAGCGCAGCCAGGCTGGCCGCGAGAACGGTCCACATGGATAGATCTCCCGATTTGAGGTTGAGGGAAAGCGAAACGACGTCAGGCCGCGGCGTAGGCTTCCGCGCGCTGCTTGTGGATGATGGCCTGGCGGATCAGGTAGATGACGAACAGCGCCAGGAAGGCGATCAGGATGCCGAGCGCGACCTTGCCGCCCCAGGTGAACTGCGCGGGATCGACCGCCGGCGCCGCGATCGTCGGGCCTGATCCGGCCGCCGTGGCCCCGGCCGCGGCGTTCTTGCTCTGCGCCTTCGCCTTGCCGGCTTCCTGGTCCAGCCGCGCCTTGGCGTCGGTGCTGGCGAGCTTCTCGCCGATCGTGAGCCACATCTTGACGGCCGCCGCCTCGCCGCCTGTGCAGCGGCGCGTCCAACCCTTGCCGAAACGCCAGAACGTCGACAGGCCCTTCAAAAACGACAGGCGGATGCTCCAGTATTTCTGGATCACGGCGACCTTGTCCTTCGCCGCCGCGGCCGGGCCGACCACGGCGCCGATTGATGTCGCTGCAATGCCGAGCGCCTGCCCGGCCCATTTCGGCGCGCGGCCGACGCCGGAGTTGATCGCGGCATCGAGCACCGAATAATCGAAGCCGGCCGGAAGATCATCGTACCGCATCGGATTGGCGTAGTGCTTGCGATAGATGTCGGCCGCCACCGCCTTCGGCATCGCCTTCACGTCCGCCGGCGTCGCATCCGCTTTCCAGTACATCCGGGCATCCTTGATGGTGATGCCCCAATTCGTGGCGCCACCCGGATCCACCGGGTCGTTGGTATAGCCTCCTTCATCGGCGAAGACGCGAGTCATCGCCGCATCGTATGTCGCTGCGGTCATGGGATTGCTCTCGGTTGGTGGTACGGTTGTACGGCGGCCGCTCCTTACGGAGGGGTTGTTGCCGAATCGGTTGTGGTGATAGAGGTCAGCCCCGGCTGAGGAAGTGGGCTGGGAATGTTCTGGGCGGTTCCGCTCGTTTTTCTTTTGATTTTTGTTTTGCTCTTCGTTTCCGCGATCTACTCCCCTTCAGGGGAGAAGGCCGATTCGGACGAGGATGACTGGTGGCGCGCGATCAAATGAACTCAAAGGATTGAATTACAGCCGGCCAGCCGCCAGCGCCTCCTTGGTCAGCTTAGTCATAGGCGTGGCTCCGTATTTCACGGAAGTGGGAATTGAAATCGGTCATGGGGATTGTTCGGTTGGTGGTGGATACTGGACGCGATCACGTCGGCCGGCGCACTGTGCAGTGCCGCTCAGATTTGCGTGTACTAGCCGGTACGGGGTTGCCTTTGTTGCGCTTCGATGTGATAACGCGGCCGCCTCTCGGGGTGATTGCGCCCCGATTGTGGTTGGCGTCCGGAGACAACCTCAAAGGATCAGACGTTCTCGAATCTGGAAAATCTGGGGAGCTGAGCCGAAGATGAGACTATTGCGTCGGTTACGGAGGATTCTCTGGAAAATCAGAGGACGTAATGCTGCTCAGGACTGGTCGTGGATGCCAGATCCTAGTCACCCACTACCGTTCAAGCCGGAGATGTTCATTTGAATGCGGTCTATGCCTCACTCGGAATCGCTGGCATGGCTGCGATTGCTTTGTATTTGATAGTCCGCATTGATGTGTCGGTGAAACGCGGCAAGCGCTAGCTCCGTCGACGCTGCGTAGCCACACCCAGTACTTCCGCGTGGCCGTTGAATTCGGCTTGTTCAGCCAACTTCCGGCACAAGGGGCCGACTCAAAGCTTCCTGCCGCAAACATGTTGCCCTGGTTGGCGCAAGATGGTATCGCCGCCACATCTCGGGGGCGGGAATGTCAGAAAAAACAAGCACCTTTCGGAGGCCTCGCCTTTCTAGCGCTCGACCTTCTACGCGGCATTGCCGCTATCATTGTAGCAATCGGCCATACATCCGCGGTCATCCCGGATTACTACGGCCCCGCCTACTCAATGTGCGTGGCATTCTTCTTTGTTCTCTCAGGCTATGTTCTTTCGCACGCCTACGGCGAGGCCATAGAGACAGGGAGAATGTCTTTTGGCGGTTTCATCATTGCCAGGTTTGCGAGACTATATCCGCTGCACGCGCTAACTTGGGCCGTGACTTTCGGATCGCTGATCTATTTAGGTGCCGCAAATTCAAGCTGGATTTTCAAGCCAGCCATGTTCGAGACGATCACGCTTACCCAGTCCCTCTTTACGGGCGAGTGGTCCTTCAACGCACCGTCCTGGAGCATTGGCGCTGAATTCTGGTGTGGCTTTCTCTTCATCGCGCTCAGCTCACGGAACACCATCCTTCGCACGATCAGCATCGGCACAGCGGTCCTCATCTTTGCGCTTTGCGAGTTGAAAGATGGCTTTCTAGTTCAATTCGCGCCGCGATATGGCGTTTGCCTCGGCATGTTTCTGCTCGGTTGGACGCTCTATCGTCTTCAACTGCAGATCCCTCCTAAAATCGGATGGACAGCCGCGACGATCGCGTTCCTGCTTTCGGTGTTCCCGATCTTTCCTCTGGAGCATCATCCCACCGGCGACATCCCCTACTACATTCTGTTCGCGGTTGCCGTGGCATCTCTCGCGCATGCCTCGTTAACAGGGATTGCAGCCGAGGCTGCGGCGTTCTCCGGGAATATTTCCTACGGAGTTTATCTCTGGCATTGGCCGTTTCTGATGGTCATGAGCCCGAAGACGCCATTGGAAATCGCGGTCTTTCTAGCCCTGGTTATCACCACAGCAACGATATCATTCTGGCTTTTTGAACGACCCGCGCGACGCTTCGTGCTCAAGATCAGCGAAAGAGCTAGGAGCCCCGAAAAAACGCCCCATCCCGAAGCCGCTGTTGCGCAGGAAAGTCGCGGCCGATAGTCCGTTTTCATCTGGTCCACACGGCTACGCTAAGATCGCCGGTAGTCGTCACCCCATAATCTCGTCCACGGTCATCGAAGCGGCTTGTTGACCAGTGCCAACGTTATCTGGGAAAGAAACAGTTGAAGCATTGTCGTCGTTATTCAAGAATACCCTGTAATTTTGCAAAGATGTTGAATTAGGCTTATCCAACCAACTACCGGCGCAGGGGGCCGAAGCAAAACTTCCAGTCGCAAAGACACTGCTTAACGGGAAGTTTGGAAACGCAGCTCCGTTACGAAACACAGCAACGAATGCGCGATGATTTGTATTATTGCTTTGAACGCTTCCCGTAAATGATCCGCGTACAAGGTTTGCAGTGCTTGTGGGGTTGAAACCTGCAATCAAATCGGTTCCCGTCGGGGTATTAGTCGTTATCGTCGTCACTGTTGAAATCTTGGTGAAGGCTGTTTGGACGACCTGGCCAGGTCTGCAGACACCAGGGCCAAGCAACTGCACGATTTCAGGGGCAACCCACATTCCTGCTGTCGTCAGCGAATTCCATTCGCAGAACCCCAGCAAACGCATCGGCGCCGCGGTGGCAATGGCGGATGTCGTGTAGAAAGCTCTGGAAGCGTTACCGGGGACTGCGGTCGTATATTTGACGTGCTCTTGCGGGCAAAACACCCCCGACGTGTCCGAACAATTGATCGCGCCAAGCTGCACTGTCCCGGCGTTGTTATGCGCGGTGATCCACACTCGCACGCCAGTTCCATTCACGGCGCCAAGCGTCTTGGTCGAGCCAATCACTACCGACCGCGCAGATGTAACGGCGATACGCGTAAAGGCGCCAGACGTCAGTGTGCTGTCGCGGAAATAGAAATAGACCGGATCGGCGGCGCTCGGATCGGCCCCCGCAAACGTCTTGACAGCGACGGTTAGAGCGCCGGCCGATGCCGACGCCACCAGTGTGCCGTTGCTCATACCGGCGTAATCGCCCAGCGCCTGCGCCGCGATGTTCGCGCGCACCTGCGCTTCGTGACCGATGTATTCAGAAGCATAATTCGACGACGTCATGTCGCCGGCGCCAGGCTCGCCGGCAACATTGAAATTCCAGTCGGCGTATGTGCCAGATCCGTTGGTCTTGGACACCGCGATCGTCAGGATCGTGCCGCTGTAGGTCGCGATACCTTCCATCCAATTCGAGGTGTTCGCGTCCGAACTGGCGCGCACACGAGCGCCGTCGAGATACGCCAGTCCGGCTTGCGTCGTGAAGGCCTTCGATCCCGGGCCGATCGCGAGCGACGTCGTCGACGTGCCGGCGTAACTTGCGCCGGTATCGCCCTTGTCCCCCTTGTCACCCTTCTCGCCGACAACTTGCCAATAGGTCGCGTTCGGCGGGGCATGGCCGGATCCTGGCGTCTCGTTGATCCAGACGTAGGACGAGCCAGCGGACGAGACCATGTCATTGGCCGAGTAAACGGTTCCGTTGTCAAAGGCTCCTTTGGGGCTAATCCCTCTGAAGACGCCGGAAAACGTCCACGCGCCACCCTGCATGACCCAGAGTTTTCCTGTTGCAATCTGCAGGATGCCTTGCCCGTCAACGGCCGTAAGAGGCGGCTGTGCTTCTGACGGATCGTCCCAAGCCACGTCCAGATACCATAGCAGGCCCTTGACGCGCAGAACGTTCAACAGAGCCCTGACATTCGCCAACTCCTGGCTTCCGTAACGCTGCGGCGATCGCTGGACGATCTTGTATGGCGTTCCAGGAGCCACATCGTCGTAGGGCCACGGATCGATTTCGATTTGCCCGATGTCGATCACATCTTGGACGATCACGGTGTGACCGAGAATGACGATGTCATCACCAGGCATCGCGTTTCCGCCAGACAAGATCGCACCGGCGACGACGATCGTGGGATCACCGTTCCCAACGGAAACCGTACCGGTCGAGTAGCTCGGGAAAGCAGCCATTGTTCCCCTTTCTGAATAGAAAGAAGTTCGCGGCGCGGTTCGGCGCCTCGATAATCAGAATTTAATTCTTGAGGTTCTCGGCCCTAAGCCGGTCAGGTCACGGTTCGACCATTGACAGCGTCAAGTTCGGCCGGTGTTGTTGCCGCCTCAATCTGCAGCATGATCTTCTGGCGTTGCAGTTCACGCTCGGCGAAGGTGTCTGGCTTCGCCAGAATGATAGCGGCGAGATCGGCCACGGTGATGCCGCGCAAGTCCGCCTCCGGCTTCAGCCGCTGGTCCTGCGCTTGCGCCCAGAGGCGCTTCTGCATGTGCGCTTGCTCAACGTGAGAGGCATTCGCGGCATTGAAGTTGGCATTCACCGCTTCTTTCTTGGCGGCGCGTATCGCGGGCATTGGGTCAATGTTGATCACGACCATCAGAGTTGCGCCCTGATCTCGAGTTTGAATGTCTGATAGGGCCACTTGTCCAAGTAGATCACGTAGACCATCGGCACTGGAATGCTGACTTGCATTTCGGTGCTGTCCATCACACCGAAAGCAATCAATTCGTTCGCGCCGTAAACCTTATACTTCGAATCCGCTGGAATGCCTGTGATCAGAGCATAATCGTCACCATTGGACGGCTTTATTATCGTTTTGGTAACGCCGATGCTCGTTAACACCGGACGTTCTGTCAAAGCGTCGTTGCGTACATACCAAAACTCCGGTGGTACAAGACCGGGAGAGTTCTCTTTGATGAACTGTTGCTTCAGTTGATCGCGTGCAACCTCCTCATAAGAGGCCAATTCCTGCGGACTGCCGAAAAACTTATTGGCTTGCGTGATCATGCCGAGTTGACCATTGATTGATCCGTCTCGATCATACGTGACGTACAGCATTCTGATCGTCCCCCTAGTTCACATTCCGGAACACGCAATGATTGACGTAATATGGATCACCCGCGACGTCCGATTGTCCCGGTGGTACGATTAAGCCCGCATCGAAGTTCGCAGGACAGAAATAGCCTGCGGCAACCATGCCGCCGCCTGCTCCGGTTGCCTGCCCCGGGCCACCACTTGCTCCGATGCCGAAATATGGTGTTTGCAATACCGGGTTAGTTTCGTTGATGTTGCGAACCGCGACGATGAACACGGGAGTTACGCCCGGTGGCGGTGTGAAAATAAATGTCGGTGGTCCCTCGTTGATGTTTTTTCCGCCAGCATATTCGCTATTGAAAATTCCAGGGACCAGCGAAACACCGGTTGCGACCAAACGGAGCGGCGGTTGATTGCCGTTGAAGATGACCTGATTGAATTGCGCGCCCGCCGCGTCGACGCCCGGGACAGACACCAACAACGGAGATGCAGCGTTGCTTTCGATGATGACGCGTCGGGCCATTTAGGTGATTGCCGAATTATAAACTTGGTATGTCGTTGGTAGCGACAATTGTATCGTCATCGATGCGCCGTTACCGTTGATGATGCAGTTAGATTGTCCCGACCCGGGCGCGGGCGATGGTCGAAATGGCCCTGGCCCGAGCGAATGACCAATGACGCTACTCCAATTGAACTGACTCGTGATCAGCACAACCGGTGTACGCCCTAGTCCAAGGGCAATCGTTTGATTGGAATTCACCCGCCCCATTAGGATCAGCTGAGATACCTTTTGCGTAACGCTTAGCAACAGCGCGTCATCGGGCGCAAACATTGCGCTTACGCCCGGCGGTGAAACGAACAAGCCATATTCACCATTTGCGCGTTGACCAATAACAACGCGATCACTCATCCGGATGGCACCGGAATTCGATAGACGACATAGATTGCGCTGTATCCCGCGTAACTAGAATTCCCGCCCATACGAAAAGCATTGGTGAGAATTGCAGCGGGATTCCCCATCGGCGCCGCCGCCGACCACCAATCATCGCGGACGACGTTTCCGCCAGTGAACGCCCGCACCTCGATAAACGGCTTGTACGGAAGCGCAGGCCATACAGCGGCAAACCCAGGGAAAGTGAGGACGTTTCCCAAGCTATCGACTTGCTGCCACGCCGCTGCGGACCAGGGGACGATGCCAACGGCATGTATCTTTGCGATGTCTGCCCAACGGCTATCAAACGTGATCGAGCGCCCATCGTCCGCCGCGAACAACGCATCGAAACCGGGCGCAGAGCAGCGAATACCGAAACTGCCGTCCGCTTGCTGACCGATGACCAAACGTCGGGCCATCAGGTGTTATCCGATACCGTTATGCGCGCGTTGTTCAAATCAATGAACATGCGGGATGCAGTCGGATCGGCAAGCGTGCCGGCTCGGATGTCACCGGCGTTGACGCTGATTGCGCTCAGCGTCCCCACGTTCATCATGACTGCCGTGATCGTGCCGTTGAGGATCAGATTGCCGTTGATGCCAACCGATGGCACGCCGCCGACCAAGCCCGTAGCGAAGAGGTCGTAAGGATCGTCGCCATTGAAGCCAGGTAGCGATATCTTGACGTTGGATGCCAGAAGGTTGATGACGCTTTCGCTATCGCTGCCATCGACCAACTGGATTCCGGACCAGGCCCCGTTGACGTTGAGCATGATAGACCACGACGCCGCGGCGTATCCATCCAGTGTCGCCACAGCCTGCGAAACCGTCTTGACGGAGGAAAACGCCGGGCCGAACGTCGCTGTCACTTCTTGCGAAAACGATGCCAATGCATCCGCGGTACCGACCGCGACTAGGCGTACCTCGTTGATCTCCGCTGAGGCAGCATTACCCCGAGCGGCCAGTTGGCTCCGTATCTCCTCCCTGTCGATCCAATCGCTAGCGTCCTTGTCGGCGATTGCGGCGATGCGCTGATTGATATCGACAATCTTGTCATTGATTTCGTTCATCAGCGTCGTGATCTGATATTTGATGCCGTCGATCAGCGACTTCAGCGCAACCGCGCCGCTGGCAATTTCGACCGTCGGAGCCGAGAGGTCTACCGTCGCATACGGCCCGCGCAGCAGGCTGGTGACGGCCTGCACGCGCAGCCGCAGCGCGGCCGGCGTCACCACCTTGTTGTCGAACTTGTTGTCGGCGCCCTCGTAGACCTGGATCCAGGAGTTGCCGCTGTCATAGCTGACGTCGGCGATGTAATAGATCGCGCCGGCGGATGGAAACCAGCTCGCCGCGAGCACCGGCTCGGCGATGCCCTGGCTGAACATCGCGTTCAGCCCGACGATCAGCGGCACCTTATCGTTGGCCGGGAATTGCCCAACAGGCAGCACCGGCGGAGTACCGAGATCGGTCGCGTGCACGCGCTGGTCGTCGACCACCAGACTCAGGGTGCAGAGTTCGCCATTCGGCTGGCCACTGAGCACCATGCAGAGCTTCGAGGAAGAGACGCCGGTACCGAGCTCGAAGCTGGGATCCTCGCCACCATCCTCGCGCGCCAGCACAGCCGCGAGCGTAGTGCTCTGTGAGCTCTCGGCAGCGGCAAGGCTGGCTGCGTCCAGAACGGCTATTGCCGCGCTCGAGCCAGGCCCCGCCAGCACAGGCCCGAAGAACTTTCCGTTCGGCCGCCGCAGCCGGATATAGAACGGTCCGCTATCCCACACCGGCGCCGGCGACAGCGTCAGTTCGTTGCTATCGACCGCGACCACGGCGCCGCCGTAGCCGTAAGCCTCTGGCAATTCGGACTGTACCCGGAGCACCGAACCGAAGGTGATCGCCCTACCCTCGTATTCCGTCCCGATCTGCACCGCCTCGCGGCGATAGATCGATTGTAGGTACCAGAACGCACATTCTCGAAACATCTGGTTCCGGTCGGTGCCGCCGTCGATTCTTTTCGTCTCGGCGTTCTGGGCAGTGAAGGTTGGTGAATTCGGCGGATACTGCACCTGTGCAGCCAGCCAGGTATTCTCGTCGATATATTCGACGATGACGGCGTCAGGATCATCCTCCCCAAGCTGGGTGATGGTGACCTGCGTCGAGTCGCGGACGATCTCGCGATCCGTCAGCAACATGGTCGGTACGTCGCGCCACTCATCGCGCACCACTGAGACCGTGTCACCGAGCCAGAAATGCCGCGACCGCGCCACCGTCAGAGCCTTGTCGAAGGCCTCCGGCACCGCGACGGCAGTAGTGAAGCAATAATTGAAGGTATCGCTGCGGCTGGTGCAGCCAGCAGCGAAGGCGACTACCGCGTTGAAATCGACCTTCGAGATCGGCAGGCCGGATCCATATTGCGCGTTAGTGACGGCGTCCAAAAACACCCAGCCTGGATTGCGCGTCGCCTGGGTGACGAAGCTCGAGCCGTTCCAGACCGGCAGTTTGCGGGTGCCGAGCACGCCGAATTTGAAAGATCCCTGCGTCGACTGTGAAGCAAGCAGGCGGATCGCGACCGTCGAGACGTCGGGGAACGAGTTGTCGCCCTTCAGGAAGGCGCGCAGGCCGGCCCAGACTACCTGGTTCGAGCCAAGCGAGGAATCGAACGCCGCATCGTTGCGGCGGAAACGGACGGCGTAGCGACCCGGCGCGACATCCACCTTGCGGCTGTCTCGGATCGGGCTGGTCGAGCCATAGCTGAGGATGGCGGAGAACAGCGGCACGAACGAACTGATCTGCGTGCCGGCGTCGTCGATCTGGCAGTATTCCGCCGTGAGCGGCACCGTGCCATAACCGACGCGGCCACCATTGTTGGTCTGGTTGAAAGTGGCGCAGCCGGCCGGCATGACGAAGTCGACCGCGAGCGATTGCGCCTGCGTGCCCGGTGGATTGGCCGCGAACGGCCCGATCCACGCACCCGGCGATGTCCCAGTCGCCGGGACGAAGAAACCACCGGTCGTTCCGCTACCATCAGGCAACTGCTGGCCGGTCACTTCGTCCGACGCCGCGACGTTGGTCGGGAAAAGCGTGACCTGCTGGCCCGGCTCATAGAACGCGACCTGCGCGCCGGGATAGGACGCCGAAATCCCGGTCACAAAATCCCAAAGCACGGTGTCGTCGATGAATAGCCTCTCGTATTCGAGGCTCCCCATCGTCACAGACAGCAAGATGTTCAGATATTGATCGTTGCCGACGAACTCGCTCCAGGGCGTCGCGGCGAGATCAGGATAGCGCTTGAGGCGCCCATACCAGACCGGCAGCGGCTGGCCGAGTTTGGCGACGTTACCCTGCGCGGAGGCCGAATAGATCTGATCCTGCGTCGCATCCGGGGCGTTGGTGGCACCCGGCTTGGGCGCCGTGAGCGCATTGATCGCAAGCGCGCCGGCGATGCCCAAACCTGCCGTTGTTGCATAGGCACCGAATGTGCCGGCGCCGAACAATGCCGGTCCGGCCCAGAGCGCGAACGCCGACACCGCGATGAGCGCGACCAGGCCAACCACCTGCTTGGCCGTATCGCCGCTGCCACCACCGCCGAGCGGGTGCGAAACGAACCGTACATTGTCGTTGGCGGAGATCCGCCGGCGCCGCCAATCCTTGCGCAGCACCGCCTCGCCGTTGATCTCAAGGATGGTCGGCAGTCCCTTGCGAAATTCCCATCCATACTTGCGGTCATGCGTGGCCCAGCCGGAGCGGCGCAGGAAGGCCGTCACCGTTTCGCCCTTTCGCGGCGTCTCCCGGGCGACCTCGAGGCCCGGCGTGACGACATGCAGCACCGGCTGCCGCGCGGCATCGCTGCGGCGCTCACGGCGCGCGCGGGAACGTTGCGGCGTCGGGAGCGCCGAGAATTTCTTTGCTGTTCGGTGCATCAGGATCTCGGTTCGAAGAACGTCAGCTTCTTCCAGCCCATCTGGCGCAGCGCCAGCGGGGTCTCACAGGCGACGCCAGTCTTGCCGTCGCAATGGATGATCCGCGCCTCTGGCCTCAACCAGACGCCGATATGCGCGGGAAAGCGCAGGTGCGCCATCAGCACCAACGCGCCGTCGGCGGCCGTCACCAGGCCGCCCGGCCCCTCGGCAACCTCGCGCCATAGCGCGCGCTCCGGATGAGCCGCGAACTCGTCCAGCACCCAGCGCCTGGAGAAATCGGCCGGCACCGCGATCGCCGGAAGCGCGCGTGCGAACAGTTCGCGCTGCACATGGCAGGCGAAGTCCCAGCAATTGCGGGATTGCCAAGCCCACGGCTCGCCGATCAGCGGCGAGAGGAATTCGGAACGGGTCACGTCGGCAGCAAGCTGGGAAACTGAACGTAGTCGTAGTTCTTGGTGAGCCGCGGAAACCGCTTGTTCTGCAGGTTTTTCACCATCACGGTCCCGGTCATCGAGACGCCGACAATTTTCACGTTGCGTAATTCGAACTCGACCGGCCCATAGGCGGGCTCCGTCAGATCGTTGTTGAGGTACTCGCGATACAGCACCTGGATGTACTGCCGGACCGACATCGCAGCGCGGACCTTGGGCACCAACTCGCGATTGACATTGTCGATCTTGATATTGGTTTGCGGCGGTTGCCCTTCCCGCTGCTCCGGATAACTCGCTTGGAACGGGCAGGCGATGAACGTCACCATCTCGCCGCCGTTGCGCGGCGCGCCGGCCTCGATGCCGAAGGTCATATCGTCTCCGACGTTCGTGACGACTCGCGCAGGCTCTGCGAACGATGCCTGCCAGATCTCCAGCGTGTAGAAGATGCGCGAGCTCGGTCGACACGACGCATAGGCCTCGAGCAACGCTTCGCTATGGGTCGGCATCAGAGATCGTAAACCCGAAGAGTCATCGTCACCGCGACGTGGCTCGATGAGATCGGCGAATAGGTTGGCTTCCCATCCTTCGTGAACTGGCAGGTCTTGGAGGCATAGGAAGATCCAAGCCACACATTGGCCGTGAATCTCGCCGTACCGTTGTTCAACGTGGTTTTCACCCACGGCACGAAGATATTGTGCTCGGCTATTGTGAGATTGATCGTTTGGGTGATCGTGCCGACGTTGTCCCCGGGCCGCGGGCGCTGCCTGGTGTTGCCGCCCTCCATGTCGGTTGCAAGCGGATCCAGAAACCGCTTGATGGGTTGGAAGCCGTCCCGCTGCGGGCGATAGTTAACGGCCGGCCATGACGGAAGAGCCATCCGTTACACTCCATATCCGCGCTGGCGGACGGCGATCGCCTGCGAGATCGGACCGTTCCTGGCGGCATCATCCAGAAGCACGCCGGTGACCGCGTTCTTGAGGAAGACGTCGACGGTCGTTCCGCCAGGTCCCTGAGACACCCTGGACTCGGCCGTCGATCCCGACGGTGCGTTGAAGATGTTCACCACGACACCGGCGCCGACGTTGTCATTCGCGGCCGCGCCACCTGTTGCCGAGACGCCGAGGCGGCCGTCACGACCGCGCCGCAGCGGCATCACGGCTTCCTCGCCGGCTTCGCCCATCAGTCCGGTGCCGCCGTTCGCCATCGGGAACAGCGTCGGTCGCGTCACGACGCCGCCGAGCCGGAACGGGATGATGTTGCCGCCGCCGAAGATGTTGCCGCGCGCGCTCGGCGCCAGGGGACCGAAGAGGTTGCTGCCGGCTGCCCCGGGCGTGCCATAGGTGATGCCGGCGGAGCCAAGTGACGAACCGAGGTCACCACCACCGAGGAGACCTCCGAGCGGCCCGCCGATCGACGTCTGGAGCGCCCGGAGCAGCGGGCCGACGATCGTGATCTTGATGATCATCTCCTCGATTGCCCGGATCACCAGCTTGCTGGTATCCGACACCGCCTGCCCGAACGTCTTGGTGCCGTCGACTGCATCGGCGAAGCCAGTGGTGAGGTTGTTCGATACCGACGATGAGACCTGGCTCAGCGCGGCATTGGCGCGCAGGCCGGCGGCCTCGACGCTGCTGAGCGCCTGCGTGACGTCCGGGTAGATCCCGCGCAGTTGCTGCGCGATTTGAACGTCATCGGGCGACAACAGCGAAGTCCTGGCGCCAAACTGAACGTTGTCATTGACGGCGGCCACCGCAGCGAGTTGCGTGCGTCGACCGAGCTCGGCGTTGATCTTCTGGAGCCGTTGATACTGCGCCTCGTCGAATGCCGTCCTGTTCTGGCTGGCTTCCTGCTCCAATTGCTGCCGGGCTTGCAGGTTGGCGCGGATCTCGGCTTGCTGGCCGATAGTCTTTCCGAGCAAGTCGATCTCGATCTGCTCGCTCTGGACGCTCTGATTGGCGGTCAGCGCCCGCGCGCGCGCCTGCTCGGAAAGCGCCGTCGTGGCTTGCTTGACGGCATTGGCGGCCGCCAGATCAGCAAGGGTTTGGCGCTCGGTCAGCGTCAGGTTCGACCGAAGCGTCGAGTCCATCTGCTGCTGGTAGGCGACCGCTCCCTTCTGCGATGGCGAGAACGCCGTGATGGCCTGGTTCGCCGTATTCATCGACGAAACCGAGGTCTCGAATTCGGTCTTGAATGCCTTTGCCCTGTCGCTAGCGATCTGGACAGACTTCGCCAACTGCTCCATTGAGAGCTCGAGTTGCTGAAGTCGTGCCCCGGCGGCTTCATCCTGCGCGATGCTGTCCAGAGCGGACTTCAGCACCACGAGATCGTTGGTCAGCTTTTCCCGGTCAGCGATCTCGGGCTCTAGCGATCGCGCCGTCGACTCGACCAAGAACGAGCGCTGCGCGGCCGCAGCAGCAGAGGCTGCATTTTTGTTCCGCTCTATCGCCGCCGTGAGCTGATCGACGCGCTCCTGCTGGGCTTGGACAGCCGAATTGTCGAGTTTGATCGGCATCTCCATGCCGTAGGCAAAGAGATAGCCGCCCGACTTCTTCAACTCATCAAGCTGTGCCTTGGCTTTCGCCAATTGCTCTTCGAGGCCACTGTCGAGCCCGAGGGACTTGGTTATGAACTTGCCGAGAGCGTCCCAACCGTTCGAAATCGCGTTGCCGAGTGCCGTCCAGCCCTTGCTCGTGAGCGACGTCGCATCAGAGACACCCTGAAGGCCCTGCTGCACGCCGCTAAGCAGTGCTCGTTGGGCGCCATAGAGGTTATTTTGATCGACAAGATTCTGGATGTTGCGCCTCGACGCCGCGTCCATGAAACCGAGGCGCTGGTTCAACTGATCCGCGCCCCTGATGGGATCCGCGAAGGCGTCCGCCAGCATCTTGGCCGCCTCCGTCGCATCGACGCCGAAGATGCGCGAGATGTCCTTGCCCGTCTGGACGATTGGTAGAAGGTTGTCGTTTGCGACCTTACCCGTCGATGCCAGCGCGGTGGCCAATTCCCTAGCTTCGCTGACCGACAGTCCGGTCGGCGAAGATCCTGCCTCGGCGATGGCAGTGATTCCGGCGTTGTTCGTACCGGCGGCGCGGCCGGCACCGAGCAGGCCCATGGTGACCTTTTCCTGGGCCGTCAGGTAGGAGTTGAGCGCCAGGAGAGCGATGCCGGTTGCCGCGGCAACACCACCCCACGCCACCCTGCCGACGCTCAGGATGCTCATGAAGCCGCTGCTGGCCGCCGTGACGAATTCCGATAGGCTCGCCTTCGAGGCCTGGAAGATCTGGAAAAACTGACCACCCTGCTGGGCGAGAATCATGAACGGCGACTGGCCAAGCGCGAGACCAGTGACGACGTCGTTGATCTGATATCCTAGATTCGCCATCTCACCCGACGTCACGCGACCGATGCGCGAGGTCGTGTTCAATTGCTGCTGGACGTCCGTGAGCCGCTTCGCGAGGAGGACTTGGGCCTGCTCGTATTCGTTTGCGGAGATCACGCCGTCATTGAGCAGCTTGCGGTAATCCGCCATCTGGGCGCCGAGCCGCGCGAATTCCGTACCCATCGGATCGATCTGCGCGCGGAGATCGGCGGCCGATTTCGCCGCCGCCTCCTCGGCCTGCGCGGCCTGAAGGAATATGGCCGCGGAGTCCCGCGCCGACTTCGCCTGCCGATCAATCCCGCTGGCCAGGTTGATGTTGGCCTGGAACTGCTGAGCGTTGTGGGCCGCCCTCGCCTGCTCGATCTGGTCGAGGCGCTCAATCTGCGCGGCCAGCGCCGAATAGGTCGCTCCTTGGGAAGTCGCCGACGGACCGCCAATGCCCAAGGAAGCATTGAAGCTCCGCTGGAACTCGGATCCGGCCTGCTGTGCGCGCAGACGGGCGACCTCCTCGACCTGTCGAAGTTCAGCTTCGAAAACGCTCGCCGAGTCCCGCGCGGATTTGGCCGCGCCGGCGATCATCCGGCGATCGAGTTCGTCCGCGAACGCTGCTGCCGCTTCCGACGCTCTTGCCTTGGCGATCCCCTCGAGCCCGCCGAACTGCGCCATAAAGGCATCAGCAGACGCTCTCGCCGAACCGAAGAATTCCGACGACTGTGGGGCCTCACGAAGGGAATCGTCGATCCTCGCCTGGGTCGCCGAAGCGACGTTGATGCGCTCCTGCGCAACCCGCCGATCGTTCTCGAGGATGCTTTGCTGAATAGCGGCGACCTTGGTCGCGACGTCCTGCTCCGTTTGAACAACGATCAGCCCAAGGCGCTTTGCATTTTCGATGGATTCTTGGTCCATCGCGACCGGCGCGGCCGAGAACCCCAGATCGCGCATCGCCGCAAAGCGATTGCGCCCATCGTCAAACCCGACCTGTCCGCCCCCGAGAACGCCGAGCGTAGAGGCGCTGAACTGGCCTCCCGAGAAATTCTTGATGAAGTCGAGCGCGCCTGGCAGTTTCCCCTGATTGCCCGGCTCGATGAAGAAGTCGCGCTCCTTCTGCCAGAGCTCGTTGACCTTCTGAATATTGACGAGGACGACCTTGTTTGCGGCATCGGTCGTGACGGCAGCGCTTCGGATCTTCGCCTCGAGATCCGAAACAGTGCTGGCCGTGGCAGATTGCGCCGTCTTCAGTTGGTCCTCGAGATCAACACGGCGCGCCATGACCGCGCTGAGCCGCTGCTCGGCGTCTACCCGGGCCGCAACCTGATTTGCCGTGGCACTCGGAACGCTCGCCGCGCCGGAGATACCGAACTGGCCTGTATACCGCGCTTGAGCCTGCTGAGCGGCGCCGGCTTGTTCCGCAGCAGCAGCGGCGCGCGCGGCAACCTCGGCTTGAACCGAGTATGCGTTGTTGAGTTGATTGACCGCATTTGCCAGCTCGAGAGAGCCGCGCTCGGCTATCTGCTGCGCATCGGCGAACAGACCGAATTTTCGATACGCGGCGTCGAGCAACAGGTTTGCACGGTCGAGGCCAAGACCCCTGTCCATGGCATTGTTGATGCGCCGGATCATGGCCTCGAACTGAGCGCCGGCACTGTATCCCTCGAGCAAGCTCTTGCTGAGCCCGCCGACACCAGGAATCGCCTTTGCCAGAGCTGCATCGGCTTGTTTTAGCGCCGCGTTGCGCGCGCGGTCGCTGGCGATCATCCGATTGTCGGCGTCGATCTTTTGTTGGGCACCGCGGGCGTAGGCGGAAGCGTCGAAATCCGACGTAACGCGCAGCGATGAAAGAGCAACACCGGCCATTTTAGGGTGCAGCCTCCCTTGTCTTCATGCGGGCTTCTTCGGCCGCCCTCTCCTTCTCCGCCTTCATGATGCGCGCGATGTGCTCGAGGTATTCCTCGTCCATGGCACCAACCAAGGCGAGGAAGTGCTCGAACTCGACGCCGGCGATGCCGTAGCGTCGCGCGTACGCATCAAGGGAAAGGAAGGTGATGGGCGACTCGCCGCCCATGGCGCCGTACTGTCGATCGAACTGAAGCGTGTGCCAGGCGCGCCAATAGATTTCGGCCCAAAACGGAACGACGGCATCGGCCGGTCGCTTCGCGTTGGCGGCGAATTCAGCAGCGTCTGGATCTTCTTCGGCGAGCTCAGCGATCCACTCGTCGTTGCCCTTCTGCTCGAGCTCGTAGCGAAGGGCCGCTCTCAGTTTTTTGTGCCGGCCTCGACGAACTCGACCTCTTCGCGGCCGACCTTCGTTGCTGCCAGGTAGACCGACCCACGGACCGCCCGATATTCCGGATCGGTTAGGATCTCCTTCGCACGCTCAGGGCTGAATTCGATGTCCCGCTCGTCATCGTCGACAAGGCCCTGCCAACCGAGGAGGAGGTGCTCGACGGCGAGCTTGCCATAGACGTCAGCCATGACGTCGTCGGGGACGTTGTCGCCGTGCCTGCGCGCGAGTTTCGATGCATGGGCGTCGCGAGCAATTTTAAACGGTGCGTAATTCGTCGATCGGACAAACCACTTGATGTCCGGGTCGATGTCGAGCGCCGGGATCCAATCTCCTTCGCGCTCCTTTTGGCTGTCGGACTTGAGCGAAGACAGTTTGACTCTACGAACAGATGAAGTCTTCTGCGATTCAGTCATGGTTTGGTGTCACCTTGGGATCAAGGGAAAGCCCGGCGGGGCGCCGGGCGGTGAAATCCCGAGGTCACGAGGACACCAATCCTCTGCCGGCACCGACCGGCCCAGACCTGCGGGTAACTCGGGTACTTGACTTATGCGGCAGCCGCCAACCGTCGCGGCTCTTCGTGCGAGCCACCATCACGGACGAACTGCGGGCCAATTCGCAGCCGCAATTTTAGTCCTTGCGTGATCGAAAGGTCGCTGTGGGTCGCCGCAGTCCGAAAGACATCGGGATCAGCCCTGGCGTCGAAGGGGCTCCAATGACGAAGCCGCCCGAAGGCGGCTTTGTGACAGATCTGTTTCGATATGCCTATCTTTGGGCGACTAGCGCAAAGCAGGGACCGTTGGGATTGTCATGCGTGTCGAAGGCGATATCGATAGACTTGAATCCATCTATTTCAAGTTGTTTGAGGATATCACCTTTGGTGATCCACGAAGCCTCATTGTACACGCCGCCGCAGTAGGTCTTGCTCTTCGCTGCGTCGTGATAGCTCCTGCGGTAGTGCCTGACAGTTCGACCCATGAAATTTCGATCATCTGGCGCGATGATTGGCGACGCCCACGGCTGATCTAACCCAGCCTCATCGACATAATGGGTCCAGATGTGCACACGGTCAGTGACCTTGCTTACCGCATGCAATAGCTTGAGCGGCTCTGGCATGTGATAAAGTACGCCAGTACACCATACAAGATCGAACCTGCGATTCGTCGTTCCAAGCCAGGGCATAAAATCACCAAGCATGAACTTGGTGCGGTCCATGCCCAGAACCTCCTTCGTTATAAGGCATTTCATAAACAGGCGCTTGTTGGCCTCAATCGCGGTGATGCACTTAGCCCCAGCCTGCTGAAGCATATAGGTATGTGCGCCCTCCAGCGGCCCGAGCTCCAGAACGTCCATCCCCTCCACACCAGCCCGTCCATCGGCGCGGATTTTGGTGAACGCCCACTTTGCACGGTCATCCGCGAACAAATTGACGGTTCCGGCAGTGACCTTTGCTTCTGAGGGGAAAGCCGATGTCCAGCCCTCGATCAGATCAATTGCGAATTGGGGATTGGGAGACTCGAAGATACAAGCGTCGATCGGGGCTAGGCTCTCTGCCATGGTATTCTCATACTTTGGGAAGCTGAGGGTTTATTCCATGCTTTTGCCACAAATTCAAGAAGATCGCCGCGACCGCGCCAAGGTCAACGAAGCTTTGATAAGGTGCAGAGAACGCTCAGAGTGTGAACTACTGCGCGGGCTGTTCTGGCGGCGCAGGCGGCTGGCCGTTCCAAGGATTGTATGCGCCTGCTGGCACGGGGGAGACGTAGAGCGCCGACATATCGTTGCCGGTGTAGGTGCCGCCGAGGATCACGGCGCTCAGATTGTCCCAAGCGAGACGGCAATTCGCGTGCTGTGCAAGCGACGTGTTGCTGTCATCGACCGCGATTATGATCCAGAAGCCGCTTTGAGCGTCTTGCGTGATGAAGACCAACGTGTTCGGAAACGTACGACTTGGGTCCCAAGTGCCAGGGATGATATCGCCGCCCTGTTCCTGCTCTGGAAAATAATACTCACCAACGACCAAATCGCTTCGCGCGATCTGCTCGCTGTCAAACTGCATCAAATGAAGCTTCGTTTTCATTTGTCATCTCCTACGGAACAGTCACGCCGGATAGATTCACGGCATTGGACCAAAACGAAACGCGCGGAATATAGCCATTGAAGAACGAGGCATTTCCGGTCTCATTTGATCCGAGGTAGCCCTGATTGACGGTCGGCATCGCCGTCTGGCCTACGGCCGCGCCCGCAATGCCATCAACGTAACTCGTGTCACTCACATTGCTGACAGACCGTCCGAAAGTGTGCGCTGTCCCGGCTGGGAACGACGCTGATCTATCGAGCGGGTTGGTGGCTGCGCCGGCGACAATATGGCGATAGGAACCATTGCCGCTGCTACCGACAACGAAGTTGGAAATCCGATTGTTGAGCGTCCCGTCACTCACGGCCAACACATAGTTGTTATTCCCAACATTGAGTGGGGTTGGCATCTTCAATTTGGCCGCAAAGGCATAACCCAACGTGGAGAACAGCAGCGCGGCGAGCGCCCCGCTGACCGAAACTTGGTCCGCCACGCGAACCGCGCTCGTTGTCGTGGTCGGGATCGTGGACGTGGCAAATGCACCAAGTTCGAGGTTGCCGCCCCAAACATGAGCGTCGGAAAGCGTCGCACTGGAGCCTTCCCACGAGCTAACGCTTGATCCGCTCGCTGGGCCATTCACGACGCGGATCGCTGTGGTGCCGGCATCGAGGGTGGCGGTCAGTGTCACGAAATACCACCCATTCGCCAAAGGCGTGATTGTGGCGCTTTGCCCTGAAAAGGTGGTGACCGCCGTACCGACGATGGTTCCGTTGTTCAGGTTGAAAACCGCGTCTGCCCTGACCGGATAAGTTCCTTGGATGCGGAGGCCGAAAAAGCCATCAACCGTACTTTTCTTGACGTAACGCGAGACCGTATAGGTAGCACCAGCCGTGGCTGTAACCGCGATGTTGCTTTGAAAATAGCAGTTCGCTGCGGTGCTGGTGCGAGCGACCAGCGATGCCGTCATGGTGCTATCGGGAGCGATGGCTGCGTTGTCGGTCCGATTTAGATTTTGCGCATTCCAAGCTGCCGCTGTGGCCGACTGGTTTTGCAGCATCAGGTTTGTTCGGCTCTCTTCGATCAGGCAACCGAGATCAGTGATGCGCATTACATTGTTCGCAAACGGCACCAAGACCCCGGCGCTCGTCTGTGCATATCCCGTCGAAGCCCGCGAGCACGAAAGCAGGTCGGCCAGCACACCCCCGAAATATCGGCCCCCGGCTAGATCCAGATCGACAGCCGCCGCGGCCCCGCCAGCGCGCAGCACCCATGGCGGGACGTCCACTCTCCCAAGGATCAGTCGTCCTCGCGGCTTAAGCAGTTCGCGGCGAGTGCGCGGCACCTTCGTCATTGACCAACCAGACGAACAGATCTTTCGGCATTCTGATTCACCGCGGCAGCCGCCGTGCCGGACCGAATCTTGATGTGGTTGATGCCGATCCAGAGCGTCGGGTCGACCGCGATGAACCGAGATGCCGCCGCCTGAAAGGCGACCTCGTTTCCGCTCGAGTCGAAGAGGTTCGACCAATTGACGCCACCATCAATGCTGACCTGGAAGGTCAGCGCGGCCGCGTCCCAACCTGCCGGCATCACGATTCCAGTGATGACCTTGTCGCCGATCGGGATCGCGCCCGAAATCGATCCGCCGTTTGCGATGACGCCAGAAAACACGCTCATTGCCCCTCCTCACTGCGCCAGAGATGCTTCGCTTCTCACGCCTCGAAATACTCGAAGCGGTCGAGGAGGACGTGCGCGTTCGTGAGGACATCCTGGCTGGCCTGGTAGTCGAAGTTCGCCATGACGTCCGTGTTCTTCGCGGTCGCCTGCGGATTGCCGCCACCGCGATAGGTGGCGCGCGGCACCTGGAAGATCAGCGCTTGGCCGTTTTTTGCGACGCGGGAGTTTATCCCCCGCGGCGTGCCGTTGTAGAATGCCTCGACCTCGTCTTTGCTGCCGAAGTACGTGCTCATGTTGCCGGTCACGGTGCACTCGCCGTCGTTGATGCCGACTGGAACGTCGGAGTCGACGGCGTCCAGAGCGCGAAGGTTGTTGTTGATCTGGACGGTGAATCCCTTCGCCCAGTTCGGGGCGCCGAGTTGGATCTGGTTGACGCCGAGACGGCCGACGTTGGCGTTGGCCGCCATGACGACGCCGGTCGTGACCGCATCAGGAGAAGCGTCTAGTGCGGTGGTGCCGATGCCTCCGCCGAGACCCATGAACGCAGCTGTTCCCTTCAGCTTGTCGCCGCTCGTCATCTCGATATTGAACGTGTTCACGCGCATGCCGAGGTTGACGATGTACGACGGGATCGGTTGGGCGAGGAAGCCACGCTCGATCGTCACTGAATTCGGCGTGACGCCGTTCTTGATCTGGTCGCCGACGAATACCCAGATCGTCTTGCCGGTACCGGTATCGGTGGTCCAGCCTGACGGCAGGTTGTCGAGGGTCAGCTTGTGGGCGGCGATCGCCGTGATGCGGGCGAACGCCGCAGCGCGTGCCTTGGCGCCGGCAGTGATGAGGAAGGCAAATTGCGACGCGGCTGCCGAACCACCGACCTTGACCCACTGGCCGGGAACGAGCCCCAACGTCGTGAAATCGAGCGTGGTCGAGCCGAGACCGTCCGCGAGCGCCGTGATGTCGCCGGAGGCGCCAGCAAATCCGACCACCTTCAACTTCGCGGTGCCGGGAGGTGCGGTCTCCGCAGTCAAACCGATGGCCGTACCGACGATGGTACCCGAGGTCGACGAGGCAACCGGGAAGATCTGGTTGTTGGCCGCATTCGTGAAACCGGTGGCCCGAACCAGATGGCCCTGCTTCACCGCGGCGCCGCCCGCCGTCACCGCATAGGTATTCGCCGCAGTGCCGGCGTCGGTGATGACGCTATCCGGGGTGCCGTCGTTGAAGAACTGCGGGGTGTTCACCCATGCATTCTCGAACGCCGACATGATGAGCTCAGACAATGGAGAGAGATCGTCCGGGTAGGAGAGCTCGAAGTTGAGGCCGCCCGATGAAGACTGGTTGGTCTTGATCGGGTCGCCGAGCATGCGGTCGTCCCGGATTTCTTCGGAGTCGACATAGGTCGGCGCGAACTGCAGCGACTCGCCCGTGATCCTCACCTTGCGCATACGCGGTGTGGTGGGCGTGACTCCCGGCGTGCTCTCCCGGACAAGGGCTACTTGCGTGCGGTTGGATGAAGTCACGGCTTTCTCCCAAAGAAAAAAGCGCCAGAGGCGCCTTGCGTGAGGTCAGGATTTGAGGGCGGACTATTTTTCGGAGGTGGCTGGGCCCGGCTCGATGGCAGCAGTCGCCAGCTTGTTCGCCGGCGGGGCAACGGGTGGCTTTGCCGTCCTGGCCTTGATGAACCCGCGCTTCTCCAGGGTCTCGATGGTGTGCGGCGTGAGATCGTCGGTATCCAAGACGATGTTGCCACCGGCCGCGCTCGCCGCATCCGCATCTGCGGCCGGCTTGAATCGACGGTTCACGGTGTTGAATGGCTTCAAGACGTCGTAGTCCATCACGGACCTCCCTATTCTGCGTCGATGACGCGCCAGTCGATGCTGACCGAGCGCAGGTAATAATTGGCGTTCTCTTTGCCGGGATCGCTGGCGCCCATGTCAGCATCCATGAACTCGAGCCGGCCATTGAGCATCGTGGCGCCGCGAAACATATTCGCGAGCCCCTTCGCGATCCGACGCGCCTCTCGCGAACCGCTGCCGCGCGGCGTGAAGACGTGAAACCAAAGCGTGCCGTCTTCATCCCAGCGGTTGGCGGCCTGGTCCTCGCCGGCGCCGATCGATTGCTGGCCGTACAAGGTCGAGTCCAAGACTACGAGCACCCAATTTGAGACTTCGCCAGTTGGCGGGCCATCGCTGTCGTTCTCGTAGACGAGTGGCGCTAGCGAGGCGTCCCAGTTGCCTGGCACCCACTCCCCTGTCTCGAGATCCGTGTACCCGAGATATTCGCGGATCGCGTCGAACACGGGATCGTACGGCAGGGCCATCAGATCTCCTTCATCGACATGACCAACGCCGGATAGGTCATCTGCGCGCCGGCCTGGGTGTCCGGCCGCAACTTTGTGCGGGCGTACGGCCGATAACCGCGCCGGAAACGCCCCTTGAGGATGTAGCCGCCTGGTAGCGGGATCAGCGTCCGCTTGGCCGTGACGAAGTTTCCGAACCTCGCCATCACCATCTTGCGGACGTCTTCGATGACGCCTGGCGGCACCGACATCCGCATGTGCCCGACGTCGATCTTTCGGCTGTAGGGCTGATTGTTGGTCAAGATCACCGTCGAGTTGATCGGGATCTCGTCGAAGCTCTTGATGACGCCACCGGGCGTCATGATGAACCAAGACTTCTTGTAGTCGCCCGACTTCTCCGGCGATCGCTCAACTGCGGACTGCAGCGCAAATTCGATGATCTCGCGCCACCACTGGAAGACGTAGAGGATCGGGCCCGGCGGCACGACCGTCTCTTCCACGGCTCCGAGCACGCCGTTGACATAGCGGTCATATCGCTCTGACCCCTCGCCGTCCGCGATGGCCTTTGCGAGCTCGCTCTTCGCGAAGGCGGCCAATTCCCGGGCGATGTTCTCCGGCGCGATGCCGGCGGTGGCGAGTTGAAGATCCTTGGCGAAGGTCGATATCCGCGCCATCAGGCGCCCGATGTCGTGATATCGTAGCAGCCGAGATATTCTCGATGGTCGGCGTCCACGGCGTCGATCGTGGTCGCGACGTCGAGGTTCGCGCCAAAGAATATCCGGTCGCCCTTGACCGGCGGTACCGGGAATCCGGCGTCCTCAAGATCAAGACGCGAAACGATCAGCTTGCGAACGCCGACGGTTATGCCTGGAGCCAGTTCACCAGGCGCATAGCCCTTTGCGACAACTTTGACGTCCGCACGATTTGCAACGGTTTGCGGCGTCGTCTTTGTCATGCGCCGAAAACTGACGACGTGCCCTCGGCGCTGGATGCCTCGCCGCGCACGAGCTGCACCTGCCGTGTCCACTATCCGAACTCCGGCTCGTAGCAATAGATCTCCAGCATCGAGGCGATATCGGGCGGGAAAGCGCCGTTCTCCCCGATTTGGCCGACCCAGTAGTCGATTTTCTCGATGTCAGTCGTCCATTCCGACTTGACCATCGGATCTCGATCCGCGGCGAACCGCGCGGCCCTGAGCAGCCCAATGACCGCGCCCTCGATCGGTAGCGGCAACGTGAAATTGGCCGTCGCCGGCAGCGTCCAACCCGCCTTGTAGCGGACCACGGTTCGGACACCAGGTGCGTAGCCGAGGCTGGGCGGCGGCAGGACGCCCGTCCGCCTCATCTCGCCGCGCGCACCGTCAAAATCGTAATCCGAAGGATCGACCGTGACAGATCCGATCGTCACCGACACAATCTCGGTCACCGGGCGCCGGGCCATGACGATTTGCCGGCGACGGCGCCGATACCACGGGCTGTGGTCGAAATACTCATCGAGCGTCTCGAGGCCCAACGTCTTCGATCCGTCTGAGGCCATCGGCACGTCGATATAGTCGCAGACCATCGCCGAAAGCCGATTGATCAAGCGATCGATTTTGGCGTCTTCGGCGCTTCCGGTGATGCCGAGTTCGGTCTTGACGTTGTCTCGCGTCGTCAATTTCCGGTCCGTGGCGGCCGTCACGACCGAAAACATACGCGAGACCTCCTATGGATAGAAAGGCCCGGGGCAGAAAGCCCCAGGCATGCTCGCTTGGTCGGCTCAGCCAGCGACAACCGGGCTGTAACCGGCCTTCACCGCTTCGATGATATCGGCCTTTTCCGCCTTACCGGTCAGGTCGATGTTCTGGTCGGCGGCCACCTTCTGGAGCTCAGCCACCGTGAGGTCATCGAAATTGCCTTCGGCGACTGCCGTCTTGATCTGGACGTCACGCTCGATGGCGGCCACGATCTCGGCCTTTGTGGTCAGGCCAGTGAGGTCGACGCCAAGATTGGCGGCGAGAGCCTTCAGCTCCGCCACGGTCTTCTTGCCGAGATCGCTGCCGCCGTTGCCATTGGCTTCCTTGCCGCCGGTCGCCTCGGGCTGCCGACGGGTACCGCTGGGATCGCGCCGATCCCTATCCTGGAGATTGAGGGCAACATCCGAGGAGGCGCCCCTCGCTTTCGCAGCATCTTCCGGCGACGTGAAATGCGCCGCGCCCCGCTTCACCCACCGATCGGCCGATCGCAATGGAAGGTCGTAGGACTTGCCATCCTCGAAGCGCACTTCATCCGGGGTGCCCTTCCGGTTGTCGTCGACGACTCGCATCTCATCGAACGTAATGTTTGCCGTGTCGCTCATCTTCGCTGACTCCGCCAAGAATGGGTTTGGCAGCCCTCGAAAGGGCTGCCCCGATCCGTCGCTCACGCTGAACTGAGTTCAGCCCAACGCGAGGATCACTTGATGGTTTCGATGACAGACGTCGCCGGCGTGCCAGGCGCGTAGCGGGGGCACATGCCTAGCAGAACGGCACCGGAATCGCTGGTCGCGACCGCCGTTGTCATGGACAAACGAACGTGCGTGAAGCTGTTCGTGCGATCGAGCTCCTCGGCGCGGACGTTGATCTGCGCCTGCTTGTTCGACTTGTCGGTGCCGGCCTGGGTCATCTGGGTGATGGCCTTGCCGGTGACGTCCTTGGCGCCGGTGCCGCTCGAGTCCTGCGCCTGCTGCAGCTTGGCGTCGATCGTGGCGTTGACGCCGAGGTCGCCGGCCAGAACGATAGCGAGCAATTCCTCGAAAGCCGCCATCGAAACCCAACCAGTGGTCAAGGTGCCAGCCGTATTTGCATCGGGATCGATGATGCCGACCAACTGCACCTTCTCGCTCATGAGAGAAGTCATTGGAGGATTCTCCGTTTCGAAGTTGAAGGATGACCGCCAGGGATCTGAGCGGCGGAGATGGTGTCCCCGCCGACCAGGCCAGCGATCGCGGATTACGCGCGGTCGGCGAGCGTGACGAACGGGCTCAGGGTGTCCGAACCCTTGAAGGGGGTCAGCGGCGCATCCCAGATCGGCTGACCGTCCATCCGAGTGACGAACCGGAACGTGGTTTCGTCATTGATGAACCGAGCATGGATCGAGACGTCCTGCTTGAAACCTCCCTTCTGGATGGTGAGGTACTGGGCGAGGTCGACCAGCGCGATGTCGCCCTTGTCGCCCAGAGCCGAGTTGAACTCGGTCGGGACGATCGGACGACCGAGCAGACGCGCGAAGGGCTCGCCCTCGATCGTGCCCTGCGGCAGATAGATCGGCTTGTCGCCAATCTTCATCGTCATGAGTTGCGGCTCGATCTGCTGGTTGATCGTCCAAATCGCCGTCTTCCGGCTACGCAGCCACAGCCGGGCCCACATCTTGACGATGTTCTCGACGATCACGGTATCGGCGCCTTGGCTACCTTCGGGGTTGATCGTGACCAGCGACGGCGACTTGATGAAGCCGAGTGGCATGCCGGCGCCGTTGCCCTCGAAGATCGCGTCGTCGATCTTGAACGAGAACTCATCGCCGAAAACATCCGGGATGAAGCTGTTCAAGAAGACGGCGTCCTCGAGCAGTTCGTCGGTGGCGTACAGCAAGCCGGTCAGCTTGTGCAGGCGCAGATCCATCTGGCGGAACTGCAACGTCGTGCCAACCTTCTGCTGACCCTCGCCGGTCCAGAACGCCTGGACGCCGCCGAAGCGGGTGCCATTGGCGCGGCTTGAGTCCTTCAGGGCGTTGATCTTCACGCCGTTGGAGTTCGCGCCGACGGGCAGTTGCCGAGTCCGCGACAGCAGGTCGGACCGGTCGTAGGCCCGCATCATGAGCTCCGCGACGAAGTCCTGCTGGATGAGGTAGCCACCATCCTGGCCGCCGCCCTCGTTCATGCCGGCGGCCGCCTGCCACTCCAGACGGTCGTCGACTGCGATCCGACGGCCGGCGTTGACGATCGCCACCATCTGCTCGCCGAGCGTTCCGAACTTCTTCTTCGGTTCCGCGGCAACAGTGGGCGTGGTCCGCTCCGTGCGTTCGGCGGTGGTCTCGGCGTTCTCGCCCGTGGCCGGCGTCATGGCGCGCTTCTCATCCATGAGACGCTCCGCGGCCGCGATCGCCTGGTTGACGCGGGTCAGTTCGCTGACATACGCCGGCTTGTCACCTTCCGCGGCACGGTCGTCCACAATCGCGGACAGGCGGGCCTGCTCGGCATCGGTGATGGAGCCGTCGGCCACCTTGGCCGTCAGCGCGCCGGCCTCAGCGATCAACGCGACCTTCTTGTCGCGCAGTGCCTTGATCGACATTCGATCTCTCCTTCAATAAAAAAGGCGCCCGCGAAGGAGCGCCTTGGTTGCTGGTGGACTCAGGTGGAGACGTGCGGTCTCGACCGAGCCCGCATAGAAACGCAGAGATCAGGGTCGCTTCAGCGCCCCTACTCCGCGAATTCGAATTGAGACGAAGATCAGCGGGCGCCGAGCGCCACGAACGGCGATACCGTCAGCGTCGAGTTCTTGGGCGTGATCGGCGTCTTCCAGCCCGGCGCACCATCGACGCGATAGCGCAGCTTGAACGCGCTTTCGTCGGTCGAAAACTTGACGTGTATCGAGCTCAGGAAATCCGGGTTCTCGTCCTTTTGGGCGAGAATGTACTGGCTGAAGTCGCCCAGCAGAATATCGCCGGCCGAGCTCAGCGCAGGAGTGTATTCGCAGACCTCAATGGGATAGGTCAGGAGCCGACGCGTTCCGTCCGCGTCCGTGGTGAGCAACTTCTCATCCGAGTCCGCCGCCAATTGGAGGACAATCCCGAGCACCTCGTTGCTCATCAGCCAGATGGCGGAATTGTGCGATGGCCCCCAGAGCCGCTCGATCATGCGCACGAGGTTCGGATACAGAACCGTGCCAGCGGCTTGGCCCGATTCCTTTGGCACCGTAATCAGGGCCCCGGACTGCAGGACGCCCAGCGGCTTCCCGACGCCGCTCCCCGACACAATCGCGTTCTCGATGGAGAAGGAGGCCTCGAGCCCGAAAATCCGCCGAAGAGCAGCAACAAGTGCCGGCACGTCCTCAATGAGTTCGTCAGTCGCGAAGAACATGCCGAGCAACTTCTTGAGGTGCAGGGTTAGGAGTTCAAATCGAATGGGCGAGTCGTTGTCCGCGCCGGCCTCATCGGTCCAATACAACTGGGCACCACCGAACCGCGATCCGGTTGGCTGTTCGCCGTCGATACGGTCCTTCTCGGCAACCATCGGGATCACGACCCGATCACCCCGCGAAACCGGTTGACCGTCGCAGCGGGCCAAGATGCGTCCGGTCGCGTAAACCCGCGACCAAAGCTGTTCCGCGAACTGCGAAGGGACGAGGAAGCCGCCGGCGGCGCCGCCCGCCTCGTTCAGGCCGGTCGCCGCAGCCTGATAGACGAGACGTGGATCCGCTCGATCATTCGCCTCGGCCGACATCACTGCCGCGATGAAGTGGACGAAGCTCTCGAACTGCTGCGCCTGGACCTTGTTCATGGTTCCCCGCTATTTCGATTAGACGCTGAGGAGCGCGAGCCGCCGGCGAAGCACATGGGCGCGGTGCTGCCGCTCCGCCGCCTCGGCGTCGATCTGGGCTTGTGACGGAGGCGGCGGCGAGAAACTGCTGCCTTCGGCGAGCACGCAGACCCAGTCGCCTTGCCTCGAGATGCCGATCTTGCTGTAGACAGCAGCGCCATTGTCGACCGCGATGGTCACCGTGGTACCGGTTACGGTCACGTAGCTGGACTGGCTGTGGAACAACTCCGGTGCCATGACTACTTTCGCCGGCCACGGCTCCAGTACGTACGCCTTGATGGCGTCGCCATCCCGATCCCGCCGCACCGCGAACGGCTCGCAGCCCTCGAGTTCGACGACCTGGTCCGTCACGGCGGCTTCTTCAGTTTCGGCGGCAGCAGGCGCGATCTGGCCTTCAGGTGCCTGGGCGTCCTCGGCAGGCGCCTGGTCCTCGCCGCGACGCCGGCGGCCGTCCTCCGGCATCTCCATGGTCAGACCGACGCTCTGAAGCGCCAGCTTGATCGTGGCGACCTCGTCGACCATGCCGAGCCGCTTCGCCATCGGCGCGCCGTAGCACCGACCCTTGCCGAACTTCTGCAGCACGACATCCTTTGAGACGCCGCGGCCGCGCGCTACTGCGGTGAGGAAGTCGTCATAGGTCTGGTCGACCTCGGACTGATAGAACGCCCGCGCCTCGTCGCTGAGCGGCTCCATCGAATTGCCTTCGGTCTTGTACTCGCCGGCGTAGATGAAGGTCGGCTTCAAGCCGAAATCCGCCAGCATCGCGGAGCAGTCATAGTGGCACATGAAGACACCGATCGAGCCGATATCGGCCGACGGCACCGCGACGAGCCGGGTGCACTGCGAGCCGATCCAATAGCCGGCGCTGGCGCAGAGCGGGTTGATGATACCAACCACGGTCTTCTTCTTTGCGGCCTTGAACACGGCATCGGCGGCTTCCTGGGTGCCAGTGACGTGGCCACCAGGCGTGTTGATGTCGAGAACGATGGTGTCGACAGTGGGATCATTCGCGAGTTGATCCATGATCTGGGACAACAGCAACGTCGAGAAGCAGTACGGCTGGAATTCCAGATCGTAGAGCGCAACGCCGTGCATCGAGACAAGCGCGGTGTACTTGCCGGGCTTCGAGCTCGGCGTCATCTGCGGGCCGGCGGCGATCCGCACATGCATCGGTTCGCGATCGCCCTCGTCCTCGAGTCCATAAATCTCGCGGATTTCCTGGTCATGGACCTTGCCGCGCGCAATCTTCTCGAACAGGCCGCCCAGGACGGCGCCGAAGCCGTTCCGCAGGTCAAAGGCGAAGACCCGGCCGTTTGAGCTCCGGATCTCACGCTTGAACTGCTGCATCTTCCCCATTTCGGGCTCCGTGTTGCTTGAGAACGGCGGCAATCAGGCCGGCAAGCTTCTCTTCCCGGTGATCGAGCAACGCCAAGAAATCGTTCGCCTTCAGCGCCTCATCGCGCTGATGCGCGCAGTATCGTTTCGCGTCCGGCCTCGATATGCCGAGTTGCGACATCACGAAGCTGACGTGACCGCCGTAGAAAGCCTTGATGAACTCGCGCAGCCCATCGGGATCCGCGGCGAACCGCTGCGACGCCTTGCGGAGGGTTGCGTTCTCCTTGTTGGCGACTCGAGCGGCGACTGCTTCCGGCGTGTTGTCCTCGATCTTCGGCGCCGGCGCCGCGATCGCATCCGTCTCATCGTCCGAACCTTGGCGCTGTTGCCCGGCGGGCGTCGGCGACGCCTTTTCGTACCCGCCGCGGGACACTTGGTCGGCCCAGGGTTCATTGATGCGGTTCATCCCTTCGGCGACCCGCACCTCGTTGACGGTCATCCAGCCAGGTGCACCACCGCTTCCAAGCGCCGACGACCAATAGTTCCGACGGGCCTCGAGATTGCCGCGCTCGAGCGCATCGAGGTTAAATTTGATCTCATACAGCCCCGTCGCGATGATGAGATCGCGACGAACGGCCTGTTCGATCCGGCGCGCCCATGGCCGGATCGTGTACTTCACGAAGTTGATGGACTGCTCTTCGACGGTCGACCGATTCGTCTGGTCGTCGACGCCAAGCATGTGCAGCGGAATCCGGAAGTAGCGCGCGAGTTCCGCGATCTGCCACTTCCGGGCTTCCAACAGTTGGGCCTCGCTCGCCTTCATGGCGGCGGGCTCGAACTTTGCTCCGTCCTGGAGGATCGCCGGCCGGTGGAAATTCTCCGGACTGGCGTACTTCTCCATCAACCTGGCAATCAGATTGCGGATTGCCTCGCGGCTCATCCTCTTCTGGGTGGTGATGAAACCACCCATGTTGAGGTTGTTCGAAAAAATGCGCGAGGCATACTGATCGGCAGCAACGCCGAGACCTATCGCTTCCGCGGCGAGGTCGATCATGCTGAGGCCGTTGACGCCGTCCAGCGACAGGCTCGGAATGCGCAAGACCTCATCCTGCAACAGAACCCGAGATCCTCCTGAATTCGGGTTCGATACCGTGAAACGCAGTGTTTCATCGCGAAGCTGATCTTGAACGACGCGATCGCTGCGCAGGAACTTCAACTGATCGACGGCGCCGCGCGGACCAGGCACGATCTCGGCGTAGCCGGTGCCGAACAGCACGGTATGAAAGATGATCGATTCCCAGAACTCGACAGCGGTCTGCGTCCGGTTGGGCTGATACCGGATCAGTTCCGCAATCGGATGGCTCGGCCATGGCTGACGGCCATCATCCGGCATGATCTTGTTGATCGAGACCGGAAGGCTGGCGATGGTCTCGGCCAACACCTTCGCGCATGCCGCGAACGCCGAGAGGCGCATCGCCGCCATTGGTGTGATGCGAACGCCAGCGGTCGAGCGCTTTCCTACCGACTCGTAGTAAAAATCAGCGTCGTCGCCATAGTAGCGGTCCTGGTCGGAATCGTCGGCCCGACGGCCAAGCGACCAGACTGCTGCAGCGGCGTTGTTTATCCAACCCATGGGCGATTTTTGTCCTGATGAGTTGCGGGGGAGACCAACGGGCAGCGACCGCGGCCGCCGGCATCACACCAGGACGTCTTCGTCCTCGTAAGCTGATCCTGCCGGTTCTGGATTCATCGACATCAGCGACACCGCATTGAACATCGCCATCAGAGGGTCGATTTTTGCCATGCCGCTGATCTGCTTCGTGACGAGCGTCGCATTGCCGCGCTGCTCCGCCTTAGCGTTCCCGACCGACCAGGACATAAGCCGAGATCCCTCGTGGATTAGGGTGCCAGCGGCGACCCTGCGCTCGGCATCCTTGATGGCGCCGTTGAGCTTCCAGCCTTGGGAGATACCGACGATGCGCTCCTTCTCGAGACCACGCGCCTCGCTGGTGAGTTCGTCGACAATGGAGCCAATGCCGGCGGCGTCGACTGCGATCGCTGCGTCTTCGGCAAGCTTTCCGGATTCCTCGATCGTCATCACGATGTCAGCGACGGCGGTGACGTCATCGCCCGGATTTTCCACAATCGTGAGCGTGTTTTCCTTCACGAGTTCCTGGAGTTCGGTCGCGATTTGCTGCCGACGCTTCAGCACGATCTTGTGCGCCCACGCTCTGGCCCAGCACAACCATTTCCGCTTCGTCAGGTCTTCTGCGGCGCCTGACGGCCGCTTTAGCCGGCCGAGAACCACCAGCCCTAGGAGATCGTCGAGGCCTCCGCCGTCGATGCCGACAACCACAACCTCGCAACGCCGCAGCAGATCCTGCAGGGAGGTTACACGTTCGGTGGATTCGGCCCAGAAATCAGCGCCAGCCCAGCGGTTCGCGCGCAACCGCTGTCCAATCGGTACATTCAGGTGCTTCGCGAGGAAGACGTTCAGATCGGCCTTGTCGCCGCGCTGCGCCTTGGCGAGTTCCTCCAAAAGCCAATCGGTGAAGACTGACTTTTCGAGGTTTGGGTTCGTAATGCGCCAATTCGCCGGGTCCAGGTAGGCCTCAGACTCGAGCATGGGTTCGGGCCATTCGAAAAGAATGCCGAAGCTCTTTGGATCCGTGATCCGTCCGTCCCGGATGTCGCGGTAGTATTCGAGTTTCTCCTTGAACACGCCCGCCGGCTCTTCGTCCGAATGCGTGGACAGGAAGATGACGAAGCCTTCCTTCTTCGAGACAAGGCCACCGGTTGCCTCGCGCAACATGGCGCTGGCGCCGGCGCGCTTGCCGAAAACCCACAATTCGTCGACGAGAACGAAAGCGGCCTTCTTGCCGGAAACGGTATCGGTGTCGGCTGCGACGACCTTCAAGACCGCGTTCGTTACGAGGTGTTTGATCTGGCGGAAGTTCTCCTGAATGTGCAGGAGATCCTTCAGTTGCTCATCGTAGAGCACCATGTCGCGCGCCGGCTCAAAGGCGTTTTTTGCGACCTCGAGCGTAGGCGCCAAGATAAGGAGCTCGGCGGAATGCCTCCAATTCCGGATCAGCGCGGTGATCATGATCGCCGCAGCGATCGTCGACTTTCCGTTCTTCTTGCTGATCAGCAGAAAGAATTCCCGGATCAGTCGTTTGGCGCTGGCGTGATCGTATGCCCCGAAGATTGCCAGAACGAAATCGAAGACCCACGGCTCGCTGGCCTCGCCGAACGTCGGCGGACGCATCTCGCCTGTCTCGGGATCCTCGATGAAAGTGGCATCGACGATCTTCAGCGATTTGAAAACATCTAGCGCCGCGTAAGCCTCTTCCGGGAAGAGGGGCTCAAACGGGACGAGCGTCTCGCCGGCGACGATTCTCCTCTCCCAGTCGATACACGCCGTCGACCAGTGAAGGGTCACTCGCCGCCCGCGGCCTTGGTGTTATCGACAGCCAGCCTCGGCGGCGGCGGCGGCGCGTAGACCCCGCTTACCTGGGCAGCCGCCTGTTTCCGCAGTTCCTTTTTGCCAGGCTTTTCGGCGACCGGCGCTTTCTCCGGCTTCGGCATTTTCCCGCCGCGACCGTTTACCGCTGCGGCCGCACCGGCAACCCGCCCCATGTCGTCGAGCCGCTTGATCGCCGAGGTGTTCTTGGCTTTCGCCGCCTCGAAGAGCAGGTTGACCACCTCGCGCCGGCGGTTCGCGTACCCGTTCGCGAGTTCTTCCGGGCAATGTTTCCGCATCGTGTCGACGTCGACACCAAGCGACCGCGCAATCGTGGCGTCGGACTCGCCGCAGAACTTCATCCGCTCGATCGTGGTCCGATCGTCGAGGGTCGGCTTCCAGGATGGCCGCCCGCCGGCATTCCGTTTCCGCGTTGCTCGCTTCCGCGTCTTCCGCTTTTTCGGCTCTGCCGGTTTTTCGGTCATTTTGCGATCTCGGCCAAAAATTTCGGCCGCCTCAAAAAAATTGTGCGGATGCGACCCCAAGCGGTCCCGGGTCCTGCCGTCTTTCGGGAATTTGCCCCCCCCTGCCCCCCTTGCTCGAGGTCCGCCGACGGGGGGCGGGTTGGCGGTTGGCTGGCCCGGCTTGGCTGTTGCGAGCGTCGCGGGTCGGGTTGCCCGACCATGTCCGGCGGCGCCCATGGCACCCGGCGCCGCCCCGCCGCAACGTGCTGGCGTTACCTGGCTGGCGTGTGCGTTAGGTGGTGACCAGTTGACGTGGCGGACTACGCGCCGTCATCCGGGAACGTGGCCGCATGCGGCGGAGCGCTATCGCTCGGCAACCCGTCCCATGGGTCGGGGCTGCAGCGCTCTAGGCGGATGACGGGCAAGATAACAACGGTTGCGGATTCATCGCTGGCAGGGACTGCACGCGCGGCGGCGCCGCCGGCAGGGACAGCGAACGCGACGACGTCACCCATGGGCGCTACCGCTCCGCCTTGCCACGGGCAAAGGCGACCATGGCTGCAACGGTACCGAGCGCCACGACTTGGCCGCGCCGAGCGCGGCGCCAACGCTTCGCTACTCGCCATGTCCCGATGGCTTGGCCTGGCGCAGGATCGCCAGTCAGCACCGTGGCGGACTCCTCAATCTCGATTATCGGCCGGCCGAACCAACCGCACCGCAACCGCGCGTTGCCGGTTGGGCGCCACGTTCCAGCAATCGGCGCAGCTGCATTGGTCGGGTTGGCCATGGTGCACCGTTGACATGCGAAACCCGCCGAGACCTTTCGGCCTGGCGGGTTGCCCGTGGTGACAATCCTTCACTGTTCCCGCTCTGAATCGGAAAATGAGTCGGCTGTCAAACCGACGCGGCGGCGCTTGCCCGTTGATAGGCGCGCTCCGCCGGGTTGCTGCGACTCAAATCTGTGATAGGTCCGCCTAGTGTGGGTTAACCCGGAAACGTCACTACGGAGTGAGATGGCATGGCGAGGAAAAGCGCGACAAAGTCGGCCGACGTCCGAGCGCCGCAAAAGCGCGATTTTGCATCTGGTGACGCGTCACTGCGAATCAGCGCGGCCGACTTCGTGGCCTGGCAGGACCGGCTAGGCCTGTCCAATAACGCCGCGGCGCGCGCCATTTTCGCCTCGCCGAACTCGATAGCGATCTACCGCGCCATGGGCGCCGGCCCTGACGTCGCGCTGCGCTGCAGGGCGGTGGAGCTCGGCATCTCGGCCGGCGACAGCTGGCAATTCATTGAGCGGGCAGGCAAATTGCTGGCGCAGTACCGCGCGCTGCATCCCTGATCTGTGACGCCGAACTAACTTTTTTCGGCCGAACGTCACTTTTTTGCGTTTTGCCTGTTGACACGGCCGGCCGGTCCTGTATGGTGCTTTCACTGAACGCGCAATTGTGCGCAACCGAAAAAGGGAAAACGACTATGGCCGTCATCAAGACCAAAGACCTTCCGCCCTGCCCCGACTTCACTCAAGGCCTTGGCACCATCGGCTATCTCGAAATGCTCTGCCGCAACATCGAGGAGGAACAGAAGAGCAAGCCGGCCGCTCTGCAACCCGCCCAGACGGAAACCAACCCGTTCTGGATTTTCGGAATCAAGTAAGGACTACCGGCGCGGTCAATCGGCCGCGCCACTCTCTCAAGCGCGATTGTGCGCAACTCCAAAGGCCCGGCGAAATGAACGCTCTCATTTCCTTCTGCATCGCCAACCCGATGTTTCCGGTTTTCGTCCTGCTCATCCTGGCCGCGTTGGGCCTAATCGTCCTTTTTGTTTTCGAGTACAGTGAACCGCTACCGCGGCGCCGCCGGGCGATCCGCCACCGCGCGCGCCGTTCCCGCCGCTAAGCTTCGACCCGCGCAATAGTGCGCAATTCGAAAGGTAAGATCATGAAAGACTTTTTGCTTTTTCTCCTCTTCGCCAGCGTCGGCACATTCGTCATCGTGGCGTGCTGTATCTGACGATTTGCAGCCTATGCCGTGCACGCCACGGCATAACCGGCAAATCGCCGAAACCGCGCAATAGTGCGCACCTGAAAAGGAAGTATCTGCAATGACCGTCTACACCTCAACCGCCCGCTTCGATGACTCCGCCCGCGCCCTGACCGAAACCGAATTGCGCAAGCTGGCGCCGTCCGTTTTCGCGGTTGACGCGCACCACTCGCGTTCTGACCGTTTTCAGCCAATCCCGACTTTCGACGTGCTGCGCGCGCTGATGGCGGAGGGCTTCCAGCCTGTCGGCGCAAAGCAGAGCGTCGCGCGGATCGATGATCGCCGCGACTTCACGAAGCATCTTATCCGTCTCCGCCGTCTCGACAACGCCGCGGCGTATAGCGTCGGTGACACCGTCTGCGAAATCCTCCTCAAGAACGCGAATGACGGAACGTCAGCCTATGACCTGATCGCGGGACTTTTCCGCGTCCGTTGCCTCAACAGCCTTGTGGCACAAGTCGGCACCATCGATTCCGTGAAGGTCCGCCATACCGGCACCGCGCAGGACGTTTCGCACAAGGTGATCGAGGGCACGTATCGGGTTTTGGGCGAAGCACAGAAGGCGCTTGCGGCGCCGCAGGACTGGGCGCGCCTGGCCCTCAACAGCGACGAAAAGCAAGTGCTGGCGGAGTCCGCGCACGTTCTGCGGTTTGGCGACGCGGAAGGCGAAACCAATACGCCGATTCAGCCCGCGCAACTGCTCCGCCCGCGGCGCCGTGATGACACCGCGTCGGACCTTTGGACCACGTTTAACGTCGTTCAGGAAAACGTCATTCGCGGCGGACTCACAGCGCGCGGCCGTGACGCTAACAATCGCCCTCGCCGCGTCACCACGCGCGCCGTCAATGGTATCGATCAAGACGTGAAACTGAACCGCGCTCTTTTCACTCTCGCGGCGAAAATGGCGGAGCTCAAGGGCGCCGCTCCGCTCGCGGCCTAAGCGATTGCAGCCCATGCCCGGGCTTGTCCCGGGCATGATCGGCAACCGCCGAACCGCGCAATTGCGCAACCATGAAAGGGAAACCGCTATGAAGTATCGTCGCCACGATTCCGACCGCAAGCCGATTGATAAGCGGACTCGCCGCGCCGCATTGAGCCACGGTAAGCGCGCGTTTCTGAATTCGTGCCTGTGAAGGCCTATCACCTCGCAAGGCTGGCACGCCTTCTCTACATCGTTAGTGACGCTGGCCTTGCGCTGCTCATGATCCGGATTCTATTCATCCCATAGGGGACGCTAAATGGACCTGCAGAACTCCCACCTTCCGCCGATAGGCGCACGCGTCACGAATGGCACCGATGACCGCGATTTGGGAATCGTTGTCGATGTCCGCGACAATGCGAACGGACCGCTTCAAGTCAAATGGGATAACGGCGAGACAACATGGCAGGGCGCCGCCGGCATCTATTTGGCGCGGCCGAATTCGTTTCTTTACAATTGCTGCTCTGGCCAGATTGCGCCCGATTGGTCGCAATTCAAGTCGCTGGAAATCGGCGGATGCGTCACCGAGACGGAAGAAAATGGCGACACGTTCACCATCGGCGGGAAGTCCAACAGTGAAGCCGAATTCTGGACGATTTACGCTCGCCATCATTCCGGCGAGGCGCAAGCAATCACAGACTGCACAACTCGCGATGCAGCGGAATGCGCGGCCTCGCAACTCCGCGACATTTCCCGCCTTCCCATGTCTTGACGTTGCGATACTGCGCTGGCCTGGCCCAGCGCAGCACGGAACGCCAAAGCGGGCCAACGCGCGATTGTGCGCAACTCGAAAGGATACTGACATGCGCGGAATTTGGACTCTCTACGTAGACCAATTCGGCAACCGCTGGGGCGCCAGCACCATTGCGGAGCTGCGTAGCAAGATCGGCGGCGGACGGGTCGCGAAAATGTACCGCGACAAGCCGGACGGTAGCGCCGTGCACTGCGGTTACATCGTCGGGCCGCATTGGTGCACGGCTTATCGGCCGGTTGAGTTGGCAGCCTAGCCGCACCGTTTCGACGATTCAAACCGCGCGATTGTGCGCAACTGAAAGAGGAGCAATCTAGCATGGCATGGCTGTTCTATGATTTTTTCGACCATCCGACGATTCACGGCCCGCTTCCGGAAAAGCGTTGGGTGCCTTCCGCTAACGACAAGCGGCACAAGGTCCGGCATAGCTCGAAAGTCACGCGCAGCACCGGCGGCGTTTCCGCCGATGACTTGAACGCGCGGCATGCGGTCGCGTACGCGCATTGGCTGGCGCGCCGCGATGCAATCGAGATTCCGGCGGGGCTTGAGTATGTGGTGGATTGGTCCAGCGTGACCGGCCCAAATGGCAAGTTGCAAAAGCGTGTCCGTGCGGTCGAATTCGGCAAGCGTCGGACCACGTCCAGCGGCTACGGCCGCACCGCCTGCACAACGCACCATTGGGACGTCGTGTCGCGGATCGAGATTCCCAATTGGGATTGGCAGCCCGCCGAACCGGTTGAGGAGATAATTCCGGAAGCGGTACCGGTCCCGGTTGCGCCTTCTCTCAAGATCCCGGGCAGGATCCTGCGCACGTCTTGCCTTGTGCCCGTTATGGCGCGTGTCCCGGTTGCGCCTTCCTGCGCAATTCGGCTTGCGGCCTGACGGTGGCGCCGATGAAACGTAAACCTGAATCGACGTTCTCGGAAATGTGCGACGCTTTGAAGTCGAGGCCGGCGCCGCGCTCACAATCGGAATGGCGCGCGGCCTCAACAGCAATGCGCCTGGCCCGGCGCCACCCCTCGCGCGTCGGCCGAACGATCTATATCGAATGCGGAACCTTCCGGCGCCGTATCTACCTTGAAGCGACATGGGGCGGGATGAATTGCTACAACGGCCCTCACCCCGTTCGGCCTCGTCAACATGATCGCGCACCACCGATTCATGTATCTGCGGGGCCTCCGGAATGGCCGCGTTCAATTCGCGAGGGACTTCGCACGCGCCTCACGTCTTGACGGTCCGGTGCCGCTGCCATGACGCGCAAACCGCAACCACGCAAATTGCGTTGTCCCCACTGTCACCAGTTGCGGCCGTTCTATTTGATCGTCCGCCATATCGAACAGTGCGAGGCCCTGCGCTAGGGCCTCCGCTACGGCTGATTTCCCGTTGATAGCCGCGACTCCCGGTCACGGCTGATTCCCGAAAAGCGCGATTGTGCGCAAGATGAAAGGAGCAACCACTATGACCATGACTGCTACTTATTGCCCTGACGACAACCGCCTTCGCCTCTATTCCGTCTCGCGCCTCGATCCCGAGACATACGCGCGCGTGAAAGCCGCCGGCTTCAAGTGGGCGCCGAAACAGGGGCTTTTCGTCGCGCCGACCTGGACGCCAAGCCGGGAAGATTTGCTGATTGAGCTCTGCGGTGAGATCGGCGACGAGGACACAAGCCTTGTAGATCGCGCCGAGCAGCGCGCCGACCGCTTCGAGGAGTACAGCGACAAGCGCTTGGCCGAAGCCAACCGCGCCCGCGACGCGGTCGACCAAATCGCCGAACGCTTCGCGTTTGGGCAGCCCATCCTCGTCGGCCATCACTCGGAGAAGAGCGCGCGAAAAGACAAAGAACGCATGGACAACGGCATGCGGAAGGCGCTGAAACTCTGGGACACCTCGAATTATTGGACGGCGCGAGCCGCCGGCGCCCTCGCTCATGCGAAGTATAAGGAGTTGCCGGCGGTGCGTCATCGCCGCATCAAGGGCATTGAGTCCGACAAGCGGAAGCTGGAGAAGCAGCAGGCGGAGACCGAAAGGCAGCTGAAGGGCTGGCAGATCGTCGCCGGCATCACGGACCCCGGGAGGCAGCGCGCCGCCGGTTTGGCCGTGGCCAACATCGGCGGTTATTGGTCGATGTCGTTTCCGCTGGCCGACTATCCGCGCGACCCGCCGGCCTCGCAGTATGAGGGACCGATGGGCCTTTGGTCGGCGATTGACGGGAACGTCATCACCGCCGCGCAGGCTGCCGCCATTGCGATTCCGAGCCTGGAACGCTCAGGGCCTCGGCGGGACCGTTGGATGGCGCACTATGACAACCGGCTGGCCTATGAACGGGCGATGTTGGCCGAGCAGATCGGCACGGAGGCGACTGCCAACCCGCTTGCGGACCGCTTCGCCTTCGCGGTCGGCGGTCAGGTGCAGACCCGCCGCGGCGACGAATGGCTTACGGTGCTGAAGGTCAACAGGGGCGCCAACGGTTCGGTTTCCAGCATGACGACGACCGCGCCGGCCGGATCGCGCTCCAAGCAAGCGCGCTGGAGCGTGGAAAGCATCCGCGATTATCGGGCACCGAGCGCGGAGAACGTCGCCGCGGCGAAGGCCGCCGCCAAGCTCCCGCCGATCTGCAACTATCCTGGCGAGGGATTCCGCGAGATGACGGAAGCCGAATGGAAGGCGCGCCGGCAGTTCTCTGATTTCCCGTATATCGGCAAGGTGAAGGAGACCGAGACCCACGGCGCGCACCGTGTCCGCCAAATGCCGGTGCCTGGCGAGTTCTGGAAGAAACAGCAAGTTTTCATCACGGATGCAAAGCGCGTCGACCCGCCCAAGATCGCGCGGCCCGCGGAGCCGAAGGAGCCGGCCGAATTCGTGGCGGTGTATGTCGCGCCGCCCGCGGTCGATCTTGACGACATGCTGGCGACGGTCGGCGAGATCATGGCCGAGCCGCACCCTGTCCCGCGGGCGATGACCCTGGATGCGGCCGCGCTCGCTTTCACCAAAGGCGACCGCTTCACTTTTCAAGGCGAGTCTTGCGAAGTGCTTCGAACCGAGGATGGTTTTGTTGAGCTGAAAACCGCCTGCCTTAATGGCAGCAAAGGGTGGAGATGGGTTAAGATCGACGAGTTGCGCAGCGCGTTGGATTGCAGCCTGCCGGATGCGCCCGCGCTCGACCCTCTCCCGGATACGGCCGATTTGCCGCCTCCCTCGCCTACGGCTGATTTTGAGGCCATGCGGGCGGTGCTGCGCGGCGGCGGCGTGCAAGTTGTCGTCGCACCGCAATTGTTCGAAACGCCGCCGAGGCTGGCCGCTGACGTCGTCGAGTTCGCCGAGATCGAGCCCGATCATCGTGTCCTGGAGCCGAGCGCTGGAACCGGCGCCCTCCTCCGGGCGATTGGTCCAGCGCCCGATAAGGTGGCGGTCGAGATCAACCCGCAATTGGTGCAGGCCCTGGCCAGTGCGCCAGTTAGCGGCCTGCGCATTCACTGCGCTAACTTCCTCAAGTGCAGCACGGACGAGCTCGGCAAGTTCGATCGCGTCTTGATGAACCCGCCATTCAAGGATGGCGACGATATCCGGCATATTGAGCACGCCCGCACGTTCTTGCGGCCTGGCGGCCGGCTCGTCGCGATCTGCGCCGACGGCCCGCGGCAGCGCGCGCGCCTTGAGCCGATCGCTCTCGAATATAGGCCGCTGCCCGCCGGCTCGTTCAAGTCTGCCGGCACGATGGTGAATACCGCGCTGGTGGTGATCGACGGGCCGCCGGGATAGCCCCGGCTGCGCCCTCCCGCTTACGACCGATTTCCCGTTCCCCTCGGCTACGGCCGATTTTGAAGAGGAGATTTACCCATGTCGACCCAACTGACGTCTGAGGAACAGATGCTGCTCAATGAACTCATGAAAGGACCGCGCACCGATCACGACCGCATCCCCGAGCGTGTTCTCGTCAATACCGGGATGGCTCGACGTGTCGACCCCGGTATGATCGAGATCACGAATGCGGGACGGACCTGGGCAAGGATGCCCGACGTCGCCGAAGAACTCGGCCACGCACGCGCGAACGTTCACAGATTCGAGCGCTTCAAGGCTAGTGAGCCGGCGCGCAGCATCTTTCGGAAGATGGGTCTTCTCGAATACCTCGAGTCGGCGCAGAGTTGGCGGCATCTCCGAAGTTCTATCGTGCAGTTCAACGATCCTGACAAAGGGCGTTTCGTGAAACTCGCCAAGCAATGCGACGGCGTCTGCAGTTCGGGCGAGCGGGTCTTGCTGCACGCCATCCTCTACGTGACCGACTTCGCATGGCTGGCCGACAAGCTCGGCGGCAAGGAGGTCTGGCAGCGCATGGACCGCGCGGGCGGCGAGTATCGCGCGGCCGTCGCGGCTTGCATCGGTGCCGAGGTTTATTGACATGAACGGAGAACAGACCCTGATCAATGCGGGCTTCAAGATCGTTACGCGCGCCGAGTTCGAGGCCACAACCGACGTGCCCGCCGGCATGCGCCTCGTTGCTGAACGAATCTTCAAGCGCTGGGGCGGCGACTTCGTCGTTTACGATCCTGCCGGCGGCGATCGCGGTTGGCTTCTCATCGACGACGACCGCGACCAGATCATAGGCGAAACGGTCGAGCATCTCGGTCGGACGCCGGCGGCGCCGCTAGAAGATGTGGCGCAAGGCTCACTGTTCTGATCCTCCCGGATACGATCAATTTTCAGAAGAAAGGAGACCCGCAATGAACGTCTTTCCCACCGGCATTTTGAAGAACACCGCCACTGGGCGCTTTCACCCGATTCCGTTCCGTGCCTACCCGATGCCTGGCAACGCCGATGCCGAGATGACCGCTTAGCGCTACAAGTCGATCGGTCACCACTCCGATGGCTATCCGACACTGGAGGAGGCCCAGGCGTATATCTCGACCAAGCACAGCGATGCAAACCGGATGATCTTCACTGGGGTCATCTGGGAATGGGACGGCACGGGCGTGCCTGCCATGGTCGAATTCTTCGACCTGAAACGAGTTCTTGAGACAGCCGGTCAATCCTGATCCCCGGATACGATCGATTTTCAAACCGAAAGGAGGAATGCATGCAACATCAAGTCATCAATCGCCTGTTGGGTGTCGGTACCCTGACCTGGTGCGGGTCGGAGCGCCGCAGCGATCGTTACGGCACGGTCTATTTGATCCAGGACGGCCAGACCTCGCTCACCACGATCCCGTCGCCTTCGCTGATCGATCGCGAGACGGCTCGCATCTTCGATGGCCACAGAGGCGATCTGGTCGCGGTCGTCAAAGAGACTCGCGAGAGCACGCATATTGGCGATCTCTTCCGCGGTGTTTCGCCGCGCACACCGGAGATCGGCCAGATCATTGTTCTCGGTTCTGGCGCGCTGTTCTCTGAACCGGCGCCGGAAGGCGGACTCATGGTTGGGCTGCGTCCTAACGACGGTCGCTCCACCGATTGGCTCAACATCAGGGCGCTTTACGACGCTCACGAGCAATCGGTCGAATTGAACTTCCATCCGACCAGGTGAAGGAGGATATAGATGCCAACCGACTACAAACTTGGGACCTGTAAGTGGTGCGAGACTGTGGGCGAAGTGTTTCGCGACAATATGCTTTGCGACGACTGCGACAGCAACACGGTCTACTGCCTCGTTTGCCGCCAGCGGCAGCATTACGAATCAAAGTGCCGGCACATTTTCCAAAGCCATGGCTGGGCTGAGTGGCATGGCGCCGGCGTCGATCCGAATGACGAAGAGATGAAGGTGCCTTTCCATCGGCTCTTATCAGCGATGGGAGAGGACTTCGCTGTCGATCTCAAGACGGCAATCCGTTCTGGCAAGTTCTATACCTGGATCGTCGCTCCGATGATCGGCGGTGGCGGCTCGCTCTATCTCTACGGCATGCCTGACCGCGACGGCCGCCGAATGGTTGCGTCGTGGGGTGACGTCCTAATCGGACTTGGCGAAGGGCAGCACGCCGATGACCTCGCGGACGGATATCACTGGCTGGTCAGCCTCCACCAGCGCCGCACCACCAAAGCCAACCGAACCACTATCGCGTGGATCGACCAATGGCTTTGGCCCTTCGCGCGTCAGGGAATGGCGTCATGAGCAGAACCGTTAGGCGCGTGCCCGCCGACTGGAAGCACCCGCGCAACTCCGCCGGCCGCTATATCCCGCTGGCCGAGGCCCTCCCGGATGCGCCCGCGCCTTATCCTGCCGCCAGCTATATGCCGGCGTGGCCGGCGATGGAGCGGACGCACTGGCAGATGTACGAGACCACCAGCGCCGGGACACCGGTATCGCCGCCCTGCGCTTCGACTTGCGAGCTCGCCAAATGGCTGGCCGACCATCACGTCGAGGCGGGACCTGGCTTTACCGGAACCGAAAAGGAATGGCTGGCGGCGATCGAGCGCGGCGGCGTCATCCCGCCGGTGATGACGGTCGGCAGGCACCTGGTATCCCCGCTGGACTTCAGCTAGCCGACGGGGACTCCCGGCTACGATCGATTTTGTGCTAACCCCTCGGCTACGGCCGATTCCGGGCAACCGTGCCCAATTGGAAAGGATCCTCAGATGGCCCCACCTCGATTTATTCACCGCAAGATCTCGGGCGCAGATTTCGATACCGAGTTGGCACGGCAGGGCCTGACCCGGAAGTCCTTCGCGCGCGTGTTCTGCCAGAACCTGGTAACTGTGAACCGATGGGGCCGCGAGAAGGATGGCCAGGTCCAGGATATTCCGACCTGGGTGCCGATCGCACTGACGCTCCTGACGGTCCCGAATGCGCTCGGGACCGCGCGCATGGCCGCCGCGGCAATGATCCAGGCGGACCGACTCCATCCCGAACTCGGCGAATTCCCCTACCAGAAGCTGAGGCAGATGCCGGCTGATGCCGACGTCGAGGACTGACGCTACGACCGATTGTCCTTCCCCCGGCTGCGCCTTCCTTTCTTGGCGCGCCGTTTCTTCGCCGGCGGTCGCTTTGCTGTCGGCGCCGGCGGCGCTTCCTTCGCCGCGGCCGCAGCATCCCGCGCGTCGAGCTCGCTTTTCAGGGCCTGATTGCGCGCGTATCTGGCTTCTCGCAAGGCCCTAAGCTGGTCGGCGCGAGGTGATGGTTCCTTCATGATGTATCCTCCAATGCGGTTTCGATGATTTCCCCGATCCGGAGCCGCCGCCAAAATCGCGATCCATCCGCGCGCTCGCACAGCCGCTCGGCCCGTATCCCGAGCAGTCCTTGTTTGAATCGCACCCGCCCGAGTTCGGCCACGCCAAAGGCGTCTCGGTCCGGTGGCGCTGGCGGCCAACTCGACATTCTCCCCTCCTACGATTTCATGCGCCGGGCTCGAGCCTGAATGCCTGCTCGGGTGTTGTGCGAATTGCATGCTGCGCGCCCATTGTTCAGATCAAGCGCGAGATCTGGGCGATCACGGATGGTTTCGATGTGGTCGGCGTAGATCTGGTCACCATTCGCCTTGCTACGCTCACACCGCCGGCCAGTGCGCTCGTCGACATGTTCGCACCGCCAACCGGCGCGCTGCTTGACCTGCCGTGCCCAATTCTCGTGCTCGGCGCTCTGATAGTGAGGATCTGCCTTCTTCGGCAGCGGCTTGGCCTTCCGGGTGTCGAGGGTAGCGATCCTGGAGCCGAGGGTGGGAATACGGGCCCGCTTCACGATGCAGCCCCGACGGACATAGCTCTGGCCGAAAAACCAAAGCCGCCGCGCGTCGCCCGCGCCACGAGCATCGGATTGCGAGAGGCGACCACAGGAGCATAGGTGTTCGGAACGAATACGACTCCGCCATGACCGGCCGGATTTGGCGCAGCCTGGCATTCCTGTTTCGTCTGCGCGCGACATTCCGTAGCCGAGGCGTATGGGGGGCCGGCCGCTGGTCGATCACCGCAGCCAGACAACAACGGCGCCAACAACAAGACCTTCGCACTCCGCTTCATTGTCGTTCCCCTCGCCTTGGACCAAACATGCGGCGCCCAATCGCCCTGAGCATCTCGCGCTGGTCCCAGGTCAACTGATCCTTGTCGACGTCAACCAAGAGCAGACCGTATTCCCGCCAGACCCGCGCCTTGGTCTCGAGCGGCGTCTCCCGACTATTTGGAGCGAACCTGCCGAGTGACATCAGCGTGCCGTGTGTTTCTTCTGCTGATGCGGCCAGTTGAGAAGACGCTCACCTTGCAAGATCACCTCCATGCCGCGGCTCACGACATCCATCAGGATGTTGAGATCCCGGTTCTGACGTAGGAAATTGGGGTCGTAGAAATCGCACAGCGCGTCGAGCGCATCGCCGACCTTCGCGCTTGCCGTGGTGTGCTGGCTGCCGCCGCGGCGGTGCACCTCGGTCGGCGTCATGTCGAACAGCAGGTAGCCGCAGGCCCAGTACCAATGGATCTGACCGAGCCTGGTCTCGCAGATCTCGATGCGCTGTGCCGCCGGGATCGCGCCCGGAATGATGTTCGGCACGCCGGAGCGGTCGATCTTGTCTCCCAGGCTGGCAGCACGGATGCCGCCCTGGACCGCCTCGATGTCGCGCAGGAAGGCTTCCACCCCCGGCAGGTGGTGCGTTCGGACGAGCGACTTCCGGCGCAAAGAATGCGCCTTGGTCGTGACGATGACATTTTGGTCCGGGTTATCGAGATCCGCGATCCGCTCGAAGCGCTCGCCCCGCGCCAGCCGCGCAGCCTCCTGCTGCCGCTTCTCTTCTTTGACCTGCTTCCTGGTCTTCTTGACCTTGGGCTCAAGCAGTCCCAGCGGATCTCCGCCCTTCAGAAGATTCCGGCGCTTGTCCTTCGCAACGGTCTCGTTGTGCCGAACATATGCGGCGACCATGCGGGCCTCGGGCGTGTCGTAGCCATGCGCATATTCGAGATAGGCGTACATCAGCTTCCGCTGCCCTTCGCGGGCGCGGTCGTGCGCTAGCCGACGGTCGTGCTCAGCCTGGTATCGTTTCGCGCGCTCCGGATAGCCGGCTTCCCATGCCGCGGCGGCTGCGGCTCGCCTCTCGACACGCTGCTGCTCGCGCGCGGCTCGAGCCTCCGCCTTCTGCGGGCGCTCTCGCTGAATCGTCCGTTTCGATCGGCGCTTGCGGCGCTGGCCTTCTGCCATTCCGTGCCTCGAGATCCTTGTCTCGAATCACGAATAGAAAATCGCTAGGTGATTTGTCTACGAATGCAAGCTGAAAATGGCAGTCCTATCAACGGTGCAACAATTCGCCGTCCAAACTCGGACCTTTGACGGCAACAATAGCTTCGTTGGGCTCATCTTGCACCAACCGCAACCGCGGGATGCTCAGCCGAACAGCCTCTTCTGCAGATAGCTCAAGGCAACGAAGACCAGCACGGCGCCGAGGACTCGGAGCAGATAGAGCATGATCTGTGGCCATCCATCGTAACGCACCTCCTGGTGATTCTTGTCCAATTGGATTCCCGGGATCACTGAATCCAATGCCAAGAGCAAGGTGCTTCTCGGCCTATACGAGCCTGCTGCCAAACGACCGGAGGCGCGCCTGAAAATAATCCAGCCAAGCACTACGAACCCGGCGATCCACACCAGCCCCCATTCAGGATGGAAGCCGTAGTCGGCTACAAGCCATGTGAAGGTGAGGCCGATAAAATCCAGTGTCAGGGGCTTCGCCAAGTGCCAGTCTTGGTTATTCTTCGCAATCAGGACGCGGTCGGAAATGGCGGTTTGACCTCGGTCTGCATAGGACTTAGCGATCAGCGCATAGGCTAATTCTGGACCGCTGCGGGACATCATCTCACCCATCTCCATGGCGCGGATGACCGGTAGCGGGTCTGGGCCGAGATAAGTATTGGCAAAAATAGACTGGTCGACTTTGATGCGCCGAGGCAAGCACCTTCCGCCGGGGTCGAGCATGAGCGTGAAGCGCCCTTTGTGCAGCGACTCGCGAATGCTCAGCTCTGGTTTATCGGATTGCCCGCAGAGGTTCCAAGCCGGACTATCGATGAAAAGATCGTCAACTTTAACGAAGTTCAGGTCGATGGAGTCGAAGTCCCCCTGTATGATCGAAAGCCTATCCGCGATCGATGCTGTATTGATCTTCAGTTCTCCATTTCGCTCCGCTGGCCTGAAGGGCGGCCGACCGTCGTCGCGACGGACGGGTCCGAAATTGCTCGCAGCAACTGATACATTGTTCAGCAGGAGGTGCTTGGCCGTAACCAAGTGTACTTTGGCGCTGGCCAAGCGCACGTTCTCCAATCTGAGACCACCGTCAATCGTCGAGTTCTGGATTGAAAAATGTCCGATGTGTGCATTTCGTATGTCTAACGATTTCAGGGCTGCGGTGTCGATGATAAGACGGTCGGTGTTGAACCCTGAAAATACGAGTGGCGCGTTCCAGGTAAAATTCCTTAGTTCCGCGGCGCCGAAAATCTCCGCAAAAAACTCGTACCTAAGCCGCCGCGAGAAATCGCCGGCTAGCCGTTCGGGATCATGTTGGTTCCTCGTTCTAATCTCGTCAACAGTCCGTTCGTAGAGATCCTGCCTCTGCGCTGTCAGCTTATCGGCGGCGGCATTCGTCAGCCTATCGACGGTGCGATTCGCTTCCAATTCGTCAAAATCGATGTTGAGATGATCGCAGATTTTTGCCCACGCCCATTGCTCGGGAGCGGACCAATTTGGGCGCTCGCGGGCAAAGGACCTACATTCTCTTGCGGCGACGATTACGACGGGAGTCATCGATCGCGTGTCGTTGAGGGGAGACTCAGGTTCGCTGCCGCTCTGGGCGACACAGACGCTAGGTGCTGCGATCAAGCAGCCACCGCACCAGCCGGCGAACGCAAGAAGCGCAGCGCACTTCTGCCAAGGATGTATCCTTTTCAAACACGCCGCGCTTTGCATGTTCGTAGCCCTCCCCGGGGAATGGATCGGGCATCAATTTACTGCCGTGGCCTACAAATAAGTGTGGTCCACTTCACATGCTGCGAACCTTGAGCGAGTCAACCTTTTTCAATCCGCGTCGAGTGATCTTTAAGGAGAAATTATACTCCAAGCACCGGATCTTACAGCCGCCCGGCTGGGCACTGTCACGACTGCGTCGGACCAGTTCTTTGGTCAAAACGGAATTGGCTCTCGATCTATACCACCGAACAGCATCCGCGGTCCGTCGAAGTCCATTTCCTTCCAGGTCTCGCCGCGGCCGTCGCGCACCTTGAAGGCGGCGAATTCAGCCTTGTGCTTCAACACCTCCATGTCCTTGAGCCATTTGTCAAAGACTTCGCGCCCACGCGGGTTCGCTTCAGATGGCGGCTCCGGCTTGTTTTCGCGCAGCCACACGATGGGGACCGCGACGCCAAGGACGAGATCGCTGTTCTCGACGACGAGACCGCCGCCGTAGATGTCGGCGGCGCGGAATCGCCAGTTTCCGGTCTTCTGGCCATCGCGCGTGAGTTGCGCCAATTGCCAGATCACGATATCGAGTTCCTTCGCCAACGCTTTGGTGCGTGCCGTCGCCTCCTCGATCGTCTGCACCAGGCTCCAATTGTCGCGAGATGGCCTGATCAGTTTGAGGTTGTCGATCCCGGCTTGCTTGATCCCGTAACGGCGGACAGCGATGCGAATTTCCTTCTCGATCTCGTCGATCGTCAGGCGCCCGCGGTCCTGGACGTAGATCGGCATAGCATCCAGAGATGTCTTTGCGGACTGCAGGTCCATGAATTCCTTCTGGTTGAAGTCGCCGCTGATCTGCTTCCTCACCGAGATCCCAGTCATTGATGCCAGGTTTCGGTAAGCATTCTGGATCTGCGACATCTCCATGCTGATCAGCAGCGACGGGAATACGCTCGACGGGTCAAGCGATGCCGCAGCACCGTTCCGGAATATCTGCGCCAGCAAGCCCGACTTGCCATGACCGGACGCGCCGGCGAGCGTGATGGCGGTACCGCCGATCTGGGGTCCGATCGCAAGGTCAATCTCTTCGATCCTGGTCAGGACGCCGACGGCGCGCCGCCCCTTGTGTTGGAAGGCTTCTGCGGCCTTCTCGGTGGCGGCCCGCGCGGCATCGCCAACCCGGACGGCATGCCGAACTCGGTCGTGGTCGTCGACTACACGCAGCAACGCGTCGATATCTTCGCGGGTGTCATCGAAGGTCTTGCCGGCGGCGGTGGCCACCTTCCCCAGTTCGATACGTGCCCGCTCCCGCCATGCCAGGATGATGTCGTCGACGAAATCGAGTGCGTTGGTGACGTCCGAGGCCTTCTCGATCAGGATCTGGAGAACCGCCTCGACGGCGCCCTCACCCTCGAATTCCGTCGGCAGTTTTGCCTCGAGCAGCGATAGGCTCGGGCCCGGTCCCTGCTCGCAGCACTCCTGGACTGCCTTGAAGATGGCGCGGTGGTGCGGCACCGAGAACTGATCCCCGGTCAGCCGGTCTGAGACCGCCCAAAAAGTCTCGGCCGACCCCAAAATTTTTCCGATGACGGCTTCCTCGGCCCGGATGTTTTGGGTCGGCCTATTAGCGTGTGCTGCAGGCTTCTTGCTCATGCTGGTGCTCGCTCGAGCTCAACCTTCGTCAGCATCGGATGCAGCGCGCCGAATCGGCGCGCTGCCATCTCTGCGTAGTCTCCGTTCAGTTCGATAAGAACAGCGTTACGCTGAAGCTGGTCGGCCACCAGGCCGGTGGTGCCGGCGCCGGCGAACGGATCCAAGACCGAGCCTCCTTCCGGGACGCCAGCCAGGATGCACGTCGCCGCGACCTCCGGCGGCATCACGGCGAAATGGTTCAGCCAGCTATCGCACGCCCCGCATCGGCAGTACCGCAGCGTCAGTTTCCGGCCGTCGCGCTCAACCTTCTCGGTTCTTAGGTCGCCTACCTCCGCGCTCGGGTAGAACGCTCGGCACTTCGTGCAGAATTCGTCATTGAAGCCGCCCGGCGCCACCCACCAGACCGAGCGCAGCGCGGCGCCCTTCGCCCGCTGTTCCGCCACCGACATTCCATCCCAGCGGTCATTGAATCCCGCATGACGTCGGCTGTGTCCCCGCTGGCGATCGCGCCGCCGGGCGCCGGTGTGCGGTGGCTGTCCAGCCGGCGCGTACCCGCCGCCGCTGACCACGAGACCGCCTTCTTCAAGGCGGCCGCGCATCGCGCGCGCTAGCCGGGAGACTGACTCCGGCGCGGGCGGCAGCCTCACGTCCTCATAGCCGTAGTAGTATTGTTCCGACTTCGTTAGGTGAAAAACGTATTCGTGGGCGCTGGTCGACCGATCGCGGGTAGACTCCGGCATCCCGTTCGGCTTGGCCCAGATATTGTCCTTGCGCAGCCACCAGCCGTCGGCGCGCAGCGCAAATGCCAACATCCATGGAATGCCGATGAGATCCTTCTGCTTGAGCCCAGCGGGCGGCGGCTCCCAGGCCCGACCGATCGCACTATTCTGGCGCGCCCTCTCCTGAAGGCCGGCCGGCAAGCGGCTGCCCCGCTCCGTGTTGGCCGCCTTCCTCGAGCTGGCACCGATCTCCCAGCGCTCGCGCACGATCATGGAGGCCTCTTGTGATTGGAGCGTGCCGAGCAGCGTCGACGAGCCGGCTGCGGGATTGCCGCCGCGTCCGGAGCCAGCATAGCAATCGCCGATGTTTATCCAGAGCGAGCCGTCGTCGCGCAGCGCGCGGCGGACGTCGCGGAAGAGCGAGACGAGCTCGGAGACGTAGGCCTCGGGCGATGACTCGAGCCCGATCTGTCCGGGCATTTGGTAGTCGCGAAGCCGAAAATACGGCGGCGAGCAAACGCAGGCATGGATCGAGCCTGGCTCAAGACCGCGCACCACCGACCTGCTGTCCCCATTGATAATCCGAACTGTCAAAGCAAGAGCCCCATGGATTGAGCAAATTCGATCGGGTCTTTTGCCCCCTTCCGCCAATTGCACGGCGGGCAAAGCACCTGAATATTTATCCGATCGTTTGTCCCGCCCAACGCGAGCGGGATGATATGATCGCGATGCCAGCGCAGTCCTGTCAGCGCACGCCGGCAGTAGGCGCACTTGTTTTTCTGCTCTCGTACTATCAGCAGGATGTCGGCATTGGTGTGCGTGCCACCATTGCCGACCTTTCTGGCGCGTCGGTTGTGCCAAACCGTCCTGGTGTGGAGCGGATGGTTCCGCTTGTATTCGCGGTAGTATTGACGGAGACGACGCCGGTTACGGGCGCGCCAATCGATCGCTGAGCGATAGCAGGCTTCCTTGTTCCTTGTGAAATAGTCCCGGCGATACGCCCGAAGGCGCTCAGCGTTGGCCGCGTAATAAGCTCGGCTGTTGACGATCAGCGTATCGCGCAGCCGCGCGTATCGGTCCTTTCGATACTGCACGTTGCGGCGATTCTGATCAGTGCCGCAGGCGACGCATTTGCTGCATGAGACAAATCGCTCGGCAACGTGCCCATTGCGACAAGGTTTCCCGGTAAAGAAGCGTTTGAGGTTCGCCTGCGCCGCCTCCTTTCGCGTGATCAACTGCATTCGATCAGCCTTCGGCGTCCAGCATAAAGGTCGAGATAGTCTGTCCGGATTGGCGGCTCCGGTTGGCAATCAAACCGCTTGTCGAGTGCGCGCACCCGCTCGCCTAGCCGTCGCATAGCCGCGCGTCCCGCCGGCTCGGCGAGGACGATGTCGTTCCCTTCCTTCTTCCAGGGCTTGTCCCCGTCCGGGAATCCAGTGATCCAGTCGACCTCCATCGGCACCTCGAAGCCGATTAGACCGCTCGTCGACATCATCGCCCACACCGGGTACCGATATTTGATCAGCGCGTTTGCCCCGAGAGCGGACTCCGTACCTTCGGCAGCGCCGATATGTTCGGCAAGGCCGCCGAGCCTGATCGCTCCGCCGGCAGCTGGCCCGAACCCCATCTTCGCCTCGCGTATTGAGGCCTTGGCCGGCTTCTTCGGGTCGAGATAGATGCGCCAGATCGCCGTCAGATCACCGAAGACGTCGTCGACTCGGCAAACCAAGCAAGGAAATGCCTGGTTGAATTGCGATGGCGGTTCGTCAGGCTGAAGCAGAAGTCGCGGGTGGAAGCGAAGGCAGTCGTACCAGCCGCGCGGCGGAACGGGGATTCCACGGGCGTCGACGAGATAGGCCTCTGCCAACGTACCGGTGATCGCGACGCACTCCACCCAGATGCCGCCTGCAGTAGTGGTCCTGGCGCGGTCCTGCTCCTGCGCGCGGCGATCATCGTCGGCCCGCTTCGCGGCGGCCTCAGCAGCACGGTCCTCCCGCTTCTTGCGCTCCTCCGGTGTCTCCTCTCGCCCGCGCTCAAGACCAACAAATTCGCGCGCGCGGTCAAAGACGTCCTCCGATGTCGCGCGATGATTGCCCGTCAGACCATATGCAAAGAGGTTGATCTCGTCTCCACCGATACCAGCCGAATAGCGGATCCAGCTTCCCCGGTCGTGCTTACCGACTCGAGCGAGGTAAACCATGAAAGAGCCGAGATCGGCCTTTGATGCCGGCGCGCAATACGCCATCTTCCCGCGCGTGACGAAGCCAGGCCAGAAGTGCTTCAAGACTTCTTCCAGTTTCTCGTTGAGCCGCTTCTTGATCTCGGCGGTGTCGTTGCGCGTCATCAGGCCTCGACCCAATACCTCGGCGTTTCGAAAATCCGGATGGTCAGATTCTTGTTGACTACGCCATTTGTCTCAAACTCCCGACAGATTCGCGTCTTTAACCAGATGGCCAGCACCTCGCTGGTTGGATTTTCAAGACCCGGAATGTCATTCAGGTACTTGTGGTCCAGCAAATCGACGACCGGCTTTACGATCCCATCGAGCTCGGCGTAGTCCATTACGAAGCCACGCTCGTCTACCGGCCCTTCAACCACGACCTCGATGCGATAGTTGTGGCCGTGGAGGTTGTGGCACTTATGTTCCTTCGGCAGCAAAGGCAGCCGGTGGGCCGCTTCGAAACCGTACGTGGCGGCGATCTTCATGGTTTGTGGCATCATGTGAACATATCCTGTTGCTCGGGTTGAACGATCCAAACGCCATTGCACTGGACGGCGTCGAGGCGCCGCGCCATGCGCTCAGGGTCCAGGTTGAAATCCTTGAAGTTGCGAGCGACGTTGACCGAGTCCACCGACGCAAATGGCCAGCGATCGCCGGCGAGCGACATCCCTCGCAGCATGTGAATCCAAGGCAGGTAACGGTGGCGCTTCGCCAAAGCGTTGAATGCCTCGTCGGCGCGCCGGCACCACGCGCCGGAGCCGACCTGCCAATACTGCATTGTCGAGCCGAAGCAGACGCGCGGCCATTCGTCTGCGAGTTCAAGCAGATAATCAATCGGGAGCGCCATATGCCAAACCGGCGCCGACAACGCCCGAGGAAAAGGCCAGCGCGCGGTCATCGCTCGCTGCTGTTCGACTGTTCCGTCAATCTCATCCTCTACAACTGCCCAATGGGGGTGAGCCAGAAAGCGTTCAAGCCAGGCGTAAAGCTTCGCGGTGTCGATGACAGCTCCTCGGGTGTGGGCCGCGAACTTGCCGTTGTCGAACATCACGGACTGACCGAGCGAAACGCATGTCTCCGCATCCCGCGCATCCGAGAACGGGACGCAGAAGCATTTCCCAGCCATCTTCATGAGCTCGGAGCGCGGAGACAGCGGCGTGCCGTGGTAGTGAATCGTCACGCCAATTCCTTCCTGCGCCGACGCGGCGCATCCTCGGCGCCGAAGGCGACCTTAATCGTGACGTCTTCCTTGATGCGGTGCCACAGCGCATGATCGGCCGCGCACGCCCTCTCCCAGGCACGATGAAACTTCGCCCAAACCTTCGGCGCCCGCTCGATCGCGTTCCGGCGTGTCTTCCACTTTCGCTCGAACCAACGCACCCGCTTCCGCAGTTGTTTGTGTCGCTTTCGCATGCCGTCATCGCCCATGCGCCAATGCCTGCCGCACATCACGACGGTCGTCTCGGATTCGCCCGGCTCTCGCTTGAAGGTGCGACCACAACCGGAGATGCAGCAGCCGATCCGATCGGTCATATCAACGGCTCCTGCTTCGGCTCGGGAAGCAGCAACGGACCGACGGGATCAGCGGGCTTCCATTTGTCGTAGTCCGCGGCGATCTCACCGTAAACGCGAGGATGTTGCGCCTTGAAGTCTGGGAAGCCCATCGAGGCTCGATACGCCCCTCTATCCAGCACCAGCCAGCCGTTACCCGACGGAAGCCAGCGGCGATGGTCGATGTTGATGTGCTTGAAGTCGGAGCGAAGCAGAAAGCCACGCTTCTCCAGAATGATCGCGATCTTGATCGCGCCGATCTTCCACGACGTTAGCTGGATCGGTGACGGCGAACCGGCGACGACGTCGGGGACGTAGTCTGGCAATTTATGGCGAGACGCTGGCGCCCACTCGTACCATTCTTGCTCGTTGCGCCCGTGAAGCAACTCCGGCAGGCCGGGCTCAAAGACTTTCGGCTTATAGTAGTGCCGCTTTCTCGTCTGCTCGATCTCGGCTTCCGACCTCACATAGATAATGGTCAGGCCGATGTACTCGCAGATGCGACCGAAGCCGCCAGGCTCGCACGCCGGCACCAAGACAGCTCTGCAATCGGGGCCCGGTCGGGTGGCGGAGAACGCTCCGTATTCCTCAATCGCCTGCGAGATGACCTCGGTGTTGAGCCGAAGTTTGGCTTCGATGCCGATCTGGAAGCCATCAGCATTGCGCGCAAGCAATATGTCCCATCCCGCCGTCTCCGGATAGGCCGTCCACCCATCTGGCAATGCCGAGAGAAACCGCGCACAAAGAGCGGCTTCTGTCTCGAACGGTTTCGGTGTCTTCGCCATGTCGACCTATGACAGTTTGATCCAGGCGATGATGCCGCCGGCAGCGACCGCCAGCATCAAGAGCCCGAGAATGACTTCCGTCGACATCGCTACTTCACGGATACGAACGGGGTCGCCCCGCCGGGGACCATCGTGACCGGCAGTTTCCCATCCCACTTTTCCGCCTGGACGAGTTCGACGAGACGAGGGTTATCGCCGAGCGCTCCGCCCCGTGCCCGGATGGCGGAGGCTTCAGCCTCGCCCCTCAGCTTGATGGCGTCGGCCTGCGCTTCAGCCTCGGCGCGAATCGCGTTGGCCTTCGCCGTCGCCTGCGTCACCGTGATCTGGGCCTGCACCTTCTCGCGCTCGGCGTTCTGCTGCAGCTTCTGCACTTCGACTTCCGCAAGCATCCGCTGCTCGATCGAGTGCAGGTAGTTCTGGCTGAAGTCGATGTTCTCGAGCTGCACACTCTCGATGATGATCATCGGATCGTCCTTCAAGGTCGCGGTGATTGCGTCCTTGATCGACGTATTCAGCGCCCCGCGCTCCTGGATCGCCCGCACCGCGGTGTACCGCCCGAAGACCACCTTGACCTGTTGGTTCACGACCGGGCTGACGACTTGGTTGAGCGCCGTCTCGATACTTCCAAACCTCCCGTAGAGATCGGATACCTTCTCGGGGGATATGCGGAAGGTAACGCTCACCTTGAGATCAGCAGGCTGCTGATCGAAGGAGTAGGAGTTCATCTTGTCCCAGGTGTACGTCGACGTCTTGACGCTGATCTTCGTCACACCATCGATCATCGGGAGTTTGAAGCCGAGTCCAGGCTGTGCAACTCCGACGACGGCTCCGTTGCGCAAAAGCACCCCGCGCTCGGTCTGATCTACGGTGTACCAGCTACCAAATAGAACGGTCATGCCAAGCAATACGCACGCGGCAATCCCGACAAGGATGACGTAGCCTCCAATTCGGCTCTGAACTGAAATCTCTTCGTCCCGGTATCTTATCTGTGGCATTTTCCTATTATCTCCTCTGCTTGGTGGTTAGGCGTTTGACGACGATGTCCGCGCCGACGAGGACGAGTCCGATCAGGACCAATCCACCGACGATTTCCGCGATGACCTGCATGTGTTTTCCTTCAGGTGCTGCCTTTCAACTTCGACCACCGGCGGTAGACCGCATATGCGGCGACAGGCGCCAGCAGCGCGACCGTGGCAACGAATTGGGCAAACTCGCTCATCGATTTCTCCTTTAGGTGGATTGAGCAGCCATGAGCGCGACCGCGACCGGCCGCACCCAAATCGGTGTTGATCCCATCATGAAGGTCTGGCCCGACCAGGCGCCGAGCAGCGTGGTGCCGAAGACGCCGGCGATCGCCTGCGCCGCAGGCGGCGGGACCATGTTTCCGATGCGCTCGCGCCAGGCGCTATCTGACGCACCGTCCAGCACCAGCACGTTGTTCATCCGCTCGATGTGGGCGACCCATTCCGGGTCGCGCGCATCCAGCGAAAGCGCCGCCCTCTCCTCTTCGTCGTCGAGGTCGACGAGGCCTTGCAGCGCGGCGAGCTCGAGCGTCGTGAATGGCCTGTGCCATGTCCCGTCCAGGGCACGGATGACGCACACCAATTTGTCATTGGCGGCCGGGAGTTTGTCCCATGGTGCCGTCTCGTCCGTCGGACCGTCTCCGGTCTCGCGTGGGTCGGCGACCGACCATGGCCCGTTGTTGTTTTTAGCGTGCGCCGGCACCGCGCCACTGTGCTCATCCCAAGGCACGACACCGTAGTGACCACCGGTGAGATAGGCATCGCGCTTCTCGTCCGAGAGCGCTTCCGGCCGTGGGTCGGCAACGGCAAAGGCGCCGTTGGTCGGATGACTCTCGCCGGCTACAACACCGGAGTGATCATGCCAGCCCTGGACTCCCAGCGCGGAATTGCGGGTGCCGTCGGCGAGACGCGGATCGGCCACGGAGAGCGCGCCGCCAGATGGATGCGTTGACGCCGTTACGGTGCCGCCATGCTGATCCCAACCGGTCACCTTCAAGACGTGGTGATGCGTTCCCTTCCCAAAGCCTGGCCGGGGATCAGCAACGGCTCCGGCACCCGACGCCACCTGCTGAGATCCGGTGATCGGACGCGCCGTTTCATCCCATGCCGTGACGCGCTCTTTCGAACTCGACGCGCCGGGATGCCAGTTGTGGTGGCGGGGATCCGCGACAGCGAAAGCTCCGGTGCCGGTGGTCGAGGCGCCGATGACCGCGCCGGAGGCCTCATCGAAGCCAGTCACCCGATATTTGGTTTGCTTGTAGTCATCCCGCTGCGCCGGACGCGGGTCCGCGACGGCGAGCCCGCCACCAGCACCACCAGGCCCGGCGATCGCTGGCGATGTCTCCGGCCAGGAGACGATGCGGAACGTCGAGTTGAAGACCTCGCGCTCGAGTCGAGGATCCGCCACGGCATATCGGCCGGTACCGACCGAGACATCCCCCTTCACCACCGCCGACGGCTGGTCCCAGTGACCAACGCCGAGTTGCACGCTTTTCTCGTGACCGTCGATCCGGGGATCGGCGACGGATTGAGCGCTTGAGCCAGGGCTACGCTGTGTCGGCACCGCGGCGGCCGTGCCCTTCCAGTTATTCACCCTAAGACCGTGGAAGTCCTGGGCGCGGATCTCGCGGGGGTCCGCCACGCTGAATGCCCCCGTCGTCGGATTGGCTCGCGCCGTCACTGTGCCGGATGTGTCATCCCATCGACGAACGCCGAGCACGCCTCTGTGCCAATCCTCGTCCGGGACTATCCCGAAGTCACGGAGATGGCCGTCCCGCACCGCAAGATCGTTCAGCGAGCGCCAGTCGGCGCCGGCGCGAACGAACGCCAACCGGACCCACGTCTTCCATTGCAGCGCCGGCATCCTATGCATCGGACCGCCGAGGCCCGGGATGATGCCGGGGATCGGAAGCTTCTCGAGGATCTCGCCGACGCCGCGCAGCGGGTGTTTGACCGGCGTGTAGACGAATGGCGGAACCTTTGCGGCGTATCGCGCCACAAGGAGGAACCGCTTGCGGCTCTGTCCGAGGCGTCCGTACGCACGCAGCAGCGCGACGATCTGATCAAGGAGATAGCGACCCCGCGTCGCGATCCGCGGCACGTTCTCAAACACGATGAGCTCGACCGGATCGTCCTTATACGCCTCGAGCACAAGCCAGATGCCGCGCAGCGTGAGACCGTTCAGCGCCTGGTACTTGCGTGTCCCGGACATCTTCTCAGACAGCAGTCCCGAGAAGCCCTTACAGGGTGCAGACAGGAAGCAGATATGCGGATGCTCGTTGCCGAAATCACGGCGAACATCATCCGGCTGCGACTCGACCCAGCCAGCGGGTGGCTCGTGGCCGTGAAAGTCCCGATATTGCTCCCGGGAGAAAAGATCGCGGCAGGAAGCTTTGGCACCGACCAGCGACTCGAAGTCGCGGCATGCCGCCGGATCACTGTCGATCCCGCCAAGGCATCTGAATCGAGCGACGAGATTTCCGACCTTTGCACGGCCCTTGTTAAATCCTTTTGCACCGCCACCGACTCCGCAGAAAAGATGAGCATGGTTAATGTCGACCTGAAAAAGCGCTGTCACTTCAGCGCCTCCAATTCGCGCGCGAGATCGCTCAACGAAACGAACGCGATCTCTTCTTCCTCGTCGATAGTGAGGACGGTCGTCGCGTGGCCATCGTCGGCACTTCGATGAGTGACCTCTGGGGTGATCGCGCCAACGAAGAGGTCACCGCCCGCTCGTGCGGCTGGCGTGCCTTGGCGACGAAAGTAATCCTCGATCGCCGTCTCGATCTTCCGCCAATCTGCCATGACGCTACGACACCCTCATCGGCATGAGGACGTAGAGCGAACCGGCGTCGCTGCCGGTGAAGATGGTCGGAGATCCGGGATCAGCCAGCTTGACGGTCAGAACATCGCCGTCGATCTCCCCCAGAATGTCGCCGATGTACCGGCTGTTGAAGCCGATCTCGAGCGAGGCGCCTTCGAACTCCGCTTCCAACTCGTCCGTAGCGGTGCCAGCATCGGGATTCTGGCACGACAGGGTGACCTTGCCGTACTCTAACGAAACCTTGACCGATCTTCCCTTGTCGGAGGAGACGGTGGCGACGCGATCCACCGCCGACCGAATGTCCTTGCAAATGACCTTCAACACCTTGTCGTTGTTGACGGGGATGACACGCTGATAATCCGGAAAGGTTCCATCGATCAGCTTGGAAGTCAGGACGATGTCGCCTGCCGAGAACCGAATCTTCCCTCTCGATACCTCGATCTGAATGGTGTCGTCGGCACCGAACAGGCGCGACAACTCGCCCACCGTCTTCCGCGGAATGATGACCCCAGGCATGTCCTTAGCGCCGTCGGGCAGTTGAATTTCAACCTGCGCCAACCGGTGGCCATCTGTGGCGACCGCACGGAGCGTCGGCGCGTTATGGCCGCCAGCACAATGGAAGAAGATGCCATTCAGATAGAAGCGAGTTTCCTCGGTCGAGATCGCGAACTGCGCCTTCTCGACAAGGTGCAACAGATCTTTGCCCGGCATCGAGAACGATGTCGACAGATCATCCGCCGACAGATCGGGGAAATCCGAAACAGGTAAGGTCTGCAAAGTGAACCGCGACCGGCCCGACTTTACGATCATCGACGGCGACTTCGATTCATCGACCTCGATTGAGACCTGGCTGCCGGTCGGCATCTTTCGAACAATCTCATGCAGCATATGCCCGGGGACAGTGGTGGCCCCCTTCCGCGCAACTTCGGCCTTCATCCGGTCGGCTATGAGAATATCCAGGTCCGTAGCGCGAACGTTGATGACGTCCTGGTCGACCTCGATAAGGACGTTCGATAGAATCGGAATGGTGTTGCGGCGTTCCAGAATTCGGTGCACCCTGCCGAGCACCTTCAACAGTGCGGCGTGTTCTAACGTGGCTTTCAAAATGGCGTCTCCTTTCGTGTCGGTATGAGCGTCGGTTCGAAGAGATCGCCGCGCGGTGATGCGAAGCGCGGATCGAGATGGCCACGAAGCCACCACGCCACGCCGAGGCTCTCGGCGGCGTCGAGTGAGGTGATCGTCTTGTCGATCAGTTGGGCGTAGGCGAGCGAGTCATTCTTCGTTGCGCGGCCGTTTCCGGTGAAGGCCTTTCGCCATGTTCCCTGGTTGACATATTTGAACGGGACCTTGTGCGCCTCAAAGACCTCCTCCGCGATTGCGCACAGACCGTAAATGCGCTGGAACGTCTTCATAGGAGGGCGCGTCGACTCCGGCTCTGGCTTGTCCTCGGTTGGTTTACCCTTGATCTCGATATCCGTGCGCAGTGGCTCTTCGGCGGCGCCATACTCGATGCGGTTGTCCTCGACGATCTTGTAGAGCGTCTTTCTGAAGTGCCTGAAAACCTGGCCGGAGTATTTCCCTTCCCAGTGGAACGCCCGGGCAAAGACATAGCGATCACCGTCCAGCATGCAGAGGCCGGTGGTCGTCGCGATGTCCATGCCCAGGATGCGCATTTAGGGTCAGGCCCCGCCGTCCTCTTCGCCGTCGCTCTTTGCCGCAGCCCCTTCCGGCGCCGGCGGTTGCATTGACATGATGCTATCGCGCTCCTGTCGGGCGTCGTCGAAGGCCCTGAGCCACTGCTGGCCTTTGATGGAGCCGATGTCGTAAGGGTTGCTCTTGTCGGAAGTTTCCGGGTCAAGGGAGAAGCCGGCGGCACGTCCTTCACGCTTCGCGCGCTCGTCCTCTGGGACCGGTCCAATCTTGGGCCCGAACATCTCGTACTGGGCAGGCGCCAACACCTTGCCCATCACGCCGATGTACTCGCCGACCTTCTTGAATTGATTGAAGTAGGCATCGATAGCTTCGCTGCCGTCCTCGACGAGCTTTATCGCGACCTTCGCCGCCTCGGTGTCAAGCCCGCGGAGATCAGCGGTGGTGTAGGCGGCGCGCAACTCGCCCTGCTTCTTGTCCTTGACCCGTTTTGCCTCACGGATCAGCGCGATGCTCACGGCATCGATTGAGAGTTGCGGATATTCATTTTTGGGCGGCTCAGTGGTCATAGCAGTCCTCCGGTTGGGGTTACAACAGCAGTTCATTCGCTCGCGCGAATTCGATAGGCTCGATGCATCCGCTGGTCGGGGCCGCCTCTCCCAATCGATCGAAGAGAGGCGTCGGCGCGATTACTTTCTCTTTCTGCTGACGAGCGAGCTTCACATCGTTGTCGAGTAGGCCGACCTCGTTGCCCCAGTGCGTGTATCCCTCATGGCTTTCACGCGAAAAAAGGCACAACCGGCTGAGGCCCGGCGTCTTCTTGCGGAGGTGCGCGTACCACTCGCGCGGCTTTTGGGAATGACCGCGCGCTTTACCCTTGATCACGCCGTAAAGCGCGTCGTGGATCTGGTGCTCGTCGCCGAACACGCCGAGCAAAACGGACTCGTGCATGCCGCGCGACCGATAGCCCGTCGTCATGCGCCCCTTTGGCCACACGAGCTCAGTCTTGAAGCGGGCGCCCCACTGTCTCAACAGCCAAAGCGATTGCTCGAGCGTCGGTGGGCAAGCCCAAAGCGTGATGATGCCGTTGCCGCGCACGAGATGGCCAACCGGCATCTTTGCCAGATCATCCCACGACATGATGTCGTACTGTGCCGATGCCGACTTTCTGTTGCCCTTCTCGGAATAAAGTTGGAAGTGCGTCGGAGGGTCAACGTCCACTACGTCAAATCCGAACATCGGGAGCGGGTCGAAATACCAGGTGCTCATTCTTGAGCTCCCTTGGCTCGCTTTCGCTCCAGATAGGACTTGCTACGCGCGCTGATGCATTTGCGGCACAGGCGGTTGCCGCGAGCGTCAACATAGATGTTATCGGCTGTCAGTTCGTGCCCATGGATGCAATGCGTGTGCGCGCCGCGGCTTGCCTTGTAGCTTGACAGATCACCTCCGATCGCTTCCTCGAAAGGAAATTGGTCTACATTTCGAGCCCATCGCGATCCAGAGGTGAACGAAGCGCTTAGCGGCGAACCAGGCGGCTCGAGCCGTAGTCCTTGCCCACAGAGTTCGAGTGGAAGATATGCGGTGACGCCGATGTCGAGCGCGACGAGCGCCACAACATCACAGTGCTCGGCGCTCAGGCGCGCTCCCTTTCGACCTCGCCCGCGCTGGCGGATACTCCACGAGTAGGCGAACCTCAGTTCTTTACGGCCGGCATTGCGTCCGCGCGCAAAGCAGCAGGCCTTTACCTGGACCCGAATAAGCCGGATTTTGAGGTCGACGACGAGATCATATGGGAGGCCCTGATCACTCAGGTAGCAGCGATACCCCTTCAGGATCAAATCGGCACATACGATGTGCTCGGCGGCCTTACCGAGTTCGAGTGCGTGGCTAGGGTCTGCAGCCAAACGCTTCAAGTGATCGATGTTGATGATCATGCTCAGCGCCTCGCCTCGATCACGAACTTGCTGAGGTTCTTCCGGCCGGCCGCCGTCAAGGCGTAGCCGGCGCCCCGGCGGGCCTCGATCGATACGCCGAACGGCTCAACCTTATGGCGAAGCCGGTAGACGATCGTGATCACCATTTGCGGCTGGGTATCCGCGCTCGATCGCGAGATCACGCTATGGAGGGCGTTCGTCGAGCGATATCCTGCGCGTGATGCATAGAGCGAGCTCAATGCCAGCCGTTCCTGGCGCGCCAGCTTCCACTCCGCGGGGAAGCTAAACCTATCGCCCGACAACTCTTCGCGGAGTTGGCGGACTTCCTCCTCGAGGTCGGCGATGCGATCGCGCAGCTTTTGGATGATCGCGCTCATTGGGCGGCCGCATCCACAAAATAGACATGGAGGGCCTCTTCGGCTGCCGTCCGGACGCTGATGTGGTGCTGGCGCGCGTAGGCCTCGATTGCCCGGCGAACTTCCGGATGCGGCTTGACGAGGAGACCAGATCCGGCGACGGGCTCAGGCAGCGCCAGCGTCCTGGCCTTGTTGCGGATCCGGACCAGGGCGCCTCGCGTGGCGAGCTCGTCGACGATCTTCGAGACCTGTCCCTTGCTCTTGATACCGAGGTGATCGGCGATTTCCCGGTACGAAGGTGACACGCCGCGCTCCGCAATCCGGTCGCGCACGAACACCAAGCAGCGTGATTGGACCGCGGTAAGACCCATCATGGTGCCGCCCTCGAGTTATCAAGGGTCGGCCGAATGATCTCGTCGGCATGCCTGCTGAAAACGTCGTAGGCCGCGCGCGGGCCGATCGAACCCTTGAGGTAGGTTGCGATTGCTTGAAGGTGAGCTTCGACGACCAAGTTGGCCGCGGCCTTGCCACCGGCATGCTCGACCACCATAAGCGATACAATGCACTCCTTGCGGGCATAGTCCTGCATGATGGTCGGGGCGGTCATTCTGCGGCCGCCTGTCTGCGCATCCGCTCGGCGCGTGCCTTTCCTTGCATGACGCGACGAGCCTTCTCCTCGGATGAAAGTAGCCCCCGCTCCTGGCGCCGCTGGGCCGCATCCTTATATGCGACGCGGCAATGAGGCTCGCAGTACGGCAAACCGCTCTTGGTAGGGCCACCGCAGAAGAAGAAATCCGGGGACGCAGGATCTCCGACCGGCCACCGACAATCACACTTCCGCAGATCCATGAGACCCTTGCGACGCGCGACCGGAATCGTGGCATCGAATGCGCTGACCGCATCCGGATTGATCACATCGGGCATGTTCGCGGCATGCTCATCGACAATGATTTCTTTCTTGGGCTCTGGTCGCTCGATGCGAATAAACCGTTTGGTGGATGGCCGCCTTCCAGCGCGTGGCGCCGGCGACGGCTCTTTCCGCGGGAGGCCATTGAGCCCAAGCCGATGAACCTTGCCGATTACGGCATTGCGGCTGATGCCTCCGCCGAGTTCGGCAGCGATCTGGCTCGAGGAAAGTCCGGCCGCGAAAAGATTCTTCAGTTGTTCGACGCGTTCGTCGGTCCAGGTCAATTCCGTCATCGCTTCATGGCCTCGCGGTTGGCGCGAATTTCCGCGAGCGTCTTCACGCAGCGAAGGCGAAGCCAGCGTTCGATATCTAGCCAAAGCCAGGCGCGCGCCGACCACAATTCGCCGCGCTCGGCATGGCGGTCTGTCCGCTGCTTGCAGAAACCCGCGATGATGGCAGCGATCGCGGCAAGAGTGTCGAACACGGTGAACCTGTAGAAACTCGATTGCCGCGAGCCGCGCGGCGCGTACACAGTCAACGCCGCTTCAAGTCCATGGTGATCTGGAGGTCTTCGCTCTGGCGCCGCACCCGACGGATCTTCTCTTCGGCCTCGCGAAGTTCTCGTTCGAGGATCTGGCGCTCCAGGAATCGATCGCGAACGTGCTCCGGCACTTGCTCCCAGAAGGCTTCGAGGCAAGCGACACCATCCGGCCCATCGAGCACATTGAACACATGCTCTAAGCCCATGGGGCTCTCGCGCGATATCCACGCATCGATCGTACGCAGCGAGCACTTCGCGCGGTCGGCAAGGATCTTTCGAAAGCTGCCGCCCTTTATCGCGTTCTGAGAAATGCGAATGATTTCAGCGGTTAATTTGCCTGACTGCAGCTTCCTGCAATCGGCACTGCGGGAAGCTGCAGCGTGGTTCCTTGCTCCGGGACCGATGCTGAGCGATGTTGTTCCCATGATGAACACCCCCTATTTCCCGAGGAAAAACGAGATTGCCGCGCCGGTGGCGATCGACATCAAAGACGATGACTGGGCGCGCGCCGCCCTGGCCGGAACACGGATGCTGATCGCGGAGGAATCCTTCGACGCGATGCTGCAGATGCTGATCGATGGCGGGCTGGTGCCGAAGAGTTGCGCCGCGGTCATGCTCGACCGCCTTTCGGCACGCCTGTTGATGCACGCCAGCGGCCGAACCGACACGCATTGGGCAATCCGGGCACCGGAACTGATCGACCAGGCGACGAGGCTGGCGACGAAGGCGGCGTCCCTGCGCGTGTTGTACGGACAGCAACCATCATGACGCTATGCGACCTCCAACATGCGGTTGAAGTCCGCCGCAGTGAGATTGGCGCGATAGAGTTGATCGACGGAAACGTCGCACAGGCTCATCAACAGAGCCCAGTGCCAATCGCGAATGCCGTTGCGGCGCCATTTGTGAATGGCATCAACGCTGATCTCACCTTTCGATGCTTCGGCTATTCTCGATGGGCCGCCTGCTGCCCAGATGATGTCGGATATCGTCGGTTCCAGCGGCAGGGCCCGTGCGCAAACGACTCTCTCCTCCGGCGGCCACTGAAATTCAGGCTGGAGCATTGCGCCAATCGCCTCGATAAGGCTCTCGTCTGCGCGAAACCATTCGCCGCTCAGATGAAGATACGAGTAGCGGCGGTGGAGGCCAGCTTCGTCACGCTTACTTCCAGCCAAATAGCCGAGCAGCGATATCCTTGTTGGACATCCCGTCTGCAGCGCAGCGATCCGATCGCTCGGATCAGCAGAGGTGAATCCTATCTTGATAGGGCCGCCGTCACCGGCCTGCGCGAAGTAAACAAGCGGGCGGGACATGCATCAGCCCTCCGCCCCGGCTTCTTCGAAGAGCGAGTCCACGAGGCTGGGGTCATTCGGCAGGCCGTAGATGTCAGGCCGAAGCAGGTGACGAGAGATTCCCGTGGCCGATTCAACGTCGGCGACGCGCTCGACCGGCACTTGCTCCCACTGCGAGATAGCCTGGGGGCTGGGTGGCCGCTTGGTACCGCGCTCCGCAAGCGCGCGAGACAGGCCCGTGGCGCCCCGGAAGGCGGATTTCACCTTTCGGAGAGCGGCGGTTTTGATCTCGTCGGCGGATTTTCGGTGCGTGTCGGCCATCTCGAATTGAAAGCATAGCTTTCAATACAATGCAAGCATCTCTGTCAGTGATTGCATCTCCCTTTCCATGCAAAGGTCCGGGAATGAACACTATTGGCTCTCGGATCAAACACTTAAGGAAGGTGGCGAAGCTCACGCAGGAAGAGCTCGCCGACGAGATTTCGCGCGAGACCAGGACCAAGATCACGCGCGGAGCAGTCGGTAACTGGGAGCTCAACAAGGGGATCGACAGCAAGAACCTGGTCGCATTGGCCAAAGTGCTTAACTCGACGGTCGAGTTCATTGCCGACGGCGAAGGCAGCGCGCAGGCCGCTCCGCCACTCTCCGCTCCGACGCAACGACCGGGACGGGCCGCCCCCAATGCTTCATCTGCTCCGCCGCTTCCGAGGCAAACGCGGCAAAGAATACCTATCCGGGGACAGGCTGTGATGGGCGACATCGGGAACGGGCGATTCATCCTCAACGAGCACCAGGTCGGTGAGATTTTCGCTCCGCCGAGCTTGGAAGCTGTCAACGATGCCTACGCCGTTTACGCGCATGGCGACTCCATGCTTGAGCGGTTCAGGCCTGGAGAGATACTCCACGTCAATCCGCACCGGCCCGTCGCTCCTGGCGATGATGTCGTTATCAAGATCCGCGAAGACGACGGCGAGTTCTCAGGATACGTTAAGCGGTTCAAGCGGTATAGCGCTACGGAATTAGTCGTGGAGCAATTGAACCCACCGGAAGGCGAAGATCGCGAGATGCGTTTCCGTCGCTCGAGCGTGGTTTCAGTCCACAAGATCGTGGGCACCGGTGAGGGCTGACTCTACCAAAGATAGTCGCCCAAGAATCGATTCGACTCTCGCCCAAAACGATTTAATCATGCCCCAAAACAACCAGTCGATACCGGGGCGTTCATGGGCGGCAATACTGCGAAAACCGTTGTCTCGCAGCCTTTTCTCGAAATTTCATGCAGCGATTGTGGTCACGGTACGGTCTGGACCGAAGACGATGTTGAATATTACGGGATCTCTCCAGACACGACGATCGACATGCTCGGGTCTCACCTCTTCTGCTCGCACTGCAGGAGCCAGGGCGGCCACGGCTTCAATGTCGAGATCATTCCTCGTTGGCGTCATCCTGATCAGTCTTGGCGCCGGCGCGCGCGGCGAGAGTTGCAAGGAAATCTCCGACGCGTCGGCCCGCCTGGCCTGCTTCGACAAGGCCAACGCCGAGAAGCCGAAGGAGACCGATCAGGGTCTCAGCTTCGAAACTGTCAAACGGGCGATGAACGCCAAGTACGCGTCGTACTTCGCACACCACAAGACGACGCTCATTGGGTCGAAAACGACGGGCGATCGTAAGCTATTCTACATCCGCGTGCCGGATCCAAACCCTTCGCTCCAGATCCTGGCGTCCTGCCTGCGCCTCGACGCCGGTGGCTGGATGTGCACCCTACTCCCGAATTACGGGACCTTCGGCGCGTTGCCGCTACCGATCAAGACGAACTGAGGGTGGCCGCGCAGGCCGCGCGTAGTCTTGGCAGCCTCCGGACGAAATCGGCCGCGCCGTTGAGTTCGTCATTGGCCACCTTCACCTCGAGCATCATTTCAGCGATCGCGGGCAGAAACTTCGACTTCCGTCGCCAGCGCCGGCACGCCATCTCGACCGCGCCGAATGACGGTTCAAGCGACATCACGTCATCCCTCATGAACCCGCCGAAGATCGCCGCATCCTGGCTTCCCGGGTTGGGATAGGCCTTGAGCAGCAATCCGAGATAGGCCACGACACCGGCCCGCGGGATTGCTCTTGTGGCCTCCGCCAACCGATCCGCATGCTGAGCCGAGATGGCGATGGCGGCGTCGAGCATGACGAGCAGTTCCGGTGTGGGGGACTGCGCCACGGCTGCCGCTTCGCGGGCGGCGGCCAGCTCGCGCAACAGCGGATCCAGTTCTCCGAATGTTGGCACGGATACCTCCCCTGCCCGCGCCGGCCTCTTATCGATCTCGCGCAAAATAATCCTCTTCCGTTAGGCCTCGCATCATCCCCTCGATCGCTGTATCCGCCCGGTTCGGTATTGGGGTGCCGGGACCGCCATGCGGTCGGCTGCCACGGAAATCGTAGCCGTTGCCGACCCAGGTCATCCAGGCTCGAGACCATTTCGCCCAAAGATTGCCCTTCCCAATGTGATGGTTCTGGAATTTCTCGAACTGAAAATCGATTTCGCGATCCGACCAGCCGCGGTCGCGCGCGTACTGCCGGTCTTTCTCAGACAATCGCCAGGTCGGATCTAGCGGCGTAAGCGGCTCGGTCATCCGCCGCCGGCGCTTTCGCTTGGCCGGTACGGCATTGGGGGGGATGCCATCGTCCTGTAGCAAGGATGGCTGCTCGGACTGAAGCTCGGCCGTTCGGCCGAGCGCACTATTCCCTTCTTCCCCTTCTTCCTTTCTTGAATGTTTTATTTCTTTTCTATTGTCCTCGCCTGCGTCCCGCCTCTGTCCCGATCCTGTCCCGGTCGCGTCCCGATCGCGTCCCGCTTCCGGGAACGCCGGCGTCCCGTCATCATCATCCCCACCCTGATAACTGTTGTAATTGCATATTGTTATGACCGTGATCCCTGTCCCGGATCGCGTCTCGATCATGTGCTCGTTTTTGAGCGACTCAAGAAAGCGCTCCACTTTGCCTTTGCTCCATTGCCATTTCGCCGCGAGATAGCGCACGGCGCCGGGCACTTCACCGCGATCTAGGTCGACGATGTGTTCGCCTGCTCTGACACGTGTCGCCCTCCACGCAGCCTTGCTGATTAGCCAGGTCCATGCCTCACGACGCGTGTACGGTTCGTTCGGAAATGCTGGGTGATCCCAGATTGAGCGGTAGAGCTTGATGTAGCCGCGATCAGGCATCCCGAGCCGAAAAGTTGGAGGGCGACGATTCGGGCCTTAAAGGCGCCGATGAGGCCTCAGCCTACCTCGCCAAACATTTTGAAAGCAATACTTTCATTTTCTGCTTGCATCGTTTTGTAAGCTATGCTTTCAATCTCCCTGCCACGGGAGATCTGGACTTGCTCGACACCCCCTCCACAACCAGCCTAGTGAACCTGGACGCTCCGTCCGGGCGCCCTGCGCGATCCCGCTATGTCGCCAAATTCGCCGACGGCAGGATCCAGACCGAGTCCGTGCGGAACATTCCCGTGACTCATGGTTGGCTTGCCCGCGGCCGTCTCAAGAGCGGTAAGGCCTGGCAGATGTACGGCTTCTCGACCAAGAGCGAGAGGCACGCGCTCAAGGCGATGTGCACCAGCACGTCACATCTGCGGAAGGATGAAGCGACGTTCGAGATCTTCGAGGTTGCGCCGGTGATCGTCGAGGGAGCGCCGGCATGACCGCTCCTCGGGACCCTAACCTGATTGTCGACGATCTCGGCTTCCGTGCCGCCGAGCTCGAAAAGATCGTCCAACTGAACATTCATCGGCTGCATGCTCTTGCGAGGAGCGGTGCGACGGCGGAGCAGTTGCGCCAGGCCGTTCAGGATCTGCACGACGATACGTGCAACCAGTATTTGGAACTGCAGACCAAAGCCGTCGAGCGCCTGCTCGTCCAGCAGCGGGCACCGGCCAAGATTTTGCAATTTTCGCCGCCCTGCGTCGGGCACTCGCAACCGAAGGCGGTTTCGTGATGTCGGCAGCGGCAACCAGTTTTGCGGGGTGGAGCAGCACGGTAGCTCGTCTGGCTCATAACCAGAAGGTCACAGGTTCGAATCCTGTCTCCGCAACCAATTTCAGTTCGGGTGACGGCCTTGGCATCCATGAGCCCGGGTCAATGACATGGGGCGGTCGCGAAGCGATGACGGCTCCATCGGGAAGGGCGGTTGAAACCGCTAAGTGCCCCGCCGTCACCCGAGACCATTCTCGCGGCGGCGTGGTCGCCGAAGTAGCGCTCGGCCCGCGAGAAGCAGTTTCCATCACAGTCATAAGGGATTCGATACATGCTCGGTACGACACAGAGGGACAAGATCACCGGCTTCCAGGGAGTGGTCGTCGGTCACTGCCAATACATCAGCGGTTGCAACCAGGCCCTGCTGGTGCCGAAGGTCGGCGAGAACGGCGCATACAAGGAATCGCACTGGTTCGACGTGCAGCGCCTCGAGCGGGTTGGGAACGAGGTCATTACGTTGGACAACGGGTGGACGCCTGGCTTCGACAAGCCGGCCCCTATTCGGTGAGCGACGGCTATCAGCCGCCGCCAGGCATCAGCCTTCTCTTTGCGTCTCGTGCCGAGATCGAGGCGGCGCCATCCGATGAGCGCGAAGCCTATTACCGCATCGTCAGCGACCTGCTCGCTCATCCCGAGGAATACGGCTTTCGCCGCGAGAGTGGGGCCGATCTGGCCGAAGACTATGCGGTGGACCGCGCCCTCGCCGGCCTCAATGATGACTGGGGTGCGCCATGAGCGATCCCCGCTTCGTGCCGCCGACACAGGATCTCGACCTCACCGAAGCGATGGCGACGGTGCTGCGCGTGAACAACCTGTCGTTCGACGGGCCGGTCGAGCGCATCGTAAACCGCGCCTTCACCATCCTGTGGGGGCCGGCGACTGGGGGCTACACCTATGCCCAGATCAAGCCGCGCCTTTTGGCCGCGATTGATCGCGCGCGCGTGCTCGGTCCCATCGATCTGAATGCGGGAACGGCGGCATGAAGATAGAGCGCATCGTCATAGTGCTGCTTCTGTTGGCCATCGCCGGCCTGTTGATCGGCGGTGACTCGCTCGAGGGTTTCGGCATCGGACTCGTATTGGGTCTCATTCTCGGCGTCCTGGTCGGCGTCGCATTTTGCTTCGGTGAGAGGGCTTCAGAGGCGTGACTGATTTTGCGCGCACATTTTGTCGTGAACTTTTGGCGTTCGTTGCCACCGCTGGGTTGATCTTCGGCCTAGTGGTTTCCGCCGCGCCAGCATTGGGGGTCGGCCATGGCTGAGCACCGCGTCACATTGGATCCGGCCGTCATGCTCCGGCTCGGCGAGAGCATGCACAAAGTCAGCGAAGCCTGGCAGCGCGACGTCGATGCCCTTGCTGCAGCGAACGGCCAAGTCGAGGCCTTGATGCGCGAGCTCAATGCAGCGGTCGACCGCGCCAGCGGGCTGCAGGGCGACCTGCACTCCGAGCGCGAGCGAAACGAGGATCTGGTCCGCCGCAATGCCGACCTCGAGGCGCAGATGCGCGCGCTGGTGCAATCGTCGCTCAGCGCGCGTGACACCCTCGCCTCTCTCGTCAACCTAGCCTCTGAAGGTGCGCGGGTCGCGCCGGCGGCGAAGGCACCACCGGTCCGTGCTGACGGCACCACCGCGCCACGGCCGGAGCAACGTCAATTTGTGTCTGCTCAATTGGCACGAGAGCAATTGGACGAAGCGTTTGCCTCCCGTCCCCAGCAGTCCGCACCTCCTCGCGCGTCGGCGCGGCCGGCACCGCGCACCTTGGAAGATGTTCGACGCGAACAGGAGCAGGACGACGGCACCGGGCTTCCCCCAGGTCCACCAGCATTTCTTCGCCCGAATCTGGCGGCCGCGCTCGGCTACCCGGGCCAGGCCAGCAAGTAGAGACCTCAGATGACCGATACCTCGTACCGAATTTTGTCATTCGCCGTTGAAGGAATTCTCCGCGTCGTCGCGGTGCATATCAAGCCAGACGGCCGCGTGCTCGAACTGACCGGGAAGAATCGTCAGGGCAAGTCCAGCATCATCGAAGCGCTCTGGGCCGCGTTGGGTGGCGAGAAATTCATTCCATCGGACCCAATTCATGATGGGGAGGATGCGGGACGTATCGTTGTCGACATCGGCAATGACTCCGGCTTGAAATACAAGGTCACGCGCCGGATCAAGAAGGCCGATAACGAGAAAGGCTATAACACCAGCCTGATCATCGAAGGTGCAGACGGTGAGAAATTTTCGAATCCACAGAAACTGCTGAATGGCCTGATCGGCGCCCTGAGTTGCGATCCTCTCGAATTCATCGCGATGAAGCCGAAGGATCAATTCGACCTCCTGAAGCGCTTTGTCCCCGGGGTCGATTTCGATGCGATCGCTGCGGCCTACCAGAAGGACTTCGACGATCGCACCGACGTGAATCGGGATGCGAAATCGAAAAGGACCCGTGCGGACGCCATCACAATTGACGAAAATGCACCGGCGGCCCGCCTCGATGAGGCGGCTCTGGTCGCCGAGCTCGCCGCAGCCGGCAAGAAAAACGCCGAGGTGGAGCGCTTCCGCGCAGCCCAGGCAGCGCGCCGGCAGCGCGCCGACGGCCTCGACGCCTCCGCCGAGCAGAAACGGAAGCGCATACAGGAACTGCGTGCCGAGATCGACCGGTTGGAACTCGGCGAACAGGAGGACGAAGCTGCCGCAGCCGATGTCCGCATGGAGATCGCCGACGCCGGCGACGAGCCGACGCTTGTCGATACCGGCGATCTCCAAGCCAAGATCACGGCGGCACGGGACGCGAACGCCAAGTTCGATGCCGCCGAGCGCATGCGGACCGAAAAGGAACGCCTCATCCAGGAGGCAACGGTTCTCGAGCGCCAGTCCGCCGCCCTGACCAAGGCGATGGAGGACCGGGAGAAGGCCAAGCAGGATGCGATCGCAGAAGCCAAGATGCCGATCGCCGGCATCACCTTCGGCGACGGCGTCGTTCTCCTCGACGGTCACCCTCTCGGCCAAGCGAGCCAGGCCCAGAAGCTGAGCACCGCGATCGCGATTGCCGTGGCGTTGCAACCGAAGCTCCGATTCATCACGACGAAGAATGCGGCGCTGCTTGATGACGATAGCTGGAAAGCCCTCGTCAATCTCGCCGAGCAGCAGGATCTGCTCATTATAGCTGAGACGGTCAACAGTAATCGACCGACCGCCGTTCACATCGAAGATGGTCACGTCAAGGGCGCTGTGCGCCAGGCGGCGGAGTAACGACCGTGTCGAACGTCAAAGTCGAAATCCACGTCCTGCCCAAGGTTCGCCCATGAACGCGCTCGTCTCCGCTCCACGCAGCAACAACACTGTCCGCCATGAGGACGGCATATACTTTGGCCTCGGCGAGACCGCCTATCACGCCGACGAAGCGCTCGGGTCGACTTCAATCAAGGAACTCGTGCTCGATCCAATCGAATACCAGTATGACCGGCTCTACCCGGGGAATGAGAAAGAAACCATGGCGCTCAAATGGGGCCATGCGATTCATTGCCGTGCCTTGGAAGGGCGGCTCTCCCTCGCGGAACGGTTCGCCATCGCGCCGGCGGTGACCGATTACGTCGGTGCCTTGGTGACGATGGATGACCTCCGGCGCCACTGCAAACTGATCGGAGTGAAGCCAGGCAAGAAGAAAGAAGAGGCGATCGCGGCAATTCGCGAGTTCGATAAGGACGTCCTGATCTGGGACGAGATCATCGCGAAGTTTGAAGCCGAGAATGTCGGCAGGACTATCATTCCACGCGGCGCTCTCGATCACATCGAAATGGCGGTACGCTGGATGCAGCGGGAGCGAAAACTGGCTCCCGTCATGCAGGACGGCACGTTCGTTGCCGGCGCCAGCGAAGTCAGCATCTTCTACACGGAGAACGGCGTCAGGCTGAAGGCGCGGATTGATCATCTGTTATCTCACGCCGTCATCGACCTCAAATCGTTCCGCCCCATCTTCAAAGTGCGCGCGATCGATGCGGCGAAGAAGGCCGTCTCGCTCATGCGCTACGATCTCCAGACCGGTTCCTACATCAAGGCGCTACGCGCCGCGGCGAAGCTCTATGCCGAGGGCCGGGTCTTCAACAACCCATACCCGAAAGAATTCCTGGACGCAGTATTTCAGGCGCTTGCCATCACGGAGACCGATCCGGACTCCGACGATGCCATGAAGTGGGTCTGGGTCATGATCAAGGCGAGCGGCGCGCCGCAACCCGTCGTCGGTGAATTCGATCTCAGCAGCATGATCTTCAAGACGGCCGTCGCGGACGTCGAGAGCGCGATCGTGACCTATCGCGAGCTCGTGGAGAAATTCGGCCCGGACCAGGAATGGGTGCCGGACCTGCCGGCCCAGAAATGGGGCGATACGGACTGGTCGCCCTACTCTTTCATCTGATCACCTTGAGGAACCGACATGCAACAACAGATCATTTCACCCGCAGATGCAATCCGGATGGAGGCGACCGGACTTGTGCCGGACCACATGATGGATTCTGCACTGCCTGCAATCCTCAAGGCAGAGATCGACAGCCAGATCGCAACGGCGAAGGCATTCCCGCGGAGCATCCATAAGGCGATCGAGAATATCTGCACGCTGGCGACCCTCGACGAGGAGACCGCTGCGGAGTGTCTCTACGCGCTTGTTCGTAAGAAGAAGCAACGCGGTCGGAACGGCCCGACCGACGATACCGAGAACAAGCCGATCGAAGGACCGAGCATCCGCCTGGCCGAGATTGCCGCGCAGTGTTGGGGCAACAATCGCATCAAGGCTCGAGTCATCACCGTCAATAAGAAGGACGGTTGGGTCGAGGCGCTCGGCGTGTTCCACGATCTCGAAACGAACATGGCATCGGAAGCCACGATCCGGCGCAATATCCTGACGTCGGGAGGGCATGTCTTCTCCAATGACATGATCACGGTGACCGGCAATGCGGCCGCTGCGATCGCGAAGCGTAACGCGATCCTCGCCGGCATTCCGCGCGGCGTGACCCGACAAGCTTACTATGCCGCGCGTGCCATCGTGGCCGGCACCACGGCCACCCTGTCCGAGAACCGGGAAAAGGCGATTAAGGCCTTTGCATCGTTCGGCGTCACGCCCGATCAGATCTTCGAGGCTCTCGGCATCGAGGGCGAAGGCGACATCAAACTGGACCACATCGCGACCCTGCGCGGCATGTTCATGTCGATCAAGAACGGGGAAGCGACGGTCGAGGAGATGTTTGCAAAGGAGAAACCGGCCGACAGCGATCCAAATTACAACCCGCTGGTCAAGGGTACGACCGGCGCGAACGATCAACGGACCACGGGAGGCGCGAATGAAGTAGCCGACGAATCCCAACAGGGTCAGACGCATCAGGCCGATGCGTCCGAGACTGAAAATCGATCTGGAGCCGACCAGCAAAACGGCCAGGCCGGTGAGAAGCCGGCCACGGATTCAGGTCAGGGCACCAGCGGAGCGACGCAGTCCCGAGACCAGGCATCGGCTTCCCCAGCCCCGGCCGATGCCGGGACGAGCCAGAGCGACAATGGCTCGTCCCAACCTGATTTGCTGTCCGGTACGGTGCCCCCCGCCGGGAGCAAAGCGCAGCCGAGTGAGTCCCAACCATCGGCTGAGGGAGCGGACAAGGATTCCCGTGGCGGGACAACCGGGTCCGCTCCCGACCTCTCTTCCTATCACAAGACGTTGGCCACGATTGAGAACGGCGGACCGCCGAAGCTCGGCAGGATGTCGGACTCCTGGATCAACAAGAACGGCAAGTTCACCGGCGGCCAGGAGAAGAAGCGCGCCGAGGTCTATGCGGTGCATGTCGAGCGGCTGACCGGTGCCATCGACATGGCTGCCTGCAACAAGCGCGTCGAAGGGATCATCGCGAAATGACGATCCTCGATCGTCCGCCACCGGAATGGAAGCGTCCAGCGATGCCGACGCGAGTGAAACTCGACGTCGTCATTCGCCAGGAGGGTAGATGCAAGCAGACCGGCGAGAAGCTTGGCACACTCGCCAATACCCGGTTTGACCATCGCCCGGCGCTCTGGGAGCGGAAGTTCGACACGGTTGCGCAGGACACGATCCCAGCGGCGAACGATCCTGGATACATCGATGCGTGCACCGTTGCGGGCCACGATGTCCGGACGCACGGCAACGGGGCTACGACGGCGGGATCCGATTCCCATCGGCGCGCCAAGGTCAAGCGCATGACCAGCCCGAAGCCCGACAAGCCAAAGCGCAAGCTCAAGGGTCGGTCGTCATTTCCAAAAGGTCGCGGCTTCCAGTCCAGGAAAATGGCATGAGCATATTGCTGGCTACGGCACCCGAGTTCTCGAGCGCCTCGGCACTGGCCCGCCACTATGCGGCGGTCCGGTCCCGATTGCCACGCGTCATCCCGCCGGCGCCGCGACCGAATCCGTTCCTGCCGAAGCCGGTCGTCATTATGCTGCCGCCGCCGGCCGACATCGTTCCAGATCAGCGGCGTGAGCCACGCGAGCGTGTTGTTCGGCTGAGCGCGGATGCCGAGCAGACGGCGATCCGCCGCGCCATCACTGCCTATTTCGAGATTGCCGCCGATACGCCGCCTGGTTACGGCATGAAGGTTCGGCTGAAGCTGCTGCAGGTCGCGATCGCCAGCGCATTCAAGGTTGGCCGACACATCGTTCTTGAGAAGTCCCGCTGGAGCGGGTCTTGCCGGATTCGCCTGATCTCGATCTGCCTCGCCCACCGCCTCGTGTCCGATAGCCCAAACGCTGTCGGCCTCGCGTTCGGCGTCGATCACAGTTGCGTCTGGAATGCGCGCCGGCGGGTCGGCGCCCTGATCGAGGACATCCTGGTCGAGATGTACGACGGCGCGTCCTGCTCTCTGGGAGGGCGAGAATGACGGATTCTGCCAAACCCATCATCCAACGGCGCTTGGTGCTTCATATCCGCGCCACCGGTGGCTCCACTTACGGTCACGACCTTCTCGACGAAGGCGGCGAGGTAATCGGTTCGCTGTCGTCGTGGCTCGGCACCGGACGAAACGCCGGACAATCGCGGGACGTCTTCAAGCTTCGCGACGATCCCCGTGAATTCGAGACATTCGCGCAGTTCCGTGAGGCCTATCTCGCCAAGCTCGAGCAAACCCGCCGCGACAAGGAATGGACCGACGCGGCGCCAGAAGGAGCCACGAAGTGAAGGACTTCCAGCACGGCCATCATGTCGTCGAGTGCGACTCCTGCGACGAGATCGTCCAGGCGGAGCACGGCGAGGACTGGAACGTCTTTTGGTCGCGGGCGAAACGCGAAGGCTGGAAGGCGACGCAGGTTGGCGCCGACTGGGTCCATGGCTGCCCGAGGCACGACGTCTGATGATCACGGCGGATGGATACTTTGCTGATCAGCCCGTCGTGCCCGGCGCGGACGTGATCTATCGACCGAAGGGTAACGCCGGCGAATATGCGCCGCTGGCCACTAATCCTTATCGCGGTTGCGGTCATGAGTGTCTCTACTGCTATGTCCCGCTCGCAACGCACATCCCTCGTGACACGTTCAATGAAAAGGCAGAGCCGCGGCCAGGCTATCTTGAACGTCTTCGCCGCGACATTGTCCGCTACCGAACCGCCGGCGTTGCTGGCGGACCGAATGAGCAGATCTTCATCACCTTCTCCAGCGATCCCTTTCATCTCGGGGACCTGGCGCATACCGAACTGACTATCAGGGCTCTGATTGATGGCGGGATGGCGTTCTGCACGTTGTCGAAAGGTGGTGGCCGCGCCCTCCCCTTCATCGACCTCTACCGCCGCGACCGCGACGCCTACGCTTGCACGCTGACGACTCTGGACGGCGCGATCTCGAAGGAATGGGAGCGCAAAGCGGCGCTGCCATGGGACCGTATCGAGACGCTGCGCCGGTTCTACGAAGCCGGCATCTTCACCTGGGTGTCGCTCGAGCCGACGCTGTCCGCGGAGTCGTCGATCGCGATCATCAAGGAGACCCATGAATTCGTCGACCTCTACAAAATTGGAAAGGTGAATTACGTGCCGAAGGTCGCGAGGTCGATTGATTGGCATGACTACACCCTCCGCATCATCGAGGTCTGCCAGGCGCTCGGCGTGAAGCACTACGTCAAGCGGGACCTGCAGGAACACTTGCCAACGGGCTACCACAACCCGTTGCGCGTCCAGCAGCATCATGGAGCGCCAGCATGACGCCAGAATTCATCACGTTCGCCGGTGTCGACAACTGGACCTGCGTCCGAGCGATGGCACATCTGTCCTCGCTATATCCGATTGAGTGGGGCGTTCTCTTCAGCCCAAAGCGTCAAGGTGTCGATCCGCGGTATCCGGGTGGCGATGGTTTGTCCCGCATCATGTGGAGCAATCTTCGCCTGTCCGCGCACATCTGCGGCGATTACAGCGACGCGATCATGGAAGGGCGCGACATCGAGCGGCCGCCCGTCGACTTCTGGTACTTCAAGCGCTGCCAAATCAACCATGCCGCTCCGGTTCCGGCACGGATCAATTATTTCCGGAGCGGCTGGGGCATCAAGCGCGGTATCGCGCAATGCCGTGGTGACGAATTCCCGAGCGACACCTCAGTCGACTGGCTGTTTGACCGCTCTGGTGGGACCGGCGAGACCCCGACCGCCTGGCCCATGCATCCCGGCGGCAACCGCCTAGTCGGATACGCCGGCGGCATATCCCCTGAGAATATTCGTGGCGTCATGTCCGTGCTCGAGCAGATGCCCGGCCGGTACTGGATCGACATGGAGAGCGGCGTACGGACCGACGACCGGTTCGACATCGAGAAATGCCGCGCTGTCCGCGAGGCGATTTATGGAGCCGCGCGGTGACCGACATTCCTGCTCTATTCTCAGCGCCAATGGTCAATGCGGAGCTGGACGATCTTAAGACCATGACGAGGCGCTCGGCCGTGACCGAACGGTTCTACCGGCCGGATGCCAAGATTCCTGCCGGCGCGCGGGCTGTCGAAGGTGGTTTCGTCGTCGACCGGCCGTCCTTCTGGACCAAGGTGAAGCCTGGCGATCGGCTCTGGGTCCGTGAGGACTGGCGCGTCAGTAATAGATGGGATGCGGTGCCGCCTTCCAAACTCGTGCCTCGCAAGATGTCGGTGGTTTTCGATGCCGGCGGATCGATCGCAAATCAGAAAACCGGCACCTGGGCGCCAGATCGATCTTATCCACCGGCGGGCGAACGTCCTTCATGGCTAGGCCGACGACGCGCTAGCATGCATCTGCCGCGCTGGGCGTCGCGCATCACGCTGCTTGTGACATCGACAAAGATCGAACCAGTCCAAGAGATCAGCGAAACGGACGCGATCGCAGAGGGTATGGTCTACGTCGATCACGGCTTCCGCGCTGACGGTCAACTTGCCGAGGGTTGGCATCACAATCCAGACCAGGCGGCACTCGGATCCAACTTCTGCTTTCCAAGCGCCAGAGCAGCGTTCGCCAATCTTTGGTGCACCCTGCACGGCAAGCAGTCCTGGGACGACAATCCAGACGTCGTCGCGATCAGCTTCCGAGTCATCAAGGCGAACATCGACGCACTGGAGGCGCGCGCGGCATGAAACTCGATTTCCTCGACGAAGCTCTCCATCTGCGCAATAGGCGCCAAGCCGCGCAGCGCCTGGCCGACGTCATCACGACTGGGACGATCGACTTCACCGTCTGGGACGAAGGCCACCAGACCCATGTTCTGGGCACGATCAATACCGAGTTCATCCGTTCCGCGGTGAGACATGCGGTCGGTCTGACGATCTACGAGATTGATTGCCGGCTTGCTGAACTCGGCATGTGTCCGAAGCCGGCTGAGCCAAAGCCGGAGGCGCCTGACCAGCTTTTGATCGAGATCGCATCCATTCAAAATTCGTGGATACGAGCGCTCGGCGGGCGGCTGAAGCCGAAGCGACACTTGATCGACGCACTCGTCATGACGACTGAAGAAACCGCCGAACGGGCCCGAAAGTACAATCCTGAGACCGTGCCGAAGGTGGTGCATGAAGCGCGTGTCACCGAACTCCTCCAATTCAACAACAAGCTGGAGGAGCGCGCTCGTGCTGCGGAGCGCAAGCTCCGTGCCTTCATGAACGGTAGCGACGCGGACCGGCTTGCTTTCGCCGTTGAGAAGGCCGCGGCCCAGGTGATCGCCGACATCAAGAGGCCGGCCAATGGCTGATCTGTTGCCTTGCCCGCTCTGCCGCTCGACCAACCTGAATAGGTTCAGCCACTGGGTTTCGCTCGACGACGGACTGAAGGAGATCAAGAAGGTCCAGTGCAGGGATTGCCACTGCGAGGCAAGCATTCAGGCATGGTCCGTTCCGCGGTTGCAGCCGGCGCCGGCGGCATGGATCCTGATCGAGGCCCTGCGCGCCGAGGAAGGTCACAGCGTTACCCTCGTTTGCGATAACCCAGATTTCAATCTCGGCCCCAACAACGCGATCGAGGCCTGCGGTGACTACACCGGTTGGGTCGACCGCAGGTTCGAGGGCGAGACACTGGCCGCAGCTCTTCTGTCGGCCTACCTCGTCATGACCGGCGGGGCGATCGCACCGGAGATTGCAGATGCATTGCAGCGGGATGGCATTCATGTCTGAAGCCGCACCTTCGCAGATGATCCCGCGCTATGTCCGGTCGACTTTCGAGCCCGACGAACGGACATACGACATCGTCTGGACCGATCGCCTCACCGGCAAGGTCGTGCTCCAATACGACGGCGCCGATCCGGCAAACACGAACCCGGCGTACGGCGCCAAGCCCGACTCCGAATATCTTGCAAGCCACGGCCATGACATCAGCGCCGAAATTGAACTCAGCAAGTCCGCGGTCAAGGTCCCGCCTGGCGAAGCGGAGAGGCATGCCGAACGGAAGAAACGTCTGGCCGAGCGAGATCAGGAAGAAGCGGAAGCGCTCGAGTTGATGTCGTTCCTCGGCGCAGACGCCGACAAGTTCAGCTTCGACGAATACTACGAGGGCGAGCGCGACATTCTCGGGCCAGCGCTGGAAAAGCGCGGCTACACCCGCATCTCATTCTACATGATCGAACAGGACTCGTTTGGGCCGCTGATCCGCGGCATCAGAGCGACGTGCCATTGCGGCAAGCGAGTCCGGTTTTTCTACGGCTAGTCAACATCAAAGGAGGTTCACCGCATGCGCAAGACCATCAAAGCCGATCTCGTCATCATCGATCCACAGAATGATTTCATGGATATCCTCGCCAACCCCGGCGATCCCGTCGGCTTCGCGCTGCCTGGCGGCGCCAAGTTTCGCTCGACGCTCCCCGTCCCGGGCGCGCTCGGCGACATGGCGCGCGTCGCAGCCCTGATCAAACGGGTCGGCAGGCGCCTCAACGATATCCACGTTACCCTGGATTCGCATCGCGTCGTCGACGTCGCTCATCCAGGCTTCTGGCGCGGCGAGAACGGGAAGCATCCGACGCCCTTCACCATTATCAGCAATGCCGACATCAAGTCGGGCATGTGGTCTCCGAGAAACCAGGCATACCGCCAGCGGATGCTCGACTACACCGCCTCGCTCGAGGCCGCCGGCAAGTTCATGCTGATGATCTGGCCGGAGCACTGCCTGATCGGAAGCTGGGGACACAACGTTGTCGATGAGCTCCGGACCACCCTCGCCGACTGGGAGCGCGAGAACTTCGCAACCGTCGATTTCGTCACCAAGGGGACCAACACCTTCACGGAGCACTACGGGGCCTTGATGGCGGAGGTGCCGGATCCGGCCGACCCGTCCACGCAATTGAACGGCAGTTTCCTCAGCGTGCTCCAGGAGGCCGATGTCATCGGCATCGCCGGCGAGGCCTCGTCCCACTGCGTCGCGACCACCATCCGGCAGATCGTCGACAACATCGGCGATGAGCATCTCCGGAAGATCCACATCCTGGCAGACTGCATGTCACCGGTCCCGCAGGCGCCCGGCGGCCCCGACTTCCCGGCGATCGCGCAGCAGTTCCTCAAGGACATGGAAGCCCGCGGCCTGGTGCTCACCACCTCTGACGCCTTCCTGTCCTGATCGCTTCCCCTCACCCCGAATTCATAAAGGAGACTTCATGCCCCGTCTCGATGGAACCGATGTCGAAACCCACACCTTGGGCGGCAACTTCTCGTTTACCGGCGCACGCATCACGGATCTCGGCGCCACCGAATACACTCTCGTCGACATCGAGGTCGACATGAGCGGATCGGTCATTCCGTTCCGGGCCGACCTTATCGAGGCCGTGAAGGCGGCCGTTGAGGCCTGCCGGAAGTCGCCGCGATCCGAGAACCTGCTGGTTCGCGTCGCCGCCTTCAGCACGGCCTACCATAAAGGCCTCAATGAGGTGCACGGGTTCATCCCGCTCTCCAGCATAGATCCTGCCGCCTACGACACGCTACGTGCCGGCGGCGGCACGCCGCTGTTCGATGCCTGTTACAGCGGTGTCGGCGCGTCGAATGCCTACGCCAAGATGCTCTACGACCAGGAGTTCAATGCCAACGCCATCAGCTTCTTCATCACCGATGGGGAAGACACGGACTCAACAATTCGGCCGGCTCAGATCAGGGCCGAGATCGAGTTGGCACAACGTGAGGAACTGCTGGAGAGCCACGTCAGCATCCTAATCGGGATCAACGCCAGAAGCTGCAGCGGCGCGCTCCGTGACTTCCAGCGGGAGGCCGGCATCACCCAATACATCGACGCCGGCGACGCGACCAAGGGCAAGCTGGCGAAGCTGGCGCAGTTCGTCTCGCAGTCGATCTCGAGCACGTCACAAGCTTTGGGAACAGGTGGCCCGAGCCAAGCCATCGCGGCCACGATCTGACCAGCGGCCGCCGCGGAGAACCCCATGCGCTTCACAGCCGACCACGCCTTTCACATCGGATCGCAGCATCTCCGCGGCGGCCTGCCGTGCCAGGACTACGCATTGTCGCAAGCCAACGGCATCTTCGGAGCCGCGGTCGTGTCAGACGGCTGTTCGAGCGGCGGCCGTACTGACGTCGGAGCCAGAATCGTCGCGCATTCCACACTGACATCTCTGATAGAGGCGCCAGAGTTGAATGAGCGCATTGTCGATCATTATAGCCATCGTCGCGATGAACGCGCGCGAGCGGCACTGTGTCTTCGACCCGATGATCTGCTGGCGACATGCGCCTACGTTGCCATTTGGGGCAACAGAGCGACGTCTCGGATTGTAGGCGATGGCGTCGCAGCCGGCATCGATCGAGATGGCCAACTCGTGATGAACCGGATCGAGTGGGCCAACAATATGCCGGTCTACCGTGCCTATTGGCGGACCGACGAGTATCGCGGGTTTGTCACGGCACATGGCGGGATGGAGACGAGGGCCTTCTCGCAGCACATCTTTGCTCCTGACGAAGATCCCCGCGAACTTATTGCCCGCCACACGGTCGAGGACGGACTCGTCGGAACCAGCATCGACCACGATTTGCGGATGTTCAGATTCCTCGCCGTGTTCTCCGACGGCGTCACCCAGGTCGACGGCATGGACTGGCGCGACGTCGTCGCCGAGCTCATGTCTTTCAAGTCAACCGAGGGCACTTTCGTGAAACGGCGGATGCTCCGCTTCCTCAAGGATTGCCAGCAGCACGGCAGAGGTCCGATCGACGACATCGCGATGGCCTGCATCCACATCGACCACGAGGCGGTGTGATGGCGCAGACCTATTTCCAGAATTTCTGCAAGGACAACGGCTTCCAGGTGACGGTCGAATACAGCTATCGGCCCGGAAGTGAGACCACCTATTCGCCGAAGTTTGGCGCCGACGGCGGCGATCCGTGCGACGTCTACATCATAGCGTCATGGCCGAACTCGTCGGAGTTCGATCGCATTTGCGGGATCCGGAACGATCTGCACTGGAGCCGGCACCCGGGCTGGAAGAAGCCATTTGTCTGGCTGGCGCTTCAGATCCTGCGATTGGAGATCTGGCTTAGAGAACTCCCGGCCGCCCTATCGGAAGCCGAGCGCGAGCGCATGGAGGAATGGCTCATCGAGCACCACGTCTACGAACCCTACGAGCCGGAGGAATACTACTGATGGCACCGAAGAGATTCCATGTGCTGAAGGATCGCGTTATTGGCGCCAAGCTCTTCGCCGCCGCCGGTACGATCGTCTTTGATTTCCTACAGCATGACTACGACTTGGCTTCTGACGACAGTCGTTTGACCGGAGTTGAGCACGTTTCGGTCACCCTTGATCCCAACGGTGGTCGGCCAAGCTTCACGATCCCCGCCGCGGATCTTCGCGAGGTCGTCGAGCCATGACCTCGAGGAAAGGGTCGGTGAAGATCGTTCTGGAGGGCCGCGGTGCGGTAACGCTACGCGACGGCGACTACGTCACCTCGGGCGGAGAAGGTTCGATCTACAGGACCGGCCAGACCGTGGTGAAACTGTACACCGACGCCGACAAGATGGCGCGCGACGGCATGCCGGAGAAGGTGAAGATGCTGGCCAGGCTGCAGCATCCCGGCATCGTGGCTCCGCACGGCCTGGTGCTGGATGACTCCGGGAAGCCGATCGGCTTCTACATGCCGTTCGTCGACGGCGAGCCGATGTCGCGGGTGTTCGTCTCGGATTACCGGACGCGGACCGGGTTCGGTGAATGGGATGCCGTCGCGCTTACCCAGTGCATGTTCGATATCGTAGCCTATGCGCACACGAAGCAGGCCCTGCTGGTCGACGCCAACGAACTGAATTGGCTGGTCCACTTCACGAAGGGGGATGCCGCGGCCGCCTCTGTGATCGATGTCGACTCCTGGGCGATCGGCCGCTGGCCGGCGACGGTCATCATGCCGTCCATCAGGGACTGGAGCGCCAAAACCTTCTCGACCGAAACTGATTGGTTTGCCTGGGCGGTCGTCGCTTTCCAGGTCTTCACCGGCATCCACCCCTACAAGGGCAGGATTGAAGGCTACAAACCCGGCGATCTCGTCCGGCGGATGAAGGACAATGCCTCAGTTTTCGACCGGCGCGCGAAACTGCCGCTGTCGGTCCGTGGCTTCTCCTGCATTCCGGGCCCGCTGCTGGATTGGTTCCAGGCGACGTTCCAACATGGAAAGCGCGGCTCGCCGCCGGCGCCAACCACGATGGGTAAGCCGGCGAAGGCCGCGCAGATCATGCGCGCCGTGACGACGGCAGCCGGCGGCGCTCTGGTGTTTGAGAATCTGTTCGCACGCGCCGGCGATCCCGTCACCCGAGTCTGGGCGAATGGCGCCGCCCGGCTGACGTCCGGCGAAGTCGTCGACCTGGCGACCGGAGGCACGATCGCGCACCAGGTGCCGGCCGATGCCGAGGTCATCAAGGTCCCGGAAGGCTGGGTGATATCGCTCCCGACCACGACCGACTTCGCACATATCCCATTTGGAGGCACCGGCGGTCGCAGGTTTATCGCGCAGCCAGTGCCGCTCCGGCGCGTCTTCCGGGCCGGCGAGACCCTATTCGGAGTAACCGACCGAGAACTGATCGAGCTCGAGCTCAACGATACCGGCAGCCGACCGCGGATGATCATGGACCGGCGCTGGAACATTCTGGTCGGAGCCACAACCTGGTTGGATGACGTCGCCGTCACCGACGTGTTCGGCAACGCCTTCGTGGTGCTGCCGCATGCCGGCGGCATCTCACAAATTCGGGTGCCGGAACTCGATGGCCGCACCGTTGTCACTGGCAAGGCCTGCAGCCAGTTCGCGGCCTTCACCGTCCTCGATAAGCAGGGTGTCTACGGCAGGGTCGAACTCACCTTCGACAAGACGTTCACCCGCTACCAGGCATGGGTCGGCCCGGCTGACGGCCCCGAGCTCAATATGGCGATCCTGCCCCGCGGCGTCGTCGCCACGATCACCGATGATTTCGAGATCACGATCTTTGTGCCGACCACCGGTGTCGTGAACAAGGTGCGCGACACCGGCGTCAGCACAGCGATGAAGTTGGCGACCTGGGGCGAGCGGATCGTCTACCTGATCGACGGCGCCGTTTGGCAGATGATGATGGCGCCGTGAAGAGGCAGAAGTGGAATTGGCGGAAGCACCTCACGCCAGCCGAAGCCGCATTCATGCGGGAGTGTGATGCCGAAGCAAAGAAGATCGCCGAGGCTCAGGCGAGTTGGAGCGCGAAGTACCAGCTTGAGCGCATCAAGATCGTCAACCGCGCTCTCCAACGCGCAATACACGCTGGGAACGCAGCATGACGACCGCTCCGCTCTTTGCCGGTATCGGCGCCCACCAGACGCCGCGGCGGACTCGCACCGACGAGTGGTTGACGCCGCCCGCGGTGCTGAAAGCCCTGGGCCCGTTTGATTTGGATCCGTGCGCGCCGATTGTGCGGCCATGGCCGACCGCCGCACACCATTACACCATCCGCGACAACGGGCTGCTTCTGCCGTGGTTCGGCCGAGTCTTCCTCAACCCGCCGTATCATCGGAGCGTCATTGGCAAGTGGTTGGCACGGATGTCCGGCCACGGTCGTGGCATCGCGCTGATATTCGCCAGGACCGAAACCGAGGCCTTCTTCCGGTACGTCTGGGAACAGGCATCCGCGCTGCTCTTCCTGCGCGGCCGGCTCGACTTCCACACCGTCGACGGCGGGACGGCGCAGCGGCAGTCAGGCCGCGCCGCAAACGCCGGCGCTCCGTCGGTGCTCTGCGCCTACGGCCCGCGCGACGCCGAGATGCTCGCCTTCTGCGGGCTGAACGGGGCATTCGTGCCTCTCCGACTGCCGCGGAGTGTCGTTGTTCTGGCTATCGAGCCGACCTGGCGTGAGGCAATCGTGGCTTGGATGCGCGCGCAGCGGGGTCCTGTGCCGCTCGCCGAGATCTACCGAGCGTTCGCGGCACATCCGAAGGCCGCAGCTAACCCGAACTACCAGGCAAAGATCCGACAGGTGCTCCAGATGGGCGCCGGCGTGCGGGTCGGACGTGGACAATGGAGCGCGTCATGATCATTCGAATTTGCGACCTCGAGACCACCAGCCTCGAGCCTACCGCCGAGGTGGTCGAACTCGCTTACCACGACATCCGGGACGGGCACCTCTACACCACCGGCCGCCGGTCGTTCGTGAAGCCGGCGGCGCCGATCCCGCCGAGCTCATCGGCAATTCACCACATCGTCGACGAAGATGTCGCTGAAGCGCCCGCCTGGAATTCGGTCTGGCGCCTGCTGGTCGAGCGCGATGACGACGCCGAAGAACTGATCTTCGCAGCCCATTCCGCTCATTTCGAGCGGACCTTCCTCGATCCATTGATCCAGGCGCGATGGATCTGCACGTGGAAATGCTCATTTCGGCAGTGGCCGGACATGGAAAGCCACTCGCTGCAGGCGCTTCGATATGCCCTGAAGCTGACGCCGGCCGACGCGGCGCTGGCCATGCCGCCCCATCGAGCGCAACCGGACGCCTATGTTTGCGGCCTGCTCGTCCTCGAACTCCTGAAGCACCAGACCCTCGAGACGCTGATCGCGTGGAGCGCCGAGCCGCCGGTATTCACCAAATTCGATTTCGGCCAGTTCAAGGGCAAGCCGCTGTCGGCCGCTGACGCCGGCTATCTCGACTGGCTCGGCAACAAAGACCACAATCTGGGAGAGGACTGGCGCTGGAACGCCAGGCGCGAGATCGAGCGGCGCGCCAACGCCAAGGCTGAGGAAGCCGCGCGCGCCCGCCGGCAATACCTCGAGCAATCCATCGCCGCCATCCCCGGTGCTGTGTCGGTGCGCGATCTCGAGAACTGGTGGCACGGGCAATCCGACCATTGGGCAGCGCACGGCATCCTCGTCGGCTCCGAAGAATACGAGACGCTGCGCAGCGCCTGCGCCGACCGGAAGCAACACTTGCTCAGCACCGGCGAGCCCCAGTTCGAACCGCCCGGGGCAGCGACATGAACGCGCACGCGCACAATCCCGGCGGCAAGGCCCGCCTCACGCTGATGGACGGCGTCCACGGCGACGTCATGTTCTGGGGCGAGAACGAATGCTATCGGCCCATGCTGACCCGGAAGTGGGTGAACCTGTTCACCGCCGGCACCAGGCTGCCGAACAACTTCGTCCTATGGATCGGGATGAACCCATCCACGGCCGACGCCAACGTCGACGATCCGACGCTGAACAGGGTGATCGACTTCTCCATGGAGTGGGGCTTTGACGGCCTGGCCATGATGAACGTCTGCGATTACCGCGCGACTAAGCCCGAGATGCTGCTCAAGCCCGGCGTCGTGCCGCGCAGCAAAGGCAACCTACCGCTCATCCGGGACACCGCGAAACAGGCGCAAAAGATCGTCTGCGCCTGGGGCAATATCCATAAGCGGCTCGTCGATCACGCCATCGAGGTGGAGTCAGCTTTGCGCGCGGATGACCACGAGCTCTGGTGCCTGGGCGTGAACAAGGGCGGCACGCCAAAGCACCCGCTTTACGTCAAGGGCGACACGCCTCTTGTCGAATTTAAGGAGATTCCTGTATGACTTTTGCTTTCCCGCGCGCGGTGATCGAGCAACACACCGCGTTTCTCGGCAAGACCGGCAGCGGCAAGACCTCGACCGCAAAGCTCGCCGTCGAGCAGATCATTCGCGACAACCCCGCCGCTCGAGTTTGCGTGCTGGATCCAATCAAGTCGGATTGGTGGGGCATGACGTCGAGCTCCGACGGCAAGCGGGCCGGCCTGCCGTTTTACATCCTTGGCGGTCCGCGCGGACACGTTCCCCTGCATGACTCGGCTGGCAAGGCGATCGGCGAGCTCGTCGCGTCGGGCAACCTGCCGCTCTCGATCATCGACATGGCGGACTTCAACGCCGGCGGGCTGCAGAAATTCTTCAATGACTTCGCCCCTGCCTTGATGAAGCGGATGCGTGGCGTCGTCTATCTCGTCATCGAAGAGGCACACGAGTTCGCGCCCAAGGAGCGCGCCGGCATCGGCGCCGAGAACCTTGCAATTCACAACGCGAAGAAGTTGGCCACCGCCGGCAGGTCGAAGGGCGTCCGCCTAATGGTGGTGACGCAGCGGACGCAGTCGCTGCACAACGCCGTGCTCGGTAGCTGCGACACCATGATCGCGCATCGCCTGACGGCGCCGGCGGATCAGGAGCCGGTCAAGAAGTGGCTGAAGGCGAACGTCAACAAGGAGACCTTTGAGCGCGTCTCGACCTCTCTCGCCTCCCTGAAGACCGGTACCGGCTGGATCTGCTCCGGTGAGGCGCAAGTGGCCGAGATGTTGCTTTTCCCGAAGATCTCGACGTTCGACAATTCGGCGACCCCGACGGGCGAGATGGCCGACCAGCATGTCCAGACTGCACCTGTCGATCGGGAACGCCTGCGCGCCATCATTGGCGACGCCGTGAAGCAGACGGAGGAGGACGATGTCCTGCGGCTGCGGGCTGAGATTACGCGCCTCAACGCCGAGTTGGCAAAGGGCGGCTCCGCGACGCCGGCAGCACAGGACCAGATCGACGCCGCATATCAGGAAGGGCTATGGGACGGTCTGCACCCATTCCTCGAATTGTCCGAAGATTTGGATTCGCTGGGCGTGGCCACGCGAAATCTGCTTGCTCGCGTTGGTGAAGTTCAAGCGAAGCACAAAAATGCAGTGGACCACGCGCCACCGCACGCGCGCGAACCGCGCAACCACCGCTCCCTGTTGAACCCGGGCTCGCCATCCCTGAAAGCCCCACCTCGCGCACCGGTGCGGCCGGCGACGCCTCCTCCATTGCCGGCGGCGAGCGGCAATGGCGCTCTCAACTCAGCTGGCCAGAAGATGCTGGCCGTACTCGACACCAACCCGCCTGTCCGGCGTACGTGGAGACAGGTGGCCACTCTCGCTGGACTCAAGGCGCGCGGCGGTCACTTCAACACCGGCAAAAAGGGATTGCAGGGATCGGGGCTGATTAAGGAGGATGGCGATTTCGTTTCGATCGCTTCCCCGAGCTCGGCCGCCGTGACGGGCAGCATCCCGCCGGCCGAACTGGTCGAACTTTGGTGCGGCAGCCTATCGGGCGCGGCCCCGAAATTTCTCCGTACTATCTTCGAAAACGGTGGCGTGATGTCCCAGGCGAAGGTGGCCGATGTGCTCGACATGCAGCCCCGTGGCGGCCACTGGAATTCCGGCTGGAAGGAACTTCGCGACAACGACGTTCTCACAATTCGCAACGGCATCGCCGAACTCACGGAGCTTTTCCGGCCATGAAGCGCGCACTGACCATTCTCAACGAGACCGGCGACGTCACCATCACCTGGGACGCCGAGAACGACGACCGCATGCTGGAAATCATCGCGAAGAAGATGAAGGCCGGCATCACGTTCTTCCTGATCGAGCCGCGCATCGGCGGCCTGGTCGCGCCGGACACCAGCAAGCCGCTCAAGAAGGTGAAGGACTCGCTGAAGCACCGCGCCTTGTCCATGAAGGACGAGGACTTCGAGGCGATGGTGTCCGAAGGCAAAGCCGAGCTCGTCCAGACGCCGGCGGCGCCGGCGCGCACGGTGCGCAAGGCCGAGACAGCGCGCGAGGTCGCGGCCGGCGAGTCCGTAGGCGTCCGGCCGATGCGGGGCGGCTAATGCAGTACCAGCGGGCGCCCTTCCCTCCGGAAGTCGAGTATTTCCTCGACTCCGCGGTTGAGTACGACGAACTCGGCTCGTTCGCCCATGCCGCGCTGACGCTGCTCGGCAGCCGGAAGATCGTGCCGGAGATCATCGAAAGAGGCGGCGGCGGTCGGCTACTGCGGGCGCGCCAAGGCAAGTGCCACGATCTCGACGCCTACGCCCATCAGATGGTTGCCGACCTGCCGGAACCTGAGCAGCGATCTTTCGTGGCTGTCGGGCTGCGCTGGGAGCCGCTCCGGCTGCTGCGGATCGCCGAATATCTCGCTCACTACTTTTTCGAGGACGAGACGCGCGGCGGCGCAGGCATTCCGTTCCGACGGTACCAGCGGTGCGCCCCCAACTACGACCCGACTCCGGGCGCCAGGCGGAAGCTTTACGCCCCGGCGGCGATCCGGAGATATGCTCGGCACGAAGACTGCTCGATGCCGAGGGCGCGGCTGCTGGCCGGCCGGCTGAGGCGGCTACCGCCCGCGGCCCCGCCGGACGTCGATCTCGTCAGCGACCTCATCCAAGAGCAGCGCGAAGCCTACAAGGCTGAGTACTACAGGGCGCGGCAGCAATTCGAGGCGCAGCAACGGCGGCGCTACTTCTCCGGCGTCGACCTCGAGCGAGAGCGCCGCGCCATCCGGCGGGCGGCTATGTTCTGCGCCGGCGTGCTCGGTCCGGCCAGCGTCGGCGCGTTCGCCCGCGGCGAAGCCATTACGTTCGCCGGCTGCGACGTCTCGATCGAGGTGGCCCGCGCGCGCTCGATCGCCACCGTCGGTCACGGCGCTCTCGACGTGAAGCTCCGCGCTCCGGATGGAACCCGGTTAGCCAACGTTTGCGTCTTTTTCGACGGGACGCCCGCCCTCGACCAACTCGCCGCGATCGCGATGCATGTCAGCGCCGGCGAGGCGTCCGCGATAATCCAGACCGGCAACCTGTTCAACATCAGCGATGCGGGTGCCGAGCATCCCGTCGTCCAGGCGCGGCTCGCCCAGACGCCAAAGGTCGACGCCGATGTGCTCGACCGCGTGCGCCGCCACGGCCTCGCGCCCAGCGAATACGATAAGCAGATGGCTGCGGTTCGCCGATACACGGCCGACACCATCGAGATCTATTGCGAGGCTGTCCGGGCGCAGGTAAGGCCGCCACGGCGGCGGCTGCGGGAGACGTTGATAAGGCGAAACACCACACGATTTCGACCGCCGCAGCGCTATTAAACTGGCACCGGCATCTTTCCGGGACGAGCCGTGAGATGCGGCCGGGGATCGACTCCGTCGAGCGCGGCATCGTAACGGAGTCGGCACAGTGAACCCAGCACGTAGAGAGGGATCGGAGGCGCTGCGCGGGGCAGACATCCGCTTCCGGGTGGATCCCGGTGACGTGCCGCCCGAAAAGGCAGCCCGCCGTCTGCACCTGACGCTGGACCGATTCAACGAACTGCTGCCGAACCTGTTGAAGCGCGGCTTCCCGCCGGCCGATCCGGATACCGGCATGTTCGACCTCGACCAGATCGACGAATGGAGAAAGCTGCGGTTTGGTCGAGAACAGCCATTGACGCCGGCCCCGGCGCCCGCGCAGCCTGAGGCCCAGGCTCAACCGGGTATGACCGAACGGTTCCTCAATGCGAAAGAACGGCAGGCCAAGAGTGGGAGGGGGAACCGTGGCCCTTCCTGAGCACGTTCATTCGATATCGAAGCCGAACGGCCGAACCTATTATTATTACTCAAAATTCCGCCGGACAGAGCGAGAGTGGCCGCGCGTCCGTATCACCGCCGAGCCGCTGTCTGAGGAATTCGCAAAGCGGGCCGCACAGCTGGACAAGCTTGACGCCGTCAAAAGCGCAGAAGGCGTCTGGTCGTGGTTCTTCACCGACGTCACCGACCGGCGCCACCCCCTGCCCGAACCCGCCGACCATCGCCTGTTCTGGGAAGCCGTCGACAAGGCAGAGAAAATCGGCATCCAGGTCAAGGCAGGCAACACTCGGTCCTTCCGAGCGCTCATCGCCGAGTTCAAGAAGCACAACGCTTACACCAAAGACATCGGTGAAAGCATGCGGGAACAATACGATCGGTACATCGAGATAATCGAGGCGGCTTGGGGCGACGACCCTGTCGAGTCCCTCGAGGCGACGACGATCCAAGGGGTTCTCGACAAGGGTTTCGCCGACACGCCGTCCGCGGGCCGCGTCTTCCGGTCGACACTGAGCCGGATCATTTCTTGGGGCATTCCACGGGGATTTCGGAAAGACAATCCGGTGGAGCACACCGAGCGGTACGACGGCGGTGGCACATACTCGCCGTGGCCGCCCGAAGCCTTCGATCTCTGGTTCGAGCACGCCCGCGTCGACGTGCATCTGCCGGTCTATAGCGCCCTGTTCACCGGACAGCGCAAGGTCGACGTACTCAAGATGCTGCGGCCGAAGGTGGCCGCGACCGAAATGCCGATCATTGCGCAGAAGACCGACGACAAGGTTCCGGTCCAGATCCATTCCGAGTACCGGGTCATCATCGACGCCACGCCGAACGGCGAGGACAAGGAGGCCGGCAAGCCGCCGCAGCTCAATCTGCATCTGCGCGCCGACGGCAGCCCGTGGACCTATGAGGGCTTCAAGACCGCCTGGCAGCGCGAGGTCGACAAGACCGTCAATGGCGAGAAACCGCTGGCGTGCTTCACCGAGAAGCGCTGGGTGTTCCACGGCCTGCGCAAGAACGCGGTCTGCATGCTGCTCGAGGTCGGTTGCACAGAGGACCAAGTGTCGGCGATCGTCGGCATGTCGCCGGCGATGGTGCGGCACTACGCCAAGGAGGTCTCGAAATTCCGCCTCGCCCGCTCCGCGATGAAGCTGCTCGAAGACGGCTGGGCGCAGCAGCGCATCCACGTCCTCGGCGCGAAGAAAAAGGAGGGCTGAAAGTGGTTTACAAACCCCCGATTCTTAGCGCCAGTTCGGGCACAAATCAGGCAATCCGTTGTAAACTCGCTTCGTTGAATTTGCTGCGAAAATCCTCATGAATACTTCACTTTTAATCATGGGGTCGAGGGTTCGAGTCCCTCCGCGCTCACCAAACAAAATCAAGCACTTAGCCCTAAAATCAAGCCTCCAAAATCTAGATCAAAATCCGGTCGTGCACACACCATGCACACCGGAGAGAGGCCGTGATCGCAATCGCTGGCCTCGTTGCAGGCATGCTGTTCGCCATCGTCGTCCGCTGGTTTCTCTCACGAAGAAAAAGGACGGCCCAAGATTGAGCCGTCCTCTCCAGATCGTCGATTTCGAAGGGCTCGCCAGCGCTGAAACTGGCGGACTTGAAATTCATCCCACTCTTAGATTTTCAGCGGAGGTCTTGCCCCTGTTGGTCATTTCTTCGTAGCTGACCTTGGTACCCTCATTGAGGTTGCTCAGTCCTGCTTTCTCGACCGCCGAGATGTGGACGAAGACATCCTTGCCGCCCTTGTCGGGTTGAATAAATCCATAACCTTTGGTTGCATTGAACCACTTCACAACACCTGTTGCCACGCCCGGCACTCCGTTTTTGAACCAATGGCGGTAGTCTAGTGCGGCCGGACGATCCGCGGCAAGAAAAAACCGCCTGCACGCAGTAGCACACAGGCGGGGATCTCTTGGTTAGATCATCGTGCGCTGAGCATTGATCGCCAGCCACAGAGCTGTGCGTATGAGCGCCCTCGCTATCAGGATCCGGATCAGGCGCATTGACCACCTCCAATGCGGACAACCGTCGGTAAGTCCTGCTGAAGCCGCGCCAGCCGGCTAAGAGCCTGCGATGCATTGGTGTGGAAGTCCCGCAGGTCTTGCGCCCGATCGCGGATGTCTCCCACCACCCGCCAGATGCCATCCATTGCGGTTTCGGCATCAGGTTGGGCAGTCAGGACGCTCAGCAGGGTCGCATACTGGAAGACGGCCGTGATGCACTCGTCCATCTGCGATAGCGGCCACTCGGTAGCCCTGATGATCTGTGCAGGGGTCTCGGTCATGCCATCACCGTCTGCATCCAACCGCCGGAACCAACCTGCTCAAGCAGGCCCTCGAAATCCGCGATGCCACTCTCGGCCGGATCCTCCTCCCGGTCCCGCCGATCGCCAACTGCCCACGCCTCTTGGCTGTGGTAGTGATCGCGGCTGCCAAGGCTCGGCTCGGCGTCGCCGCCGTCCTCATCGTCCGCGGTGTCCAGCTCGCGGTCGTCGGTACCAGACAAGCCAGCACCGCGCTCAGTCCAGCCTAGCGAGGGCTCGTCGTCCCCATCCGGCTCGAGCTCCATGTGATTGTCGGTCTCATCCAGGAAGCGGATAGCCGGTCAATCTCGTCCCTCGCCTCCTTGCGGAGTCTGCCGATCGCTTGAAAGATCTGCTCGGGGGAAATGTCGGTTCTGAAATATAGCGCACCAGCGGAGTCCGCTGGCCGTTCTACGGTCGTTTTCATGGTGGTTGCTCGCGGTAACCGGCTGTCTAGACCGGGGATGCCAGCGACGGGCTGGCGCCGGGAGCTAGACAACACGCCGCGAAGCGTGCGCCACGACCTTTCCCGAAGGTCTTGTATAGCCGTGGCACTCCCGGCATAATGCGCCGGTCGCAGCCCACGGCAAATGGGCGCGTCGTTACTTTCAGCGGGACATGAGGCCCGGCAAGGCCGATGGCCCGCCTATCGCGGATGAAGCGCAATCCCCGGCAAGGGACCGCTTCGGGAGTTGTCTAGGCTCCGCGAACACTCCATCACTGATTTGGTTAAAAATCTACCCTCAAGGGGGTGGAACCACAGGTGGTTCCCGCAAGAAACGCCAACAAAATTGCCGTATTTTGGAGCCCGGCGGCCTTGCTAAGACTCGTACAGATGGTACATATCTGTACGTACAAGACAGTGAGAGGAGGTCGGGATGGCCGCTCTTTTGAAGGAACATGAGACCGAGCAGTGGTCGCAGCCCGTTTCGAACGAGGGTTTTGCCAAGCTGTTGCAGGCCATCGAAGAACCCAAGAAGCCGAGCGAGGCTTTGAAGCGGTTGATGCTGAGCTACAAGAAATCAAAATAGAGGTTCATGCCGACTGCCAAGGGTGATCGTCCTGATCCGATCGAAATAGAAATCCAGCCCCTCGATTCTACCCATGAACGAGGGGCTTTCTGTTGCGCTTCGACCAAAAGGATCCAGAACTATTGCAGGAACAACGCAAGGAAAGATCACGACGCATATAAGGTGCGTGTGTATGTGGCGGTGGCGCCTAGTACAAAGAGGGTTCTGGGCTTTTATAGCCTGACGATCAAATCACTTATTCCCGAAGACGTATCCGAAGCCGCTAAGGAAAAGTTCTCTCGCGTGTCCGCGGTGCCGGCGATCTATCTCGCGATGATTGGCGTAACGGACGAGTGCGCGGGGGGCGGAATTGGCAAAAAGCTTCTCGCCCATGCAATTGCGCGGGCGGTCGAAGTGTCAGAAATCGCCGGGGCGTTTGCATTAGCGCTCGATGCTTTAGATGAAGAAGTTGCAGCATTCTACTCGGCACTCGGTTTTGAGCTTTTTACGACTGGTGAGCTCCAGATGTTCCTCCCTCTAAGTGTTGCCCGCGAATCTCTGGTTGGCTAACTCCATTTCTATCGCGCCATCACTTCGCCGCGACTCAGGAGCGGCTATTCATGCGGGCTTGGGGCTTCAAACGGAGCCCTTCTCATGCCGAAGGCCACGAAAACTCATTGTAAGCATGGCCACCCGCTCGAAGGCGACAATCTGAGGATTACCAAAGCCGGCGAACGTACATGTCGCGCGTGCCATAACATCAACGCGCGCAATTGGCGGGAGGCCAACCGAGAGCAGATCAGGTCATCTCAACGTGAGTGGCGCGCAACGCATCCGGAAAAATATAAGGAAACTCAGCGGCGAAACGGTCGCAACAGATCTCGCAGGCTGCGTGCAGAAGGCAAGGCCCGCAACGGATACGGCCCGAACGTCTTAAGCCTCATCGGTCGCGAGACGCTTTCTTCCGCGTTTGAGACGGCCGCACAAACGGGACAGATGACAGAGGTACAAGTCATCGTCGGCAAATGGCGTTGGGGGGCGGTGCGTTTCTTCTATCCAAAGATCGCAGCGCAAATGCGTAAGATCGTATTTGAAAAGAAACGCCAGCTTCGCGTCGAGATCATAAAGCCAGCAGCACCTGCGATCATCCGCGTGGCGAGTTTGGATCTCCTCGATCGCATCAATGCAGTAGTGCCCCGCGGGCTTCCAAAAGATCAGCGTGACGACATCATCAGCGACATGGTGGAGGCTGTGCTGTCGGGCCGCGTGCGCATCAACGCTATAGCGGAGCACGTCGGCCAGTTCGTGCGCGCCAGCTACCGCATAGACCACAACAAGTTCGGCCCCCTCTCGCTGGATATGCCGGCGTTTCAGGAAGGCGAAACGCGACTGGTGGAGACCATCAGCCGCGGATTGTGGAGCGAGTAGGTTTTCCACACCTACGACAAACCGGGAATAAAAAAGCCGCCTGGTTATCAGGCGGCTTTTTTTCGATCAGCTCGCTTGAGGATGACTATTCGTCAGCAACCGGTGCCCAAGCTGCCGCAAGGGAATACTCAGTCTCGGTGCGCACCTCGACATGTGCGCGCTGATCACCCAACACGCCATAAATATCGTTGGGATCGCAGGGAGACGACGTGACGATCTCTGATCGGATATCGCTAGAATAGTGCGGGTCCAACTGATTTACCTTCCTTGACTGGTCCGGCATTACGGTTCTCCCTCAGTTATGGCTGCATCCCACGCCTTGTGACGCACCCACCTGAACGGCCGGTCGGCGGTGATTACCGCAATCTCGATCGGCCCGCCACAGGTTTGTGCAAAGCTCGAGAATTTCAAAGCCTTAATGGTGCTCAGAATGCACGTATACGTGAAGTCGACTGCATCGCGGATTGGCGCCGGCAGGTGGGTTAGAGCCTGTTTTCGGAGCAAACCATCTAGTTCGGCCTCGGTTCCACTCCATTTGCCCGAACTGAGCAAGGCTTGCCGTAGAGCGGGATCATACCCGTGGAGCAGGCGGGCAATCATGTTCGGCGCCCCCCAAAAGCGCTGCCCCCCGGCCGGTATTTCCTTTGGTTGCGGCTTCCCGTTCTGGGGATCGAATACGGTTTCAAAGGCCTGCGGCTTACGGTCAGGCGACACATATCCTGCGATGCAAAAGCCCACCGTCAGGTTATTCCGTAGGCCATTATATTGAGCTTCTTGGTCTTTCGTCCGCGAATTAGGGGCCGGCGGTACGGCAAGAGGGTCGTATGGCAACAGCTTGGAGAGGGTGCCGCATAGCTGGATGTCGGCGCTCAAGGACGAGCTGTATGCCGTCCAAAAATGAGCGCACCAACGGTCGGCCACCTCCTGCATGCTCTTTGGTTTCTTTTTCTTGAGATCGTCCGCCAGCAAGGCCACCAACGTGCGATGGCTCCCCACGGAGAGGCCGCCCAGCCCCCACGTCACAATCCCAAACGTCGAATTTTCGCCGATCTCGAATATCTTCTGGCCGTGATTAAAGTAATGATTCCCGGACGGGAGCGTGTACGTCGACGTGCTGTCAGCGCCCAGCACCACCCCTTCGCTCGAAAGATAGCAAGCAGCAATAGTCAACTGTGTACCCCCCAATACAACCGGCAATAGCAGATTCGCCTCGCCTGCTGGTTAACCATTTTTATAAATACCGCTACCGCCCCAAAAAGAAGCGGCGATATCGCGATTGTGGTTCGGCCCGATCTCAACCGTTGGGCGCCCCGACTTAGGCCCAAATTACGGGCTATGCGATCCCGACTTTCGGATACACCAACCGCCGGCCGAACCCGATGTCATCGCTGCCCCTGATGCGCCGATAGATCTTCAGCGTCAGACGCTTCGCGATGACATCGGGGGCCTCCCCTGCCTGCAGCTTGTGGGTCGTCTTCTCTCCATACCGGTTTCGCACCGGTTCGCCCGTGCCGTCCGTCATCGTCAGCACATCGTCCTTAAGGGTGTAGTAGCCGATCGTGACTTGGCCCGGATCGTTGTCGCGCAGCATGCTCGGATTGGCGACGATCGCGCTTACCTGCTTCACCTCAGACATAGGCCCCTCCAGGGTATTCAATCTTGCGGTGGAAGTTACTCGCATGCGGGAACGGAGAGCCGTCCGGCTCCGTGAAGCACAGTGCCACAGCATCGCCTTCGTCAGGCGACGGCATGCCGCGCTTGCGCATGTCTTCCTTGCTCTCGAGCAGCAGACGGCCGTCCGACATGAATTTGTAGCCCATGCTCACCAGGTCAGAATGCAGGCTGTCGCTGTCCGGCAACGAGAAACGCCCCTGCAGCGCTGCCTTCAGGTTGACGTATAGCTCCGCACGTCGATTTGCGGGGCCGCCCGCAGGCTTGCCGTTCTCATCAAACGGCGGTGGCTCTACAGGCTTACCGCCGAAGTTCACGCGGCTGATCTGGTAACCCTGCTCCTCCAGCCGATCGGCGACACCCACACCAAGGCCGCCAACGTCAATGTTCACCTTGGCCGGCTTCTCCTCGCGGATGATCCTTCCGACCAGGCCGGCAACCTGCATCGTGTCCAGACCCTTCCAGCGCTGTGTCTTCGTGATGCTGTGACCGCGGCGCCAGGCAATGGCGGTGCTATCCGCACCCTTGCCGGCGGGGTCGACGCCAATAATCAGCGGCCCATATGGCTCAATATCCGTGGTCTTGCGGGCCTTCAACACAAGATCGTTGGTGATGTAGCTATCGAACTGCGAGGCCATGAACGCCTCGTCAGGTGTCAGCGGATATTCCCGCTTGAAATAGTCTTCACTGCCGCCAATCTCGGCAATCTTGCAACGGCGCCAATAGATTTGCTCGGCATCGAGCTTGTGCAGGTCTGCAAGCTCTTGCTCATCGGCCGTCATGGTGAAGTCTTCGGGCACCGGCTTGCGATAGGTCGCATCGATCGACCACGGCAGGAAGATCGCAACGAAGGCGGTTTCCCCGGCCTGGGAGCGTCGCCACAGCTGGTGGAATTCGTCACCGAACTGATTCCCGGTCGTCTCGAGAATGATCTCGGTGCCGTCAATGTCCGGGATGGTCTGCATCAGCGCGGCAAGCTGCTCCATCAACGACACCCAGAACGCCGCCTCAGAGGCATGCAGCATCTGCGCGGTGGAGCTTCGGCCGGCGCCTTCCTGCGTCGCCACAGAGACCAGATAGCCGCTATCGATGTTGTCGAAGATCAGCTCTTCAGCATTCGAGGCGCCAGTGGATGTCCGTTTTCCAGCACGTTAGGTTGCCGTCGACCTCCGCAATGAATGCGCCGCCGCCTCGCGGTAGCAGGCTGTCCTGCTGCGCGTTCTTGACCGGGTGACACATGACAAGGACGCACGGTCCGCCAGGCAGTGAAACCAGCGAGCGCATCATGCGGGCATGGGCGCCGGCCTGGACGTTGCCGTTTTCCTCGTCGCCCTCGAAGAATGCCGCGCTGGTATCGACCACGACCAACGATACCCCGCCGTCAATGCGCTGCACTTCTTCCCGGATCCGCGGCGCGATCTCTGAAAGTTTCTTGACACCGGCCACGAAGTGAACCCCGATCGTCTCGGGGTCAAAGTCCATCTTGTCTGCAAGGGCGATCCACCGCATGCGAACGTCATCGGGATTTTCGCCGGCAAGGTACAGAACACGGCCGGGTTCAACATCCCGGTTGCCGAGCGGTAGGCCCAAAGCCTTGTGAGCAGAGATCAGCAAGGCAACAGCGGTCTTGCCGTGACCGGTTGGCGCGGTGAGCGAGTAGCAGAACCGCCGCTGCACCAACCCGTCAATTGCGTAGTCAGGCGGAACGAACGTTGCGATGAATTCCGCGCTTGTTTCGACCAGATGATGCGCTTCGGTCTTCTCGATCTCGGGAGTATGGCGCGCTATATCGACGAGCTTTTCGACCATGCCGCCCGCCTCAAGCCAATCCGACACGTCGCCCTTATCGGGCAGGCCCGGGAGCGTCACGATACGAACCGACCGCGCGACGTTGAGCACGGTTTCAACAACCTGCTGCGCGTGCTTGGCGCCGGCCTCGTCATTGTCCGGCAGGATATAGACATCCCTGTCCCTAAAGTATTCGGCCAGCTCGGGAGTAAACTTCCCGGCGCCGCCAGGGTTGGTGGTGACCGTCAGGCCCAGCGCCGCAACGTTGTCCGCGTCCTTTTCACCCTCGACCACAAACACGGTTTCATGCTCAGCCTCGAGCAATTCGGGCAGCCGGTACGGGATCTTCGGCCCCTTGGGCGCGCCAGTCACCCACGCGCTTCCGTTCCAGTGCGATTGATAGAAGCCGGGACGCACGACACGCAGGTAGTTCGTACCGTCAGCCTGCTTGTAGACGTACTCCGCTGGCGGGGTGCCGGCCTTCGCAACCGGCTTGCGCACGCGATCGGCCATCCTGGTGATGCTGTCGACGAGCGGCCGGCGCGTCGGCTCCCAACGAATGCCGAGCCTTTCCCGCACATAGTCCTTGCAGGCCAACGGATCATCGTTTGCGAAGCTGGTCACCACGAAGCCACCAGGCGCGGCCGGGTCGATCTTGATCGAAAGGGAACGGTCCTTGGGTGAGTGGTTGGGACCGGGCGCCAGAACCTGGTTGCCAGTGACCTCGCCGCCCAATGCAAGCGCGACCTCTCGCGGAGTGAAATTGAATACGTGTGCATTCATGCCGCATCTCCCTTCGGGAGGCGCTGCCGTTTGGAGATGGCCTGCTCGATGTTGCCGGCGGCCTCATAGATCGCATCGGCAAAGGCCTTCCGTTCCTCTGGAAGCCAATAGTCCCGCGGGCATACCTCGCCGATGGCGCGGATCTGCCCGATAATTGCAAGCGCAGGCATCCTCATCGCGACACCTCCCCATGCAGGAGAGGTGCAACGACCGAAGCCATCGCGAACGAGATGGCGCAGCGGCGAGTGAGATTGTTTGCTTGAAAATAGCAGAGCGATTTTGTATCTTCCGAACCGATCAAAGCGCCAGCCAGATCAGAGTTCGGAACGCCCCGCGTCACCAGCGCGGGGTTTTCCTTATGAGGCTGCATCAAGCGGCAACCTCCGAAGTAGACCGCACCTTGCCCGCTGACAGCCAGGCGTCTAGGTCGTCTAGATCGTAGCGAATGGTGCCGTTGCGCTTGATGTAAACGGGCCCGCCGCCAGTGCAGCGTAGCTTGTTGAGATATCCCTCGCCGAAGCCGGTATAAACTGCGGCGCCCTTCACATCGACCGGCGGCCGATGCGCTTTGTTCGGAGTGTCCATCAAAGTCCTCGGTTGCTTCTGCTACCGAGAAACCCGTTACGCTAAACCTTTTCCGGAATTTCTCGGTAAGGTGAATACCGAGACAGAACACCACAGAACAAATCAGAACAGAATCGAAACGACCCTACAAAAATCGGCGTCAGAGTTTTTGTAGCCAATTGCCGCTACAAAATCGCGACGCCGCATTAATGTAGCTTCTTCCGTTTGCGGGGCGTGAACTTCACCACGTTGCTGCCAAGAGCCTTGAGCCGTTCGGCATCTTCTTCAGCCAGGCGCTTTCTTATAAGCCCGATGCGGCGCTCATGCCTGCTATCCGGCGTGTCTTCGTCGAGCCAGCCTTCCTTCACCGCCCAGCGGATGTGGCTGGCCACGTGCTTATCCGGCTGGGTTTCGATCATCGCAACCACCACCAGATATCCGGGCTCGTAGTGCCACTCCTGATATGACCCCCTTTTTCTACCCGGCTTCTTCGCGGCTCCCAATTTGGCATCGAGTTCCTGCACACGACTTGTGGCCTGCGCGAAATCGCGAGCGCGTTCACTGGCCTCCAAAAGAAGTGGCAATAGCTTTTCGGTGGAAGCCCTCCCCTTGAGGTCTTCGACGGGATTGCTTTTGGCTGCATGCCAACCAGCGTTGAACATAACCGCGTCCGCAAGCATCCGCTCGATCCGAATTTGGCTAGCCATTCCCTGGGCGGATAGATTGTTGTTGGCGGTGATGTGGTCGTTAAAATAGCGAAGCGCATCCAGAAGTAACTGCAATTGGTAATGGGTGTTCATTTCCGCTCTCCGGAGAACTGGACGACGTTATCTGCCGGCGGGTTGAGGATCATCTCCACCATAGCAGCCAGGGCATCGAATGCCTTGCGCTTCTCCTCGAGGTATTCGTATCGGTCGTAGGTTTCGCGCACGCCGCCAATCACGTGCCCCATGCAGCGCTCAGCGTGATCGGCATCGACCTTGGCGCGGCTCATCAGGCTTCGGCCGGTGCGGCGCAGGTCGTGCAACTGCCATTGTTTCATCGGTGGCCTGCCTTCGGCTTTCCTGATCTTGGCAATCAACTTATTCAGATCCTTTTTGGCCTTGCTGAAGCCGCTGAAAGGCTTTGCCCCATCCGGCTTGCCGTCTTTCTTCGTGGTCGAGAACACGAACCATGAGTTTTGCTTACAGCCGTCCGGCTTATCCCCAAGCAGTTCCCTCAGTGCCGACGTAATCGGGATCACGTGATCGCGCTTATTTTTGTACCGGCTCGCAGGAATCGTCCAAAGATCGCCCTCCAATTCCTCGGTATGCAATCTGGCGGACTCGTTGCGGCGGGTCATGGCGAGCAGTAGCGACTTGACGAAGCGGGGATAGCAGGCCGGCCCATCCTTCCATTGGTCCAGGGCCTTCCAGATGTCCCGGATCTCGTCGTCGGCCAGGATGCGCTTGCGAGCTCGCTCCTTCGGCTTGGTCTTGGCCATGCCGCGCACGATCGGCGACTTAAATTCGTCGTCCTGCGTCATCTGCCAGTTGAAGGCCTTGCGGACATGGGCCAGCACCCGGTCGGCCATGACGGGCCCGGTGCCCTCCTTCACCTCGTTGAGCATGGTCGTGATGTCGCTGCGCTTGAGGTCGTAAATCGACTTATCCCCAATCCGCGGGCGAACGTGGTTTGTAAATGCCTGCTTCACCTGATCGCCGCTGCGCAGGCCCTCAACGTGGTCCTTCTCGAAGGCGTCCAGCACGGCATTGACGGTGTTGATCTCGGCCAGCCGTTCCCGCTTGGCCTCGGCGCGGGCCTCCTGAAGTTCCCCAACCGGGTCCTGCTTATTGGCAACCTCGCCCGCCGCCTTCTTGGCGAGGTCTCGAGCCTTGTCCGCTGTGATGCTCCCGTGCAGCCCCAAACCCAGCCATCGCTGCTTGCCCGTCGTCTTGTCCCGATATCGGTAGCCATAGGTGACGGCGCCGCTGTCCAGCTTGCGCGCCACGAACCCCTTCACCTCCTTGTCGGCGAGGATCTGTCCCGCCGTCATGCGGTCAATTTGCGTTTTGGTGATCTTGGTCTGCATGGCCTGCCCCGTGCACACAAATCAGTTACGTGGTCTATGTGCACACTCTATGCACACACTGGCAGGTCAACGCAAGGAAATTCTTGGAATGTGTAGGATATTGTAGAAAAGCCTGATATTATGCGGTTTTCTTGGCTCATAGGAGAAAATTCAATGTTCGGAAATGGTTGGCTTGTGTACACACCCCTAGCTTTTAATCATGGGGTCGAGGGTTCGAGTCCCTCCGCGCTCACCAAACAAAATCATGTCCAGCCCGGACAGATAGGTAACAGAACGTACCTAGGACATAGGTGACAACCTCGTGCCGAACGGGTTGTCGAGGGGCTGCAGGGTTTTCTGCTCCAGGTCGAAGTATCCCAGATCATAGTGCATGAAGCTGACGAGCCAAATGCCGTCATCGACTTCCTTGATGCCGAGCCGCTGACCGGCCAGCACAGTTGAGATGTTGATCCTCTTGCGGTGCAGGCAGAGCCGTCCGCAAGCTGTGACGAGCACGTCGCGGTCGTGGAAGGGATAGACCAGCTCGGGCAGCCCATCGTAGGGACGCGGTGAGGCCGTGTAGAGT
>NZ_AUEZ01000003.1 GCF_000426245.1 Bradyrhizobium sp. Ai1a-2 | reverse complement strand
CTGGCTGGAGCTTTTGTTGCACCAAATCCTGGTCAGGCTCATCCTCCGATTTCAGCTCGTCCCAAGCTGAAATCAGACTTCTTCACGGGCGACTCGTTATTGCGCGGTCGCGGCTGCAAATATTCTTCAAGTATGCCTTGGGCATCACGAACGGCCTGAAGAGCTAGCTGCTCATCCGTCATTCTAGTGGCCTCCCGCAGTGGTGAATGCAACCCAACACAATTGAGCAAAATACAGTTCCATTTTTCTTAATCCGCGTTTGGATGCGCCTTGCCGGCGCCCCGGTTAGCGCGTATCGACACCGCGTTCCCAAAATCGAGTTGGGGTACAGCACAGTCTGGAATAACAAAATCAATGGCTTACGGGCTTTTCTGGTTTCTTTGCTGCCCTGGAAAACCGATTTGGGAACTTGGATGAAATCCCTCCTTTCACTCTGCCTCTGGCTTGCGGCCTGCTGTTACCCGGCGCTTGCGCAAGCGGAATCTCCCGCGACCATGATCTCCGGCTATCGCACCCAGCACGGGGAGGGACGAGTGGTGCTGGATGCGACGCTCACGCGAATTGCGCACGAGCAGGCCGTAGCGATGGCGGCAAAGGACCGACTCGATCACGACGTCCTCGGCCCATTCAACTCGCGCATCAGCCCAGCGGGTGCGGGCCGGGCGGCAGAGAACATCGCGTACGGCTATGACAGCTTCCCAAAGACGCTCGACCAGTGGATCAATTCATCAGGACACCGACGAAATCTCCTGCTGCACAACGCCTCGCGTGTCGGCGTCGCCAGCGTCAAGAGTTCGACCGGGCGCACCTATTGGGCAATGGTGATTGCCGGCGACTATGAACGTCCCAAGGCAACGAAGACCGCAACAAAGACCGCAACGAAGAGCTCAAAGCAGGCAACCGTCGCCAAGCGGAAATCTCACGCTGAGGAGACCTGTCGTCTGAAAATTCTGAGTATCTGCCTCTGATCTCGGTCTACCCGCATATCAACCTCCACCAGGCGAACACGCCCACGAGAGGCGGCGGAGATGTCTGGGAAATTGCCGCGGCTTTTGCGTAGTTGTCGGCGATTTCGAGCATGCCGCTGCGCGGCTCATCGGCAAGGCACAGTGCAGCCTGTTCCCGCGCTATTCCCTCCAGTCGACGAAGCTCTCTTGCCTCATTCCGGGCGGTCCAACTCTGAGGCAAAAGAAGCATTTCCAGATGGTAGATGGGTAGGTCAACCGTACTGTCATAAATCTATCATGAAGCTTCCTCGGGTTCCCAATCTCTTTTTCGTGTTGGATATCGTCCCTTGGGGCACGGGACGATCGGGGCAACCGCGGAGCGGCCGGAAGCAAGCGTGATTTTCATGGCGCCCGTGGCGCCGCCGATGAGGACCGGGCTGCGGTCGTATCGACGGCGCCTCCAGCGCTTACTTGCCCTGGATCAGGAGGCCCAGCGGTGCGAGCGGGCCGACTTGCTGGAAGTCGTACTGCGCGAAGCCCTCAGTGACGAGCGGTAGAGCCTCCACCTTGGACTTGGCCTGTTCGATCGACTCGACATTCATCAGAAAGACCACCCCGGGCTTGTCCTGGCGGAACCAGAACTGCTCTATCGCGCCGTCGAGATAGAGCTTGAGGGTGTCGGGCACTTCCTTTGGCATGATCTGCTGCCGCTGTTCCGGCGAGACCGGCTTAACGATCGATCCAATCGCGAGCACCTTCATGAGTAAACTCCTCGTTTGAGCTGTGATGTCTGACGAGGCCGTATCTAGCGACCGAACCCGAAAGGCGGTATCGTCGTAAATGCCAACTTTGAGGTCATTTACGCCATGCGTATCGCCGTGCTCGCGCTTGAGGGATTGTTCGACACGGGGCTGACCGTGCTTCTCGACGCCTTCGGGCTTGCGAACAAATTCTCAGCCGGACAAACGGGCGGGGCGCCTCGTTTCGAGGTGTCGGTCGTCGGCGTGCGGAAGAAGGTCCGGACCGGCCACGGACTGGCAGTGCCCGTGCAGGTCATAACACCAGACTTGAAGCTGGACTGGGTGATCGTGCCGGCACTGAACACCGGGACGCCGGAGCAACTGGTCCCAGCACTCGAGCGGCCGGATGTAAGGAAGGCCAAGGCGCAACTGCTGAGATGGCACGCCGAAGGCGTGCAGATCGCCGCGTCCTGCATCGGGACGTTCCTGCTGGCAGACACCGGACTGCTCGATCATCGGGAGGCGACGACGACGTGGTGGCTCGCCCCGCTGTTTCGACAACGCTACCCGAAGGTCCTGCTCGACGAGTCCCGCATGCTGGTGCCGTCAGACGCCGGTGTTACGGCAGGCGCCGCGATGGGGCATCTCGATCTCGCCCTCTGGCTGATCCGCAAGGCCAGCCCGGAATTGGCAACCGTCGTCTCCCGCTATCTGCTCGCTGACATCCGCTCCTCGCAAGCGCCCTACATCATCCCCAATCATTTGGCGCAGGCGGATCCTCTCATTCTGCGTTTCGAAAAATGGGCGCGAGACCATCTCAAGACAGGGTTCTCGCTGCAGGACGCGGCCAGTGCGCTGGCGACGAGTGCGCGGACATTGCAACGTCGCTGTGAAGCGGTGCTCGGCAAGTCGCCGCTTTCCTACTTCCAGGACCTCCGGGTCGAGCGCGCGCAATCTCTTCTCCATGGCAGCGGTCTCGACCTCGACGCCATCGCGGCCGAGGTCGGTTACGTCGATGGAGCGACGTTACGGACGCTCTTGCGCGAGCGCCTGGGGCGAGGCGTACGCGAGCTTCGAGCCGACCTGCGCTGACGGGCGCCAGATGAATTTATTATGACGGCTGAGGAAAGAAAACTTGAAGAGCTGCGCGGTCTGGAGCCCGAGCAAATCTACCGGCGCTGTCGTAAGATGGCTGAGCTTCGCAGCGAGGATTTTGTTTAGACGAGAATATCCGCTGACGCCCGATGAGGCTTTTCATGGCCTCGAATTTCGAGAGTTACATCACAACCGATCTTGTGATGCGGGCGCGCAAGGAAGAGATCGATCCCCATGGTCCGCTCATCGTTGGTGTCGACCCCGCAGGCAAAGGCGCAGACTCCACGGCGATCGCGTGGCGTCGCGGTCACCGCATCGTCAAGGCCGAGCGTCGCCGCGGCCTTGATACGATGGAGGTTGCGGGTCGGGTTGCTCAGATTGTCCGCAAGGACAAGCCGGCCAAGATCACTATCGACGTTGGCGGCCCTGGCATTGGCGCTTATGACCGGCTGATGGAGCAGGGGGCTCAGTTTCAGCAGGCACGACGCAGGAGTTTGCTTGGGGCCGCGGCAGCTGTCTCACGATGGTGACCGATAGTGGCTAGGCGCTCCAAGCCAGATAACCGGCACGCGATCCTCGATGCCTCGCTAGGCGCCGCACCGTCCGGTCCAGGCCGCGGTTGTGAGGTAGGTTACATGCACGTCGGGCGCTGATGCGCTAATCTTAGCCGGCCAGCAAGGACGGAGTGCGCCCGGTTTCGGCGAGGTATCCTAAGATCGCCAGGCGAGGCGGTTCCTCCACGGTCGCGTCAGCATTGGACTCCATCTCCGGCAAGCTGAGCAGGCCGCGCAGCAGCCGTCTGGAAGCACGAGGGCACCAGAAGGGATTGCAAGGCGCAGAGGGCCGCAAAGCAGTCCAGGGAGCGAGAACATGGTCGATCCCGTCGCATACACCGAGAGTATTTTGAAGCAATATGGCCCGGGCGGGACAGCCTATAAAAATGAGCGCACCGATACAACGACCGAGAATATCCGAAGCCGGCAGGAACGGGCCGCGCCGGACGAACCAGCTTTGGAGGGTGTCGGCACAGTTCTGGAGGACGCCATTGCCCCTCCGCCCGACCCGTTGGGTCCGGCGCGTGATCGCGGCGCGCGGCTCGACGATCTTCTCGCCTTCACTTGGCCCGAAACACAGGAGCCTTATCTCTCGACCAACCTCGAGCAGCTGCTCCGGATCGCTGCAACCCAGGTCGGCGAGGAGAAGATTCTGCGGCCACGACACGTTTTCGATGCTCTGCTGCATGAGGAGACCGGACGACGCCAGCAGGGCAGGAGGCCAACCCTGCCTAAGATGCGCGACCTCCTGCGCACAGTCGCCGGCGCGGGCGACACCCCGCTCGGTCACTTCGAGTTTCCCTCCGAACAGCTGATTGCGGCGACCGCAACCGGGGTCGCCATCGGCCCAGAGTTGGTGGCCATTCTCTTACGCACGTCGTTGCTGCGTAGAAAGACGAATGCATCGTATCGCGACGCCGGAGTGCGCCACTTCCTTTCCGCGCTCCTGCTTGAGGAGATTGGCCGCGTTGCCTTCGATGCCGCCGGGCTGGCGCGGCCGAGCTTCGCCGACTTGCGCGACGCCTTGACCAGGATGATCGAGAACGACGTACCGTACTATGCCGAGCTCAGCGACGATCCGCAGTCGTGGCTCCCGATCGTTGCCGAGATGCGCGAGGTGTCCCTGCCGCGCCGCCACGCTGGCGAGACCCATGCCTTCACTAACGACCGCACCGATGTCGACTTGCTCGGCACCAGGCGCGATGCCGCCGCGCTGGCCGACCTGCTGTTGCTCGACGACCTCGCGCCGCCTGTCGCAGTCGGCGTTTTTGGTGCGTGGGGCTCGGGTAAGAGCACGCTCATGCGCCTGATCCGGCGGGAGATCGAAGGCCGTACCGCAGCGATGGAGAGAGAGTCCGCTGCGTCCAAGGTGGTGCAGATCAACTTCGATGCCTGGAGCTATGCCGATGCCGAGAACCTTTGGGCCTCCCTCACGGCCGAACTGTTCGAGCAACTCGCCGACAACATTGAAGGCCGCGAGTCGGACGGAAAGCTCAGGACTGGGCTGATCACCGAAATTGCCAAGCGGCTGCGCAAGGACGCGGAAGCTTCGCCGCAGGCAGCGGCCGCCATCGAGTCGCAGCGCTCAGCGGTGCAAGATGCCGAGGCCAAGCTCACCCGCCTCGAACACGAGCCGGTGGCGGCGACGGTGGCGGGCGAGTTGGCCCGGGAGCTCATTGCCAAAGCGACGCCGAAGCCGCTCAGCGAAGATGACAAGAAGAAGCCGGACAAGGTACGCGAGGCCAAGGAAGCCGAAGAGAACAAGAAGCGGCTCGACGAGCTGCTGCAAGCGGTCGGGATGCCGAAGGGCGAGCGCGATCCGGAAAAGCTAGCGCCGATTTTATCGGGCCTGTTCGACCTGCCAAGCCAAGCCACGCTCTTGTTCGTTCTCCTGCGCCGCAGCATCGGGCGCGGGACCGCTTGGGGCATCCTCGTGGTCGCGGCCCTGCTCGCCATCGGCGCCGCGGGAGCGTGGCGGTCTCTCGGCTGGCTCGATATTTGGGCCTATGTCGTCAGCCTCCTTCCGTCGCTCGCCGTGCTCGGACCGCTGATCGGTGGAGCGGTAGCCGTGTTGCGCAGTGCAGCACCGATCTTGCAGCTCGCCGCCGAGTTCCTCGCCCGCAAGGAGAAGCGTGCAGCCGAGCTAAACAGCAAGCGGCGAGAGGCGGCCGAGACCGTTAAGACGCAGCGAGAGAAGCTCGACGCCATGATCGCTGAGCAGAAGAAAGCAACGGAGTTCGCTGCGACCTACAGCGCCGCCGCGGAAGGTCGGTCGCGCGAAGGTCTGCTGCGCTACTTCATCAGCTTTTCGCCCGAGCTTGCCGAGGTGCGCAAGAAGCTCGGCCTGCTCGCCACAGTTCGGCGGTGCTTCGAGACCCTTCAACAGATCATGAACGAAAAGCGCGCAGCGACGCCGGCCTCGGGCGAGCCGGCCGCAGGTACGGCGATGAAGCTCGCCCACGTCGCCGACGTACGGCGCATTATCGTTTATATCGACGACCTCGACCGCTGCTCTGAGCAACACGTTGTGCAAGTGCTCCAAGCTATCTACCTTCTCCTCGCCTTCGAGCTCTTCGTGGTCGTCGTCGCGGTCGATGCCCGGTGGTTGCATCGCGCCGTAGGCCAGGTCTATCGCGGCCAGCTTTCCGAACCTGACCAGCCCATCCAAAGCGCCGGCGCCACTGTCGCGGATTACCTGGAAAAGATCTTCCAGTTGCCCATCTGGATGCGTCCGATTGGTAATCCGGCTGAGGTCTGGCGATTTATCGACGGCATAGACAAGCCCGAGGAGTTCCCCGGCCCGGCGCAGCAAGGCGCCGCGAAGGAACGGGACCGGCAAAGTGGCGGCTCGATTGCGGCAATTGACATCAAGTCCGACCCTGCGCTTCTTCGGAGCGCGGCGCAGCGTCGCGCCACGCTATCGGAGCCGGAGCGACGGGTGCTGGCCTCCATGGTGCAGCTCGCCGGCAAGTCACCGCGCGGATTGAAGCGTCTGGTCAATACCTATCGCCTTATCCGGGTGATGCGCGGTCCGGTCGGTATCGCCGATCTCGAGCAGGGCAGCGCGGGTAAGTCCCCGCTCTATCCTTACCTGCTGTTCGCCCTTGCCTGCGAGGTGGGGCTCAAAACCGAAACCGCGGGGCTGGTCGCCGAGATGGCTCGCCGCAGCGCGCCGCACGGCCAATTCCACCCGCTCGTTGTCTGCCTTTTCCCTGACGGACAACGTGATGACACACAAGCACGATTGCACGGGCATCTTGTCGCCAGCGGGGCCCGGGTCGCGGTTCTCGCCGCGCTGCGAGCGGTCTACATAGCTGCCGCGGGCCGCAATTCGTTCGAGACCACTTTGGACTATGAGGCCGCGTTACCGGGGGAAGATGCGGCCTTCGCGGATCGCGACGCCGCGAGCGAGCGCTTCGCCGAAGCTTTCGCTGAAGCGGCCCGGTTCACCTTCCGTCCTCGCATCCGCTGATCTGCTATGGGCGGCATCGGGCCAACGCCGTTGCGATATGGTGCCGGCGTTGGCGGCTCGCGCCGGCTACTGGCCGGATGATCCAACGCTTGACAAGTGACCCTCGCAGCGCAGTGTTTGCGCCCGACGGCAATCATTCGAAATCATGCCGCCTCTTGCGGGCTCGAGTCCGGCGCCTCGCGGACATGAATGCTCTCACGGCGTAGCCAACCACAGCGCCGACAAAAAAGACGACGACCAACAAAGCCGGTGCAGGCAACTCCACGGGATGGATCCCTGCTGAGTGGCGACAACTGACTAACGGCCGATACGCGCCGAAATTCCGCGCACGCGAGAATTGTACCAAACCAGTGAGATTCTGTCTGTCGTGTGGATGACTTAGTCGTCGTGCCAGTCAATCACGCTCGGGCATCGGTGACCGTGTCGGCCTGACTGAGAGGTCGGCAACCGATGCGCTTGATGCAGTTGCTGACGATAAATCTTCGCCTGCGTGCCATCCGCTGCTGGCTCCGTCTGATGCTTGCGGCGAGGCGGATGCTGCTCCAGTCGTCCCAGAAAGATACGCCGCCGGGCTTGAAATGTGCTGTCCCGGCGGCGCCCTGTTTCAGGCTGGGGCGCTGAAATCCCCATGACGATGCCATCGCAAGCAGCGTGCCGAGTCGAAGCACCAGGCTGGCACCCCGTGCGGCGGTCCTCACTCACATGACGTCGACGGGAGCAAATCGCCGATCAACCAGCGATTCAAACGCTGCTTAGTAGCGTGAGGCCGCGTCAGCTTGCAGCCTTGTTCTCGGTCGGATCTGGCAACGCGCGGCGGATGATCCCGCGCAGTATGCCCGCTGCGATGCCGGCTAGCACAAATCGCAATAACGAAAAAAATTCAATGATTTCAATATGTTTGGCGGAAGGGGTGGGATTCGAACCCACGGTACCCTTGCAGGCACGCCGGTTTTCAAGACCGGTGCCTTAAACCACTCGGCCACCCTTCCTAACCTTGAAATTGTTTAGCTTTTCGTCGCGGCAGAGAGAACAAATCTAGATCGCTGCTACCGCTTTGCTACCCAACGTCGTCGGCCGCTTGTTTATGGCTGCACGCATGACGCCGTCAACCGCTTCGGCGGCTTCTCCCTGCATGTTTGGCAATAGGTGGCTGTAGATGTCCATTGTGATGGCTGTCGAGGAGTGGCCGAGGCGTTCCTGGATGACCTTTGGATGGATCTTGGCCGCCAACATATGGCTGGCATACATGTGGTGCACTGTGCGGGGGCCGATAAACCGCCTTTGCCAACCCGACGGCAGCGTTCGATCGACGTGCCGTAGGCCTCGCTAATCTCGATGGGCTGGTGCTTGGAAAGAAGTTTGGCGCCGATTGGGGGGCGATGTTCCTGCAGAGAAGGTCGCTATAGCGCTCGTGAGTTCTCTTTGAGACGTTAGCCAGCGGTCAAAAAATTGCGGCAGCGTAAGCTTCGAAGGATCAACATGGCTTCCGCCACTGATCTCCGAGATCAACCGCGCGCATTCGACTCGGGCTTGTCGCTTGGTGCCCTTGAATGAATGGGACTTCTAACGATCCTGATTCATTCAACGCCAAAGATGCCAACTCGACGTGGCGACGGCGCCCTCGTTGGAAATACGTTGCAGCTACATCTTGCTCGCGCATCCTGCTCGGTTCGGCGGCGACTGGTTGGACGCTTCGGACAAGATTGACCTTGTCGCCCTGCACGAGAGCGTGAGCGGGAGAAATCATCATGTTGTTGCCTGTCGGCAGAAGATGGCTTGCGTCAGTTCTCGCGTTGGGATTTGGTAGTGCTGCGAACGCAGACAACCCGGCCATTGATCTGTCGTGTGGAAGGGCAGTGCGATTGTTGATCTCACGGTGAAACGGAAAGCATAAAAATGAAAAAATGCCGGGTTACGCTGTTTGTGGTTGGTCTTGCGATACTGGTGCCCTTGGGAGAAACTTACGCGCAAAGCAGCGCGGGGCGGGGCGCCGTATCTGGCGCAATTATTGGCGGTGCCGTTGGAGGCCGACGGGGCGCGGCTATCGGAGCCACGGCCGGGGCGATTGCTGGAGCCAACCGGCACCGGCATTGGCATAACTACTATTGGCGCCATGGAGAGTGCTGGTACCGCTCGCGCAGTGGCAGATCTCACCGCGTATCTCATCGGTACTGTCGTTGAGCCATAAATGGTGGCGGGTGCCGCACCATTATATTTTCTCTAGCGACGAACAAGCTTTAGACGACCGACGCCTGTTGGCTCGCGAGCAAGCGCAGAGCCCGGGTAACTGTACTCAGGTGAACCATAGCCGCCTCGGCTTACTTGGAGATGATGATGTCGAATGTTTATCTTTCAGTGGGTGTCTGTGTTCTTGGACTTAGCTTGGCCTCGCCGGCATTCGCACAAACACAGCCTGTTCGTGTGGGTGGGCTCACATGCGATACCGGTCCCAGAGTCGGATTGCTTGTCGGTTCGAGGCAGCGAATGAGCTGCGTCTTCCGCTCAAATACGGGACGAGTCTATAACTACTCCGGCCGGATAACCCGTTTGGGGCTGGACCTTGGCGTCACTGGTGGCGGGAGGCTGTTCTGGGGCGTGTTCGCGCCGACATCGCATATCGGTCCAGGCGTACTGCGCGGGAATTATGTGGGCGCAAGCGGAAATGCAGCAGTGGGAATTGGTCTCGGCGCCAATGTGCTGGTGGGAGGATCCAACCGCACGATCTCGCTGCAACCGTTGTCAGTCGAGGGCCAATTCGGCGTCAATTTGGCGTTAGGTGTAGCGGGCCTGACGCTTCGTTAGCAGTTCCCGAGAACAATGGAGCATGCAAAATGCATCACGTGCAGGGCGTCGTCCTGCACGTGAGCGACTTCGAAGGCAGCGTGCGCGGGTGCAACGCTGGAGTCGTGGCTTGAGCGCTCTGATACAGTTCGATCGTCAGCCCCATCGTGAAGCCCGTCGATCAGCGATCTTCAGGCCGCCATCAGGCGCTTGCTCGACGACCACAATGCTTCACCGCAAACCCTTCAGCCGGGTCGCCGACCTGAACAAGATCAGACGCGGGCACCAAGTGCTGGATTACTCGGGATAAGTCTCACCGCCATTCAGCGTCGCCTTGTGGAAAAGGATGAATGTCAGGGGGTCGCCGGGCTCGGACATCGCGTCGCTACGCTGGCCCGTTACCTCTCCGGCCACGCTGCTTGTATATTCCGCAACCACTTCGCCGAAACTGTTCCGCTGAATGGCCACCTTCTGTCCTGGTTCGACCTTGTCGTTGAGCTTGACCAGATGCTCGACGAGTCCTCCCTGGGTTGCAAGGATCGGGAGCGCACTGTTACCGATGAAGACACCCACGTCCTTGCTTGTGCGTCCCATTGGCCCGGCCAGGATGCCGAAATGTTTGAGGACGTTCATTGTGCCTTCCACGAACAGCGAGATCATCTCGATGTTCAGGACGCGTGCAGCTCCGATCTCCGGCGTGAAGGAGGGGATGCCCACGTCGACGAACGCATTGTGCAGGACACCGGGATATACATGATTGTCGAAGATCTGGCCGACGGGGTAGAGTTCCGCCATCGCCTTGATCTCGGGCACATCCATGCCGGCGATATTGAATGCGGTGACATCGAAGCCGGTGGTCCCGGTGTGGAAGTCGATCGCGGCATCGGCGTTCGGCCGCAGCAGGCGGTTGAACAGGAGGCCAGCGTGTCGGCTGGGTGCGGTGGGGCCGTTCTCGTTCCCGGGCCATTCCCGGTTCATATCGATCAGATCATTACCCCTGCCGAAGTTGGGCCATCTGCGCTGCAGGCCTTCCATAGCCGGGCGGGACACGTCCGCAACCGCCATCACCGTGCCGGACATCTCCGCCGGATCGAGTTGGTTCATCACGGTCTGGACCGTATGCACGGAACTCATCTCGTCGCCATGCACGCCACTGACGAGCACGACGCGCTTGCCAGGCTTCGCTCCCTTGGCGACTGTCACCGACACATACCAGTGCTGTCCGGTGGGCATCTGCACGCCTTGAAAATACAAAAGGTGCTTCTTGCCAGGCTCCAGGTCTTTGACGTTGAGCGCGCTGACGACCTTTTTGCCCTGGATCGTATCGCCAGTGTAGACCGTTCCTGATGCCGGATCGGCAGAGACTGTCGCGGCAGCCTGGGCATTTGCAGCCCCAGCGGTAACGGCGAGGGCAGCCGATGCGCTGGCCGTTGCAATTGACGCGATCATGAAGTCGCGGCGATCGAGGCGCTCTTTTGGCCCGTTTGACATGACTGAGGTCCTTACCGTGTGAACCTCGCGAGCTTGCGATTTTGCCGGGTCGTTTGGCAATGCCCGTAGCGGGCGACCTCGAGGGTCTCTACGAGCAGGCGGATGTTCGGGAAGGAGCCATGGCATGAAGACGTTCACGCCTCCGGCAGAAGGCATGTTGGTCGAGTCTTTCGCTGCATGAGGAAAGAAACTGGCGAGGGCAGGCAACGCCGCCGCGACTTCGATCACAATCTCGTTGCAGAAAAGCGAACGTCGGCTTGTACGCATTCGGCGGACATTGACAGCGCAATGCCCGCAATCTTCAGGAGCCGTAAGCGGCCCGTGCTAGCCTAGCTCAGCGCGAAGGCCAGCAGGCTCGAGCAGAGCAGCACGAAGCTTGCTGCTGTGAGTGTCAGGAATCCGTCGGAGACCAAGTCGTGTTTGCGCATGATGCACCTGCTAAACTCCGATGCTCGTCCGAATCTATTAAAGCTTTACCAATAGGCCTTTCTCGAAAGAGGTGATGCGTCTTTCGTTTCGCGTTGGGCTTTTACGCCCGGGTGCGAAAACCCTCGTAGGCATGGGCCAGAAAGATCCCCGCGCTCACCAGGCCCATCACCGCCGTTACCGTCTCGATCATTGCAGAACTTCCTTTGCGTCCCCTGCGCACGGGGGAGAGAACGACTGCGGCCTTGCACAGTCAAAAGAATCCTGCGGGCAAGGCTGCGATCCGGCGTGAAGTGATGATTTGCTGCAACAGATTGTGTGAAAGCGGGACAGCTTTCGCCCGTGGAATGCCGGGAGGGCGCAACTGAGAATTTACCATGGTACGGCTCTCCCCATTTCCGCCGTGTTCCGGTTGCGATATCCTCACGTTTTGATGCGGAGGTGGGCCGCATCGTGGGGATTCAGTGACGCGAAGGGGCCTCGCAAGTGGGCACGCGTCCGGTAGCGTGGTAGTTGGGGTCAATGGGGAAGCGGCAATATCCGATTCGGGCGATGGCGCGGGGCGCGGCTGCGGTCGCAACCTGCCTTGTGCTTGCCAACTGCGCCTCCTCGAACAAGTTCGCGAGCCGCGTCGATCCGAAATACGGCGTTTCCGCAAGCCCGCGCGTGGTCGCCTTCGGCGAACCAGTGCCGAAAGGTGGCGGCACCTACCGTGTCGGCAAGCCCTACATGGTGGGCGGGCGCATGTATGTGCCCGAGGAAGATGTCAACTACCGCGCGGAGGGGCTCGCCTCCTGGTATGGCGATGATTTCCACGGCCGGCTGACCGCCAATGGCGAAGTGTTCGACATGGCCTCGCTGACGGCGGCGCATCCGACGCTACCGATGCCGTGCTATGCGCGGGTGACGAATTTGCGGAACGGCAAGTCGCTGGTCGTGCGCGTCAATGACCGCGGGCCCTATCACGCCAATCGCCTCATCGACGTCTCCAACAAGGCCGCCGAACTGCTTGAATTCAAAGGCAATGGTGTTGCCCGCGTTCGCGTCGAATATGTCGGACGGGCGCCTCTGGAAGGCTCCGATGACCGCCAGTTGATGGCAACGCTGCGGACCGGCGCGCCGGCGCCGTCGCCGTCCGCGGTCCGGATCGCCTCGGCGAGGCCGTTCGTGCCTGACATGTCCTCCTCGACCGGCCACATTCGCGGCGAAGTTCCGCTGCCGGAGGGGCGGCCCTATTCGCTGGGCAATACGTCGGCCGACTACGCCTCGTCCAATGCGACCTCGGAGATGTCCGCCTCCAGCCGTGGACGCGGGCGGGGCACCGGGAATCTGCGGCAGGTGTCGTATGACGCCAATGGCCGCTATGAAAACGATGCCAGCTCGGCCTATGTGCCGATTGATCCGCGCGGCCCGGCGGAAGTGCTGAGCGGTCGCGGGCTCTACTGAATCAACGACTTCAGGCGCTTATCTTAAGAAACCTGATCAGCGCCGGCTGCAGCTTTCGAGCCCTTCAGGCGTACGCGTTTCCGCCGTCTTTGCCGGATTTGCTGCGAGAGACCGGCGGGGTTCCGCGATAGGATCATTTTCACTGTGGGAGAGGCGCGCCGGCTCTGGCCTTGCGGCCAAAACCTCAGTTGTTTGCGATACTTCCAGCTGGTAGAACGCCCTCGTTTCAGGACATCGCCGATGATCGCTGCTTCTCGATCCGCTTTCCTGGCGCGCAGACCTTGGTATTCGCCTTGGCGCGCGCTGACGGCGGCTGCGATCGCGCTTGCGATCGGCTTCGGCACGGCGGTCTATGCCGCCAACAACAGCGTGCAGGGCGCCAAGAAGGAAGAGGGCGGCTTTGACGGCGACGCGCCGACCGCGATCCTGATCGAGGCGTCCTCGGGCAGCGTGCTGTTCGAGAAGAACGCCGACGAGCTGCGCGCGCCCTCGAGCATGATGAAGCTGATGACGGCGGAAGTCGTCTTCAACGCCCTCAAGAAGGGCGACATCAAGCTGACCGACGAATACCGGATCAGCGAGTACGCCTGGCGACGGGGCGGGGCGCCCTCCGGCAGTTCGACGATGTTCGCCGCGATCAACAGCAAGGTCTCGGTCGACGACCTCCTGCACGGGGCGATCATCCAGAGCGGCAACGACTCCTGCATCGCGCTCGCCGAAGGCATCGCCGGCAACGAGCGCGAGTTCGCATCGAACGTCATGACCAAGCGCGCCTGGGAGCTGGGCCTGACCAAATCGACCTTCGCCAATTCCAACGGCCTGCCCGACCCCGGGAACAAGATGACGGTTCGCGAATTGGCGAAGCTCGCGCGCTACATCATCCTGACCTATCCCGACATGTACAAGCTGTTCGGCGAGAAGGAATTCACCTGGAACAAGATCCGCCAGCTGAACCGCAATCCGCTGCTGAACTCGCTGAGCGGCGCCGATGGCCTGAAGACCGGCTACACCAAGGAAGGCGGCTACGGCATGGTCGGCTCGGCCGTGCAGAACGACACGCGGCTGATCGTGGTGGTCAACGGCCTGGAGGACGCCGAGGACCGCGCGAGCGAAGCCAAGAAGATGCTGGAATGGGGCTTCCGCAGCTTCGAGACCCGCATATTGATTGCCGCCAACCAGACCATCGGTTACGCCCGGGTGTTCGGCGGCGAAAGCCGCTCGGTGAAGCTGACGAGCCCCGAACCGATCAAGGTGATGGTATCGAAGAACGGCAACGAGCGGCTGCTGGCGCGCGTGGTCTATAACGGCCCGGTCCGTGCGCCGATCCAGGCCGGTCAACAGATCGGCTTCGTCAGGGTCTGGCGGAGCGGCAATCTTGCCGTGGAAACGCCGGTCTACGCGGCGGAAGCGATCGGCACCGGATCGACCGTGCGCCGGGCGCTCGACGGCGCCCAGGAGCTGGTCATCGGCATGTTCCGCGCGGGCGTCGAGAAGCTCTGACATGGCAAAGGCTCGGGTCAAGCGACGACCGTCGCGCGGACACTTCATCACGTTCGAAGGCGGCGAGGGGTCCGGAAAATCCACCCAGATCCGCCGGCTCGCCGAACGCCTGAACGGAGCCAAGCTGCGCACCATCGTCACCCGCGAGCCCGGCGGCTCGCCGGGCGCCGAAATCATCCGGCATCTGTTGCTGTCGGGCATGGGCAAGCTGCTCGGGCCCGATGCCGAGACGCTGCTGTTCGCGGCCGCGCGCGATGATCATGTCCGCACCGTGATCCTGCCGGCGTTGAACCAGGGCACCTGGGTGCTCTGCGATCGCTTCTTCGATTCGACGCGGGTCTATCAGGGCCGGCTTGGGCAGGTGCCGCCCGGCCTCGTCAGCGCCATGCAGCGCGTTACCATCGGCGACCTCAAGCCGGATCTCACCTTCATCCTCGACGTGCCCGTCGAAGTCGGCCTGAAGCGGGCTGCGGCACGCCGCGGCAGCGCAGCCCCCGATCGCTTCGAGGCCGAGAACGTCCAGTTCCATCAGGATTTGCGCGAGGCCTACAAGCAGCTCGCGGCCGAAGACCCGCAGCGTTGCGTCCTGATCAATGCCGATGCCGACGCCGATGCGGTCTCCGAACGCATCTGGAATGTGCTGCGCGAGCGTCTCCTCGCGACAGTTCCGGCCGCGAGCCACGCATGAGCCCGCGCAAGGCCGAGCAGGAGATCGCGGTCCGGCATCCGCGCGAGACGTCCGACTTCTTCGGGCATCGCGAGGCGGAGGGAGCATTGCTCGCCGCCTACCGCTCCGGCCGCATCCCGCACGCCTGGCTGATCGGCGGCGCGGCCGGCATCGGCAAGGCCACGCTGGCCTATCGCATGGCGCGCTTCGTGCTGGCGCACCGCGATCCGCTCGCGCCTTCCGTGCAGCAGGCGGAGACCCTGGCGGTCGATCCGCAGGATCCGGTGGCACGGCAGGTTGCGGCCGGCGCCCATGGCGGGCTGTTGGTGCTGGAGCGCGGGCTCAATGACCGTGGCGTGCTGCGGACGGTGATCACGGTCGACGAGACCCGCGAAACCATCTCGTTCTTCGGCTCGACCGCGGCGGTCGAGGGCTGGCGCGTGTGCATCGTGGACACCGTCGACGAGCTCAATCCGAATGCGGCCAACGCGCTCTTGAAGATTCTCGAGGAGCCGCCGCAGCAATCGCTGTTCCTCTTGGTCAGCCACGCCCCGTCGCGGGTGCTGCCGACGATCCTCTCCCGCTGTCGCAAATTGCTGCTCAGGCCGCTCGATACCAATGATGTGATCCGCGCCGCTTCCGCGGCCGCCGAAATGTCGCCCGACGATCCGGCGCTGCTCGAGACCGCCGGCGCGGCGGAGGGCAGCGTGGCGCGGGCGCTGAACCTGCTTGGCGGCGACGCGCTGAAGCTGCAGCAGAAGACCGCGGCGCTGCTCGCGACATTGCCGCAGGTGGATCCACGCGAACTGCATGCGCTCGGGGATGCGCTCGGCCTCAGCGATCGCGTCGCGCTCGCGGCTTTCATCGAGGGCGTCGAGCGATGGATCAGCGAAAAGCTGCGCACCGGCGATGCCAACGCCAACCTGCCGCGCCTTGCACGGCTGGCAGAGGTATGGGAAAAGATCGTCCTCGCCGCGCGCGATACCGAATCGTACAATCTGGAACGCAAGCCGCTGGTGTTCTCGGTGTTTTCGATGCTCGCGGAAGCCGTGCGGTAATCCGCCGTTTCACCAATCCCGATAATCTTCGCTAGAACGTATCTAAGGAATTCGTTGTGGCCCGGAAAGCTTCCAAGAAGAAAAAGACGAAGAAGGCGTCGCGCGGCGCCGCCAAGGCCGCGGTGAAAACGCGCGCGAAAAAGAAGACCCCTGCGAGGAAGGCGAAAAAGACGGTCAAGAAGGCTGTGAAGAAAGCGGCCAAAAAGAAAGCTGCAAAGAAGAAAACGGCTGTCAAGAAAGCCACGGGCAAGAAGGCGACTGCCAAGAAAGCGGGTACCAAGAAAGCAGCTGCCAAGAAAGCGACTGCCAAGAAACCGACTGCCAAGACCAAGAAGACCGCGAAAAAATCGGTAAAGAAAGCCCCGAAGCAGGCTGCGCCGGAAAAGCCGATTGCTGCTCCGGAGCAGGTCAGCACGCCTGCGCCCGCGCCGGTAGTGAAGCCGGCGGTGAAGAAGGCGCCGAAACCAAAGCCGAAGCCGGCCCAAGCCGCTCCCTTTGCCACGTCCGCGCCTGCACCGACCGCTCGCGGCAACCTGTTCTACATCACGACCGCGATCGCTTATCCGAACGGGCAGCCGCATATCGGCCACGCCTATGAGGCGATCGCGACCGATGCGCTGGCGCGCTTCCAGCGGCTCGACGGCAAGGACGTGTTCTTCCTGACCGGCACCGACGAGCACGGCCAGAAGATGATCCAGACCGCGCAGGCCGAGGGACTGACGCCGTCCGAGCTCGCCACCCGCAACGCCGCCCGCTTCAAGGAGATGGACGAGCGGCTGAACGTCTCGTTCGACCGCTTCATCCGCACCTCCGAACCGGCGCATCACCGCTCGGTGCAGTCGATCTGGAATCGCATGCAGCAGAATGGCGATATCTATATCGACGTCTATGCCGGCTGGTATTCGGTACGCGACGAGGCCTACTACGCCGAGGACGAGACCGTTGTCGGCGAGGACAATGTCCGCCGCGGCCCGCAGGGCACGCCGGTCGAGTGGGTCGAGGAGAAGAGCTACTTCTTCAAGCTATCGGCGTACCAGGACAAACTGCTTCATCTCTACGAAAGCCAGCCCGATTTCATCGGGCCGGACTCGCGTCGCAATGAAGTGATGAGCTTCGTCAGGAGCGGACTGAAGGATCTCTCGATCTCGCGCACCACCTTCGACTGGGGCGTCAAGGTGCCCAACGACGCCGAGCATGTGATGTATGTCTGGGTCGATGCGCTCACCAACTACATCACCGGCGTCGGCTTTCCCGATGAGGATGATCCGAACTGGCGTTACTGGCCGGCGGATGTGCACATCATCGGCAAGGACATCATCCGCTTCCACGCGGTGTACTGGCCCGCTTTCCTGATGTCGGCCGGCATCCCCGTGCAAAAGCGCGTCTATGCCCACGGCTTCCTGTTCAGCAGGGGCGAGAAGATGTCGAAGTCGGTCGGCAACGTCGTCGATCCCTTCGACTTCGCCGACCAGTACGGGGTGGACCAGCTGCGCTACTTCTTCCTGCGCGAGGTGCCGTTCGGACAGGACGGCAACTACAGCCACGAGGCCATCGTCGCGCGCATCAATGCCGACCTCGCCAACGATCTCGGCAATCTGGCGCAGCGCTCGCTGTCGATGATCGCCAAGCAGCTCGGCGGCGTGCTGCCGGAGCCCGGCGAGTTCTCCGAGAATGACAAGGCGATCCTGGCGCAGGCAGACGCGATGCTGGAGGCGTCGCGAAGTGCGATGGCGACCCAGCAGATCCATCAATGGCTGAACGCGGTGTGGGCCGTGGTGGCCGAAGCCAACCGCTATTTCGCGGGCGAGGCGCCGTGGGCGCTGGCCAAGACCGATCCCATCAGGCAGAAGACGGTGCTGTATGTGACCGCGGAAGTCGTGCGCCAGATCGCGATCCTGACGCAGCCGGTGATGCCGGAAGCCTCGGCCAAGCTGCTCGATAGTCTGGGCATCCCGACGGATGATCAGTCGTCGCGCCAATTCGCCGCCTTTGGCGAGCGGCTTAGACCGGGCGTCCAATTGCCGCCGCCGGTCGGCGTGTTTCCGCGCTACGTCGAACCAAAGGCCGATTGAGCGGTTGGAAGGACATGCTGGTCGACAGCCATTGCCATCTGGATTTTCCGGATTTTGCCGAGGATCTCGACGCCATCGTCGCGCGCGCCGAGAGCGCGGGCGTGGGGCGCATGGTCACGATCTCGACCCGGGTCCGGCGGCTCGATGCGCTGCTCAAGATCGCCGAGCGTTTTCCGAACGTCTATTGCTCGGTCGGCACCCATCCGCATGAGGCCGACCAGGAAGACGGCATTCCGCCCTCCGAACTGATCGAGCTGACCAGGCATCCGAAGGTCGTGGCGCTCGGCGAAGCAGGGCTCGATTACTTCTATCAGCACGGTTCGCGCGAGGCGCAGGAGCGCGGCTTTCGCGCGCATATCGCGGCGGCGCGCTCGACCGGCCTGCCGCTCGTGATCCATACCCGCGAGGCGGACGAGGATTGCGGCCGCATCCTGGAAGACGAGGTGGCGAAGGGGCCTTTCAAGGCCGTGCTGCATTGCTATACCGGCGGGCGCGAGCTTGCGATGAAAGCTATATCGCTTGGCCTGTCGATCTCGTTCACGGGCATCCTGACCTTCAAGAAATCGGAGGCGTTGCGGGCGCTCGCGGCCGAGCTGCCTGATGATCGCATCATGGTCGAGACCGACTCGCCATATCTCGCGCCCGGCAAGTTCCGCGGCAAGCGCAACGAGCCGTCCTACGTGGTCGAGGTCGCAAAGGTCCTCGCCGAAACGCGCGGCGTTTCGCTGGAAGAAATCTCGCGGCAGACCACTGAAAACTTCTTCCGGCTGTTCTCCAAAGTGCCGGCTCCGAAAGAGGCGGCATGACGATCACATTGACGATTTTGGGCTGCGGCTCCTCCGCCGGCGTGCCGCGCCCGGCGATCGGCTGGGGCGCCTGTGATCCGAACAATCCGAAGAACCGCCGCCGTCGCTGTTCGCTGCTGGTCGAGCGCAACGGCGCGCACGGCACCACGCGGATCGTGGTCGACACCTCGCCCGACCTGCGCGAGCAACTGATCGACGCCAATGTCGATCACATCGATGCGGTGTTCCTGACGCATGAGCACGCCGACCAGACCCATGGCATCGACGACCTGCGCTCGGTCGTGATGCATCAGCGCCGACGCATTCCGGTCTACTTCAATCAGTCGACCGCCAAGGACATCATGGCGCGGTTCTCCTATTGCTTCATCTCGCCCGAGGGCAGCGACTATCCGCCGATCCTGACGCGTCATGGGATCGAGGCGGGCGAGAGTCATACGACCGAAGGGAAGGGCGGTCCGGTCAAGCTTTCCGCCTTCCTGGTTCAGCACGGCAGGATTCCCGCGCTCGGCTTTCGCGTCGGCAATGCCGCCTACACGCCCGATCTGCACGACATTCCCAAGGAAAGCTGGCCGGCGCTGCAGAATCTCGGTCTCTGGATCGTCGACGGATTGCGCTATGTGACGCATTCCAGCCATTTCAGCGTGGCCGATGCGCTGTCATGGATCAGCCGCTTCAAGCCGAAGCGTGCCGTCATCACCAACATGCACGCGGACCTCGACTATGAGGTGCTGCGCAAGAGCCTGCCCGCCGGCGTGGTGCCGGCCCATGACGGCATGCGGCTGGTATTGGACAAGGCAGGGTGAGGCCGTAGGATAGGCAAAGGCGCGCTTGCGCCGTACCCACCATCAAACACTCCGCTCGCGATGGTGGGCACGCTTCGCTTTGCCCCCTACGAATCGGCGCAAAACCTCCACCGTCATTGCGGGCGAAGCGAAGCAATCAATGTCTCCGCTTGCGCCCGCGGTTGGATGGATTGCTTCGCTTCGCTCGCAATGACGGTGGCTGCGGCTACGCCGTAATAGCCTTTGCTGATCCGACCTGGTCGCGCAGCATGAATTTCTGGATCTTGCCGGTCGAGGTCTTCGGGATCGGGCCGAACACGACTGCTTTCGGCGTCTTGAAGCCGGACATCTGATCGCGGCAGAAGGCGATGATCTCTGCCTCCGTCGCGGTCGCGCCTTCCTTCAGCTCGATGAAGGCGCAGGGCACTTCGCCCCATTTCGTGTCGGGCTTTGCCACCACTGCCGCAAACAGCACCGCGGGATGCTTGTAGAGGATATCCTCGACCTCGACGGAGGAGACGTTCTCGCCGCCGGAGATGATGATGTCCTTGGAGCGATCCTTGATGATGACGTAGCCATGCTCGTCGAGCACGCCGAGATCGCCAGTGTGGAACCAGCCGCCGGCGAAGGCCTGCTTGGTGGCGTTCTCGTTCTTCAGATAGCCCTTCATCACGATGTTGCCGCGGAACATCACCTCGCCGATGGTCTCGCCGTCGCGCGGCACGGGCTGCATCGTTGAGGGATCGAGCACAGTGACGGCCTCTTCGAGCGGGTAGGGCACGCCCTGCCGCCGCTTCATCTGCGCGCGCTGCGCAGCGGGCAATTCGTCCCAGCCGGGCTGCTCGGCGCAGACGGAGGCGGGGCCGTAGACCTCGGTCAGGCCATAGACATGGGTGAGTTTGATGCCGATCCGCTCGGCGCCTTCGAGCACGGCGACCGGCGGCGCGGCGCCCGCGATCAATCCAATCACGGGTCTTGCGCGCTCACCCTTCGGCGCGTCCGGCGCGTTGATGAGCACGTTGTAGACGATCGGCGCGCCGCACATATGGGTGACGCCGTGCTTTGCGATCAGCTCGAAGATCTTGGTGGGCTCGACCTTGCGGAGGCAGACGTTGACGCCGGCCGCGGCCGCCATGGTCCAGGGGAAGCACCAGCCGTTGCAGTGGAACATCGGCAGCGTCCAGAGGTAGACCGGGTGCTGACCGAGATTGCCGGCGAGGATGTTGCTGACAGCGTTGAGATAGGCGCCGCGGTGATGGGTCACGACGCCCTTGGGGTTGCCCGTGGTGCCCGACGTGTAGCTGAGCGCGATCGCTTCCCATTCGTCGTCGGGCCGACGCTCGACAAAATTAGGGTCGCCCAGAGCGAGCGCCGCTTCATATTCGATCTCGCCGATGCGATTGCCGGCGCCGAATGACGCGTCATCGACGTCGATGACGAAGGGCTTTGGCCCTTTCATCTGCGTCAACGCGTCGGCGATGACGCCGGCGAATTCGGGATCGACCAGGATGATCCTGGCGCCGCCATGATCGAGCTGGAATGCGATCGAAGGCGCGTCGAGGCGGATGTTCAACGTATTCAGTACCGCGCCGGTCATCGGCACCGCGAAATGCAGTTCGTTCATCGCCGGGATGTTCGGCAGCATCGCCGCAACGGTATCGCCGACCCCGATGCCGCGGCTGGCGAGATAGGACGCGAAGCGCCGGCAGCGGTCATAGGTCTCGGCCCACGTGAAGCTGCGGCCCTCATAGACCGTGCTGACATGGTCGGGATAGATCGCGGCCGAACGCGCCAGGAAGCTGAGCGGCGTCAGCGGCACGTAGTTGGCCGGCGTCTTGTCCAATCCGATATTGTACTGGTTCTGGGCTGCGCTCATGGCTCGATCCCATCAAAGATTAAAGTCTCACAGGAACCCGATGGAAATCCACGGGAAGACGGCGACGATGATCAGGCCGACCATCAGTGCCAGAAGATAGCCCCAGATCGGTCTGATGCCTTGCGCCGGATCGACGCGCCCGATGGCGCAGGCCGCATAATAGCCGACGCCGAAGGGCGGTGCGAACAATCCGATGCCCATCGCCAGGATAATGATCATGGCATAATGGACCTCATGGACGCCGACGGCGCGCGCGATCGGAAATAACAATGGCCCGAACAGCACGATCGCCGGTATCCCCTCGAGCACGCTGCCGAGGATCACGAATGCCAGGATCGACACCGCGATGAAACTCGCCGAGCCGCCGGGCAGGCCGGTCATGGCGGTAGCGAGCGCCCGGGAGAAGCCGGACTGGGTGAGCCCCCAGGCCATCCCGGTCGCCGTGCCGATGATCAGGAGGATCGCCCCCGACAGGCAAGCCGTCTCGACCAGCATTGGCATGAGCCGTCGCCACTCGAAATTGCGATAGATCAAGAGGCCGTAGATAAAGAAGCCGACGATGAAGGCATAGACGATGCCGATCGTGGAGACTTCCGTCGCGGTGGCAATGCCCTCGATCACGGCGTAGCGGATCACGAAAGGCAGCGCCAGCGCGGGCAGGGCGATGATGAGCGCCCGCCAGATCTCGGCGCCGCTCGCCCTTTTCACGTGACTCAGGTCCTCCTTGCGGTAGCGCCACCAGACCAGCGCGGACAGCGTGATCGCCAGCACCACGCCCGGCAGCAGGCCGCCGGTGAACAGCGCGGCAATCGAAACGCCGGTGACCGAGCCGATCGTGATCAGCACGAGGCTCGGCGGGATGGTTTCGGTCTGCGCGCCAGTGGCGGAGAGCAGGGCGACGAGGTCGCCGGGACGCGCGCCGCGCGCCTTCATCTCCGGAAACAGCACCGGCGCGACGGCCGCCATGTCGGCCGCCTTGGAGCCGGAAATGCCCGAGACCAGGTACATCGCGCCGACCAGCACGTAATGCAGGCCACCTCTGACATGGCCGAGCAGGCTCGCCAGGAAGGCGACCATCGCCCGCGCCATGCCGGTCATCTCGATCAGAAGCCCCAGGAAGACGAACAGCGGCACCGACAACAGGATCAGGTGGCTCATGCCCTCGTCCATGCGGCCGACCAGCACCATCAGCGGCGTGCTGGTCGTCAGCGCCAGATAGCCGTAGGTGGCGAGCCCGAAAGCGAACGCGATAGGCACGCCGGCAAAGACCGAGAAGCCGGTGACGCCGACGAAGAAGATGATGAGATTGAGATTGCCGAGCGGCCGCAAACTGCCCTTGAGCAGCCAGAACACCGCGATCACCACCGCCACCGATGCGATTGCGGCGAGCACCGTCCGCACATTGGCCGCGCGGGCAAGCCGCAGCAGCGCGAACAGCGCCATCAGGCCGATTCCGGTCGGCAGCGCCGCCGCCCGCCAGCTATTGAGGATCTGCAGCGCTGGCGTAGTGATGTAGCTTTCCTCGTAGGCGTATTCGTAGGCCGGCCAGGCGATCAGAAGCAGGAACGCCAGCGCCGCGGCGGTCGCGACGAGATCGAGATAGGCCCGCAGCGCCGGACGCGCATTGGCGACGATCGCGGTCATCCGCATGTGCTCGGCGCGGCGGAACGCGACCGCGGCGCCCAGCATCGCCAGCCACAGGAACAGGATCGATGCCAGTTCGTCCGACCAGATCAACGGGCTGTGCAGCCCATAGCGCGCGACCACGCCGGCGAACAGGATCACGATCTCGGCCACGACCAATAGCGCCGCCGGGATCTCGACCATCCTTCCGAGCGCGTGTTCGACCGACTCCATGAACGAGCGGCGGCGAGGGGAGTGATCCGCCTCGCCGGCCATGATCTCGCTCAGTTCGGCATGAGCCATAACGGCCCCCTGCACTAGAGATTATTGAGTTGGCGCGCTGGGAGCTTACGACAGCTTGCCGACGGATTTCTCCAAAAGCTCCCAGGCCTGGTCGCCATACTTGCCCTTCCATTCGGCATAGAAGCCCGCGGCGCGCAGCTTCTCGCGGAACGGCGTGATGCCCGGCTGGTTGAAAACCAGGCCCTTGCCGGCCAGTTCCTGCTGCAGGCTGGCGTTCAGCTTGGCGACGTCGGCGCGCTCGTTGACGGCGGCGGCGTTGACGTTCTTGGCGACGATGGTCGTGACGTCCTCAGGCAGCTGCGACCAGGCGCGGCGGTTGGCCAGGAACCAGAAGCCGTCCCACATGTGGTTGGTCAGCGAGCAGTATTTCTGCACCTCGTACAGCTTGGCAGTCGAGATGATCGCCAACGGGTTCTCCTGACCCTCGACGATCCTGGTCTGCAGCGCAGAATAGACCTCGCTGAAATTGATCGAGGCGGGGGCGGCATCGAACGCCTTGAACATCGAGGTCCACAAGGGCGAGACCGGCACGCGGATCTTGAAGCCCTTGTAGTCTTCCGGCCCATTGATCGGCTTGGTCGAGGACGTGGTCTGGCGGAAGCCGTTGTCCCAGATCTTATCCATCACCTCGAGGCCGGCCTTCTTGATCTCGCCGCGGACATAGGCGCCCAGCCCGCCGTCCATGGCCTTCCAGACCGTGTCATAGTCCGGGAATGCGAAGCCGATGCCGTTGATCGATGCCGCCGGCACCAGCGTCGACAGGATCAGGCCGGACAGCGTGAAGAACTCGACGCCGCCGGAACGGATCTGGCTCAGCACATCGGTGTCGGAACCGAGCTGGTTGTTGGGGAAAACCTGCAGGTCGAACCGGCCATTGGTCTCGGCCTTGATCGCCGCCGCCATCTCGCGGGCGCGGACGTTCATGGGATGGCTGTCCGGGAGATTGTTGGCGTATTTGTAGGTGAACTCGGCGGTCTGCGCGCGGGCCACCAATGGCGCGCCAAGGCCGCCCAAGAGGGTCGAGCCGGCCGAGGCAGCCGATGCCTTCAGCAGCGCGCGTCGTGAAAAGCTCATCTGGTTTGCTCCCTTTGAGAGGCTTGTTGTTGTCGGTGCCGTGGGGTCGGCAAGCGATCTCGCCGGCGCTTATTGCAGCGTCTGGAGCCCGCGGCAATATCGGCTTTCAGACGGGGCAGCGGACGGGTGGATGCTCGCATGCGGATGAGCCAATGCGGTCGCTCCGGATCGCCCGACGGGAGGCTTTGCGCTGACGCCGCAAATTGCCATTTCTATGAGGAATTTCACCTAAATATTTGATCTGATTGTATATATAAACATTCCATAATATACCTTATGCGAATTCGATCAGGGCCACCCTGGGCTCCGATGTCGTTTCTGGTTGGATCCGAGTCATTCATGCTCTATTCGAGTCTAGGGCGTCCGGACGGTCCAGATTCGTGTGCCGCAAACGGAGCTGGCTCACCTCCTCGGCCCCTTAAGAGCGAAGCTTCCACCCTCGGGCGGAATGTGGACTGACGACAGGTTCGAAGAATTTGACGTCGCCATTCCGCTTCGTCGTCGGGAGCGTCCATCACGCTGAACGAGATCCCTCACGCGTCGCTCAGTCCGGAATGTCGCCGATCGCCGCTGGCTCGATGCGCGGCTGCACATTCATATCGTGGCGAAAGCGGCTCGATTGCTCGTAGACTGACCTTCTCACGCGCATGATGGCGCCCAGCGGCCGATGCTCTTCGATGCCGTTCCATGGGCTGAACGAGAGAACGTCGTCACCAAAGACGCGACGTGCCGAAGAAAACGCCTCTTGTGCCGGAATGCGCAGCGTGGCGACGGGCTGATGTGGCGACAGTTCCTCGGGCCAGAGTACGGTCGCGTCCTCGATCGGCATGCGATCCAGATCGACGCATAGCTGCGCGCGCAGCTGATATTCCGCACCTTCGTGTCGGAAATGCTCAACGACGAGATCGCGCATGGTCGAGTCGCCGACGTCGTCGATCCCCTTGCCCGTCAGCGCCTTGACATTGGGCGAAAGCGGGGCCGCACTGATCTTGGCCATGTGAACGCCGAAGCGGATGGGCGCCGCGGAATGATATGTTTCTCCAAGCAGATTGGCATTGTCGCGCGCAAGCTGCTGCACCACTGCTGAAGGTTCAACACCAACAGCCTCTTCTGCGGCTTCAACGCCGCACGCCACTGCAGCGATGGCACGCTGGACGAACGCCGGCGACCCGCCAATCTTGTTGCCCGTGTTGATGCCGTCCTTATAAAGCGGCAGCGTTCCCAGGGCGAACACCGGGATATTGATGAGCACGAAATCCTGATTGTGCCCCGTATGGTCTGGTAGCAGCCGTACGCCATCAACGCCGATAAGCTTGATCGCCATGCCGCGGGATGCCGGAATCGTGTCGCTGACGACATCGCCGGGACCCGAGGATAGACGGACAACGACTTGATACGTTGCAGCGCGACTAAAAACACCCTGTCGCAAATGCCCAGGCAAATCCCTGGGAACGCTAAGCTCTCCCTTCAAAAAGCCGTGGCTCTTTGCAAAAGCGTCCCGGAACGCATGACGGCGAAGGTCGAAGGTACGCTGGCTGGTCGCTGCCATTTCCTTCAGTATATCGCTTGTCAGCGCGGCCTCGTTCGGAGCGACCACCTCGATTTCTGGCGCATATCTCAGATATTGTAGTTTCATGTTGGCCCTGCTTTGCTGTGTAAGCTCGTTAAGTTACCGAGCCACGCTTGAGAGTCGGCACCGGACTTTGAGAACGATTCTTCTACGCCTTGAAGCCGCTGCGGTTTTCTCCTGACTCCGATTGGATGCGCCCTGGACCGGGATCAATCGCACGCGGCTGCGTCGACGCCCACAGTTGACTCTGCACGGCGCCACGCGACGAGGCTGATTAAAACACGGCCTGAGTGCCCGAGCGTGACCGCTTGCTGGCTTTTGGCTACGTGTGAAACAAGATGACGAACCTTTTGAAAACTTCCGACCTGGTCCGACGACGATCACATCTTTGCAGTGATCGAGACTCTCGCGGAATCAGTTGCAAGCTTGACTCCGATCCGGAGCTGCGCGTGTTTTAAGCCGGCTCACTCGATCCCGCAGCTAAGCCGGCGTGCAGCTACAAAACAGCCTTTCCCGGATATGCCTAATATTCCCGCAGCAGACCGGGAACTTTTCGCTTCTGTGCACTTTGTAGCGTTTTGGCTATTGCCGGCGGGCGTTGTCGTTCGTTGGCTCAGTCATCGGAGCGGGGTATGAGGCAGTCATCAATACTCATTGTCGAAGACGAAGCGCTCATTCGGATGATGCTTGTCGAAATGATCGAGGGCCTCGGGCACAGGGTCGTCGCCGAGGCTGGGAATGTCGATCAGGGCCGGTCCCTCGCAGAAATCGAGGATTACGATTGCGCGATCCTCGACATTAATTTGCAAGGCGACAACGTGCGGCCTGTTGCCGAGATAATTAAGGGTCGAGGGCTTTCCTTCTTTTTCTTGAGTGGTTACGGCCCGGCAGGTTTGCCTGACGGCTTCCAGGAAACGCCCATTCTCACTAAACCCTGCACCCCCGAAGCGCTCAAATACACACTCGACTCTGTACTGCCGAATGATGAGGCCTAAGCTCATGCAGCGGCCCTGCCCGCGCAGCTCGGCGCTCTACCTATGCAGCTAAGCCGGCTGAAATGAAGAGGCCCGGCGGGGACACCACCGGGCCTCACCAAGCGGGATCAGGGTGGTCACCGATCGACCAGGCCTTGGCTGCGCAGAGATTATGTGAATCCGCCGCCTACGGTCGCAACCTATGTTAAGCCGGGTTCGCGCCCCGGCCCGGCGCGATAGTGGCGTCGACGCCGGGGCCCGTTCTCCTCGGCAGAAATTCATCAACGCGTCGTGTGCAGGGTCTTTACATAGTTGAATGTACGCTGGCAGAGCGAGGCTAAGCTCTCGGTATGGGCAGCAAACGAAAGCGCAATCGATCCAAGGCGATCGGGTCATTGCACGAGCGACTGATCAGCTCGGCGCAACGGGCGCGTACGCGCGCCAGAAATCTGTCACCGGGCGCCGAGCGGGAGAAGCTTCTCCGCCAAGCGCGGCAAATCGAGCAGGCCGCCGAGCTGAGTGTCGCTCTAAGTTTGGGCGCGCCAAAATGAAAGACATGCGGGCGCACCTGGAGAGGCTTCGGAATGAAGCCGAGGAGTGCGAATTAATCAGCAAGCTTGCGACCAATGCGACGAAGAAAGCATTGTTTGCCAAGCTCGCTGAACACCACCGAGCGCTCGTCAAGGAACTGGAAGAAGCCGTCGCAACCTCTTCTCTTAGTCCAGGTGATGATCGGTCCGCATCCGGGCGAGGTGGATCCCTGGACGCCTGAAAATCAGTGGGGCGGATTGGGATCGACAATGGTCTTCGATGCCCCGCCGGGTGCAGGCTGCATCGGCGGCGGCGTGCCGCCTTGCGGACTTTCAGCCGGTGCGCCAGCGGATTCGGTGTCAAGAGGGCCAGTCCAACCCTGGGGCTGCAGTTGTCCCCTGTTATCGGGCAAAACCGTTCGACCTGTGCTCCATTGAGAGTCATCAGGTTTTTTCTCGTCGTTTCGCGGCTGAGCCGCGGCGATCGAACTGCAGATACCGAGGCACAGTAGCGTGAGAAGAAGCCGCATAGGCAGTTTTGTGATTTGCATGAGATCGGCACTCGCAAGTAGGCCCGCAGCAACGGGCGACCTATTTTTTCATAGTGCCACCCGGTGACGCCCCTTGACCTTTCTTGTCTACGGCACCGGCAGTGCCTGCTCCCTGCGAACTCGGTTCTTTGGTGGACGGCGTCGAACTGTGCGCGGCCGGGTTGGCGCCGCCCCTGCCGGCAGCCGATGAGCCGGCAGGTCCCCCGGCCGAACCGCCGCTCGCGCCTCCAGCACCACCACCACCGCCGCCTCCCTGAGCGAACGCAATCGAGGTCGAAAACGCAAGCGCGGCCGCCAAACCCATCGTAGCTAACTTCATGCAACTGTCCTTTCGGGCTAGAGGCGCATCAACCGCTGGCGCGTGCCAGCGTTCCTAGACTGTACAAACCTGCATCCGCGCTCCGAGGCTGGCGACATCAAGAGCAGCAATTTCCGTGCGACCATTTGTTCAAAAGTGCACAGAGGCCAAACAAAAGTTGGCGCAAGATGAAGCAGCCTGATTCCGGCACTAGCTGGCGGGTCCGGCAACCAAGAGCGCCGCGATAGGCCCCAGCTCTTAATCGAGCTGGGGCCGTTGGCTTGCAACCTATTGCGCGAGAGATGCCGGACGGCTCCAAGGTCGAGGCGATCAACGACGATGGCGCTTGGCGATCGCCACACTGCATGCGGATGACACCCTCCAGATAGCAGGCGAGCGAAAGCGGTCGGCCTCAAATGTATCTTCTTGAACATTCGGGTCCGGACATGAAGCGCTACGATGATTCATCGAGGAACATCGCCACCGTTTTCTAGTTGCATGTGTCCAACAACCACCTTGGAGGAGCATATGAAGAAGCTTTTGGCTGGATGCGCTGTGGCCGTTAGTTTGATCTCTGGCGCGAGTGCCGTCGAAACGATGTCAAGCGCGCCGGCAGAAAGTTGGACAGTGACGAACTATTACAAGCAGGCAGTTTATGATCCGAAGGAATCCAAGATTGGCGACATAGATGACGTGCTGGTGGACAACGCGGGTAAGGTCACCGGCCTTGTGATCGGCGTGGGAGGATTTCTTGGAGCCGGAGAGAAGAACGTGATTGTCCCCTACTCGGCAGTCAAGAAAACGAAGAAAGACGACAAATGGTGGCTTACCCTCAATGAAACGAAGGACGATTTGAAGAGTGCCCGGGGGTTCAAGTACGACAAGGCGAGCACCACCTGGGTGCCTGACACCAAATAACTAGACGACCTCGGCATCGAGGGCGCGATGAGGTTGACGACATCGTGACCACATCGTCGCGCGAAGCTCATAACTTGTGAGCATGGTCGGCCGACCGCGTGACGTCGAAATATGGTATCGACGCATGGCAGCACTTTCCTCCTCACCCATGAAGTTCTGGCGATCTGGGAGTGCGTTCCATGCACAGAGCCACAATGATTTGCGGGGCGCTGTTTTTGGCAGAAGCAGCGCTTCCGTTCACCAGTGGTGAAGCGAATGCGCAGGTCGCATTCACGCGAATTCAGGCATTTGGCGACAGCTACGCGGACATCGGAAATCTTTTCAGGCTCACCGGAGGCTTAGGACAGCTTCCGCTTTATCCGACCGGGCGTTTCAGCGGCGGCACCAACTATATCGACACGACGTCGGCCCTGCTCGGCATTCCGCAAAACAACCACGCGGTTGGTGGCGCGACGAGTGGCGCGTTCAACGACACGGTTCCCGGTGCTCCCGGCTTTACGCAGCAATGGCAGAGCTTCCTGGCCTCCGGCCAGACCTTCGCACCGTCCGATCTCGTCGAAATGAATATCGGCGGAAACGATGCGCGGGATTATTATCAGGGTGGCGGCACCCTCGCCGGCGTTCCCACGGCAGCCGCAACCAGCGCCGAACAGACGATGGACGGCATCAATGCGATGGTGGGTGCCGGTGCCCGCACCATCGTGTTCAACGTCGGTGACGTCAGTGCGGCTCCGGAAGCGGCCGGCAATCCCAATGCGCCCATTGGCTCAGCCTTCAGCCAGACCTACAACAACCTCATGCAGATCGCGCTGGCGAACGTAGCCCGCTCGGGTGTCCGGGTCGAATTCATCGACATCGGATTGCTCGAAAGCCTCGTCAAGGCCAACCCCGGGCGCTACGTTTTTGCGAACGTGGGTGCATGTACGGTGGCATGCATCGGCAATCCTGCGCTGCAGAACCAGTTTCTGTTCTATGTCGACAATCTGCATCTGACATCGCACGGCTTTGCCGTGCTCGGCGAATATATCGTCAACCGGCTCAACGCGCCGCTCACCATCGCTCCGCAGGGAGACATTGGCCAGATATCGGCGATGGGCTTCGCCTCCACGCTGTTCGGCAGGCTCGATCTGTTCCGCGAGAGTTATGAATATGCGGTGCCGGCCGCGGACGCTTACGCGGCTAACGCGCGGACGCCATATACGAAGGCGCGGCCGCTCTCCCTCGTCGGCCCATGGTCGTTCTACATGCAAGGCAATGGCGGCGTCAGCGACCGGCAGGCAACGGTCGCCTCCGACGGCTTCAGGCTGGATAGCGTCGGCGGCACGATCGGGGTCGAGTATCGCATCAGCGCCAATTCCTTTATCGGGGCGGCGTTCGACTATTCGAATCCGAAGGCGCATCTGTTCAATAACGCCGGTACCACCGAAGCGAATTCCTATCAGTTGGGTATCTACGGTGGCTGGGCGGATGAGCACTTCTTCGCCCAGGGGCTCGCCACCATTGGTCATCAGGACTATCGCAACGCGCGGTTCGGCGTGGTCGACACCATCACCTCGAATCCCGACGGATCGACCTTCGTGGTCGGCGGCAAGACCGGCTACCTGTTCGACGTCGAATCAATCCAGCTCGGTCCGATCGGTGGCCTCACCTACGCCCGCGCGCGGGTAAACGGTTATACGGAGTCGGGCGATCCCGTGCTGACTCTCAACGTCGGCCGGCAGACCGAGGAGGCGCTGATCGGCAGCATCGGCATGCAGATCCGCACGCCGTTCACCATCAATCGACAGATCATCAACCCCTATCTCAATCTGACGGCAGAGGATGACTTCATCGGCAACGGCCGCATGGTTCAGTTCGGCGCGACATCTGCGCCGCTGATCGTCAACAACTGGAATATCCCGAATGGCGCGTCGCAGGACGTGTATGGGCGCGTGACCGCCGGCGTCGTCGCGCCGGTGTTGAGCAACGTATCATTCACCGCCAATGTGTCGCGCTCTTTTGCCCGTCAAGGTGGCGATGATTTCTTCGGCACGGGCGGGCTAAAGATCTCGTTCTGACTGGCACATTTGGGGGCGGTCAGCTCCATGAAAGCGCTGCCGCACCCCTTGGGCGACTTGCAGGCAGCAGATCGCCCTACCCGTTTCTAAGGCACGTCCTTCACGTTCTTCGGCTTCGGCAGGATATCCGGCTGCACCGATTCCAGGATCGACTTGACTTCACCTCGTTTCGCTATCGCATCGAAGACCTCAGGCACCTCGGTCGAAAGCGAAAAGGATTTTGCGGACCGAAACACCTTCCCAAGCTTGACCGCTTCCGGTGGGAGATTGAGGCTTTCGCGTGCTTGCGTGACGATTTCCTTCGCTTTCTCCGGCAACTCGCTCGCCGGAACTTCATCGGTCAGGAAGACCTGAACCGCCGAGGGTTGCCCCGGCGACGTCGTCTGGCGCAAGCGCTTGACGACAGCCTCAGGCTCCCATTCGGGCGAGGCCTTGGTCTCGTCATTCATCACCACCTCCTGTGTCGTGACGTCTCACCTCCGTATATATAAGCATATATAAGCGCTCGCCGAGGATTAAGCTCCTCGGCGACGCTCCTGTCTTGGGTCCTCGTCCCTGCCGCCTAACCCTTTCGGGATTTGCGAGCTGCTTTTCGCTTGGAGCCGCCCGATGCGGCCACCTTGGGCCGGCGCGCGGCCTTTTTGGCTCTGTGTGCGACCACGCGGCGCGGTGCTTGCCTGCCAACCGATCGCTTGGGAACGGCACGTCGCGGCGTCGTGCCGACAGTGAGACCGGCCGGCAGCTGGGTTCCGGTCAGAAGCTGGAAAGCGCGCACAGCGTCGGGGACACCAAGGTTGGCGCGGGGCTCGGGCATGCTGGCCGGGCGCGTGCAGGAACCGACGATCGCCGACTCGATTTGAGCCGCCGTTGCAGTCGGCTGAGCCTGCAACAATAGCGCCGCAAGGCCTGCGACGTGCGGCGTTGCCATCGAACTGCCGTCCATGGTCTTGTATTTTGCGCCCGGGACGCAAGACAGAATATCCACGCCAGGCGCCACCAGCGCAGGACACAGCGGATTGATTGGCCGATTGAATCGCTGGCTGCTGGAGAAGTCTGCTACCTGATCGTCTGAGTCCATCGCGCCGACGGATAGAACATTCGCATAGTTGCCCGGCGATCGGCTGGTGTTAGGGCCTTCATTGCCGACAGCGAAGACGGGAAGGACATTGGCGGCCCGCAGCGAGTCGACAACGGTCTGGAACGCGGGCGTGAAGCCGCGGAGGCCCAGCGACATGCTCAAGATGCGAACCCCCTCGCCGATCACCCAATCCATTCCGGCCAGGATCCGATCGACCACCTGGCCTCCTTCGATCACCATGGCGCTTGCGAGTTGGGCTTCAGGCGCAACTCCGAACCGGCCCCTCGACACGGCACGGCCGGCGATCGTGCCCGCCGTGTGGGTGCCGTGTTCGTCGCTGTCGCGCGGCTGTGCGCCCGGAACCTGATCGCCTGCCATATCGAATTCGGCAAACTTTGCGATCGCGCCGTTCAGGGCGGGATGAGTACCGTCCACCCCGGTATCGAGATGACCAACCAGCACACCCTTGCCGGTGAAGCCGGCATTCCAAAGCCGATCAGCTTTCAGCCGCTTGATGCCCCAAGTGGGCCCCGTCCCGAGCCTGCCCGGCTCGGCAACAACCGGCCGAATGAGGCTGAGCTCTGGCGCCTTGTCGATCTTGCCAACCTGTGGATCGGCTTCCAGTGAGGCAAGTCCGCCTGAATTGATATAGCCTACGGCCAGGCCAAGATGACGATAGATGCGCACACGGCGCACGCCGACGTCCCCCGGACGCTTGAGCTTGCGGCCTGCGGAGCGGCGCGCGACCAGCGCAAGGCTTTCCGCTTGCGCCTCGTCTGGTACCATAAAATAGTTTGCAATGTTGTCTTCGATGTGCGGAGCCATCGCTGCGGCCGCTTGTGTGTCGTTCAGCTTGGCTATTACCTTCACATACCCGATCGCGGCCAATGTATCTTCGATGCTGGATCTCGACATCTGGCTTGCTCCAAAAATGAATTCGCGACTAACATGAAAAATGAAATAACGCGCCAGGATTGATCGTCAGCACGACTGACCAATACTCGCTGTGGTTGAGGTTACCTCATTCTCGCACGCTTGCAAGGCGAGAACCCGAAGTATTTGGCAGGATTCGCGGTCGCGGTCACCGCACCGATGCCGGGGATCGCTGAGGTCGGAGGTCCGTGCGGATCGACGAGCCGCTGCACGCCCCACAGACAGCATTCCCGCAAGATGCCGTGCGCATCAGGCCAGTTCTGCCGCACCGCCTCGCCGAGGATGCTTGCGATATTGAGGGACGCGCCCTGGAATCAAGGCGCGCCGCTCTGCCTATCTGCCGGGTTCGTCATTTAGTTCGCTAGTTGGATGGTGATCACATCCATCGGTCGCCAGTACGTTTCAAATCCGTCAGTGTAGTCGCTACGAACCGTGCCTATGTTGAGCTTGCACTGGCCCGTCTGCCGATAGATCGGCTTCACAAGCCCATCTTCCACCCATGCGCACACGTGCCTGCCAAGGCGAATTGCACCTAATGAACGATCGTAGACAAGGCCAGCAACCCTAATTTTGTAACTGTTGTATGGTTTGCACTGGGACGCGGCCCAATCTCCAGTAACATATTTATCGCAGAGGGTCGCTGACACCCACGCGCGATTTAGATCAGGGTTGGAACGGAATTCCAGGAACGCTGCCCCGTTGGGCGTGCGCCAAACGCTGGGCACTTTTGCAACAAAAACAGACTTGGAATAGGCATTCGCAGGTACGACCAGCACGAAGATCGTCGACAATAACGCAATCACTGTCTTCATTCTTGCCTCCTTTAGCATGTGCTCAAGGTCGAAATGTTCGCAGCAGTTTGCGCCGGACAAAAATAAACTCAGCGTTTATATTCGCCGGTGTGTGTCGATTTTCGTTCGATCCGAGAATCCTTTTCGTTATCGGTCACGACGACACAATCATTCGCCTTGGCGATAGCGGCAATGAGCGTGCCGAGCGCAGGGAGAAGGCGTGTAGGCACCTCGGATTGTATCCGAGATCGGCACTGCAGACAACGTGAGCCGCCCGCTTCTCTTCACCATGCGTAACAATCGCGCGACGGTGCAGTCCGACGCGCTCCCAATCGTCCCGATGGTCGCTTATAGTGAGTGCCGACAGACGCAATTCTTGCGACCGCGATCGGCGGCAAGGAGCAGCACCCTGACGGAGCTTTCTCGACGCGATTGGCTGCTGATCAGTGCGGCCGCAACCAGCAGCCTCCTGTATCCAGCCATGGCCGATGCATCGAAACAAGACCGAATTCGTCTCTCCTTGAATGAAAATCCGTTCGGTCCCTCGCCTCGCGCGTTGCAGGCGATCAAGGCGCACCTGAGCGGCCTCAGCCGCTATACCGGCGATGAACTCGCTGAGCTGACGCAGACGATAGCCGCGCGCGAGACTGTTGCCGGCGAGCAAATCGTCCTCGGCGAGATCCTTGACGTGCTCGGCCTCTATCTGTCGGCCCGCGGCGGTACGGGCGGCGAGTTCATCTATTCCGAGCCCGGCTATACTGCGCTGGTCGATGCCGTCTCGCCCGCCGGCGGCATTGTCGTCGGTGTCCCCCTCAACGACCAGCTTCAGAACGATCTCCCGGCCATCGCCGGCAAGGCCAATGGACGGACACGTGCGGTCTATCTCGTCAATCCGCACAATCCGAGCGGCACGGTGAGCGAGCAGGCGCAGTTCATCGAATTCGTGCGCGATCTCTCCAAGCGCGCGCTCGTGATCGTCGATGAGGCCTATCTCGAATTCACGCCGGATTTCGAGAAGCGAACCGTCGCCGGCCTCGTCCGCGACGGCCATCAGGTCGCCGTCTTCAGGACATTCGCGAAAATCTACGGGCTCGCCAGCCTTGCCATCGGCTACACGCTGGCACCAACCGAGTTGGCCAAGTCGGTGAAGCAGCTCGGCATCGGTGCCTTTTTCGGCCTCAATCAGCTCAGCCTCGTCGCCGCAAATGCCAGTCTGCAAGACACAGACTATATTCCGTCCGTTCGCGCGAAGGTCGCGGCTGAGCGCGACGCCTGGCACGAGCTGTTCCGGACACGGAAAATCCGCTTCACGGAATCACAGGGCAACTTCGTGTTCTTCGACTCCGGCCGGCCGCAACAAACCGTCGCGTCCGCGCTCGCGGCACAAGGCATCGACATCGGCCGCGGCTATCCGCCGCTCGACACCTGGGTGCGAATTTCGATCGGCCTGCCCGAGGAAAACGCGATCGCCCGACGGGCTGTCGCGGACTTGTTGCGGACGACGTAGTGCGGTCCTCGCAGGACCTTCAATGCGCGATCAACAATGGAACGGTCGCGTCCCGCAATAAGGCGCGGGTCACCCCGCCGAAGATCATTTGGCTCGCGCGCGCGTGGCTGTAAGCGCCGACCACGACCAGATCGCTGGTGTGTCGCCGGGCAAAACCAAGGATGGCGTCAGCGACTGAAGCGCCGTTCGACCAGATCCGCTCGACGGCCACCTTTACGCCATGGCGAGACAAATACAGCCCGACGTCGGCGCCGGGTTCTTCGCCATGCCGGGTATTCTTATGCGAGTCCACCAGGAGGACGGTCACCGACTGCGCGGCTGCAAGCAGCGGCAGGGCGTCCGTGATTGCACGGCGCGCCTCACGGCTGGCGTTCCAGGCGACCACGATGTGCTCGGCCGCGGTCCCACTCCAATCCGTGGGCAGCAGGAGGACGGGCACACCGGTGGCAAGCAGCAGCGATTCCGCCGACCACTCGTGCGGCAGGCCGCCTGACCGCGGACTGCCGACGATCACGAGATCGGAATGAAGCGCGTTCAGCGCCGCTCCCTCACTGGCTTCGCCAGGACGAATGCAACGAAACTCGCAACTGATGTCCTCGCGGGTGGAGACGGTCGCAAAGCTTTGGCTCGCGGCTTTGGTCGCGGCCAGTTCGCTCGCCGTATGGCGTTGAATGAGTTCGCGAACCGCGGCCTGCCCTCGAACGAACGATTCCGAGGGATTGCCATCCCAGCCGAACGGCACCACGAAGAGTCCGACCAGATGCGCGCGGTGACGAAATGCGAGCTTGACGGCATAGTCGGCACGCGCCTCGCCGGCAGGCGACGGATCGAAGAAGACGGCTATCGTTCTCAGCGGCACGGAGAAGCTCCCCAGCGAAGTGATGAAGAGACACGTACCGCGCAACAGGATAACCATGGTTGACCTGGATCAAGCGCGCCTTGCAGGGCGCTCATTCCATCGCCAGCGTGCGGAAGATGAGCGCCTTGGCGGCGTCGAGGATGAAGGCGAGCACGACCGCTGCCGCAAAGACGGTCAGGATGACGCAGAGCCGCAGCGGCACCATCAGGATGCCGGCATACGCCATGCTCGGCACGATCAGGAGATCGGCAAGCGATGAGATCAGCACGATCGTGCTCGGCCTCGAGGACCAGATGCGGCGCCGTTCGCGAACGGCATAGTAGATGGCCTGCCCGCTGAACACGAGATTGACCATGGTCAGCGTCTGCAACGGCTCGAGCTCCAGGCGGAGATAATTCTTCCCCGTGAGGAGAACGCCGACGCAAAAGACAAGATCGACCAATCCCAGGATCACGCCCGCGATCGTGAGGTCGCCGACCTGCCACGTGTTCGGTTTCTCGGATGGACGCACATTGTCCGTCGTCGAGGACATCGCCAGAAAATCGCCTGTGATCATCGAGATCACGACCAGCATCGGCGTCAGGATCGCATGCCGGGTGACGGCAAGCCCGACCGCGAGATAGCTGACCTGCCTGACCTTGTGCACGATCGAGCGGAGCGTATAGGTCAGGATGCGCTGGAACGCGACGCGGCCTTCGGTGACCGCACCGACAATGCCGCTGAGCCCGGGCTCGGTGAGCACGAGGCCTGCGGCTGACTTGGCAACGTCGGTCGCCGTCGAGACCGCAATGCCGAGCTGTGCCTGGCGTAGCGCGGGGGCGTCGTTGGCGCCGTCGCCGCACATCCCGACCGTGTACCCTGCCCGCTGAAACGCTTTGACCAGCGTGTATTTGTGCTCCGGAAGCACGCCGGCGAACACGGCATAGTCATCCGGATGAACCGTGTCGGTTATCGCATCCGCTGACGCGATGCGGCCTTCCAGACCGACCGCGCGCGCAACAGCACCTGCAGTCGCTGGGGCGTCTCCGGTCACCATGACGACATGCACGCCCATCGCGCGCAGCTCCGCAAGACAAGCTTTTGCCTCCGAGCGCGGCGGATCGCTGAGGGCGATCAGCCTGACGACGTCCAGCGCCGTGGACGAACCGATCGCGACGCCGAGCACCCGGTAGCCCTCCTCCTCTAGCTCGGCCGCCCGCGCCGCCGCCTGCTCGGAGGGGTTTGCGGCGGCGATCACATAGGCGAAGGCGCCTTTCACCACGCGGCGCTTGCCGTCCTGCCCGTCGACGACGGTTGCTTCCGCCATCTTTGCGGCGGGGTCGAACGGAATGAACTGGTCGCGTCTCGGCATGGCGGCAAAGGAGTAGCGACCGGCAGCGGCACGCACGGCCGCATCGACCGGATCCAACCCGCCATCGGAGCTCGCGAGCCGTGCCCACATCAGCACTTCGGATTCGGTACGTCCGTTGAGCGGCACGACGGCCGCCACGGCGAGTTCGCTGCTCGTCAGCGTGCCGGTCTTGTCGACGCACAGCACGTTCATGCTCGCGGCTTCATCCACCGCTGACAGCCGCGTCGGCAGCACGCCGCGCTTGCCGAGCGCCTGCGCGCCGATTGCGGTCGCCAGGGTAAAGGTCGCGGGCAGCGCCACGGGTACCGAAGCGAGAATGGCGATCAGTGCCAGCGGAATGATCTCCGCGAACGGCAGGTGGATATACCAGGCGTAAGCGACCAGAAGGAATGCCAGGGCGCCGTTGATAGCAGCCAGATAGAGCACAACGCGCAGCACCGCCTTCTGCTGGGTGCTGGTGACGCTTGCGGTACGCACGAGCTCGGCGGTGCGGCCGAACCTGGTATTGGCTCCGGTGGCGGTCACCTCGGCGACGGCTTCGCCACGGCGCACCAGCGCGCCGGCAAGCGCCTCATAGCCGGGGCCGGCTTCGACCGGCATCGCCTCACCGGTCAGCATCGATTGATCGAGCTGGACCGCGCCTTCGCCGATCCGCACATCGGTGGCGACCACGCTGCCGAGCGTCAGCTTGACGATGTCACCCGGCACCAGATTGGCCGATGGAACGACGGACCAGACGCCGTCGCGCAGGACGGAGGCATTGAGGGCAAGCCGCGATTTCAGCGCCGCAAGCGTCGCCTTCGCCCGCCCCTCCTGGAAGAATCCGAGCGCCGCGTTGAAGACCAGAAGCACGCCGATGACGGAGGCTTCGATATATTCCCCCAGCACCAGCTGCAGGACAATCGCAGCTTCGAGCAGGCACGGGACCGGCGCGATGAACTTGCCGAGCAGCACGCGCCACGCCGGCGGTTCGACATCGACGGTCGCGTTGGCGCCGTACTGATTCAGCCGGCGGGCGGCCTCGTCACTGGAGAGCCCGCCTGTCCAATCCACGTGACCCGCAACCGTTTCCGCCTCAACCTTGCGAGGGAGGCGTTGTCTCGTCGCGCTCATGGAGGAGGCCCAGGGCTTCTCGCACTTCGTCATCTTCCAGACAATCGAGGATCCAGCTCTCTTCCTGCTTCGCCTGCTGGTCTTTGCTCTGGAGGCCCTTTTGGGTGCCTGTCCCGGGTTCGGTGGCAACCGCGTTCTTCTTGTCAGCCATGGATTGTCCTCGGTGAAAGCGCGACGTCTTGCTGCGCAACTGAACGGAGCATGGGGCATTCGCCGCGCCGCGAGTTGAGCGAAATCAACTTTGGCGCGCGGATCGGCTTGGAACCTGTGCCGAAGCACGGCTTGCGGAACCGTCACCGACAGAATTTGCGTTACGTCAACAGCCTGCGGATGCGGCGGTGCAAGATTTGCGGACAAGTTCTGCAACCCAAGGCACTGACCGATGCAAGATCAAATCGAAGAGATCAAAGGAGGCGCGCAAGCCCCCGATGCGTCTCATTTGCCCTCGCCTGCTCCCGTACCGCATCTGCCCGTGCCGGTCCGTCGAAACGGCAAACGGCGCGGTTTGCGGATCACGGCAGCGCTCCTCCTCGTGGTGCTCGGCGCCGGTGGCGGCGGCTATTACATCTGGAAACAGGCGCATCCGCCGCTGCCTGTCGGTATCAGCGTCGGCAACGGCCGCATCGAAGCCGACGAAATCGACATCAGCACGAAGTATGCCGGGCGGGTGTACGAGCTGTTGGCCGATGTCGGCGACAGGGTCGCGCCCGGGCAGGTCGTGGCGCGGATGGATACCCGCGATCTCGAACAATCGCTCTCGAAATCGGTTGCACAGGGCCGGCAGGCGCAGTGCGCCATCGAGGAAGCCGAGGCGGTGCTTACCCAGCAGCAGGCGCAGAAGACCCTGGCCGAGCAGGAAAACCAGCGGACGGAGTACCTCCACAAGAACGGCTGGGCGACCAAGGAATTGCTGGACCAGCGCAAGCAGCAGCTTGACGCCGCCAATGGTGCGCTTGCCGCAGCTCAAGCCAGGGTGCTCGAAACGCAGCACGCGCTGGAAGCGGCCCAGCACGATGCCGGTCTCTACAGGGTACAGATCGCCGACAACACGCTGGTGGCGCCGAAGGCGGGCCGGATTCAGTACCGCCTGACCAATATCGGCGAAGTCCTTGCGGCCGGCGGCAAGGTCTTCACGATGCTGGACCTGACCTATGTCTATATGGACCTCTATTTGCCGACGACGGAAGCCGGCAAGGTCAAGGTCGGCGCCGACGCACGCATCGTTCTCGACGCCTATCCCGATCATCCGATTCCGGCGAAGGTCTCCTTTGTCGCGAGCCAGGCGCAGTTCACGCCGAAGACGGTGGAGACCAAGACCGAGCGCGACAAGCTGATGTTCCGCATCCGGGTCCGCATCGACCCTGAACGCCTGCTTGCGCGTGCGGACGCGGTCAGAAGTGGGCTTCCCGGTGTCGCCTATGTCCGCTGGGATTCCGCGATTGCATGGCCGGCGAAGCTGCAGGGTGCCCCATGAACGGCAGCGACGACCCGGTCGCAATCGTTCGAGCCCTCTCCCATCGCTACCGCTCGGTGACGGCGCTCGACTGCATATCGACCGACATACCCGCCGGACGCCTCGTCGGCCTGATCGGGCCGGACGGCGTCGGCAAATCCTCCTTGCTCGCGATCCTCGCCGGCGCGCGGAAGATCCAGGAGGGCGCGGTCGCCGTTCTCGGCACCGACATCTCCAAGGCGGCCGAGCGCGCCCTGATCTGTCCGCGCATCGCCTATATGCCGCAGGGGCTCGGCAAGAATCTCTATCCCGACCTGAGCGTTAAGGAGAATGTCGAGTTCTTCGCCCGGCTGTTCGAGCAGTCGCGCAAGGAGCGCGAATGGCGCATCAATGAGCTCCTGCAAAGCACCGGGCTTGCGCCGTTCGCCGACCGGCCGGCCAGCAAGCTGTCGGGCGGAATGCGGCAGAAGCTCGGGCTCTGCTGCTCGTTGATCCACGATCCCGATCTCCTGATCCTCGACGAGCCCACGACCGGCGTCGATCCGCTGTCACGCCGCCAGTTCTGGGATCTCATCGACCGTATCAGAGGGCGCACCGCGAGAATGAGCGTGCTCGTCGCAACCGCCTATATGGAAGAGGCCGAGCGGTTCGATTGGCTGATGGCGATGAACGAGGGAAAGATCCTCGCGACCGGCTCGCCCTCCGATCTCAAGCAACAGACTGGCACAGAATCGATCGAAGACGCCTTTGTCGCCCTACTCCCGCAGCGACAGCGTGACGGTAACGAAAAGCCGATCGGTCCGCCGCTCGACGGTCACGCCGAGCCTGTCATTGTTGCAAAGGACCTGACCTGCCGGTTCGGCGATTTCACCGCGGTCGACCGCGTGAATTTCACGATCCGCCGCGGCGAGATATTCGGCTTCGTCGGTTCGAATGGATCGGGCAAGACGACGACCATGAAGATGCTCACCGGGCTGCTGCCGCCATCCGAGGGCGAGGCGCTGATCTTCGGCGAGGTACTGCGCGCCGGCGACCTCGAAGCCCGCCGCCGTGTCGGCTATATGTCGCAGTCCTTTTCCCTCTACGGGGAGCTCACGGTTCGCCAGAACCTCGTCCTGCACGCGCGCCTGTTTCACCTGCCCCCGGCGTTTGCCGAGGCGCGCATCGCGGAGCTGATCGAGAAATGCGACCTCGCCGATTATCTCGATGATCTCGCCTCTTCACTCCCGCTCGGGATCAGGCAGCGGCTGTCGCTTGCCGTCGCCGTCGTCCACAAGCCGGACCTCCTGATCCTTGACGAACCCACCTCAGGCGTCGACCCGCTGGCGCGCGATCAGTTCTGGCAGCTCCTGATCGACCTGTCGCGCAATCAAGGGATGACCATTTTCGTCTCGACGCACTTCATGAACGAGGCGGCACGCTGCGATCGGCTATCGCTGATGCACGAAGGACACGTGCTGGCCACGGACAGGCCGGCCGGACTGATCAAGGCGAGAAACGCCAAAAGCCTGGAGGATGCCTTCATCAGCTTCCTGGAGCAGGAAAAACCGGGCACGCCATCGGCCGTGACTCTCGACCAGCCGCAGGCGATCGCCGCCGAACCAGAGAAGATCGCTGGGCGCGACCGGCGCAGCTTTTTCAGCCTGCGACGGCTGTTCGCCTATACGATCCGCGAGGGCCTTGAGCTGGTGCGCGATCGCATCCGGCTGATGTTCGCCCTGTTCGGCACGGCGCTCCTGATGATCGTGTTCGGCTTCGGCATTTCGGCCGACGTCAACAATCTCAGCTTTGCCGTGCTCGATCGCGATCAGACGCCCGAAAGCCGCGCCTATCTGTCGGAGCTGAGAGGATCGCCCTATTTCCTCGAAAAGCCTCCGCTGAAAGACTATGCCGATCTCGATCGCCGCCTGAAGAACGGCGACATCTCGGCCAGCATCGAGATCCCGCCGAACTTCGGCCTCGACATCAAGCGCGGGCGGCCCGCCTACGTGTCGGCGTGGATCGACGGCGCCATGCCGTTCCGCGCCGCAACCATTCGGGGTTACCTGCAGGGCATGCACCAGCTCTATCTGAGCGATCCCGTGCTGAACACGACGCAGGCAGCTTCCCCCCTGCCCGCCAATATCGAAGTCCGGTTCAAGTACAACCAGGATTTTGACAGCATCTACGCCATGGTGCCGTCGACGCTCGCGATGATGCTCGCGTTGTTTCCGGCCATCCTGATGGCGCTCGCCGTCGTGCGCGAGAAGGAGCTCGGCTCGATCACCAACCTCTACGTCACCCCGGTGACGCGGCTTGAATTCCTCGTCGGCAAGCAGCTGCCTTACGTCGCCGTCGCGCTGATCAATTTCATCATCATGTTCGCGATGGCGGTCTTCATTTTCAACGTGCCACTGAAGGGCAGTTTCGTGGCGCTGCTTGCCGGTACGGTGATCTACGTTTTCACCACGACCGGCTACGGCATGCTGATCTCCACCTTCTGCACCACCCAGATCGCCGCGCTGTTCGGCACTGCGATCCTCACCATCCTGCCTGCCCAGCAGTTTTCGGGCATGATGACCCCCGTATCGTCGCTTTCGGGCTCGGCGCAGCTGATCGGGCTGTGTTTCCCGATGAGCTATTACCGCCCGATCAGCGTCGGCGCCTTCACCAAGGGACTGGGGCTTGCCGATCTCGGTTCGAGCATCCTCATGCTCCTCGTCTTCGTCCCCGTGCTGACGTCGCTCAGCATGATGCTGCTCCCCAAGCAGGAGCGATGAGATCATGCGCTCGCTCTCCAACATCTTCTGGCTCGGCACCAAGGAACTGCGCAGCTTCTTCAGCGACTGGGTGCTGCTCGGCTTCGTAATCTACTCGTTCTCGCTTGCCATCATCAGCCAGGCGCAAAGCAATGCCCAGGAAGTGTTCCATGCCTCGATCGGGGTGGTCGACGAAGATCATTCGGAATTGTCCCGCCGGATCACGCATGCGTTCCTGATGCCCTATTTCAAGGAGCCTGTGGCGATCGCGCAGGCCGACATCGAGCATCTGATGAACACCGGCAAATACACTTTCGTCATCGATATCCCGCCGAACTTCCAGCGCGACGTATTGGCGGGACGCCAGCCGGGACTGCAGATCAATGTCGACGCCACTGCGATGATCCAGGCCGGGCTGGGATCGGGCTACGCGCAACAGATCATCAATACCGAGATCGCCCAGTTCGTGTCCCAGGTGGAACGCGTGCCGGAATCGCCGGTCAACCTGGCAGTCAGGATCGCGTTCAATCCCAACGTCATGACTGCCTGGTTCTCCAGCGTCATGGGCATCATCTCGAGCGTCACCATGCTCGCCATCATCCTCGCCGGCGCTGCGCTGGTGCGCGAGCGCGAGCATGGCACGATGGATCATCTCCTGGTGATGCCGCTAAGCCCGTTCGAGATCGCGATGTCGAAGATCTGGGCCAACGGGTTCGTCATTGCGGTCGCGGTCGGCCTGTCGCTCTATCTGGTGGTCCGCTTGCTCCTGAAGATCCCGATCGCCGGATCGATCCCGCTCTTCATGTTTGGAGCGATCCTCAACCTTTTCTTTGCGACCGCGATCGGACTGTTCCTGGGCACGGTCGCGCGGTCGATGCCGCAGCTCGGCCTGCTCTACATGCTGGTCGCCGTGCCCATGAACGTCCTGTCCGGCGGCGCCACGCCGCTGGAGAGCATGCCGACCTGGCTCGCCACCCTGATGCAGGCCTCGCCTTCCACTCACTTCGTCTCGTTCGCGCAGGCGATCCTCTATCGCGGCGCCGGCCTCGACGTGGTGTGGCCGCAATTCCTCGCCGTCGCCGGCATCGCCTCACTGTTCCTGATGCTGTCGCTGCTGCGCTTCCGCTCCACGCTCAGCTCGGCGTCAAACTAGAGCGTTTCATGCTCGAGCGCTGCGCATGATCACGTTCACGTGCTCGGCCTCCGGCTTGATCTTCGTCAAAATCGAACGAGCTTGTCTAATGATAATCGGTGCGACCGGAGGTCGAACATGCGAAGATTCATCGTTTTTGCCGCACTCGGCGCGGTAGTTTTAATCACTTCATCTCATGACGTGCACGCAGCGGACGCCGTGCCGAAGTTTGACATCGCCCGGATCTGCAAGGCAGAGACGGCCGAGACGGTAGGGATCGGAGAGACCCTGGCGTCATGTACGAAGGCCGAGGAGCAGGCCCGAACGCAGTTGGCCGGGCAATGGAGCAAGTTCACGGCGAAAGACAAAGCGTCATGCATCGGCGAGTCCAGCATCGATAGCACGCCGAGCTATGTCGAGCTCCAGACCTGCCTCGAAATGGCCGCTGACGTGCACGCCACGACGGGGTCACGACGATAGCGCTATCGTCCCCTGAATCGCGGCTTCCGCCGTTCCAGGAATGCCGCGACACCCTCCTTATGATCCTCGGTCAGACTTGCCAGCGCGAACTGATCGACGTCCATGTGGCTAGCCAGATCATCGAGCGCGTGCGCGAGGCGGTTGACCGTGAGCTTCGTCATAGCAACCGAGATCGGCGGCTGCGCGGCGACCTTTGTCGCGAGCGCCATGGCGGCCTCAAACGCCTTGCCCGGATCGGCCACCTGCTCCACCAATCCCCATTCATAGGCCTCTGCGGCCGAGATGCGCTCGTCCGCGAGGATCACGGCCTGCTTGGTCCGTGCCGGTCCCATCAGGTGCAGCATGCGCGGCACGCTCTGCCAGCTCATGTTCATGCCGAGCCCGATCTCGGGCACGCGCATATGGGCGTCGCGCGCCATCACGCGGAAATCGAGCGCGACCGCCAGCGCCACCCCACCGCCGATGCAAAAGCCCTCGATCGCGCCGATCGTGACCTGTTCCATGTCCTGCCAGGCCCGCGACAGCCGCGGCCCCAGTTTCAGGTGGCGGCGCAGCGTGCCCATGTCCATGCTGCGGCGCGAACGACCTTCGGCATCCTTGAGGTCGAAGCCGGCGCTAAAGGATTTTGCGCCGCCGGTGAGCACGACGACGGACGTCGCGCCATCATCCTCGAAGCTGCGCGCGGCATCGGTGAGCTGGCGAAGCGCCTCCGGTGACAGCGCATTGATTCCGTCGCCCCGGTCAAAGCGCACGACCGCGACGCGGCCTTCCGGACCCAGGCCTTTTTCGATTTTTATGTATTCAGCCACGATTGCCTCCCTGTCATGGCGGAAATGCTAGCAGAATCCACGCCTCGACAGAGTCGGCTTTTTTCGCCTATCTTCACGCCATGAGCGATCACGATCATCATCACGACCACGACCATTCGGAACTGTCGGAGACCGAGCTGCGCGTGCGCGCGCTCGAGACGATCCTGACCGAGAAGGGCTATGTCGAGCCGGCCGCGCTCGACGCCATCATCCAGGCCTACGAGACCCGGATCGGCCCGCATAACGGCGCGCAGGTCGTCGCCAGGGCCTGGACGGATCCTGCCTTCAAGAAGGCGCTGCTGGAGGACGGCACCAAGGCCGTCGGCTCGCTCGGTCATGTCAGCCGCGTCGGCGACCATCTCGTGGTCGTCGAGAACACGCCGGCGCGCCACAACATGGTCGTGTGCACCCTGTGCTCCTGCTACCCCTGGGAGATGCTCGGTCTGCCGCCGGTCTGGTACAAGGCCGCGCCCTACCGCTCGCGTGCGGTGAAAGACCCGCGGGGCGTGCTCGCCGATTTCGGCGTGACCTTGCCGAAGGAGACCGAAATCCGGGTCTGGGACTCGACAGCCGAGACGCGCTTCCTCGTGCTGCCGATGCGGCCCGACGGCACTGAGGGGTGGAGCGAGGCGCAGCTTGCGGACCTCGTGACGCGCGACTCCATGATCGGCACCGGATTTCCGAACCGGCCGGGAGCGCCGTCATGAACGGCGTGCACGACATGGGCGGCATGGACGGGTTCGGCAAGGTCGAGCCCGAGCCGAACGAACCGATGTTCCATGCCGAGTGGGAAGCACGGGTGATGGCGATGGTGCGCGCGATGGGCGCTGCCGGCGCCTACAACATCGACATCTCGCGCTTTTATCGCGAGTCTTTGCCGCCGCACATCTATCTCGCGAGCTGCTACTACAAGAAGTGGCTGCTGGGGCTCGAGGACCTGTTGCTGGACAAGGGGTTCATTGCGCAAGAAGAAGTCGTAACTGGCCATGCGGTGCAGCCGCCGAAACCGCTCAAGCACGGCAAGTTCGGGCTCGATGACGTCGAACGCGTGATGGTGCGCGGCAGGTTCGGCCGCACGGCGCCAGCGCCGGCAAAGTTCAAGCCGGGCGACAAGGTGCGCGCGAAGAACATCCACCCGCTCACGCACACCCGGCTGCCCCGCTATGTGCGCGGCCATGTCGGCGTGGTCGAGCGCGACCATGGCTGTCACGTATTTCCAGACTCCGCTGCAGTAGAAGCCGGCGAGAACCCGCAGTGGCTCTACACGGTAGTGTTCGACGGAACCGAATTGTGGGGAGCGGATTCGGATCCGACCGTCAAGATTTCGGTCGACGCCTTCGAGCCATATCTGGAGCGCGCCTGATGGACAGCGCCGCAGCCGCGCGCGCCACCGCCGCCGTATCGAGCATCCCGCGCGACGATGAAGGCCCGGTGTTCCGCGAACCCTGGGAAGCGCAGGCGTTTGCGATGGCGCTGACATTGCATGAGCGCGGCCTGTTCACCTGGAACGAATGGGCCGCAGCCCTGGCCGACCAGATCAAGCGCGCGCAGGCAGATGGTGATCCCGACACCGGCGAGACCTATTACCGCCACTGGCTCGCGACGCTGGAACAGCTCGTCGCCGAAAAAGGCGTCGCCACTGCCGAGGCTCTGCACCACTACCGCGACGCCTGGGATCACGCCGCCGACCGCACCCCGCACGGCAAGCCGATCGAACTGCGGCCGGAGGATTTTGCCGGTTAGCGTCGGGCGGCCAGCCGGCCGCCCCTAGAGCATTTTCGGTTCTGATTGAATCAGAACCGAAGCTCTAGATTCTTGTTTTGACGCGTTTTCTTTACGCGAACCGGTATCCACTTCGCTCGAAAACGCTCTAGCTCATTCCCCCCGCCGCGCTCTGTCCACGACCTCCGCCGCCGTGAGCGGATTGGCCGGATGCCATGTCAGGCAGATAGGCGTGCGAATGCGCATCGGGCGCGGAACCGCCTCGGTCGAAAAATAGAATTCCCCGCGGATCAATCGCGCCACGTCCTCCCCGCCGCCGCCCCCTTTTGCTTCGAGGAGGCCGCGAGTAGCCGCGATCGTCGCCGGCGAACTCATGCGACCATAGAAATGAGTGGTGCAGTTCGAGACGATCTTGTTGTCGATGCCGGTAGGCGTCTGCGTCGCAAAGATCATCCCCAATCCGTATTTGCGGGCCTGGGCCGCGAGCGCCAGCGTGCTTTCCTTGCAGGGCGTCGTCTTCTGCGAGGGCGCAAAGTTCTGCGCTTCGTCGAGCACCAATAGCCGGCCGGTCGGGCTCGGATGACGCTTGATCCAGGTGAACAGCGACATCTGCAACTGATTGACAAACGACTGCTTGGCCTCGTCGCTCGCCAGTCCCGAGAAGTTAATGACGGAGATCCTGATGCTGCCCGGATCAGTGCCAAACAGGATTTCGGGATCGAGCGGGACGCCGCGCGATTGCAATAGCGGATTGGTCGCAATTGCTGCCCGCAACAAATTCGCCATACCGGCCGCGAGCCTTGGCGCGCCGTCGATCTGGCTGACCTCCTCGGGAAGCTCCGACAAGGTGTCGATCAACCGCTCCAGGCTTCCGCCGCCTTCCCTCGCGAACGTCCGCAGGGCATCCGCCAAAACCCCCTCCTTCAATTGCGCGTTCGCCCCTCTCGCCCCGATGAACGGCGCCAGCGTCGCACGCGCCATCTCGATCGCCTGGGTGCGCTCGTCCTCGTCGTCACCAAGACCGGCGAAGTCCGGCAACAGCGCCAGCGACATCGGACGGCCGGCGTTGCGGCCGGGCGTCCAGATCGTGACATCGACGTCACGCCCGTACCTGGCGGCTTTGCCTGCGTCCTCCTCGGTCCAGCCATCCGGCGGCGCGGGCCATTGGTCGCCCAGTCGCGCAAGGTCGTTGTTGGTGTCGAGCACGATTGCAGGAATACCCAGCAGCGCGGCTTCCTCAATGATGCGGCGCAGCAGGACGGTCTTCCCAGAGCCGGTACCGGCCAGGATCGCAACGTGCCGCGGCAGGAGATCGGCCGCGAGCTTCGCGGGCGTGCCAGCGGTGCCACGGTCGTAGCGATGGCCGAGCGGGATATCGCGCCGGGCGGCGGTCTGTTGCGGCTCCGGCCCGGGAGGATTGGTCGATGCTGTTGGTCCCAGCATTGGCTTGGGCGACGGCGACGGCGGAGTAGGCGCGCTTGGCGGTGGCGCAGACGGCAGGAACGCAGGCGGCGCAAGGCCTGCCGCACGGAACAGTGACGTCTCGAACAATGGCTTGCTCTCGCGTAGCCAGGCATCGAACCCCTCCGGCTTTCGCTCCGCCATGGCGTTGAGCGCCATGAAGGTCCGCAGATCGTCGTCGCTGAGAGCGACGAACTTGCCGCCGGCCTGTTCAAACTTTTCGACCAGCTGCTTGGTTTTCGCGCCGCTTGGAGCCGCATTCTTGCGCAGAATAAACAGATGCCTAAACCCAAGTGCTCGATCGACGCCGGAAGCTGTCATTGCCGCACGCAGGCGGCCTTGGAATGCGATGGCGTTTGCGTGCGAAATGATCCGAAAACAGTAGTGCTGTTCGCGGTCAGCCTCACTGCGGAAGGTGAACGTCAGTCGTCCGTGCAGCGACGGCCGGCGCTGGTCGGGATCCCGTTGCGAGACGACATCGATATCGTCTGGAAGCTCGAGCTGCCTGGCATAGATATTCAGCATTTCCGCCAGAACGGCCGCCAACCGCTCTTCGTTGTCTGGATCGAGCAAGGGCGCGACCACTGCGGCGCGCTGTTCCCGCCCAAACACGTCCTGTAGACCGAGATGCAACTTCAGTGATGGCAGCGGCTCCGTGTTGCTGAAAGTCTTGCAGATCACCACTTTGCCCGCGGCGATACAGCGCCGCCGATGATCTTCGCACGCTCTTAGCAATTGGCGCGGAGAGAATCCTATCGCCGTCTCGAATGCTTCGGGCGCAAACGGCCAGGTTTCGGAGGGAGGCGAAAAACCCGCGGTCGCGTAAACAGGCATCAGGCGAGCGGCGACCAGCATCTGCGCCACCTGGGGCTGCGACAGCGCGTTAAGACGGGTTGGCGAACGATAGCGTGCGTCCACCGCGACGGTCGCGCGTGCCTTCAGCACCTCCCAGGACACGTCGAGGCTCGAAATGACCGTTACGGCTCGCTGCTTTACGTCGTGAAGGCCCATCAACCCTTCAACCAGCTTTTCGATGATCGATTGAGTCTCCAATTGCTCGTCGCCGGAGGTCGCATACGATTGCGGCCTTTCGAGATGCGCTTGGCTGACGATTGCATCGATCTGATCGATCGCGATCATCGTTGGCCCAACAAGGCTCAACAGCCATGAAATGCCACGCACGATTTCAATTGCCGGCTTACGCAGCGCCACAAAACCAAGGTCACGTAGATCTGCTGCGTCCAATTCCATACCTTGCAACCAGGCATGGGCAATGCTGGCGCATTCCAGGTCGTCGGAGATCAACAGCACGAGCGCGCGTACAACATCGCTATGCTGCAGCGCTTTCGGTCGATCTGTTTGAGTGAGCGCTGTGATGAACGTCTTGACTAACTCAGGTATCAACTCGCGTGGCCGCCCTCTGTAGCGCGCGGCGATCGCACTCAATTGCGACTGCACCTTCAGGAACGAGGTGAGCTTGTGCATAAGCCGATGATATTGCGTCTGACGCTCATCGACCTTGATCTGAAGTGAGTTGAGAAAGCCGAGTGCCGCCGATGCCCAAAAATCCGTAACGCCAACAAGATCGATCAGAATGAATGTATTGTCCCCCGCCCAAACCCGCCGTCTGAGTTCCCCGATGAGATGGGTCTTGCCGTGCCCTGCCGCGCCGAGGATGACACGTCCAACCGGTTCGTTCTCGGGTTCCGGATCGCGCGTGCCCTTGAGAAAATACGTCATGACGTCCTCAAGGACGTCCTGGTGAAGCGGCACGCTATAATGTTGATCGCGCCAGACGCTTCGCAACTGACGCGTCCAGTTGAAATCGACTTCACGCAAAATATCTAATTCGGTCATTACGCTGATATCCAGATGATATGCCTGGGTTCGTTGCCAATCTGCAGCGAAGCGGCGCGGTCCTCGTCTGTGACGTCGGGGCGATAGTCGAGCTGCATCAATGATGCCTCGCCGTCGCGGACCATCTGCATCAGTGCAGAGTCCACCTGTTGGCGGTCGAGGTCAGCAAGACGCGGGCGCAGGTCGCGGAGCAGCAGGCGACGATCAAAACCTCCTGCAACCTCCTGATACGCCGCCCGAATACGCTCGCGCAGCTCGGCATGTTCCGGCGGGTGTTGTGCAGCCGGTTTGTCGGGAGACGGAACGGATTGATCGAGGAATAAATCAGACAGACGAAAGCCACGTACCTGCAAAAAATGAGATAGGCGTGTAAGCCATGCTCGAAGTACGAAGGTACCGCCAAAGTTTTTTTCCGGTAATGGTTCATTCAGGTGCTGCTCAGCCCAATCCCAGCCCTTGTCAGTGGTGCTGAGCCAAATCGCCCCGTTTTTTTGTTTTGTTTTGTGGATCAAACCCAGCTTCAAGAGCGCTTCGCGCTCGGCTTTTTTGATCTCTGGCTTCAATTTTCCGCCATAGGCCTCGCCGCCCTCCCCCAACAACGCCCACATCGCAAGCGCCTGTTTCTCCGCATTCTTCTGTTCGCGGGTCCTGGGCGGATGTTTGGTCGCGACGCCTCGGTCTTTTTCTACCTGATTAGTCGGTTTATTTTTCTTCGCCACTGCTGCCTCGCTCATTTGATCCGGCCGCGGCAAAGCCGGACGATGTCCCGGATTTTCTCAACCGCTTTCCCGACGTCCTGCGCAACCTCGTCGTTGGCAAGACGCAGGACCGTGTATCCACTCAACGTAAGCTCGTAGTCGCGATTCCGATCCTGGATGAAAGCGGTGCGATTGCCGTGGCTGCCATAGCCAACCAGCTCGATCACCATCCGGCCCTGCGTCCAGACGAAATCCACCTTCGGCCGTGAACCGCGAATGGTCTCGATGAACTGGTTGCAATCGAACAGGCGCGCCAATTCCTGGTCGGCGCGCAGTGCTTTCTCAAGGCGCTGCTCGATCTCGCTGAGCGGATGTGGTGAACCCATCCAGGGCGCGAGCCAGACCGTTTCAGCTGAAGGCGCTGGTATCTCTGTCTGATCAACCTGCTCTTCCACCACAAGCACGCGGGCGCCGTAGAGGATGCGGTCGAACGGAGGTCGATGTGGCGGCAGCGCGCGAAACAATGCGACCACAACGCATTGGGTGAGCTGAGCAATCCATTCCAGCGTGTACACGATGGCGGCAGGGTTGGAATCCGCGCAGGCCTGCTCGGCATCGATGACCAATGCCAGGCCGTGCCGGCTGATCGCGAGCGCAAGCTGCGCCACTTCGACCTCGGCAGGCACGTTCCGAACGAGCGGACGTCTTTGATCCAACGCAAGTTTGGTTGCAGCCTCCGCCCAAGTCATCTGTAAGTCACGGATATCGGCCGCAGCGCGGCGCACGATCGCAGATGCGGCGAGTTGACCCAGTGCGTCAGATCGGCATCCAGAAAAACTGACGTCAGTGAACCAAACGGGCCATAGCCGGTGTGCAGTGTCTGCAAGCTGATCCGTCAGTTGTTGAACCGCGGCCTCCGTCGTCTGCGCCCGTGACAGCCGCGTGAACAACGCACGACGAGAATCCGACTTGGCCTCGAGCTGATCTATCAGACGGCCGAGCATGGCTCCGTCCAGCCCGGCGAGAACCAGTACCGTTCCCGGCGTCGCGTTCAATACGACGCGGCCGATTGAATCTTGTGTAACGGTCTCCCCAGCCACGGTCGATCAGAGCCAACAAAAATACCGTTACAACCGGACCGCGAACGTCAAGTATGACGATCACAAGACAAAACGGCCGATAAATGCGGTGAAAAAAGGTAATCGATTAGTTCGGTAGCCTGCCCCATTAAGAACAACACGAATTCATCTCAATTTCAAATTGAATACAGAAAAATTTTGAAATAGCGTCGCGAAATCCCAACGGTGGGAGTGAGGGGGATATAATGTCTGAAGTTGTCTCTTTTGGTAATATTGTGAATTCGCTTCGCTCTGTGCGCAACGAATACAACGAGCATCTGAAAGCCGTTCCGCAGTATTCGGCTTTCCTGCTGGTGGAAAGTTCGACGCAACAGGTCGCTGATACCTTGCAGGGTCTGGCGGCCGCGCAGTCGATGGCTGCGGAAGTCGTTGAAGCATTGGAAGCCGCGAAGGCGAAGTGTCAGCAACATCTTGCAAGCGTCCCCGAATTCCGGGCGCTGCTCGCGATCGACAAGCTGATCAGCGATGTCTCGGCAGACCTCGGCCTGCAGACCGTCACTCAACCGCAGACGCAGACCGAGCAGGCTGCACCAGAGTTGAATGCGGCAGAGTTGAATGCGACGTCGGCATCTGCCGAGCCCGAAACGACGGCGGCGGATCAGGTTGTCGTTGCGGAAACAGCGCCGGCTGTCCATGCCGAAGCTCAGCCGGAGATCACACCTCATATCGAGACTGCAGAGCAGATTGCCGCGCCCCTCGCCACGGCTGCGTCACCCGACGTGCAGGCCGAGCAAGCGTCCGCGGACGCTATTTCGCAGGTGCAGAGCGCGCTCAGTTCTATGGAAGATTCAGCGGAGGTAGCGAGCTCCTCCAGCTCACCCGAGGCGGCGGAAGGCGCGCCGACCGATTTAAATCCGCCGGGCGGCGTCGCGACAGAGCCCCATTCGGACAGTTCGTCGCCGCCACAAACATTCGAAGCCGAAAAGGCCGCCTAGAGGATCGCTTCCACTGTATCAATGCCACGCTCGAAAGAGCGTGGCGTTTTTATTGGCCTGTACGGCGTGCCGCATGGATCAACGCGACTTAACATCTCGTTAACTCTCATTCGGTTACCAATGCCTTAAAGGCAGAGGGAGCCGAGTCGATGATCGAAGACGCCGTCGCCAAGATCCAGGCTATCGAGCAAGCGCTGAAGGGCAAGACCCTGGTCCAGCTGCAGGCGCGCCTCACCATCCGCGGCGGCCTGAAGGAGCTCCGCGACATCTCCGCTCAACTTGAGCCGATTAAGGTTGCAGCAGGCGACAGGCGCTCACCGGTATACTAACGGCTTTACGGGCGCGAGACGGCATCACGCTCCGCATATTCCCGCCATCCCTTTTCTCGCAGCGTGCACGCCGGGCATTCGCCGCAGCCGTAGCCCCAGTCGTGGGGCGCGCCGCGTTCGCCGAGATAGCAGGTGTGAGAGTGTTCGCGGATCAGGTCGACCAGGCCAGTGCCACCGAGCTCATGGGCGAGCTTCCAGGTCTCGGCCTTGCTCAGCCACATCAGCGGCGTGTGCAATTGGACATCCCTGGCCATCCCGAGGCTGAGCGCCGACTGTAGCGCCTCGATAGTGTCGTTGCGGCAATCAGGATAACCGGAATAGTCGGTCTCGCACATCCCGCCGATGATGTGGCGGATGCCGCGCCGATAGGCCAATGCGGCCGCGAAGGTGAGGAACACCAGGTTGCGGCCAGGCACGAAAGTATTGGGTAGGCCATCCGCGCCCATCGCGATCGCGACGTCGCGCGTCAGCGCCGTGTCGGAGATTTCGGCGAGCGTCGGGATTTCCAGCGTGTGGCTCTCGCCGAGCTTTGACGCCCAGTCCGGTTGCAGCGCCTTGATGCCGGAAACCAGCCCCTCCCGGCACTCGAGCTCGATCGCGTGGCGCTGCCCATAGGCAAAGCCGAGCATTTCGACGCGCGCAAAATGCTTGAGCGCCCAGGCAAGGCAGGTGGCGGAATCCTGGCCGCCGGAGAACAGCACCAGCGCGGTTTCGGTCGAGAAATCTTCGCTCATGGCGCGCGCTTTAGCACCGCCAGCGACGGCGGCCAACCGGTGGAAATCGGCATATTTCGGCGCGTTCCGCTGGGATCGGGACGTTGCTTGCGGCATAAAGCGGGACAAGCAGAATTCTGGTGCCCCGCATGACCCCTTCCCGCGATATTTCACGCCTCCTTGAGATCATGGCGGCACTGCGCACGCCGGTGACCGGGTGCCCCTGGGACCTCGAGCAGAACTTTGCGACGATTGCACCCTACACCATCGAGGAAGCCTATGAGGTGGTGGACGCCATCACCCGCGACGACCTCGACGATCTCAGGGAAGAACTCGGCGATCTCCTGCTGCAGGTCGTGTTCCACGCCCGCATGGCGGAGGAGCGGAACGCCTTTGCGTTCGGCGACGTCGTGGAGGCGATCACCAGGAAGATGATCCGCCGGCATCCGCACGTATTCGCCGACAAGAACGGCAATCTTGCCCCCTCCCACGTCAAGGAAGTCTGGGATCGCATCAAGGCTGAGGAGAAGGCCGAACGTGCGGCTCGCCGCCCGCCGGAAGAAGCCGCGCACAAATCGTTGCTTGCCGGCGTCAAGGCCGGCCAGCCTGCCCTCGCGCGCGCCATGGAATTGCAGCGCAAGGCCTCGACCGTCGGCTTTGACTGGAACGACCCGCGCGCAGTGTTGAAGAAGATCCGCGAGGAGGCTGACGAGATAGAGGCGGCACTCGACGGCGCCGATGCCGATGAACTGGCCGAAGAAACCGGCGACCTCCTGTTCGCGGTGGTCAATCTCGCGCGGCATGTCGGCGCCGATCCGGAAACCGCGCTCCGCGGCACCAACGCCAAATTCGAGCGCCGCTTCGCCTATATCGAGCGCGCGCTGGAGGCGCGTGGCCGCTCGCTGCAAGACGCCTCGTTGGAGGAGATGGACGCGCTGTGGAACGAGGCGAAGTCCGGCGAACCGCGCTAACGGTTCACCAGATCAGCATCTACCAGACGGTCAGGCGAGTACTGGCTCGATAAATCGTGAGAATACAAAGCCATCCCTCACGCCGTCGCCCTCGAGGTCTACAAGTGCCCAGCGGCCGCTCGACACATCATCGAACGCCAATACATCGAGTGTCGTACCATCCTCTAATGACTTGATGATCGGAAACTCGGCACCTGGGCCGCCTCGAAGCTTGAGGTCGGTGCGAACACGTACAACATAGGGCCCCAGCGGCATGGCCACTATCGGTGCCCCATCCTCCAGCTGGTTCTCAACTACGCAGATGAGTTTCGGCCCGATAGCGGACTGATCAAGCAAGCCGTTTGCCCGAAGCGCAAAGCGTTTCCTGCCGACTGTGCCCGAACCTCCCGAGAGAAATTCATTGCCGCCGATCGTGAGCGCATGGCGCACACCGTTGGTGGTTTCGAAGTCCACCACAATGGCGCTGTGGGATGGGTAGCCTGTATGCGTCCGGGCAAAATCGAAGCTAAGGGAGCCTCCGCTTCGATTGTGATGAATCAGATCACCCAGTTTCGGAGAATATGCGCTGATCGGATGTCCTCTGAACACGCCGCGGTCGGCGTCCGCGTTTGCAATGGCCGCTTGAACGAACACGGAATGGCTAAGATTGAATTTGAACTGATCCCGTGTTGCGCCGGATTGCTTGACGCAGAACGAAATAAACGCTGCCGACCAAGCATTTTCGTCGCGGGTCGGGTCCAGGTTTCGACTCCCTCCTCCCGCCTCGTAATAGTCGGCGATCCGTCCCCGCAAGGGTTGGTTACCCTCGTTGATCCCACCGAACCGGTCGAACTCGTCCTTAGCGACGGTTATGATTGAGCGCATGTTGTTTCCCGAAGGCCCCTGCAATGCGATGCACCCAGTCCTTCAGAGAGACATTGGTTGCAGAGCCAAAATGAGCTTGGGACCAAGGCGCTGCAGCAACCAAGACCGGGAGCAATCGACCAGTGAAATAAAATTTTGCGGCAATACAACTTTAGGATGATGATATAGATATTCCTTTCCCAACGACGGTTCAAGCACAAATTGTCGGGAGAGCTAAAGTGTCACGCCACGTGCGGCACGGCATCGAAGCGTGACACGACGATATCGCGCTTGGTCTCGTCGACACGCACGGTCATGTCGAAGCGGCCGTCATGCAGCTTCTTGTCGAGCACCTCGGAATTGCGGTGCAGCCAGCTGATGCCGGCACCGTCGGAGGCGTCGATCGACAGATCGAGCGTCATGCGCTTTGCCGCCAGCCGATCCTCGATTGCGGCGAGGAGTTCGTCGACTCCCTCCCCGCTCCAGGCGGAGACCAGGAAGGCCGGCCGCTCCGGCGGACGGCGGGCAGCGATGTTGTGCAAGTTCGCGCGCTCTTCGGGATCGAAGCGGTCGATCTTGTTCCAGACTTCGATGATGCGCTGGCCGCCGTCGGCATCGGGATCGATCCCGAGCTGGCGCAGCACTGTCTCGACGTCGCGCTCCTGAGCCTCGGCATCCTCGTGCGAGATGTCGCGGACGTGAAGGATGAGATCGGCTTCCAGCACCTCTTCCAGCGTGGCGCGGAATGCCGCGACGAGTTGCGTCGGCAGATTGGAGATGAAGCCGACGGTGTCCGACAGCATCGCCTTGCCACCATGCGGCAGATGCAGCGCGCGGAGCGTCGGATCGAGCGTCGCGAACAGCATGTCGGCGGCCTGCACATCGGCGCGGGTCAGCCGGTTGAACAGCGTCGACTTGCCGGCATTGGTGTAGCCGACCAGCGCCACCACGCGGTACGGCACACGCTGGCGGCCGGCGCGGTGCAATCGCCGCGTCGCCTGCACCTTCTTCAGTTCGCTTTCGAGCTTGGTGATGCGCTCGCTGATCAGTCGACGGTCGGCTTCGATCTGGGTTTCGCCTGGGCCGCCCATGAAGCCGAAGCCGCCGCGCTGGCGCTCCAGATGGGTCCATGACCGCACCAGGCGACTGCGCTGGTAATTGAGATGCGCGAGCTCGACCTGCAGCGCGCCTTCCCTGGTCTTGGCGCGCCGGCCGAATATCTCCAGGATCAGGCCGGTGCGATCGAGCACCTTCGTGTTCCAGGCCTTCTCGAGATTGCGTTGCTGGATCGGCGACAGCGCGCAATCCATCACCACGAGCTCGATGTTGTGGCCGGCAACGAGGCCGGTGATCTCCTCGACCTTGCCCTTGCCGAGATAGGTCGCCGGCCTGATCTGGCTGACGGGGGCAATCACGCTGTCGATCACCGTGAGGTCGATGGCGCGCGCAAGCCCGGCCGCCTCCTCGATCCGTCCCTCGAAGTCGCGCACATCCATTTGCGCCTCAGCCTCGCCGCGGCGCATGCGCATATACGGGCCGATGACAATCACCCGCCCGCTTTCAATTCCCTCCGCCGACCGTGGCCGGTCGGCGGCCCCTTCACGATTACGGGGCTCCAATCAGTTCACTCTCAACCCTGTGTATCCTCACCGCCTTCAAACAACTGGATCGGTGCGCCCGGCATGATGGTCGAGATCGCGTGCTTGTAAACAAGCTGCGAATGACCGTCCCGCCGGAGTAAAAGGCAGAAATTGTCGAACCAGGTGACAATGCCCTGCAGTTTCACGCCATTCACCAGAAAGATCGTCAGTGGCGTCTTGGTCTTACGAACATGATTTAGGAAGGTGTCTTGTAGATTTTGAGCGCGGTCTGCCGCCATTTTTTTTGTCCCGCCGTCTTGTGGTTCTTCTTATTGGAATGTTGGGACCGGTTGGAGCCCTCTGACGGAGCCTTTCCCCGGTCGCCGGCCTGTCCTGAGTTCCCCCTCTGACAAGCGCGGCGGTAGGATTAGAGGGCAGGCCCGCCCATTAGGCAAGCCGGTTCGCGAGCCACCCATGAACAAGAATCGGCAATTGCCGCAAAAGCATGGGGAAAAAAGCGATCATTCCCAGTCAATTGCATGGATGTGCGACCGGATGGCTCAGCCGACCCCCAACGCCTTGAGCTTGCGATGGAGCGCGGACCGCTCCATGCCGACGAACTCCGCCGTGCGCGAGATATTGCCGGAAAACCGGCTGATCTGAGCAATCAGATAGTCGCGCTCGAACACCTCGCGCGCCTCGCGCAGCGGTAGCCCCATGATGTGCTCGCCGTTGCTGCTGGTCGGCATCGCCGGCACCATCGAGCCAACGTCCTGCGGCAACATGTCCGCGGTGATGATCGCCTCCGGGCCGCCGCCGGCCAGAATCATCACCCGCTCGACATTGTTGCGGAGCTGGCGGACGTTGCCCGGCCAGACATGGGACTGCAGCACCGCCATCGCGTCCTGGCCGATCTGACGCTTCGGCAGGCCGGTCGCCGCCGAGATCTGGTCCATGAAATAATCGATCAGTTCGGGGATATCCTCGCGCCGCTCGGACAGCGGCGGCACGCGGATCGGGACCACCGAGAGGCGATGGTAGAGGTCCTCGCGGAAGTGGCCGGCCGCAATCTCCTCCTCCAGGTTGCGCGCCGTGGACGAAATGATGCGCACGTCGACATGGACCTTTGCGGTGCCGCCGGAGCGCTGAAACGTCTGGTCGACCAGCACGCGCAGGATCTTGTTCTGGGTTTCGCGCGGCATATCGGCGATCTCGTCGATGAACAGCGTGCCGCCGTGAGCCTCTTCCAGCGCGCCCGGCTTGCGCGGCTGCTCGCCATTGGAAGCCTCGATGCCGAACAGCTCGACCTCCATCCGCTCGGGCGTGATCGCGGCCGCGTTGATGACGACGAACGGCCCGTCGACCCGGCTCGAGGCCTGGTGCAGCGTACGCGCCACCAGCTCCTTGCCGGAGCCCGCCGGCCCCACGATCAGGATGCGGCTGTTGGCCTTGGCGGCGCGCTCGATGGTCTGCCTCAGCTGGTTCATGCAGGCGGAGCGGCCGGTCAAAACGCTCGCAGTTGGAGCCTGTTGCTTGAGTTCTTTAACCTCGCGCTTGAGGCGTGAGTTCTCCAGCGCCCGGGTCGCGACCAGGATCAGCCGGTCCGACTTGAACGGCTTCTCGATGAAGTCATAGGCTCCGCGCTTGATCGCTGCGACCGCGGTCTCGATGTTGCCGTGGCCGGAGATCATCACGACCGGCAGGTCGGCATTGTCCTTCTTGATCTGCTCCAGGAGCTGCAGCCCGTCGAGCTTGGAGCCCTGCAGCCAAATGTCGAGGAAGACCAGATGCGGGCGGCGGTTGGCGATCTCCGCCAGCGCCGAATCGCTGTCCCGCGCGGTGCGCGTGGAAAAACCCTCGTCTTCCAGGATGCCCGCAACGAGGTCGCGAATGTCTGCCTCATCGTCGACAATCAGAATGTCACTTGCCATGGTTACACCTGCCTGTCAGTCGCCTGTAGCTGCTTTGATTTTTGGTTGGATATTGGTCGTGGATGCCGGGTCGCTGGTCGCGGCTACCGGCGGATTTTTTTCTTCGCCCGGCCCGCTTGACTGCTGCGACTCGGGGCCGGTCGTCGGAGGTGGTTCCTTCGCCTCCGCCTTTGGCGGCTGCCCGGAGACCGCGAATCGAAGCCGCATCCAGGCGCCGCGCTGCCCGGGACGGAAGTCGGAGGCGTCCTTGAGCTCGATGCGGCCGCCATGGTCTTCGAGCACGCGGCCGACGATGGCGAGCCCGAGCCCGGTGCCCTTCTGGCGCGTCGTGACATAGGGTTCGAGCAGCCGTGCGCGCGCAACCTTCGGCAGCCCGATGCCGTTGTCGATCACGTCGATGATGATCTCTTCGCCTTCGCGCTGCGCGACGACGTCAATCCGCCCCTTGCCGAGCTCTTCCGGCGGCACCTGCTCGATCGCCTCGGTCGCGTTCTTGATGATGTTGGTCAGCGCCTGCGAGATCAGCCGGCGATCGAACTGCGCCCGCAGCGGGTCCTGCTTGATGTCGGCCTCGATATCGAGCTCGGGGTGCGCGACCTTCATCAGGAACACCGCCTGCCGCACGGTGTCGGCGACGTCCTCGCCTTCCATCACCGGCTTCGGCATGCGGGCAAAGCGCGAGAATTCGTCGACCATGCGCCTGATATCGTCGACCTGGCGCACGATGGTGTCGGTGCATTGCTCGAAGATCGACTTGTCCTTCGGCTCGGTGATGGTCTTGCCGAATTTGCGGCGGATGCGCTCGGCCGAAAGCTGGATCGGCGTCAGCGGATTCTTGATCTCATGCGCGATGCGGCGCGCGACATCGCCCCAGGCCGAGGTCCGCTGGGCCGAGACCAGCTCGGTGATGTCGTCGAGCGTGATGATGTAATTATCCCAGGAGTGGCTGGTCTTTTCGGCGGAGATGCGGACCGACAGATTGCGCTCGTAGCCGTCGCGGGTGATGGTGATCTGGCCCTGGACCAGACGCTGGGTCCCCTCCCGCGCCGTCTTCATCATCTCGTCGAGCTCGGGAAGCACGTCCGACAACGGATGGCCCAAGGTCTCCGACTCGGCGTGGCCGATCAGCTTTTCCGCCGACCGATTGAGGATGCCGACGCTGCCGGACGCATCGACGCCGATGATGCCGGCGCTGGCCGATGACAGCACCGCCTCGATAAAGCGCCTGCGGCTGTCGATCAGCTCGCTGGCACTGACGAGTTCGTCGCGCTGGGTGCGCAATTCCTGCGTCATCTTGTTGAAGGTCTGACCAAGCTGGGCGAGATCGCCTTCCGATTTATGGACAGGAACCTGGATGCTGAGGTCGCCTGTGGACACCTGGTTGGCGGCGCTCATGAGGCTGCGGATCGGCGACACCAGCCAGTTGGCGAAGTTAAGCCCGATCAGCACCGACGCCACCAGAATGGTCAGCGCAATCACGGCAAACACCAGCGCGAAGGTCACCTGGATGCCGAGCCTCTGCGACTCGATCGCGGCATATTCGGCAGCGCTGGCCTCGGTCTGCTTCAACTGGCTGATCACCCGCGGATCGAGCAGCCGTGCGACATACAAAAAGGTGTCGGTGAATGCGCGGAGACGAATGACGGCGGCGACATAGTTCGCTTCCGGGAAGACCGATATCTCGGGCTTGTCTTCGCCGACATCTTTGAGGAACTCCTCCGGTGGCGTCGTAAAGTCCAGGCGGATACCGGTCTGCGCCAGGATATTGCGATCCTTGTCGATCAACATTGCGCCAGGCAGATTGCGCGCCGAGGCGCTCGACTCGAGGATTTCCAGGAAGCTGCGGCGGTCCTGATCGTACAGCGGCCGGGCGCGGGCGATGTCGTTGGCCATCCCCAGGATGTCGCCGCCGATAAGCTGCGCGTGGTCGTTCATATAAGCCCGCGCGACGGTGAGCGAATTCTGGATCGCCACCCGCGTCGGCCCCGAAAACAGCCGGTCGAGGCCGCGGTCGAGCATGACATTGGCGACAATGGCGACGACCACCGCAGGCAGCACCGCAACAATGGAAAACAGGCTGACGATCTGGACGTGAAGCCTTGCCGCCGCGCGGCCACGGCGTCGGGCCTGAATGACCTGCCAGATTTCGCGGATGATGATACCGACCAGCAGCAGGATCGTGCCGGCGTTGATCGCCAGAAATGAATAGACGACGTGCTTGGTCGGCTCGACCGGGGTCAACCCCGTCAGCACCACGAACGTCAGGAATGCCGAGAGCAGAGCAATCGCGATCGCAAAGGGCGCCAGCCACTTCGCAAGCGGCACTCCCCTTTCTTCGGTACGTGAAGGTTCGTACGGCTGAGCCGTGGTCTCTGGGCTGGTCATTCCGGCAAGGATGAACTGAAGGCCTCAATGTCCGCTGATCGAGCGGACTGATGCAATCATATCACAATGTTGCCGAATTGCGACAATTCCGCGGCGTCGGCTTAAGAATGAACAGGAGGTCCACAGGCCATCCACAACCCTTGGGTCTCGTCATTCCGGGTTCGCGCTGCGCGTGTCCCGGAATGACGGGTCGGGGTCGGGGTCAGGCCCCGCTCCGATAGACCTGAATATCGAGGTCCCTGATCTTTTTGCGCAGCGTGTTGCGGTTGAGGCCGAGCAAGTCGGCAGCACGGATCTGGTTGCCGCGGGTGGCCGCGAGCGCGGCCGTCAGGAGCGGTACCTCGATCTCCTTTAGAATACGGTGGTAGAGGCCCGGCGGCGGTACGCCGTTCGGGAAACCGGAGAAGTGCGAGGATAAATAGGCCTCGACCGCGCCACCGAGATTGTCCACCCCGAGCTGCGTGTTGCCGCCGGAGGTGACGGCCGGCGGGGCCAGTTCGCCGTCGATGACGGACGCGGTGATCACATCCTGTGGGTAAAGCGCCGCCAGCCGGCGTGCGAGGTTTTCCAGTTCACGGACGTTGCCCGGCCAGCGGTGCTGTTTCAGCCGCTCCAGCGCCTGGGTGTCGAGCTTCTTCGGCGGCAGGCCGTCCTTCTCGGCGAGCGCAAAGAAGTGCCTGATCAGGTCGGGCAGATCCTCGATCCGCTCGCGCAACGGCGGCAGCCGCAGCGGCACCACGTTCAGACGGAAGAACAGATCTTCACGGAACAGGCCCTGCTGGATCAGGATGCGCAAATCCTTGTTGCTCGCGGCGACGATGCGCACGTCGGTCTTGATCGGGGTGCGTCCGCCGACGGTGGTGTACTCTCCCTGCTGCAGCACGCGCAGCAGCCGGGTCTGCGCCTCCATCGGCATGTCGCCGATCTCGTCGAGGAACAGCGTGCCGCCCTCCGCCTGCTCGAACCGGCCGGAGGCACGGGTATTGGCGCCGGTGAACGCGCCGCGCTCATGGCCGAACAATTCAGACTCGATAAGATCGCGCGGGATCGCCGCCATGTTGACGGCAACGAAGGGGCCGTTCCGCCGCTTGCCATAGTCGTGCAGCGCGCGGGCCACCAGTTCCTTGCCGGTGCCGGATTCGCCCGAGATCATCACGGTCAGGTCGGTCTGCATCAGCCGCGCCAGCACGCGGTAGATTTCCTGCATCGCCGGCGAGCGGCCGACCAGCGGGATCGAGTCGAACTCCGCGTCGTCGGCCGCGCTCGACACCCTCTCCTTCGGCTCGGCGAGCGCTCGGCCGACGATGGTGATCAGCTCCTTCAGGTCGAAGGGCTTCGGCAGATATTCGTAGGCGCCGCGCTCGGAGGCCCTGATCGCTGTCATGAAAGTGTTTTGCGCGCTCATGACGATGACAGGCAGGTTCGGCCGCATCTTCTTGATGCGCGGCAACAGGTCGAACGCGTTCTCGTCGGGCATCACCACATCGGTGATGACGAGATCGCCCTCGCCCTGGCTGACCCAGCGCCACAGCGTCGCCGCGTTGCCGGTTAACCGCACCTCATACCCGGCGCGTGACAGAGCCTGGTTGAGAACCGTCCGGATGGCGGTGTCGTCATCAGCAACGAGAATACTACCTGCGGGCATTGTCTTTCCTCATCTTGCGTCCTGAGAGGCATGCGACGGCGTACCCGGAACGTCCTCGCGGCTGCTTTGGTCGATTTGTTTGGCGGGGTTGTACATCGGCATCAGCACGCGGAAGGTGGTCTTCCGCGGCTGAGATTCGCATTCGATGATGCCGCCGTGATCGCCGACGATTTTGGCGACGAGCGCAAGCCCGAGGCCACTGCCGGTCTGTTTTGTGGTGACGAAGGGATCGAACAGGTTTGGCAACAGGTCTTCCGGCACGCCGGAGCCGTTGTCCCTGACGCAGAATTCCAGCGGCAGCGACACCCGCGATTTTTTCCCGGGCACCGAGAGGCGGACGCCCGGACGGAACGCGGTGGTGAGCTGGATTTCCGCATCGGTGCCGAGATCGGCTACCGCCTCGGCAGCGTTCTTCACCAGATTGAGGAACACCTGGATCAGCTGGTCCTGGTTGGCGAGCACCGGGGGCAGCGACGGATCGTAGTCCTCGATGAAGCGGACATTGCGCGCGAAGCCGGACTGCGCCAGCCGTTTGACGTGGTCGAGCACCGAATGGATGTTGACGGGGCCGCGGGCGACCGGCCGGTCGTCGCCGAACACTTCCATGCGGTCGACCAGGGTGACGATGCGGTCGGCCTCGTCGCAGATCAGCCGCGTCAGCATGCGGTCGTCCGAGGAGGCCTGCTGCTCCAAGAGTTGCGCCGCGCCGCGGATGCCCGACAGCGGATTCTTGATCTCATGCGCCAGCATCGCCGCCAGTGCGATCACCGAACGCGCAGCGCTGCGATGGGTGAGCTGCCGGTCCATCTTGTCGGCGATGGTACGCTCCTGCAGCATCACGACGATATGCCCCGGTCGCTCCGTGAGCGGCGCCACATGCAGATCGACCTGGCGGTCGCCGCCGATCCGGGGCGTGCCGAGATCGACCTTGTACTCGTTGACTGGCGAGCCACTGCTGCGCACCTGCTCGATCAGCGCGAGCAGCGGGCTGCCGAACGGCACCAACTCCTTCAGCGACTGCCGCTGCAGGAACTGCGTCGAGATCTCGAAAAACGATTCGGCGGCGATATTGGCATCGACGATGCGGCCATCGGGCGCCACCAGCAACACCGGGTTCGGCAGCGCGTTGAGGATGGCGTCGCTGTCGGACGGCATGCGCCGGCGAGTGTCTGCGAGTGATGTCATGCAGCAGCACTCCATGCAAAATCGTCGTAAGCATTCTGAAGCGATTGATGCACGCTTGAGGGCTCCTCGGAGGTCAGGATCCTCTGCCGCCAGCCCTTCAACGTCGCGGCCGGTGCACAGCTGTAGTGGGCGGCGATCTCCAGCGCCCAGCCGAGATGTTTTCGCGCATGCTTGAGCCCGATACGGACCCCGTAATGGCTCAGGACGGCGTCATAGAGTTCGCGGATATGGCCGAGCTGTTCGGCGAGCGGGGGTGCCTGCTCAGCGATGCCGGTCTCGAGCCGCCGGCCGATCTGCCCGGGCAGCCAGGGCTGGCCCTGCGCGCCGCGTCCGATCATGACCGCGTCGGCACCGGACTCGTCGAGCGCGGTCACCGCGCGCTCGAAGGAGGTGATGTCCCCGTTGACCACGAGCGGGATCGAGACGGCGTCCCTGACTTCCCGCACGGCGGCCCAATCCGCCTCGCCCTTGTAGAACTGGCAGCGGGTGCGGCCATGGACCGTCACCATCTGCACGCCGGCGGCTTGCGCACGGCGCGCCAGTTCCGGCGCGTTGCGCGAGCGGTCATCCCAGCCGAGCCGCATCTTCAGCGTCACCGGCACCTTGATCGCCGCGATCGTCGCCTCGATCAGGCTTGTCGCGTGATCGAGGTCGCGCATCAAAGCCGAGCCGGACTGGCCGCCAGTCACATGGCGGGCCGGACAACCCATGTTGATATCGATGATGTCGGCGCCCGCTGCTTCCGCGATCCTCGCGCCCTCGGCCATCCAGCGGGTCTCGCACCCTGCCAGCTGGACCACATGTGGCCCGATCCCGGCCGCCTCGCAGCGCAAGAGCGAAATCGGCCTGCCCTGCGCAAGATCGTCGCTTGCGGTCATCTCGGAGACCACAAGCCCCGCGCCGAGACTCGCCGCGAGGCGCCGAAATGGGGCATCGGTCACGCCGGACATGGGGGCGAGAAGCACCGGGTTGGCGACGTCAATGTCGCCTATTTTCAACAGTTTACGACGTGTTCTTGCGAGGCCGGTCACGGGCTTCTCGTTCTAAGGGCGGCAGCCTCATCGCGCCGCTGCCCTATATTTTGAGCACAATTCTTGTGCAGTCAAGCTCTATGCCTACGGTTTAGACATTTCTATCAACTTGCGCAAGTGCACCGCAACAAGAACTGCTTTTCCCACAGAGGATGGGAATAGCTCTGTCATTGCGCATCCAGCATGGTAAGGGCTGTGCGCCGGCGAATAGCCTGGCGCCCCTCTCCACAACCCGATTCGTATACAGTTTCGCCCAATGCCCAGACCTGAGCGTACCGCCGCCATCCTCGTCGCAGCCGGCCGCGGGCTTCGCGCCGGCGCAGGCGGGCCGAAGCAGTACCGGGTGATCGGCGGACAGACGGTGATCTTCCGGGCGATGGAGCCGTTCAGCCGCCACCCCGATGTTTTCGCCGTGCAGCCGGTCGTCAATCCCGACGATGCCGCCCTCTTCAACGAAGCCGTGGTGGGCCTTCGCCACCGGCCGCCGACAAACGGTGGTGCAACCAGGCAGGCGTCCGTGCGAGCGGGTCTCGAGGCGCTTGCAGGCGAGAAGCCGGACATCGTGCTGATCCACGACGCCGCGCGGCCCTTCGCGACGCAGGCACTGATCTCGCGCGCGATCGACGCGGCCCGTCGTACCGGCGCCGCCATTCCCGTTGTCCCGGTCACCGACACCATCAAGCTAACCGGCGCGAACGGCGATGTCGAAGCGACGCCCGAACGTGCGCGGCTGCGAATCGCGCAGACGCCACAGGTCTTTCGGTTTGACGTGATACTGGATGCACATCGCCGCGCCGCGCGCGAGGGCTTGAGCGATTTCACCGACGATGCCGCGATTGCTGAATGGGCGGGATTGACGGTGGCGACCTTTGAAGGCGATCCTGCGAACATGAAACTCACCACACCCGAAGATTTCGTCCGCGAGGAAGCCCGCCTCGCCAGCCTGCTCGGCGATATCAGGATCGGCACCGGCTACGACGTGCATGCTTTCGGCGAAGGTGACCACGTGATGATCTGCGGCGTGCGCGTGCCGCACACCAAGGGCTTTCTCGCCCACTCCGATGGCGATGTCGGCCTGCATGCGCTGGTCGATGCCATTCTCGGCGCGCTTGCGGACGGCGACATCGGCTCGCATTTTCCGCCTGTAGATCCGCAGTGGAAGGGCGCCTCTTCCGACCGGTTCCTGAAATATGCCGTCGATCGCGTCACCGCGCGCGGCGGCCGCATCGCCAATCTCGAGGTGACGCTGATCTGCGAGCGGCCGAAGATCGGCCCGCTGCGCGACACCATGCGGGCAAAGATCGCCGAGATCTCGGGCGTGGACATCTCGCGCATCGCGGTAAAGGCGACGACCAGCGAGAAACTGGGCTTCACCGGCCGCGAAGAAGGCATCGCGGCCACCGCGAGCGCCACCGTCCGTCTTCCTTGGAATGACAAAGGCTGGAGCGCGTGACATGAGCGGCAGCGACGCGCGCGCCCTCTCCCGCTCGCTGCTCGACCTGTGCCGGATGCGGAAACTGACGATCGCGACGGCGGAGTCCTGCACCGGTGGGCTGGTCGCGGGGGCCCTCACCGATATCCCCGGCTCCTCCGACGTCATCGATCGCGGCTTCGTCACCTATTCCAACGAGGCCAAGCGGGCGATGCTCGGCGTCAACGCGCTGACGCTTTCGACCTTCGGCGCGGTCAGCAAGGAGACCGCGACCGCCATGGCTGTCGGAGCCCTGGAGCGCGCCGGCGTCGATCTTGCAGTCGCCATCACCGGCATCGCCGGCCCCGGCGGCGCCACCCCGGGCAAGCCGGTCGGCCTGGTGCATTTCGCCGTCGCCGCCCGCGATGGCCGGATCATGCATCGTGAGCACCGCTTCGGCGCGATCGGGCGTAGCGCGGTGCGGCAACGCTCCGTGGTCGAAGCCTTGCGCATGCTGATGGAACTGGCGCGCGGCCCGCAGGCTGCGGCCAAGCCGCGCCGCGAAGCTGTCAGCCGCCTGCGTCCCCGCGTCGCGCGGTCCCCCCGCCGCAGCGCCGTCAAGCGGCGAAGACCGCCACGCACGTAGCAGCCCTCGCTCCGTCATTGCGGGCGCAGCGGAGCAATCCATCTCTCCCCACGTGTGGACAGGTGGATTGCTTCGTCGCGTCGCTCCTCGCAATGACGGGGATAAATTTACGACGAAATTGCCGGCTTGCCGTAGACTTGGTCCGCACGCTTTTCGAACGCGGCCGCGAAGCGTTGAAACGCGGCATCGAACATCGAACCCATCAGTATTGCCAGCATCCGGCTTCTGAACTCGTATGAGATAAAGAAACCGACGTCGCATTCGGTTTCGGATTTCGCCTCAAAGGTCCAGCGGTTCTCGAGGTTGCTGAAGGGGCCGCGCAGATATTCGACGATGATCTTCAGGTTCGGCCGGTCGAGGGTGACGCGGCTGGTGAAGCTCTCGCGCACCAGCTTGAACGACACGGTCATGTCGGCAACGAGGACCTCGGTACCGTCCTCTTTCGGTGTGCGCTGCCGGATCTTCAGCGCCTGGCACAGCGGCACGAATTCCGGATAGCGCTCGACGTCGGCGACCAGATCGAACATCTGCGACGCAGAGTGGCGGACCCGCCGCTTGCTGGAATACCTCGGCATGTCTGGCTCAGCGGGATAGAGCTGCCCGCGCCGCTTGCAGTTTGGCGAAATCGTCGCCCGCATGATGGGACGAACGCGTCAGCGGACTCGCCGACACCATAAGAAAACCCTTGGTATAGGCAACCTTCTCGTAGCCTGCGAACTCGTCCGGCGTGACATAGCGCATCACGGCGTGATGCTTCCGCGTCGGCTGCAGATATTGTCCGATGGTGAGGAAATCGACATCGGCCGAGCGCAGGTCGTCCATCACCTGCAGCACCTCGTGCCGCTCCTCGCCCAGGCCCACCATGATGCCGGACTTGGTGAAGATCGTCGGATCGACCTCCTTCACCCGCTGCAGCAGCCGGATCGAGTGAAAGTAGCGCGCGCCGGGCCGCACGGACAGATAGCGCGAGGGCACGGTTTCGAGATTGTGGTTGAAGACGTCGGGCTTGGCCGCGGCTACGACTTCAAGCGCGCCGTCCTTGCGCAGGAAGTCGGGGGTGAGGATTTCGATCGTGGTCTTCGGGCAGCGCGCGCGGATGGCACGGACGGTCTGGGCAAAATGCTCGGCGCCACCGTCGGCAAGATCGTCGCGGTCGACCGAGGTGATCACGACATGGGAAAGCCCAAGCTTGAAGGTCGCCTCCGCCACATGCTCCGGCTCGGCGGCATCGAGGGCGCCAGGCATGCCGGTTTTGACGTTGCAGAAGGCACACGCCCGGGTGCAGGTGTCCCCCATGATCATGAAGGTGGCGTGCTTCTTGTCCCAGCACTCACCGATATTCGGACAGCCCGCCTCCTCGCAGACCGTGACGAGCCCATTCTCCTTCACGATCTTGCGGGTATCGGCATAGCCGCGCGTATTCGGCGCGCGCACCCGGATCCAGTCCGGCTTGGGCGGCGACAGCGCGTCGGGCCGGTTCACCTTTTCGGGGTGGCGCGGGCGCACCGGATTGGCTGAAATGGTGTCGATCAGGGTGACCATGGGAAATCTACGGATCTTTGAGACTGTTAGCTAATCCGTATTGCCCGAACCCGCAACCCGGCTCGCGCATGCTAACAGAACGTGCAACATATGGGCAGAATTCCCCAGCGTTCCGCTCTGATTCCCACCAAAATGGTTCAAAACCCCACAGTGCCGGGCGAAGCACCGATCCGCCTTGGCAAGGCGCTCAAACGCTCATTCTTTGGCCGCAGCGTGCATGAGGTTGCACCCGACCTGATCGGCGCGACCCTGCTCTTCAATGGCGTCGGCGGCCTCATCGTGGAGGTCGAGGCCTATCACCACACCGATCCGGCCGCCCATTCCTATCGCGGGCCGACGCCGCGCAACCAGGTGATGTTCGGCCCGCCCGGCTTCGCTTATGTTTATCGCTCCTACGGCATTCACTGGTGCGTGAATTTCGTCTGCGAAGAAGAAGGATCGGCGAGCGCCGTGCTGATCCGCGCGCTGGAGCCCACCCATGGTATCGCAACGATGCGGCGGCGTCGTCACCTCAAGGAAGTGCGTGCACTCTGTTCCGGTCCGGGCAAGCTGACCGAAGCACTCGGCATAACGATTGAGCATAACGCGCTGCCGCTCGATCAGGCACCGTTCTCGCTGCACGCGCGCGTCGGCAGTGTCGATGTTGTCGCAGGTGTGCGAATCGGAATTACCAAAGCAATCGATCTGCCTTGGCGCTACGGCATGAAGGAATCGAAATTCCTGAGCAAGCCGTTTTCAGTTTGAGTTGAAGTTGAATTGCCTTCGCAACGCGGTTCGCATCAACAATCGCAACATCGACGCAATCCTGTCACGACACGCCCACGTTGCGTATGCAAACTGAGCGCGCGTTGCTTCGCTGCACGCGTGTGAACTGCTCATAAATTGTGCTCTGCTGAAAGACGGAACACAACGCAGGTGAACAAGTCCTGCGCAAATGCTGGGCCACCGAAACAGCGAAATAGAAAACATAGAAACTATAGAAACTAAAGGAGCTGTACGATGGCAGGCCCGTTTACTGTCGAAGGATTCGGATTCCCGTCCAACTACAATGGTGCGTTCGTCACGAGCGCCGCGCACGATGCCATGCAGGCAATCGCTGACACCAATGCAAATTCGATCGAGCTCGCGCCGCGGCTCTTCATGAACAGCAGGAATTCGAATGACGTGTTCGCCGATCCCGGCAAGACCGAGAGCGACGCCAACATTCTTCAGACCATCGCGGATGCGAAGGCGCTCGGCCTTTCGGTGTCGTTGAAACCCATGGTCTCGGCCCTCGATGGCGCGCTTGCAAACTCGCTGACACCGAGCGATCCCGCGGCCTTCTTCGCGTCCTATAAGACCGAAATCGTTCACATGGCGGAACTCGCCCAGCAAGGCGGCGTCAGCACGTTGGTGATCGGGAACGAGCTCAGCAAGCTCTCCGGACCTGAATATCGCGACGATTGGGTGGACCTCATCAATGCGGTGCGTGCCGTGTATCACGGCGAGATCACCTATGCTGCCGCCACCGACGAAGCCATCAATGTCAGCTTCTGGGACAAGGTCGATGTCATCGGCATCAACGCCTATCCGCCATTGACGACCGATCGCGATCCGACTGTCCAGGAAATGGTCAACGCGTGGAACACCATGTCCACCGATGACTATTGGGCGAAGGTGATGGATCACAAGTCACCGGTCGATTTCTTCCACTCCCTTGCCCTTCAATACGGCAAGCCGGTGTTCTTTACGGAAACCGGCTATCGCAGCGTCGATGGCACCAATATCAACCCGGGTAACCCGCCGAGCTCAACACAGGACGTCCAGGAGCAAAATGACGCGTTCAACGCCTTCTTTCAGGTGTGGGCATCGGAAGGCGGAAGCTGGTTCAGGGGCGCTTCGATCTGGAACTGGGATGCGGACAACAAATATTCACCAACCGGCTACTCACCGGAAGGGAAACCGGCTCAGCAGACCATCACGGAATGGTACGGCGGCCAGCATCAGCCGCCTGGCCAAACGCTGACCGGATCTCCGGCCGCCGATCTGATGGATACCGGCGGGGGCAATGACGTGCTGTCGGGCGGGGTCGGCAACGATACGATCAAGGCCGGCGCGGGCGACGACACCATCACCGGCGGTCCAGACACGATTCCGAAATTGGCGCAAACCACGGTCACCGTGACCGGCTACGGCTCCGTGGTCGACGGCATCGGCGCCCAGATGCAGCTTCTGATCAATGGCCAGCAGGTCGGCAACACGGTCGAGTTCCACAATGCGACCGACGCATCGGGTTTCCAGACCTTCACTTTCACATTCGCCAATCCCGCGACGATCTCGAGTCTCGATCTCGCCTTCATCAATGACATCGCCAATGCCGGTGGCGACCGCAACCTTTACATCAAGGACATCACGGTCAATGGCCAGCATCTATCGGTCGCCGATGCGGTCAATCCGAGCTCGCCGGGAACCTGGAATCTCTATCAGAACAAGGCGATCCACTATGACATGAGCGGCCACCAGGACCTGTTCTTTGGCGCGTCGACCGACAACGACACCATCGACGGCGGTCCGGGCAACGATGTGATCAACGGCGGTGCGGGTGCCGACGTGATCCATGGCGGCGCCGGCGACGATTCGATCAATAGCGGTCCCGGCATTGCCACCGCGACCGATCAACTCTATGGCGACGATGGCAACGACATCATCAAGGCCGGCAACGGTGATACAGGCGCCCTGCTCGACGGTGGCGCCGGCAATGACCAGCTTTATGGCGGATGGGCCACCAACGTCATCAATGGTGGCGACGGTAATGACTACCTCTCCAGCGGCGGCGGGAACGACACCCTCTCCGGCGGCGCCGGCAACGACTCGTTCAAAGGTGGCCAGGGCCTGGCGCAGATGTCCGGCGATGACGGCAACGACACGCTGATGGGCGGAACCGGGAACGAACTCCTGTACGGCGGCAGCGGCGACGACAGGTTCAACGGCGGCGGGGGTAACGACACTTTGTCAGGTGGCGCAGGCAACGACACCTTCATGTTCGCCTCCGGCTTCGGCAAGGATGTCATTGTCGACTTCCAGAACACCGGCGGCGCACAGGACGTGATTCAGTTCAACCGCACGGTGTTTGCCGATTTCAATGCCGTCCAGTCGCATATGGCGCAGAGCGGGACGAGCGTCGTGATCACCTTCGACAACAACAATTCGGTCGAGATCAAGAACACGACTGTGGACCAGCTCCACGCGACCGATTTCACGTTCGTGTAGGCGGCACCACAGATTGTAGGGTGGGCGGAGCGAAGCCTGCCCACCCTACGGCTTCCATCAAGAGGCTTTCTTCAGCCGCTCGAGCGCCTCGAGGATCTTTGCCTTTCGCTCCAGCGCCGCCTCGCGCTTTTCCTTTTCTTCCTCGACGATCTCTTCCGGCGCGTTGGCGACAAACTTCTCGTTGGAGAGCTTTGCATCGACGCGCTTGATGTCGGCATCGGCTTTCGCGATCTCCTTCTCGAGCCGCGCGCGCTCGGCGGCAAGATCGATCACGCCCTTGAGCGGCAGCGCCGCGACCTCGCCGCGCACCAGTAGCTGCACGGCGCCTTCGGGAGCGGCATCGGCAAAGGAGATGTCCGCGAGCCGCGCCAGCCGCTTGGCGACATCACTCCAGCGCTGCGCCCGCGCCTTCGTCTCATCGGAAACGCCCGCAAGCACCAGCGGGGTCAGCGTGGCCGGCGGGATGTTCATCTCCGCGCGCACCGAACGGATCTCGCTGACGAGGTCGACCACCCAGCCGATCTCGGCCTCGGCTTCGGGATCGCTGAACTCCTCGGTGTCATCTTCTTCCAGCTCGGCTTCCACGGCTACGATCCCGGGCGGAACGAGCCCGTCGGCCGGCCCGGCCAGCGAAAGCATGCCGATCTGCTCGGGCGTCAGCGCGCGCGCCTTGCGCGGCCATGGCGCAAGCACCAGAAGGCCCTCCCGCTTTGCCGTGACCGCCCAGAGTTCCTCGGTGATGAACGGCATGAACGGGTGCAGCAGCTTCAGGATCTCGTCGCGCGCCCATGCGATCATGGCGCGCGTCTCCGTCTTCGCCGGCCCATCCTCTCCCATCAACAGCGGCTTGGTCAGCTCGACATACCAGTCGCAGAATACGTTCCAGACGAAGCGGTAGACCGCGCCTGCCGCATCATTGAACCGGTACGCCTCGATCGCTTCGGTCACCTCACGGGACGCACGCGTCGTCTCATGCATGATCCAGCGATTCAGTGTCTCCTTCGCCTTGGCCGGATCGAACCCTGCCGGCACGGCAGCGCCGTTCATCTCGGCAAAGCGACAGGCGTTCCAGAGCTTGGTCGCGAAACTGCGATAGCCGTCGACGCGGCTTTCGGCGAGCTTGATGTCGCGTCCCTGCGCCGCCATCGCCGCCAGCGTGAAGCGCAGCGCGTCGGCGCCGTATTTGTCGACGAGATTCAAAGGATCGATGACGTTGCCTTTCGACTTCGACATCTTGGCGCCCTTCTCGTCGCGGACCAGCGCGTGGATATAGACGGTCGAGAACGGCACCTCCTTCATGAAGTGAAGGCCCATCATCATCATCCGCGCGACCCAGAAGAAGATGATGTCGAAACCGGTGACGAGCGTATCAGTCGGATAATAGCGCTGCAGCTCCGGCGTCTCGTCCGGCCAGCCGAGCGTCGAGAACGGCCATAGCGCGGATGAAAACCAGGTGTCGAGCACATCCTCATCACGCGTGATGAAGCCTTCGCGCTTGGCGGGATCCTCCGCCATGTCGTGGCCCTGCTCCGGCGTGATGACTTCCTGCTCGACGTAATAGCCGAGCGCGTTGCCGACGGCTTCTTCCTCGGTCTCGGCGACGAAGACCTTGCCGTCGGGCCCGTACCACGCCGGGATCTGGTGGCCCCACCAGAGCTGGCGCGAAATGCACCAGGGCTGGATGTTCTCCATCCACTCGAAATAGGTCTTTTCCCAGTTCTTCGGCACGAAGCTGGTTTCGCCCGCGCGCACCGCAGCCATTGCCGGCTGCGCCAGCGTCTTGGCGTCGACATACCATTGGTCGGTGAGGAACGGCTCGATGACCACGCCGGAGCGGTCGCCATGCGGCACCATATGCGTGTTCGGCTCGATCTTCTCGAGGAAACCGAAATCCTCCAATCGCGCGACGATCTGTTTTCGCGCAGCAAAGCGCTCAATGCCGTGGAATTCTTCGGCGAACTCCAGCGCGCCCTCGGGCAGGCCGCGCAGATAGTCCTCGTTGCCGACGAGCGAGAGCTTGCCTTCCTGGTCGAGCACGCTGATCTGCGGCAGGCCGTGGCGGATGCCGACCTCGAAGTCGTTGAAGTCATGCGCCGGCGTGATCTTCACAGCGCCAGAGCCCTTCTCCGGATCGGAATAGTCGTCGGCCACAATCGGAATCCTGCGGCCGACCAATGGCAGGATCACGTGGCTGCCGACCAGCGCCTCGTAGCGCTCATCGTCCGGATGCACGGCAACTGCCGTATCGCCGAGCATGGTTTCGGGACGCGTCGTCGCGACCACGATGAAGCTTGTGGGATCATCGGGGCTGAACGCCCTGCCCTCGATCGGATAGCGCAGGTACCAGAGATGGCCCTTGACCTCGACCTGCTGCACCTCGAGATCGGAGATCGCGGTGAGCAGCTTCGGATCCCAGTTGACCAGCCGCTTGTCCTTGTAGATCAGCCCCTCGCGGTGGAGCTCCACGAACACTTTCACGACGGCGCGCGAGAGGCCCTCGTCCATCGTGAAGCGCTCGCGCGACCAGTCGCACGAGGCGCCCAGGCGCTTGAGCTGGTTGATGATGGTGCCGCCGCTCTCGGCCTTCCATTGCCAGACCCGCTCGAGGAATTTGGCGCGGCCCATCTCGCGCCGGCCTGGCTCCTGCCGTTCCATCAACTGCCGTTCGACCACCATCTGGGTGGCGATGCCGGCATGGTCGGTACCGGGCTGCCAAAGCACGTCGCGCCCGCGCATGCGCTCGAATCGGCAGAGGATGTCCTGCAGCGTGTTGTTGAGGGCATGTCCCATGTGCAGCGAGCCCGTCACGTTCGGCGGCGGGATCACGATGGTGAACGGGGCGGCGTCGCGCCGCTCGGGGCGGCCGGCCTTGAAGGCGCCGCTCTCCTCCCAGACGCGGGACATCCGGTTTTCGATATCGGCTGGCTGGTAGTTTTTCTCGATCATGGCACTACAAATGGGGATGTTTGAGAGCACGAGAGCGTTTTCGAGCGAAGCCGGCACCGGTTCGCGTGAAGAAAACGCGTCAAAACAGGAATCTAGAGCTTCGGTTCATCTGAACCGAATATGCTCTAGAAAGCCGCCCGAACACGCCAAGTCAACCGGACCGGCGCGTCCAAAACGCCATAACACCCGTTCGGGATGGCTGAATTGAGGGCTGCCCGCCCGACGGGCGGCTAGCGCCCGCGGGAAACCCGCTCGATCTCGGCTTTCACGATCCGCTCGACCAACCCCGGCAGGTTGTCGTCCAGCCAGGATTTGAGCATCGGCCGCAGCATTTCCTTGACCAGATCCTCCAGCGTCCGCGCGTTGTTGCTGAGGACGGTATTGGCCAGCGAATTGAACGCGCTTTCAACCGAGCTCATGGTCGAGCGCGACAGGATCGGCTGCTGGCCAAAGGAACTCTCGGTCGCCGGCTCATAGACCGGTTGCCGCGGTGGAGGCGGCTTGGTGGCTTCCGTGAACTCAATGTCGTCCTGCGGCTCAACCTTCTGGAAGGTCGGTAGCGGCGGCTTTGGCGTCGGTGCTGGATCCGGCAAAGCCATTTCGTCGGTCAATTCGAATACGTCGCCATCGGGTTGCGGCGGCCTGACCTCGGCTTGCTCCGTCGCCTCGTCGAGGCTCGCCAGCATGGCATCGATGTCGTCCTGGCTGTTGGTTTTGGGTGGTGGCACCGGCGCAGGTTTTGGCGCTGGTGTCGCCGCTGGCTTCGCCGCCGCAGGAGTCGGCGTCGACGGAATGTCCTTCACCACCGGCTTGGCAGCCGGCGCGGCGGCGACCGTCGGTTTCTCCGGCGCCGCTACACTTGCCGGCCTGTCGTTTGCTGGCTTATCGGCGGAAGCGGGCTTCGCCTCATCATCTGCGATGATGCGACGGATCGACGCCAAAATCTCCTCCATCGAGGGCTCTTGGACCTTTGCAGGCTGCGTCATCTCCGACTCCACATCGAAATTTATCCTACACCAAGCCGCACGAGATTCGGCGGTTCCGGATGCAGCGGCCGGATTTTTTCATCGCTCGAGTCCGGACTTGTCCCCAGATCAACGGTCACCCGATGCCTCGCACGGGGCCGTTCGCCCTCACGGCAACCGATCAGCAGCGATGGACGCAAAAAGCCGTTGCGAATCGTTCTATTGCCTATGGGAACGGTATGTCAGGGCAACAATCGATTGCAAGCAACGCGCGCTTCGAAGTTTTGCGGCATCTTCATGACCGCCGCGCGACATTATGGACTCGGCGGAAGCGCGCAAGACAAACGAGTGCTCAGAAATGCATTGGGCCCGCTGCTGACGGGCCCAATTATTTGTTCACAGTGCGATGATGCGGGAGCGACGATCAGCGACCGTCCGGCGTTCGAACCCCGGCCCAGCTATCACGCACCTGCTGGTAGTGAACGCTCGCATCGTAGGTTTGGGTCGGCAGGTTGAGCACCTGCGGCTGCAGCCGACCCACCGACTGCAGCACACTGTAGGAAGCGACGACACGATCATGCTGCGCAACGACCAGGGCATTACGGGCGTTGACCAGCGCCTGCTGCGCGTTCAGCACGTCCAGCGTCGTGCGCTGCCCGGCCTTGGCTTCCTCACGCACGCCGTTGAGCGCAATCTCGGATGCCGTCACCTGCGCCTGCGCCGAAGACACCTGGGCTTTACCGGCCACCAACTGGCCCCATGCCGTGACGACATTGGCCCGGGCCTGATCGCGCGTCTGTTCGAGCACGAGACGCTGCTGGGCCAGCGATTCCTTGTTTTGGCGGATCAGCGAATACTCGGCGCCGCCCTGGTAGATCGGTACCGTGATATTCGCTAGCGCCGACGCCTGGAACTGGCGCTGAATGACCAGCGTCTGTTCGTAGGACTGCTGCGCGGTAGCCTGCAGCGTCACGCTCGGGAAGAGCGCACCTTCGGCAATCTTGACGTTGAGAAAGTTGACGTCGACGCCGAACATCGCCGCGGTCACGTTCGGGTTCTGCGTAAGCGCGAGTTCGATGGCGGCACTGATGGTCCCCGGCAGGAAACGATCGACCGGCGAGCCCGGCGCAAGATTCGTCGGCTCGCTGCCGATGATGCGCCGGAAGTTCGATCGCGTCGTGGTCAGGTTGGATTCGGCCGTAAGCTGCTGCGTGCGGCCGGCAGCAAGTTGCGCTTCCGATTGCGCAACGTCGGTGCGGGTCACCTCACCGACATTGAATCGGTCGCGGGTCTGCTTGAGCGTCTGTTCGAGCACGCGCGTGTTGCTGCGCTGAACCTCGACGATCGCCGCATCGCGCAGGTAATCCATGTAGATCGAGGCGGCGCTGAACAGCACGGTCTGTTCGATATTCCGGAGCGCTTCGCGTGAGCCGGAAACCTGGCTCTCTGCAGCCCGCGTTCGGTTGCCGGTCTGAAATCCATTGAACAAAGTCTGCGAAATCGTGGCGCCAACGGCGCGCGGAACCTGCGCTCCGTGCGCAGCCACTCCACCCGAGATCGCATCGGTGTACTGATAACCGCCACTCGCCGTGATCGACACCCTCGGCCGATAGCCTGACAAAGCCTGCGGCACGTTTTCGTCGGTGGCGCGCACGAAAGCGCGCTGCGCGTTGAGCTGCGGGTTGGTCTGATAGGCACGAACCAATGCGGCCTCGATCGTGTCGGCCAGCGCCGGCGTCGGTCCCATGCAAGCCAACAAAAGGACCGCTGCCGCGGCTCCGGTGACAACCTTCACCCCACGCATCCCCAATAATCCATCCATTGCTATTCACCACCCGGCTCGAGAACATGAACCGGGCGCCGCTTCGATCGAAGTGAGTCCCGCCTCACCTTATTCCGCAGCTAAGCCAGACGGAACTACCCCGCAACGGAACCCGGTCGAAACTCTTCACGTGGGGCAAACGGGCCACACTTCTGATTCAGAACGGGATTTTAACGCATGGATTCGCCATTAACCCCTCTCGATGCCGGGTTCCTCCGCTCAAGCGACGGCCGAATCCCTCGCTTGGTATGAATCGGCATTCGCCGGAAACGCCCGAAAGGAGGCTTTCCTCCCCCCGGACAATCCGCCTCAGAACACGAAAGCCGGCACGCGCTCCAGGCCCGGCAGGAGCGGCGCCACGGCATCGAATAGCGGCCGATGCCCGAAATCCCCGTGGGTATGCGTCACGATGGTGGCCCGCTGCGGCTGCGACAGAGCGAATACCCCGACCAGCCGCCCTCCCTCGCGGAGTTGCTCGTAGAGTTCCTGCGGAATGATCTCGGTGGCACCATTGAGGAAAATGACATCGAACGGCGCGTCCGCGGCATCGCCCTTGGCTGCCGGCGCGGCACGGACCGTGACGTTGGCGGCACCAAGCCCGGCGAGCGTGGCCTTGGCCAGATCGGCGAGTGCGGGCTCGCCTTCGGTGGCAAACACCTCTCCGGCGAACTGAGCGACCATGGCAGCCGCGTAACCGGTGGCGCAGCCGACGACCAGAACGCGGTCAGTCGAAGCGATCTCGGCCGCCTGCAGCATCTTGGCCATCACGGCAGGCTGGATCAGGTAGCGCTTGGTGGCCCCGCCCTCGCTGACATCGAGGTCGAGGTCGAGATAGGCCAGCGCGCGCTTGCTCTCGGGAACGAAGGCCTCGCGCGGCACGGCAAGCATCGCATCGAGGATTCGCGCGTCGGTGACGTCACTGGTGCGCACCTGGCTATCGACCATTTTCTGGCGCGCAGTCGAGAAACCGGACATGGCCTGAAACCTGCAAGTCGTGCGGCGCGGCCGCGACGGAGTGAAGACCGCCCGTCTTTTGGAACAAGCAGGACCAAAACGCAACACGCCCGATAGGCTGTACCAGCCTCCGGAGGATAGGGAACGCAGCCTATTCGATCACGGCGGCCAGCCGACCGATCAGCCTTGCAGCCTCGTCGAGATGTGCGGAATCGTGTTCTTGGACGATCTGCGCGAGCCGCCGCAGGCACTCATCGTCGCTCATGGTCGGGATATCGCTCGGGACGATCGAGGGTGTGGTTTTCGGCACCTCAGTGTCGAAGACAGGCATGGAATCACCTCGCAAGGAACCCTGCCCCTGCAAGCATTGACGCGGAATGAGTCGATTTGGCGGCTGTCCGCACCGAGCCCGCGAAGCGCCACGCGGATGTGATTGAGTCGCGCCGGTCAGGACGGCCTGATCTGGACGACGGATACGGATCCGACCGTGCCGAAGCCGCGCACGCGCCAAACAAAGAGCTTAAGGAGCTCGGCTAATCACTTGATTTGACTGAGAGATTGGCTCCCCGGGCTGGATTCGAACCAGCGACCATTCGATTAACAGTCGAATGCTCTACCGCTGAGCTACCGAGGAATAGGCGAAACCGGCGTTTCGCTTGCGGTCAGCCCTATAACAAAGCCTTCCCGGCTTGCAAAGGACCAAATGGACCGCGCGGCACGGTCCGAAAAGATAACAGGGCCAGCGATCGGATCGCCCTTTGGGGATCTGGTTATGCGATCGCTCGCGCACACCCATTACGGCCGGCGGCATACCAGATCGATCTCGATCAGCGCATCGTAGGCAAGCCCCGTGACGCCGACGCAGGTGCGCGCCGGCAGGCGGTCTGGCGGGAAATAGCTGCGATAGGTCTCGTTCATCGCGGCGTAGTCTTCCTTGAAGCGGGTGAGATAGATACGCGACATCACGATGTGCTCGAAGCCGAGGCCAAGGCCCTCGAGCACGACGCGCAGATTCTCCATCACCGCCTTGGTCTGTGCGACGATGCCACCAGGCAATACGCCGGGGGTTGCGGGTGTGTCCGGCATCTGACCGGTGACGAAGACAAAGCCGTCGGTCTCGACTGCGTGGCTGAAGGGCGCCACGGGCTTCGGCCCGCCGGCGATCATGTGGAATTTCAATCTCGGTATCCTTCTGTTATCGCGATGCCGCGTCCTCGAACAGCCGCTTGCTCAGGATTGCGTGCACGCCCCAATTGCCGTCGACGACCTGGGTGACGCCGAAATCGACCGCGGCCGACATCAGCGCAATCGCCTCGTCCTCGGTGAGACCTTTGATGTTCATCAGGAAGCGCCGCATCTTGCGGAAGGCGTCCTTCATCGCAAGGTCGAGCGAGGACGTGGCGTAGACCTCGCTCTGTCCCTGCGCGCCGAACTCGGCGAGATAATTCGGATGGCTGAAGCCGGTCAGCACCCAATCGGTCGCGGTCTCGATCAGGGGATAGCTGAGATCGGCAAACGGTTGGCCGGCCAGATTGCTTTTCTTGTGCAGGATCACCTGGAAGGTGCCGGTCATCGAGCATTCGATCGCAGTGCCGCTCAACTCGCCGTCGCCTTGGGCTGCGTGGGGATCGCCGACCGAGAGCAGCGCGCCTGATACCGAGACCGGCAGATAGACGGTCGCCCCCTTGCCGAGCCGCCAATTGTCGAGATTGCCGCCGAAATAGGACGGCGGCACGGAATCGACGAAATCGAGCTCGCGCGGCGCCACCGCGATCACGCCGAAATGCGGCCGCAGCGGAATACGGATGCCGTCGAGCACGGCATGCCGGCGCCTCACCGAACCAGGCGCGACGGGAATGCCGGGATAGTCGTAGGCGGTATGGACCACGCCGAACGGATCGGTCTGCGGCTCCCAGCGGTAGGAATAGAGCGCACGCGCATGCGGCGTCTCGTCCTGGTCAAATATCTCGTAGATCGTCACCACCTCGCGCGGTTTGGGGCCGGCGAGGAACTCGTTGTAGTGATAGCCCCACCACGCCGCGACGCTCGAGCCGAATACCCTGCCCTCGCAGTGCTGATTGGCGCTTGGCCGCGGCACGATATCGAGGATGCGCACCTCCAGGACATCGCCGGGCTGTGCATCCTTCACGGCGATCGGGCCGGTGCAGATATGCACGCCGAAGCCCTCGCCGGCGCCACGCCCGAACACTGAAGCATCCATCGGACCGGCGCCGCGCCGGTCGACATTCTTGCGGTCCCGGGTCCAGCCGAACACGCTTTCGGCGCCAGGATCGCCCACGATCATTCTTTCAGGGTCGTCAGAGGCATGCTGCGTCAAGGTTTCGACCGTGATCGTGTCGCCGGAATTGATCTCGGCCTGTGGCGCGAGCGTGCGGCTGAAATAGCCCCAATGCACCCGGTTCGCGTCAACGGAGAGATGGTGGTGAGCCGGGTGATGCTCCCGCTCACCTTCCTGCGCCGGCTCAGTCGTGACGGCGGCCATATTCCTTTCGACGCTCGATGGCTGATGCGCACGCGATTGCGCAAGCGCCTCCAGCGGCCAGCCGCGTTGGCCGGCGGCAATCGACGACGGCGCCGCGCGTTCCGCCTCCTGCTGGCGAAACTCGCGCGGCGACAGACCAAAGCGATGACGGAACGCGCGGCTGAAATGCGCGGAGTCGCTGAACCCGTAGCGATAGGCGATCTCCGAGATCGATCGATGAGCCTCCGCCGGATTCGACAGATCGGACCAGGCGCGCTGCAGTCGTCGCTCCCGCACATAATGGGAGAAATTGTCGCCGACGCTCCCGAACAATTTTTGCAGGTAGCGCTCGGAAATCCCTTCGGCCTGCGCGACGCGCAAAGGCGCCAGCTCGGGATCGTCGAGGTTACGCTCGATGGTCTGGCAAATCCGGTGCAGGATCGCGGCCTGCGTGGCCGTGGCGGCGACCTCTGACGCGGGAGAGGCGGACTGGTGCGCGAGCGTCAAGAGGAGATCGACCAGGCTTTGCGCGATGGTCGCCCATTCGACGTCGCTCAGCGTCTCCAGGGAGCGCGAGGTTGCATCGAGCAACCGCGAGAACACGTCGGCAAGACCGGCGGGCGCGACGACCCGGGCTTCGGATGCGATCGGCCTGCCGATGAGGCGGCCGTGCCGCGCTTCGGCTGTGACGGAGAGGATGATCGCGCGCATGTCGCGCTGGAACATCAGGCTCCAGTCGCCTTGGCGCGGCAGCAGCAGGAGATGTCCGACCGGAACGATGCGGTGGCTTGCGCCTTGCCGCAGCATCGCACCGTCCTCGATCGGGAGCAGCGCGATCGGCAATCCCTCGCCCGATTGCGGCAGCGGCGCGATCCCCTGCGATCCCGCGGCGATCCGCGTCAGCGCCACGCCGGTGGCGCTGCGGTGCGACGCCGTCGCATGACCGTCGTCGAATGAGCTTGCCAAGGCTGGCTGCAGGCCAACCGCGGCCAGGACGTCCCGCCAGGCCTCCAGGCGGTCGTCGCGCGCATAGGATTCACTCGTGAACGGACGGAAGCTCATCGGTTCGACCCAATCAGGGCCGATCGAAGCAACCCGCGTGCCAGACAAGCGTCATCCTCCCCGGAAATGGCGGCGTCAAAACGACGCCGAAGGGTGCTAGGCGATGATCAAAAGCCGCTCTTGCTCAATGCATTAGTCGCACCTGAAGACGTTCTTTCTGATCGTGCCGTGGACGCCCCAATTGGCGTCGACCACCTGCGTGACGCCGAAATCGGCGCCGACCGACATCAGCGAAATCGCCTCGTCTTCGCTCAGCCGATGCACGGTCATCAGGAACCGCCGCAGCTTGCGGAACGCATCGCGCATCGCACGGTCGAGGCTCGAATGGTTGGCAATCTCCGTCTGCGCGTCGACGCCGAGCTCGGCGAGATAGTTCGGATAGGTGAAGCCGTAGACCGACCAGGCATGATCGGTCTCCAGCATCGGATGCGTGAGGCCCTCGAGCGCGGTTCCGCCGAGATCATTCTTCTTGTGCAGGATGAATTCGAAATCCCCGGTCAGCGAGGTCTCGATCGCGGTGCCGCCGAGTTCGCTGTCGCCTTGCGCGGCGTGGGGATCGCCGACCGAGAAGAACGCGCCGGGGACCGCCACCGGATAATACATCCGCGCTCCCTTCCCAATGCGCCAGTCGTCGATATTGCCTCCCGTATAGCTCGGCGGAATCGAGCTGACGTAGTCGGCCTCCGAAGGAGCAAGCCCCATGGTGCCGAAATGCAACCGCGCCGGCACCTTGACGCCGGTGAGGATGTTCTCGCGCTTGCGGATGGTCGCATGGTCGACCCGCACGCCGGGATAGTCGATGGTCGCGTGCACGATGCCGTCGGGGTCGGTCTGCGGCGTCCAGACGTAGTTGTAGACGGCTTTCGCGAACGGCTCGCCCGAGGTGTCGAGCTCGAAGATCGTGATCACCTCGCGCGGCTTCGGCTCTTCGATGAGATCATGATAATGGAAGCCCCAATTTGCGGCGGCGTTCGAGCCGAAGCAGCGGCCGGCGTGGCAGGCGCTGCAGCTCGGACGCGGCTTGATGCCGAGTATGCGCACCTCCAGAACATCGCCAGGCTCGGCGTCTTCGATTGCGACCGGTCCGGTCAAGAGGTGCACGCCAAGCCCCTCGCCCGCACCGCGGATGAACGGCCCCTCGGTCGGGCCCGAACCGCGACGCGCCACGGCCTTATGCTCGCGCGTCCATTGGAACACGCTCTCGGCACCAGGATCGCCCGCGATCATCCGCTCGTAATCGTCATTGGCATGATGCGTCAGCGTCTCGATGGTGGCACGGTCGCCCGAGCGCAGCGTCAGCGCCGGTGCGACCTTCTTGCTGAAGTAGCCCCAGTGAACGGTGGCCGGCGAAACCGGCAGGGTAAAGTGCCTCATGCAAGTGCCTCTTCAGGGAATCGGAATGATCGAAGTTCTGGGGCGTGACGCTTCATCTCACCGGCTCCGGCGTCTTGTCGGCTTCCATCACGCTGAGGAAGCGCGCGGTGACGGGGTTGCGCGGGTTGGAGAGCACTTCGTGTGCGGGCCCCTCCTCCAGGATCCTGCCGCCGCTGAGGAAGGCGACACGGTCGGCGACCTCGTCGGCGAAGCGGATCTGATGCGTCGAGATGATCATGGTGAGCCCGTCGTCGACGGCGAGCCGCCGGATCACTTCCAGCACTTCGTTGACAAGTTCGGGATCGAGCGCCGAGGTCGGCTCGTCCAGCAGCAGTACGCTCGGATTTGGCGCCAGCGCGCGGGCGATTGCCACCCGCTGCTGTTGCCCGCCCGACAGATGCCGCGGCAGCGCATCAGCGCGATGGCTCAAGCCCACGCGGTCAAGCAACTCGCGCGCGCGACGGTCGGCGTCAATTCGCGTCATGCCATGGACCCAACGCAACGGGCCGGCGACATTCTCTTTCGCCGTCAGATGGCTGAACAGGTTGAACTGCTGGAACACCATGCCGACGCCGACATTGGCGCGCTCATTGGCAATCGCGCGCGGCGACAACGGCTTGCCGTCGTCATCGAAGCCGAGCCGCCGTCCTCCAACCCGCACCGTCCCGGCATCCCAATTCTCCAGATGGTTGATGCAGCGGAGCAATGTGCTCTTGCCGGAACCGCTCGGCCCGAGCAGCGCGATGACTTCGCCGACGCGAACGGTGAGGTTCAGCCCGTCGAGCACGTTCTGCTGGCCATAGGTCTTGCTGAGGTCCTTCACCTCGACCGCGACATTGTTGCGCGCGATCGTCGCGGTGCGTCTGGCACGCTCCTCCGGCGTCAGCGTCCTCGCCGGCGGCGCCGGACTATCCGGCTCCAAGCCTGCCACAACGTCGATCGGCGGCGCGTTCTTCTCCGCAAGCTCCGGCTTGGTCAGGAGATCGACCCGGCGCCAGGGCAGATAGTCGGCAAGTTTGCGTTCGCGCGAGGTGCGATCGAGATCGAGCAACCATTCCAGGGCAAGCTGGATGCCGCTGATCGCGCCGGTCAGCACGAGATAGATCAGGCCGGAGGCGAAGAAGATCGAGAAGAAATCGAAGGTCGAGGACGCAAGCTGCGTGCTTCGCAGCGTCAACTCCTGGACCGCGATCACGGAAGCCAGCGACGAATTCTTCAACGCGCTGACGGACTCATTGCCGAAGGCCGGGATCATGGTGCGGATCGCCTGCGGCGCAATCACCCGGCGCATCAGCACTGCCGGCGTCATGCCGAGCGCCTGTCCCGCGGCGATCTGTCCGCGCTCGACGCCGAGCACGCCGGCGCGCAGCATCTCGGCAATGAATGGCGCCTCGTTGCAGGCCAGCGCCAGACCGGCCGCGAGCACGGCCGGCAGTTTGATGCCGATATGCGGCAACGCGTCGTAGGCGAACACCATCTGCAGGATCAGCGGCGTGCCGCGGAAGATCACGGTATAGCCGCGCGCGATCGCCGACAGCCACCAAAACCGGCTGAGCTGCATCCAGGCCAGGATCAGGCCGAGGATCAGCCCGCCTGCGAGCCCGAGGGCGGTCACCTCCAGGGTGAGCTCGATGCCCGCGAGCAGGTAAGGCAGGCTGAGATAGTGCAGGAACAGGGACATCAGTTGACGGTGAGCAGGCCCGGTTCCTTGAGATTGTCGGGATCAAGTCCCCACTTCTTGAGTAGCGCGAGCTGGTCGCCGGATTTGTAGATCTCCGTCAGCGCGGCCGTCACCGCCTCGCGAAACTTCGGCTTGTCCTTGGGCACGGCGATGCCGACTGAATACGGGATCGTCACCGCGATCGCCTTCTCCAGTTTGTCCGGATAGGCCTTCACCGCGTTGTCGACGGTGTTGACGTCGTTGATGTAAGTGTCCGCGCGGCCGGCGAGGATCGCCTGGATGCAGTTGGCGTTGTTGTCATAGAGCTGCAGCGTCGGCTCGGGCTTGCCGGCAGCCTTGCACTGAGGAACGAGGGCCTGCACCAGCGGCACCTCGACGAAGCCGGTGTTTTCGGCCGCCGCTGCTCCACACAGCGATAGGTTGATACCGTTGATGCCCTTCGGATTGCCCTTGGCGACCAGCACGCCGTCGAACACCTTCGAATAGGTGATGAAGTCGGCCGCCTTGGCGCGCTCCTCCGTCGCGTAGATGTCCGAGATCACGATGTCGGCCTGCCCGCTGGCCAGCGTCGTCAGCAATGCGGCGAACGTCACCGCCTTGTAGGTCAATTTGAAGCCAAGGCATTCACCGATCATCTCGCCGAGATCGATGTCGAAGCCGACATATTTGCTGGGATCTTTCGGATCGATCGATTCATAGCCCGGCGTGTGCGGGTTGATCGCATTGACCAGCGTCTTGCCCTTCCAGTCCGGATATTTCTCCTGCAGCGCCGCGCATGGCGCCGGCGCCGCCGCCTGCGCGCTTAGCGGCGCCAGAAATCCGGCGGCGACGATGGCGCCCAGAATCGCCCGACGCCACGGAAGTGACGCGCGCCGTGTTTCCCCACAAGGCCATTTCTGCATGATGCCAGCTCCTCCGACGTTGTCATGGCCACGGCCATGTTCCAAATCTCGAAGGCAAGGCTACGGGGAACCGCTCCGCAAAAGCTTGTCTGGCGGCGTACAAAAAATTGGATGGAGCGGGCCTGCAGTTTGGGCAAAGGCTGCTCAAATTGTGTTCGGGCGTTGGGCTGGCGTTCACATTGGGGATTTCGCCGGCACACAGCCGCTAGACGTCGGGCGTACAGGCTCAGCGCTGCTCAGGCGAGCCGCGTGCGGGAGGCCGAACCGGTCGCGAACCGCTTCAAGCTTGCCTTCATGGCCGCGTCTCCGTAAACTCTAAGTTGCGCCGCTCTACTGCGGGCGTGATTGAGACTTACTAGAATTCATTTTGGTCAAATGTGATTTCTCTCACAGTGCGGTCGGACCGCCAGCAATAGCGTTCATACGGCACTATCAAGACTCTGGTAACCAAGTGATGGGGCGGTTGCGGGATCGCTAAAATTAGAGCAATCCGCTCAATCCGCCCACAAAGCCATTTTGCGACGTTGCGCTCACAAAACGGGAGAGCGCGATGAGCGAAGTCGAATTTGATCTGGTGTTGGACGCCGTGCGAGCAGCCGTCGCCCCGACTCCGCAGGAGGATTTCATGGCTCAGCCGTTGCCGCGCTTCCAGCCGCCGCCACGCCCCGCGAATGACAACAAGGCGGCCTGGCCGCTCATCCCATTTCCGGATGGTTGGTTTGCCGCCTGCTGAAGCGATATCTCATCCATCAGGCGTAAGCCATTGATTGGATGAGTGGAGGCCACGACCAGAATTGAACTGGTGTACACGGTTTTGCAGACCGTTGCGTAACCACTCCGCCACGTGGCCCCATCGGGCCGCACTCATATACGGCCTCTTCCCGATAGGCAACCAAGCGGATCGCTCTTAAGGGCGCTTCCGCCGCCGGAAATCACGCTTTTTCGGTTTTGGGGCGAGTTCCGGCGTCGTGCGCTGCACCTGGCGATATCTTGCCAGCATCCGCTCGAAGCTGGCGTTCAGGGTTTCGGCAATGTCCGGCCGCTTTTCGAGCGCGGCGAGCAGCAGGCCGGCCGCCTCGATGGTGGAAAGTCCGTCGCGGCGCGGTTCGCGGCGAAGCTGGCCGTAGCGTGACGGCTGGCGGGGCCCCAGAATCACCCGCTGGCATTTGAGCATCCAGGGATTGCGCCACCACAGCGCCTTGGCCTGGCTCCAGGTGCCATCGAGCAGCACGATGCCCTCGATGCGTCCGAGGATGCTGCGCTGGTTCGGCTCGAGTTCGCCTTTGCGGTCGATCGCGACGACCTCGGCCTCGGTGTCGAGATCGGCGACCTTGGCGGAGCCGAGATAGAGCACCGCCCAGCGTGACGGGTCGGCCACAGGTTGCCCCAGCGCCTTTGACAGGCTCGGCCAGGACAGCCCGATCCGCACCACCGCATCCTCGAAATGGCGCGCGGTCAGCCGTGCGGTGCCGAGTGCCCTATCCTGCTCCTGCGGATGCTGCAGGATCAGCACCTCAATCCGATTCTGAATTGGCGTGACACTGTCGCAGATGCACAGCGGCATCGGCTTGCCGCAATGTGGGCATTCCGCGACCGGCTCGGCGAGGATCGTCTGATCTGGTTCCGTCATCCGCCCGCTATACGCCTCGCGGCGGCCAATTCAACTACTCCGCCGGCGCCGCCAGCGCCGCAGGTTCGGGACGTCGCCGCAACCGGTCGATCAACAGGTAGATCACCGGCGTCGTATAGAGCGTCAAGATCTGCGAAACGATCAGGCCGCCGATGATGGTGATGCCGAGCGGCCGGCGCAGTTCCGTCCCGGGACCGGTGGCGAGCGCCAGCGGAATGCCGGCAAACAGCGCCGCCATCGTCGTCATCAGGATCGGCCGGAACCTCGCGCTGCAGGCCTCGAAGATCGCATCCGCAGAGGACAGGCCGCGTTGCCGCTCGGCGTCCAGCGCGAAATCGACCATCATGATGCCGTTCTTCTTGACGATGCCGATCAAGAGGATGATGCCGACGAAGGCGATCACGGTCAGCGGCGTGCCGGTCACCTGCAGCGCCAGCAGCGCGCCCAGCCCTGCTGACGGCAAGGTCGAGATGATCGTCAGCGGATGCGCCAGGCTCTCATAGAGCACCCCGAGCACGATATACATCGCGACCAACGCGCCCAGGATCAGGAGCGGCTGCCTTCCGCTGGTCTTGCTGAAGTCGCCGGCGTTGCCGTCAAAGCTGCCACGAATGCCTTCAGGCATGTGCAATTCATCGACCGCGCGCTGGATATTCGACGTCGCCTCGTCCAGCGGCACGTTCGGCAGCAGATTGAACGAAACCGTGGTCGAGGGGAACGACTGCGTGTGGTAGACGGCGAGCGGCGCCAGCCCGCGCTGGTAATGGACGACGGCCGACAGGGGCACCTGAACGCCGTTGGCGCCGGCCACGTAGATGCGCTCGAGATTGGCCGGATCGGTCTGGAATTTCGGATCGATCTCCAGCACCACCATGTATTGGTTGCGCTGGGTATAGACGATCGAGATCTGCCGCTGCGAGAACGCGTTATTGAGCGCGTTGTCGATATCCTGCACTCGGACACCGAGGCTCGAGGCGGTCTTGCGGTCAATCACGAGATTGAGCTGCAATCCGCCGGGGTCGCGATCGCTGGAGACGTCGGTGATACCTTCAACGGTTTCCATGCGCTTGGCGACGATCGGCGCCCACTTCTGCAACAATTCGAGATCGGCGCTCGAGAGCGTGTATTGGTAGTCGGAATCGCTCTGTCTGCCGCCGGCGCGGACGTCCTGGGCCGCAAACATGAACAGGCGGATGCCCGGCACCGTGAAGAGGTTGCGGCGCAGGCGATCGATCACAAGCTGCGTCGAAACCCCGTCCCGCTCCTCAGGCGATTTCAGGCTGATGAACATGGTGCCACGGTTGGCGCCGCCACCGCCAGGCCCGCCGCCGCTGCCGATCGAAGAGCCGATGCCGGCGACCGCCGGATCGGCCATCACGATGTCGGCCACCTGCTGTTGCAGCTTGAGCATGGCCTGGAACGAGATGTCGGGCGATGCCCGCGTCGCGCCGATGATGAAGCCGCTGTCGTCAGTCGGGAAATAGCCCTTCGGCGTCTTGATGTAGAGCGTCACGGTCAGCGCGATCGTGGCGAAGAACACGAGCAGGGTCAGGAACGGAAAACCGAGCACGCCGCGCAGCGTCCACGTATAGAAGCGCACGATGCGCGACAGGGTTCCCTCGATCAGGCGGTCGAACCAGGTGGCGCGGTCGGAGGTCGCCTCCTTGATGTAATGCGCACAGATCATCGGGGTGATCGTCAGCGACACCAGGGTCGAGACCAGGATGGCGAAGGTCAGCGTCAGCGAGAATTCACGCAACAGCCGGCCGACGATGCCGTCCATGAAGATCAGCGGCGTGAAGGCGGCGATCAGCGACAGCGAGATCGAAACCACCGTGAAGCCGATCTGCTTGGCGCCCTCGAGTGCCGCCGGATAAGGCGCCATGCCATGCTCGAGATTGCGGTACATGTTCTCGATCATCACGATCGCGTCGTCGACGACGAAGCCGACGGAGATGGCCAGCGCCATCAGCGACAGATTGTCGATCGAGAAACCGGCAAGCCACATGCCGGCGCAAGTGCCCGCCAGCGCCAGCGGCACCGAGACGCCCGCCGCAATCGTCGGCGTCATGCGGCGCAGGAATACGAACACCACGACCATGACCAGCACGCAGGTGGCAAGCAGCGTGAGCTGCATGTCGAGCACGCTGGCGCGGATGGTGCCGGTGCGGTCCACGAGGGCGGAAATCTCGAGACCGGCGGGAATCCACTCCTTCAGCTCCGGCAGCATCGCCGTCACCCGGTTGACGGTGTCGATGACGTTGGCATCGCCCTGCTTGGTGATCTGGATCAGGACCGCGGGCTGCTTGTTGAACCAGGCGACCGAACGGACGTTACGCACGCTGTCTTCGATTTCGGCGACATCCGAGAGGCGGACAAAGTTGCCGTTCGAGCTCTTGATCAGGATGTTGCGGAACTCGGCGGCGGTCCGCATCTGCGGATTGATCGAGAGCGTCTCGCTCTGGCGGCCACCATTGAAGATGCCGACCGGCCCGAGCGGATTGGCGTTGACGATGGCCAGGCGGACATCCTCGGTGGCAATGCCGGCATTCGACAGCGCCACCGGATTGAGCGAGATCCGCACCGCCGGCTGATCGGCGCCCGAGACCGTGACCTCACCCACTCCCGGCACCTGCGAGATGCGCTGGGCGAGCACCGTATCCGCAACATCGTACATCGCGCTGGTCGACATCGTCTTCGACGTCAGCGCCAGCACGAACACCGGCGCGGCTGCGGGATTGGCCTTCCTGAAGATCGGCAATGTCGGCAGGTCGGTCGGCAAATCCGCCATCGAGGCATTGATTGCCCCCTGCACGTCGCGGGCGGCGCGATCGATGTTGCGCCCGATCGCGAACTGCACCTGGATGCTGGTGGTGCTGAGCGAGCTCGTCGACGTGATCTGCTCGACCCCCGCGATCTCGCCAAGCCGGCGCTCCAGCGGCGCCGCCACCGTCGCCGCCATCACCGACGGGTCGGCGCCCGGGCGCGTGGCGGACACCCGGATCATCGGGAAATCGACGTTCGGAACCGACGCCACCGGCAGGAACTCATACGCCACGATCCCGACCAGGAAGAGCCCGATCGCCATCAGCGTGGTGCCGACCGGACGGCGGATGAAGGGCTCCGAGATCGAGATCGATGCCATCACTGCATCCCCTCGGTCGCCCCCGCGACCGGCGGGCCCTGCGGACCCGGGTCCGGCAGCGCGTGCTCGATCCTGCGGTTCAGCCGGTCGAGCGCAAGGTAGATCACGGGCGTCGTGTAGAGCGTCAGCAACTGGCTGAGCAGGAGGCCGCCGATGATGGAAATGCCGAGCGGAAAGCGCAGCTCGGCGCCGGTGCCGCTTTCGATCGCGAGCGGCAGTGCGCCGAACAGCGCCGCCAATGTCGTCATCATGATCGGCCGGAAGCGCAGCAGGCAGGCCTGCACGATCGCATCATAGGGCGACATGCCCTGGTGCCGTTCGGCCTCCAGCGCGAAGTCGATCATCATGATCGCATTCTTCTTGACGATGCCCATCAGCAGAATGATGCCGATCAGGCCGATGACCGAAAGGTCCTGCCCGAACAGCATCAGCGCCAGGATGGCGCCGACACCCGCCGAAGGCAGCGTCGACAGGATCGTGATCGGGTGGATGTAGCTCTCATAGAGCACGCCGAGCACGATGTAGATCGTGATGATCGCAGCAAGGATCAGCCAGGGCTGGCCGGCCAGCGATCTGGAAAACTCAGCGGCATCGCCGGAATAGACGCCGACGATGCTGTTGGGCATGCCGATCCGGGTCTCGATCGCCTTGACCGCTGCAACGGCGTCGCCGAGCGCCTCGCCGGGCGCGAGGTTGAAGCTGAGCGACACCGCCGGGAATTGCGCCTGGTGCGAGATCGCGAGCGGCGCGGTGGTGCGCGTCAGCGTCGCCACCGCCGACAGCGGCACCTGCGCGCCGTTCACGCCGGGCAAATACAGCTTGTCGAGGATCGACGGATCGCGCTGGTACATCGGCAGCGCCTCCAGCACGACGCGGTACTGGTTGGCCTGCCCGTAAATGGTCGAAATCTGCCGCTGCGCGAATGCGTCGTTCAGCGTGTCATTGACGGCCTGCAGGTTAACGCCGAGCTGGCCGGCGCGCTGACGATTGATATCGAGTGCCGCCCGCAGGCCGGCGTCCTGCGCCTCCGACGAGACGTCGCGGAACATCGGATCGCGCCGCATCTCGGCGACCAGCTTGCCGGCCCAGAGCGACACCTCCTGCGCGTCGGTTGCGGTCAGCGTGTACTGGTACTGCGACCGGCTCGACTGGGTCGAAATCTGCACGTCCTGCACCGGCTGGAAATAGATGGTCATGCCGGGGATCGACGCCGTCTTCTGCTTCAGCCGCGCAATCACCGTCGAAACGTCGTCGCGGCGCTCGCCGAGCGGCCTGAGCGTCATCACGAGCCGGCCGACATTGGTGGTCGGGTTGACCGAACCGGCGCCGATCACGGAAACCACGCCGGTCACGTCCGGGTCCGACTTGATCAGGTCCGCCGCCTTGGTCTGCCGCGCCTGCATTTCGGCAAACGAGACGTCCGGGCCGGCCTCGGTCACCGCTGTTATCGAGGACGTATCCTGCAGCGGCAGGAAACCCTTTGGCGCGATCACATACATGAACAGCGTGAGCGCGATGGTGGCGAAGGTCACCAGCAGGGTCGTACGCTGGCGCTGCAGCACCCACAGCAGCGTGCGATGGTAGAGGTCGACCATGCGGTCGATGAAGCGGCTGATGGCGCCGAGGCCCGGCAGCACGAATTCTTCGCCGACATGCTTCAAGAGGCGCGAGCACATCATCGGCGTCAACGTCAGCGAGACCACCGCCGACGTCACGACCGCGATCGTCAGCGTCAGCGCAAATTCGCGGAACATGCGCCCCACCAGCCCGGACATGAACAACAGTGGGATGAACACCGCGATCAGCGACATGGTCAGCGAGATCACGGTGAAGCCGATCTCGCTCGCGCCCTTGAGCGCGGCTTCCATCACCGTCTCACCCTCCTCCATGTGGCGGACGATGTTCTCGATCATGACGATGGCGTCGTCGACCACGAAGCCGGTGCCGATGGTCAGCGCCATCAGCGACAGATTGTCGAGGCTGAAGCCGGCAAAATACATGATGCCGAAGCTCGTGATCAGCGACAGCGGCAGCGCGACGCCCGCGATCAGCGTGGCGCGCAGGGAGCGCAGGAACAACAACACCACCAGCGTCACCAGCACGACGCTCAGGATCAGCGTGAACTGCACATCGCGGACGGAGGCGCGGATGGTGACGGTGCGATCGCTCACGACGGTCAGGTTGACGCCGGCCGGAATCAGTCGCTGCAAGCGCGGGATTTCGTCGCGGATCTGGCGGACGACATCAATGACATTGGCGCCCGGCTGGCGCTGGATGTCGATGATGACGGCCGGCGTACCTTGATACCAACCGCCGGTACGGTCGTTCTCGAGCCCATCCACGATCACGGCCACGTCGCCGATCGTCACCGGCGATCCGTTGCGATAGGCGATGATGATCGGCTTGTACGCCTCGGCCGCCGCGATCTGGTCGTTGGCGGCGATGGTGTAGGCCTGCTGTGCGCCGTCGAGCGATCCCTTCGGGCCAGAGACGTTGGCGCCGGCAATCGCGTTGCGCAGATCCTCCATCGAGATGCCATAGGCCGCAAGCCGCGCCAGATCGGCCTGCACCCGCACCGCCGGTTTAAGCCCGCCGAGCACAGCGACGCGGCCGACGCCGGAAATCTGGCTCAGCCGCTGGCCGAGGATGGTGTCGGCGAGGTCGCTCATCGCGCGCAGCGAGATCGTCTCCGACGTCAGCGCCAGCGTCATGACCGGCGCATCCGCTGGATTCACCTTGGCGTAAACGGGCGGGTACGGAAGGTTCTTCGGCAACACGCCCGCAGCTGCATTGATCGCGGCCTGGACATCCTGGGTCGCACCATCGATGTCGCGGTTGAGATCGAACTGCAGCGAGATCTGGCTGACGCCGAACGAGCTGGTCGAGTTCATCGACGACAGCGACGGAATCTGCCCGAGCTGGCGCTCCAGCGGTGCGGTGATCAGCGACGCGATCACGTCGGGGCTGGCGCCCGGCAATTGCGTCGACACCTGCACTGTCGGGAAGTCGACCTGCGGCAGCGCCGAGACCGGCAACGCGAAATAGCCGAGCGCGCCACCGATCAGAAGCGCGATCCCGAGCAGGGAGGTCGCGATCGGCCGGCGGATGAACGGTTCAGAGACACCCATGGCTTTGCGTGCTCATCCTTGCGAAGTCAGACATTACTTTGAGCATGATCTTTTCGGAAAACCGGTTTCCACTTTTTCCGGATCATGCTCTAGGCGGATCGTTTGGTCATGGCTGCGACTTCGCTGCGCCGCCTGATGTTTCACCCCCCGTTGCCGCCCCGCTCGAGCCCTTCTGATCACCCTCGCTTTGCGTGCGCTCGCGCCGCGAACGATGCTCGCCATCCTTCGCCTGGCCATCTTTGGCCTGACCGTCCTTGGATTGGCCGTCCTTGGTTTGGCCGTTCTTCGCATCCGGGCTGCGGCTGCGCTTGCGCGGCGCAAGATCGGCGGTCGGCGCGGCGTCGTCCTTGCCGATGATGACCTTCGATCCATCGGCGAGATTGGCAAATCCCGTCGTGACGACGCGGTCGGAAACCGCGATCCCCTTGCCGATGACGGCGTCATGCTCGTTCTGCTGGACGACGGTTACCGGCCTCGCGCTGACGACATTGTCCTCGCCGATGACATAGCTGAATGTTCCGGCAGGCCCGCGCTGCACGGCCGAGGTCGGCACCACGATCGCCTTCGGCAGCGTCTCGACCTTCAGCCGCACATTGACGAATTGGCCGGGCCAGAGCTGGAAAATACCGTTGGGAAATTCCGCTTTCAGCTTCAGCGTGCCAGTGGTCGGATCGACCTGGTTGTCGATCCCGGTCAGTTTGCCGGTATCGATCACGGTCACGCCGTCATTGCCGAACACGTCGACCGCAAGCGTGCCCTGGGAGGCCGCGGCGTTCACCCGCACGATCTGCTGCTGCGGCAGGCTGAACCACACCGCGATCGGCTGCAACTGGGTGAGAACGACGAGGCCGGTGGTGTCGGAGGCGTGGATGATGTTGCCCTGGTCGACCTGGCGCAGGCCCGCGCGACCCGCGATCGGCGCGACGACCTTGGTGTAGCCCAGCGTCGCCGCCGCATTGTCGATCGCGGCCTGATCGGCCTTCACCAGCGCTTCCTGCTGCGCAATAACCGCCTTCTGGGTGTCGTATTGCTGCTTCGAACCGGCGTTGGTCTGGGCGAGCTGCTGGTAGCGGGCGAGGTCGATCCGCTGGTTGGCGAGCAGCGCCTCATCCTGCGCCTTCTTGGCGACGGCCTGATCGTACTGCGCCTGATAGATCGCGGGATCGATTTCGGCGAGCACGTCGTCCTTCTTGACGTCCTGTCCCTCGACAAAGTTCACCTTGATCAGTTTGCCGTCGACCTGCGAGCGAACGGTAACGGTATTCAGCGCGCGCACCGAGCCGACGCCGTCAAGATAGACCGGCATGTCCTGCACGCGCGGCATCGCCGCCAGCACCGGCACCGGCAGGTCCGGCCGGGCGTTGGCGTTGTGGCCGCCGCCCTTCTGCTGCAAGGCCAGCCAGCCGATATAGCCAAGGCCGCCGAGGATCACGACGGCAATGGCGAGCGACACCATCCGCTTGAGCAGGCGCGACAACAAGCCCGGCTTCTTCACCTCCGCAGCCTTCGCGTTGTCCTTTGCTTCCGGCTTAAAGAGCATTGACCGGTCTCTCCACCTTTGGCTCCCAGCCGCCACCCAGCGCCTGATACAGGCTGATGATCGCCTGCAGCCGGGCCAGTTGCGCCTGCCACAGCGCGTCTTCGGCCTGGAATAGAGTCTGTTGAGTTTGTAGCACAGTTACGATGTCAGCAGTTCCGGCCCGCAACTGCTGCTCCGCCAATTGGAATGCCCGCTGTGATGACGACACGACGTCACGTTGCAGCCTCAGCCTGATCGTGGTCTGGCGTATCGCCACCAGCGCGTTGTCGACGTCGGCGAAGGATTGCACCACCGTCTTGCGATAGGTTTGCAGCAGTTCATCCTGCTGTGCCTTTGTTAACTCGAAATTGCCGAGGATCCGCCCGCCGTCGAAGATCGGCTGCGTCGCGCTGCCGACCAGGCTGAAGAACGCCGCGTGCGGCTGGAACAGCGCCGATAGCGCCGAACTCTGGTAGCCGCCCTGCCCGGTCAACTGGATGCTCGGAAAGAACTGCGCGCGGGCGCTGCCGACATTGGCTGTGGCAGCGGCGAGCTGCGCCTCCTGTCGCCTGATGTCGGGACGCTGCGTCAGCACTTCCGACGGCAGGCCCGGCGTTACCCGGGGAATGGCAATGTTGTTGAGCGAGCCGCCGGTGATGCGCACGCTCTCGGGCGGCCGCGACACCAGAGTCGCCAGCGCATTGATATTCTGGTCGAGGGTCTGCCGGAGCGGCGGCACCAGCGCGCGCTGGTTGGCCACCAGGCTCTCCTGCTGCGCGACGTCGAGATCGGTGCTGGTACCGGCATTGAAGCGATCCTTGATCGCGTTGAGGACACGCTCGGCGCTGGCAATGTTGCGCTGGGCGGTGCGAATCCGATCCTGCGACGTCAGCACCTGGAAATAGGCATTGGCGACGGCGGCCAGCGTGGTCAGCGCCACCACCTCGCGATCAAAGCGGCTGGCGACCGCAGTCTCTTCCGCCGCCTGCGCGGCATCGCGGTTCTGGCCCCAGAAATCGAGCTGATAGCTCGCCGCAAGCGAGGCATTGTAGTTGACCACTTCGCGCCCACCGATGCTCAAGCCGCTCGCGCTCGAGCCGGAGGTACGTGAATAAGTCTCGGATCCAGTGCCGGCGAGCGTCGGCAGCAAAGCCGCACCGGTGATGCGCGCCTGCGCGTCCGCTTGCTGGAAACGCGCCACTGCCGCCGCAATGTCCAGATTGACCCGCTGGGCTTCTTCCATCAGCGTCGTCAGCTCCGTCGAGCGAAAGCCGCGCCACCAGTCGAGCGTCGGCGTCGCGTCGGAGGCCTTTGCCTGCCGTGCCGCCTTGTAGCCGCCGGGAATATCGAGCCCGGGGTCGGGAAGGTCCGTGGTCAGGATGCAGCCGGCCGAACTCGCGGCGACCACAAAACCCGCAAGCATGCGCAAGGCACCCCGCAGGCCGGGCGCAGGCGCGCGCAGCCGTTCGCCGACAACAGCCCGCCGGATGCGCTGGGTCACCTCCGTCCTCCTCCGCGCGCCGAATCAAGTCGCGATGAGTTCGCAACGCGCTGGGGGATGGTCTGTAGAACCTGCACGGACTGATGCATCCAATGGAACCGACCCCCGATACTACTCCGGCTGCATGGCAAGCGGACAGTCCCACCGACCCGGTGGGAGACTGTGGCCAACGCAAGCAGGGAACCGTCGGAACGCCAAGTTATGCTTATTTTACGGCCTTTACTTCAATTCCGTCAGCACCGGAAGCCGCCCGAATCTTACAAAGATTTCATGGGGATTTCCGAGCCCCTGTTGCCACAAATCCCCAATGCGCCGACGCTCCATTTCGCGGGCCGCGAGTCGCGAGGCAGATTACCGCAGGCCAGGCTTTCGATTCGGGCCCGCTCGCACCGCGGCGCAAGGGCCTTTCCCTTTTGCCGCCCCCGCACTAGGGTCGGCCGGGAGCGAAATAACCGGCAAAGAATACCCCCGACATGACCATCAACAACGACGTCGTCGAAGCCATCGGCAATACGCCGCTGATCAAGTTGAAGCGCGCCTCCGAGCTGACCGGATGCACCATCCTGGGCAAGGCCGAGTTCATGAATCCCGGCCAGTCGGTCAAGGACCGCGCTGGCAAATGGATGATCCTGGAGGCGGAGAAACGCGGCGCGCTCAAACCGGGCGGGCTGGTGGTGGAATCGACCGCCGGCAATACCGGCATCGGGCTTGCGGTGGTCGCCAGCGCCCGTGGCTATCGGACCCTGATCGTGATTCCGGATACCCAGAGCCAGGAAAAGAAGGACATGCTGCGGCTGTGCGGTGCCGAACTGGTCGAGGTGCCGGTATTGCCCTATGCCAATCCGAACAACTATCAACATGTCGGAAGGCGGCTCGCCGACCAACTCCGCAAGACTGAACCGAACGGCGTGTTGTTCGCCGACCAGTGGAACAACCTCGATAACGCCAAGGCGCACTATGAGTCGACCGGACCGGAGATCTGGCAGCAGACCGGCGGCAAGGTCGACGGCTTCATCTGCTCGGTCGGCACCGGCGGCACGCTCGCCGGCATCAGCCGCTACCTGAAGGAAAAGAACAACGGTATCGTCGTCGCCTGCGCCGATCCGCAGGGCTTTGCGATGTACGAACTGTTCAAGCATGGCGAGGCCAAGTCGACGCCGGGCAATTCGATCACCGAGGGCATCGGCCTTGGCCGCGTCACGTCCATCATCGAGACCGCCAAGGTCGACGACGCCTTCCTGATTTCGGACGAGGAAGCGGTCACCGTGATCTACGAACTCCTGGAGCACGAGGGCCTCTGCCTCGGCGGCTCGACCGGCATCAACATCGCCGGCGCGATCCACCTGGCAAAGCAGCTCGGCCCCGGCAAGACGATCGTGACGATCCTCGCCGACTCCGGCAACCGCTATCAGTCCAAGCTGTTCAATCCGGATTTCATGCGCTCGAAGAACCTGCCGGTGCCGGCGTGGCTGGAGAAGCGCACCAAGATCGACTTGCCGTTTGTTTAGGACGCGAATGGCGAATAGCGAATGGAATGCCCTATTCGCTACTCGCCATTCGCTCATCTCAAGATCTGACTGAGGAACAGCTTCGTCCGCGCGTGCTGCGGGTGGGCGAAGAATTCCTTCGGCGTGTTCGACTCGATGATCTGGCCGGCGTCCATGAAGATGACACGGTCGGCGACCTCGCGGGCAAAGCCCATTTCATGGGTGACGACCGCCATGGTCATGCCCTCCTTGGCGAGGTCGACCATGGTGTCCAGGACCTCCTTCACCATTTCCGGATCGAGCGCCGAGGTCGGCTCGTCGAACAGCATGACCTTGGGATTCATGGTGAGCGCGCGTGCGATCGCGACGCGTTGCTGCTGGCCACCGGACATCTGGCCCGGATATTTGCTCGCCTGATGCGGGATTTTCACCCGCTCCAGGAACTTCATCGCGGCGGCTTCGGCATCCTTCTTCGGGATGTTTCGCACCCAGATCGGCGCCAGCGTGCAATTTTCGAGCACGGTCAGATGCGGGAACAGATTGAAGCTCTGGAACACCATGCCGACCTCGCGCCGGACCTCGTCGACGCGCCGCAGGTTCGGACCAAGCTCGATGCCGTCGACGATGATCTCGCCTTCCTGAAACTCCTCCAGCGCGTTGATGCAGCGGATCAGCGTCGACTTGCCGGAGCCCGAAGGGCCGCAGATCACGATGCGCTCGCCCCGGCCGACCTCGAGATTGATGTCGCGCAGCACGTGGAACTCGCCGTACCACTTGTTGAGGGCTTTGATGCTGACGATCGGATTCGAACTCATGGCGTATGCACTCAGTTGCGCCGGTGCGCGTTCAGCCTGTTCTCGACGAACAGAGAATAGCGCGACATGCCGAAACAGAAGACGAAATAGATCAGCCCGGTAAAGGCAAAGCCAGTGAAAGCCGTGGTCGGCGTCGCCCAGGTGGGATCGCTGAAGGAGGCCCGCAACTGGCCGAGCAGGTCGAACAGCGCGACGATCGACACCAGCGAGGTGTCCTTGAACAGCGCGATGAAGCTGTTGACAAGGCCAGGAATGACGTGGCGCAGCGCCTGCGGCAGGATGATCAGTGCTGTCATCTTCCACCAGGACAGGCCGAGCGCACTCGCCGCCTCCCCCTGCCCGCGCGGGATCGCCTGCAAGCCGCCCCTGATGACCTCGGCCTGATAGGCGCCGGCGAACAGCGCGATGCCGATCAGCGCGCGCACCAGACCATCGATGGTGAAACCGGCCGGCACGAACAGCGGCAGCATGTAGGTCGCAAAGAACAGCACCGTGATCAGCGGCACACCGCGCCAGAACTCGATGAAGGCGATCGAGAAGATGCGGATCAGAGGTATGGTCGAGCGCCGGCCGAGCGCCAACGCAATGCCGACCGGCATCGAAGTGACGATGCCTGTCACCGAGACGACCAGGGTCACCAGCAAGCCGCCCCATAGCCGGGTGTCGACCAAGGGGAAGCCGCCGCGGTCAAGCTTCATGACCGATATCACCAGGCCAATGCCGGCAAAGGTCGCGAGACTGACGACCAGCGGCCGCCAGCCGGTGCGGAAGCCGCCGCCGAGGAAGAACAGCAGCAGCGAGACGACCACGGCGGTGATTGCAAAATCGATCCAGACCGGCTGACCGGTGCTCTGTAGTTGCTCGCGCAGCCATTGCAGGGGCAACAGTACCCACGAGATCGCCGTGCTGATCAGGACGATCAGCTTTCCGAGCACCCAGAGCAGCGGCCCGATCACGGCGGTGGCCTCGCCCGCTGCGGCGAGCTTGCGCCCGCCATCGCCGATGCTGTCGTTGAACCCCGATAACAGCGACGTGATCCAGCTCACGGCAAAACCATCGAGCCCGCCGCCACGCAGCAGGAAGAAGGCCACCACCGGGAAGGCCAGGAAGAACAGGCCGGCATTGATGCCCTTGGCCGGAAGCCGGGGAATCAGCAGCGGCAGCAGCAGCACAGCCGCCAGGAAGAAGGTCAGGTTGACCCGCCAGCGCTCCGGCTCCGGATAGAATCCATAGATGAACTGGCTGAGCTTGGCCTGGACGAACGGCCAGCATGCGCCGACCGGATGCCCGGCATTCTCGGCCAGGCATGCGGCGCGATCCTTGCCGGTCCAGACCGCGTCAACCAGCAGGAATCTGACCGTGGGAACGAGCACGAACCACAGCAGGAGCACGCTGACGATCGTGATCAGGATGTTGGTCGGCGAATTGAGCAGCCGCGTGCGCAGGAATCCCACGAGACCCGTGGTCTTCACCGGCGCCGGCCGCTGCGGAACCAGCTCCTCGCGGACGAAAGTTGAAGCGGCGATATCGCTCATCAGCCCATGCTCCGACTGATCCGCCATCCGTAGAAGTTCATGATCGCGCTCGTCACCAGCGAGATCAGGAGATAGACGCCCATGGTGATTCCGATGATCTCGATCGCCTGGCCGGTCTGGCTCAGCGTCGTTCCGGCGAACACCGACACGAGGTCGGGATAGCCGATAGCGACCGCGAGCGAGGAGTTCTTGGTGAGGTTGAGATACTGGTTGGTGAGCGGCGGCAGGATCACGCGCATCGCCTGCGGGATCACGATCAGCCGCAGCACATCACCGCGGTGCAGCCCGAGCGAGGAGCCGGCCTCCATCTGTCCCTTGTGCACGGACAGGATGCCAGCGCGCACGATCTCGGCGATGAAGGCGGCGGTGTAGGTCGACAGCGCAACCGTCAGCGCCACGAACTCCGGAATGAGGCGCGAGCCGCCGGCGAAATTGAAGCCCCTTAGCACCGGCATCTCGAAGCTCACCGGCGGACCGAAGATCAGCGCCGTCACCAGCGGCAGGCCGATCAGGAGCCCGAGCAGGTAGGGCCAGATCGTGATCATCCTGCCGTATTGATAGAGCTGCCGCCGCGCGTAACGCCAAAGCACCAGCGCGGCCACAATTGCAATCAAGACTGCGACGACAAACGGCTCGAAGCCGGGATCGCCGATCGGTCTCGGAACCACCAGGCCGCGGTTGTTGAGGAAGAACATCCCGAACACCGAGATGCTCTGCCGCGGACTGGGCAATGCCGCGAGCACCGCGAGATACCAGAACAGGATCTGGAACAGCACCGGCAGGTTGCGCACCAGTTCGACATAGCCGCCGGAAATCCGCGACAATAGCCAATTCGGCGACAGCCGCCCGAGCGCGACGATGAAGCCGATCACGGTGGCGAAGAAGATGCCGATCACCGACACCAGCAGCGTATTCAGCAGGCCCACGAAGAAGACACGGGTATAGGTGTCCGAACCCGTATACGGGATCAGGTTCTGGCTGACGTCGAAGCCGGCGGTGTTCTGGAGGAAGCCAAAGCCTGCGGTGATCCGCTGCGCCTGCAGGTTGGCGCGGGCATTGGCTACGATCTCATAGGCAATCCAGGCGAGCACGGCGACGAACAGGAGCTGGAGGACGAAGCCTCCCCACCCTGCGCGGCCGCCGAGCGTACGTTGCAGCTTGATTACAAGCTGCGACGGTGGTTTCCGGGGCTCGATGGCCATCGCCGCACGCCTGTCGGATCAGCGAATCGGCGGCGCGTACTGGATACCGCCCTTATTCCAGAGATTGTTGAGACCACGGGCGATGCCGAGCTTCGAGCCTGCGCCGACATTGCGATCGAACGCCTCGCCGTAATTGCCGACCGACTTCACGATCCGTGAGAACCAGTCCTTGGTCAGGCCGAGCTGCTCGCCGAGATTGCCGTCGGTGCCGAAGGCGCGCTTCAGCTCCGGCTTGTCGGATTTCGCCATCTCGTCGACATTCTTCTGGGTGACGCCGAGTTCCTCGGCATCGACCATCGCAAACAGCGTCCATTTCACGATGTCGAACCATTGGTCGTCGCCATGGCGGACCATCGGGCCGAGCGGCTCCTTGGAGATCACCTCGGGCAGCACGACGTGGTCGGCGGGATTGGCGAGCTTCAGGCGCTCGGCATAAAGCTGGGAAACGTCGGAGGTGAAGACGTCGCAGCGGCCGGATTCATAGGCCTTCACCGTCTCGTCGGCGGAGGCGAACGCGATCACCTCATACTTCATGTTGTTGCCCTTGAAGTAGTCGGCGAGGTTCTGCTCCGTCGTGGTTCCGGTCTGCACGCAAACCGAGGCGCTGTTCAACTCCAGCGCGGAATTGACCTTCAGCGACTTCTTCACCAGGAAGCCCTGCCCGTCATAATAGGTCACGCCGGTGAAGTTGGCGCCGAGCGAGGTGTCGCGCGACAGCGTCCAGGTGGTGTTGCGCGACAGCACGTCGATCTCGCCGGACTGCAGCGCGGTGAAGCGGTCTTTCGCCGACAGCGGCACGAACTTGACCTTGGTGCCGTCGTTGAAGACCGCCGCCGCGATCGCGCGGCAGATGTCCACATCAAGCCCGGTCCAGTTCCCCTTGTCGTCCGGGGACGAGAATCCCGGCAGGCCCTGGCTGACCCCGCAGGACAGCATGCCCCGGTCCTTGATCGTCTTGAGGGTTTGCGCCGAAGCGCCCTGTGCCGACAAGCCGGTGGCAAGGGCAAGTGTGAGAACCAGCGATACGCGTTTCATGACGGGGCCTTTCAAGGGGTCGACCGGGAAGGTTTGCTTGCGGTCGCCTCAAACGTTAACGGACGGACCGATGATCCCCAGCGAATCGCCGATCTGGCCTGCATCTTGCGTGCCAATCAGCCAAGCATTGGGTCGCGGCAGGCCCCTCAACGTGCGGCGACTTGAAGTTGGGCGCATCACATAGTGACTGGCGAGCCGGGTCAAGGGGTTGACGTAGCTCTTCCCTGTCCTGTTATTAAAAACCCGGCCCGGGCCCGCTTCTTCCGAAGCGCCACGGCTGCTGCGGCAAAAAGTCTTGACGGCGAGCGCATGAGCTTTTCCAACGACGGACCGGTCCACCCACAACAGCCCGAGACCCGCCTGGTGACCGCGGGCCGGGACGCCGAGGCCCAGAAGGGCTTCGTCAATCCGCCAGTCGTCCACGGTTCCACCGTGCTCTATCCGACCGCGGACGACCTCCATGCCCATCGCGGTGAGTATCAGTATGGCCGCCACGGCACGCCGACGACGCGGGCGCTGCAGGACGTGCTGATGGCGCTCGAGGGGCCGCAATGCGCCGGCGTCGGGCTGACGCCATCGGGCCTCGCGGCGATCAGTACGGCACTATTATCGGTGCTCAAGGCGGGCGACCATCTGCTGGTCTGCGACAACGTCTACCGCCCCTCGCGCAATTTCTGCAACGGCCTACTGGCGCGCTACGGGGTGGAGACCACCTATTTCGATCCGCTGATCGGCGCCGGCATCGAAGCGCTGTTCAAGCCGAACACCCGCGCGGTGCTCACCGAAGCGCCGGGATCGCAATCCTTCGAGATGCCCGACATTCCTGCGATCGCTGCCGTCGCGCATGTGCGCGGCGCGCTTGTGATCGACGACAACACCTGGGCAACCCCGCTCTATCACCGCTCGCTCGGGCAAGGCGTCGACATCAGCATCCAGGCCGCGACCAAATATATCGGCGGCCACTCCGACATCATGTTCGGCACAATTTCGGCCAACGCCAAGGCGTGGCCGCTGCTCGCCGAGGGCATCCGCCTGCTTGGCGTATGCGCCGGGCCCGATGACGTCTATCTGGCGCTGCGCGGCGTCCGCACGCTGTCGGTTCGGCTGGCGCAGCACTACCGTTCCGGACTGGAGATGGCGCGCTGGCTGCAGACGCGTCCGGAGGTGGCGCGGGTGCTGCACCCCGCAATCGAGACCGATCCCGGCCATGCGATCTGGAAGCGCGATTTCACCGGCGCGTCCGGCCTGTTCAGCATCGTACTGAAGCCGGCCCCACAGAAAGCGGTCGACGCCCTGCTCGACACCGTCAAGCTGTTCGGCATGGGCTATTCCTGGGGCGGCTTCGAAAGCCTGGTCATCCCCTTCGACTGCGGCGACTATCGCACGGCCACCAAATGGGCGCCGGGCGGTCCGACGCTGCGGCTACATATCGGGCTCGAAAGCATCGACGACCTCAAGGCCGATCTCGATCGCGGCTTTGCTGCGCTCAAGGCGGCGATGTAAGCACACAACCACCGGTATTTTTCGGGCTTTCGGCGCGGCCGATAAACCGCGCGTTCACCATGACGAAGGACTCCAAATCCTCGTCAGGCAAATCAGCCCGCTCATCAAGTTCCCTTACACCTTTGCTGCCTTAGTCATGCGCCCGGGTTGGGCTGCCATCGCCCTGCGGCGTCGGCAGTCTGGGGTAAGCGTAAGCAGTCAAGCGTATGAAGACCGCACAAATCGTCGTCCTGGCCATCGCGCTTGGTGCTGGCGGCATCGCCGCCTATTTGGCCAGCCAGCCTGAGACCAAGCCTGGTCCGGCCGCGCCGGTCGCGCAGCAACTGCCGACCGTCGAAGTTCTGGTGGCGCAGTCCGATATCGGCCTCGGCCAAATGGTCAAGCAGGAGAACCTGCAATGGCAGGCCTGGCCAGCCGCGACCGCAAGCAACAATTTCATCCGCCGCAAGGACAGGCCAGATGCCATCAAGGACGTGATCGGCTCGATCGCGCGCACGCCGCTCATCGCCGGCGAGCCGGTCCGCGAGCAGAAGCTCGTCAAGGCGGACGGATCAGGTTTCATGGCTGCCATCCTGCCCTCGGGCAGCCGCGCAGTCTCGACGGAAATCTCGGCAGAGACCGCTGCCGGCGGCTTCATCCTGCCGAACGACCGCGTCGACGTCATCCTTACCAGGCGCGAAAAGAACCCGGACCACAACGGCGCCGATCTCGTCCGTTCGGAGATCATCCTGAACAATATCCGCGTGCTCGCCATCGACCAGGCGCCGAAGGAAAAGGACGGCGCCAATTCCCTGCTCGGCAAGACCGTCACGCTTGAACTGAAGCCTGAGCAGACGGAGACGCTGGCGCGGTCACGCCAATCCGGCGTGCTGTCGCTCGCGCTGCGCAGCATCGCCGACGTCAACGTCGCCGACAACGCCTCCCAAGACCAGCCCCTGAAGCGGGGCCAGAGCATCAACGTGGTTCGCTACGGCGTCCCAAGCTCGACAACGACACAGAAGTGAGAAGGACGCCTGCCATGAAATGCGGTCGAACCAAATTTGCGGTGCGGTCATCGCTGATCCGCATCGCGTCGCTTTCGGCCGTGGCCGCTCTGACGCTCGCGCCGGTCATCGCCGCCGATCCCGACACCGAGGGCGTACAACCGGTTGCCAGTTCGCCGGCGAAGACCCGCTTCTTGCCCCGCTTCCTGGCGCTCGGCGTCGGCAAATCCGTGATCGTCGACCTTCCGCGCGACGTGAAGGACGTCCTGGTCGCCGACCCCAAGATCGCCAACGCCGTCGTTCGCTCGGCGCAGCGTGCCTACATCATCGGCGCGGCGGTCGGGCAGACCAACGTCGTGTTCTTCGATGCCGACGGCCAGCAGGTCGCTTCCTATGACATCGCAGTGAAGCGCGACCTCAACGGCGTGCGCGCCGCACTGAAGCAGACGCTGCCGGGCGTCCAGATCGAAGGCGTCGGCGACGGCGTGATCCTGACCGGCTCGGTGTCGTCCCCGGTCGAGGCCCAACAGGCCGGCGACCTCGCCGCACGACTGGTGGGTGGCGCCGACAAGGTCGTCAACTCCATCACGGTCCGCGGCCGCGACCAGGTGATGCTGAAGGTCAATGTTTCGGAAGTGCGGCGCGACATCGTCAAGCAGATGGGCGTCGATCTGTCGGCCAACATGAACTACGGCACGGCGATCGTGAACTTCAACAACTCCAATCCGTTCACAGCCTTTGGCCGTCCGCTGGTGCCAGACAATGGCGGCACTGTCGCCGCGGTTGCCAAGGGCATCCCGACCGTCACCGCCACCTTGCGCGCGATGGAAAGCGCGGGCGTGGCGCGGACGCTGACCGAGCCCAACCTGACCGCGATTTCAGGGGAGTCCGCGACCTTCATCGCCGGCGGCGAATTCCCGATCCCCGCCGGCTATTCCTGCGATCCGGTCACGCATGTCTGTACGACCCAGATCCAGTACAAGAAGTTCGGCATCTCCCTCAACTTCACCCCGGTCGTCCTCACCGAAGGCCGCATCAGCCTGCGCGTGATGACGGAGGTGTCGGAGCTCTCCAGCGACAACGCGATCACGCTGAACCAGGCCGGCACGTCGCTCACCGTTCCTTCGATCACGACCCGCCGCGCCGAGACCACGCTGGAAATTCCCTCCGGCGGCTCGATGGCGATGGCCGGCCTGATCCAGCAGAAAACCAAGCAGGCCATCAACGGCATGCCCGGCGTCGACCAATTGCCGATCCTCGGCGCGCTCTTCAGGAGCCAGGACTTCGTCAACAACGAGACCGAGCTGATGGTGATGGTGACGCCCTATGTCGTCCGCGCCGTCGCCCAGAAGGAACTGTCGCGGCCCGATGACGGGTTCGCGCCAGCCGCAGATTCGCAATCCACGCTGCTCGCCCGCATCAACCGCATCTATGGCGTGGCGGCCCGCGCCGAGCCGGTCGGGGCCTATCCCGCCAATTTCGGCTTCATCATTGACTGACCTTGGGGGCGCGACGATGACGGGCAACGCACATCACCATCGCACATTGTACCGGCTGGGCGCCCTCGTCGGCCTGTCGGTCGCGCTTGCGGCCTGCCGCAGCGGCGGCGACGACCTCACGACCGCGACCGTTCCCAACGACTACCGTCTGCGGCATCCGATTGCCATTACCGAAGCCGACCGCGCGATGGTGGTCTTTGTCGGATACGGCCGGCCCGGCCTGACCGCCGCGCAGCGCGCCGACGTGATGGGACTGGCGCGAACCTGGACCCGCGAAGGCACCGGCGCGATCATCGCCGAGGTGCCGGTCGACACGCCGAACGCGCGGGCGGCCGGCGCGACCTATCAGGAAATCCGCTCGCTTCTCACGGCCGGCGGCGTTCCCGCGCGCGCCGTCACGTTGCGCAATTACCATCCCGACGATCCGCGCACGCTGGCGACGATCCGCCTGAGCTACCCGAAAATCACCGCGGTCGCTGGTCCCTGCGGGTTGTGGCCGGAGGATCTCGGCCCCTCGCTCGACGACTACGGCTACAACCAGAACAAGCCGTACTACAATCTGGGCTGCGCCACCCAGCGCAACCTGGCGGCGATGATCGACAATCCCGCGGACCTCGAACAACCCCGCGCCGAGACGCCGGCCTATTCGCCGCGGCGTGACGTGGCGTTCGAGAAGTACCGGAAGGGTGTTTCGACCACCACCACCTATCCCGAAGCCGACAAGGCCAAGCTCAGCGATACAGGCAAATGATCAGCCGCGCCCAACATCCTGATAACGAGACCGACGCCGCGCCGCATGCGAACGACTATATCGCCCCTGCCCCGCGCGTATCGGTGCAGGCATTCTGCGCGACGGTGGCGACCGCGACCACCGTGAAGGCCGCGAGCGAGGACCGACGCCTCGCCAAGGCGCATCTCTCGGTGCATATGGGCGGCATCGCTGCGGCGATCGACGCCTATCATACGGCGCCGACCCCGAATGTCATCGTGCTCGAGACAGAGAGCGGCAGCGATTTCCTCGTCGGGCTCGACGAACTCGCAGCCGTCTGCGATCCCGGCACCCGCGTCGTCGTGATCGGCAGGGCCGACGACAAGGCGCCGTATCGCGAACTGGTGCGCCGCGGCGTCAACGACTATGTGGTCGGCCCCGTCGAGGTGCTCGACGTGGTGCGCTCGATCTGCGGCCTGTTCTCGGCGTCCGAGGCGATCACTGTCGGCAGGATGATCGCGGTGTGCGGCGCCAAGGGCGGCGTCGGCGCGTCCACGGTCGCGCACAACATCGCCTGGGCGATCGCGCGCGACGTCGGGCTTGACTCGGTCGTGATCGATCTCGACCTCGCATTCGGCACGGCCAGCCTCGATTACAACCAGGACCCGGTGCAGGGCATCGCCAACGCGGTGTTCCAGCCCGAGCGTCCGGACAGCGCGCTGATGGAGCGCCTGCTTGCCAAATGCACCGACCATCTCAGCCTGCTGGCCGCGCCGGTGACGCTGGAGCAGGTCTATGACTTCGGCGCCGACGCGTTCGATGCGATCTTCGACACGCTGCGCATGACGACGCCCTGCCTCGTGCTCGACGTGCCCCACCAATGGACCGCCTGGACGCGCCGCGCCCTGATCGGCGCCGACGACATCCTGATCGTCGCCGAGCCAGATCTCGCCAACATGCGCAACACCAAGAACATGATGAACACGCTGAAGGCGGCGCGGCCCAACGACCGCCCCCCGCTCTACTGCCTCAACCAGGTCGGCATGACCAAGCGCCCGGAGATCGAGGTGCGCGCCTTCGCCAAGACCATCGACAGCCAGCCGATCGCAACGATTCCCTTCGATTCGAAGCTGTTCGGCACCGCCGCCAACAACGGCCAGATGATCGCGGAGATCGCCGCCAGCCATCGTGTCACCAAGACGTTCCTGCAGATCGCGCAACGGATGACCGGCCGCGCCGACACAAGGCCGCAGCGCAATTCGCTGTTGTCGCCGATCATCAAGACATTGCGCGCGGTCGGCGCCCGCTCGAAATCAGCTTAGGCATCGCGTCAATCGGAGCCGCCAGCCACCGCCACCGGAATATTCCCACCGCGCTGCGGCCCCTCCTTGCGGGCCAGCACACGCTTCAATGCGGCGACATTGGCTGCGGCTTCCTCCGGCGGCAAATCGGCCTTCACGATGCTCTCCGCCTCGCCGAGGCGGCCTTGCAGCCCGATCGCGAGCGCCAAATTGGCCTTGATGCGCTGATCGTTCGGCGCCCGGCTGCGCGCCCTCCGCAGCGTTTCTTCGGCCAGCGGCAATTCCTTCGACAGCACGTAGGACAGCCCGAGATTGGACAGTACCGACGGCTCATCGGGTGCAATCTTGAGCGCGCTCGCATAGTATTGCCGCGCCTCGTCATGACGGTCGAGCTGATCGAGAGCCGCTCCCTGCGCGGACAGGATCCGCCAATCCGGATCGTCCGGGCTGTGGGCGCGGCCGAGCACGTCGAAGGCCTGCTGGAAATTACCGTTGTCGGTGAGCGCGCGCCCATAGCCGGCGAGCAGCGCCTTGTTGTTCGGCTGGCCCATCGAGGCCTGCTCGAGGATCGCGACCGCCTGCGCGCGCTGCCCGGTGGCGCGCAGCGCCTTGGCGTATTGTAACGCTGCGGCGGCATCCTTCGGATTGGCCTTGAAGCGCTCTTGATAGGTCTCGAGCTCGCGCCGCGGGTCAGCGGTTGGCCGGCTCGCCTCGGCCGTGTCGCCGAGCGATCCCGTGATGTCGGAAAGGCTGGAGGTCTGGCAGCCGCTAAGCGCAAGCACAAGGGCCGCCGATGCTGCCGCGCCGGCGAGAAGCCTTGCGGCGGGAGATCGGTGAAGCAACTTCTGGGACATGTATCCTGACCACGGTCGGCGACTTGCCCGGAATGCTTCGCAGCTTAACCCTAAATCCGGGTTAAGGACGCGCGCGACTTAGGATGTTCGAAGCGATATCGAACCATCTTCGCGCCCTGCTGCTACCGACGACACGCATCGCCGACAGCGGCACAACTTGCAGTCTAGTCGACGAACTGTGCGCCGAACTCGCAGCCGATTCGCCAGGCGAGGCGGCATTGGCGCGGGCTGCCGTTCGACAGTATGATGGTAAATTCAGGGGGGATTTCCGGATATTCGGCGATCACCTTGACGCCGCCGTCAGAGATGTCCGTGATCATGCAGTCCCGCGGCAAGGTGCCGGTACCGAACTGGATCTTGGCGAGACTCCTGCACAGACGACGCTCGCTCTTACGTCGATTGACGAACATATCGACCCCCGGCCCCAAGTTCATTGATTAGCCCGCTTCTGCATCTGCTGTAGCGAGAAATCGTTGGAATCTAGCTAGCGGGACTGCTCGCAGTTGAACTGAACCCTTCAGCATCCGTTTACTCGCTCTGCGCGCTTTTTCCTCGAAATGACGCAATGTCGGGCGAACAGCGTCCACAACGCCGGTGAATTCCTACCTCTGTTCTCGGGAACAAACCGGTTGATCCGCCGTCGTTTGGCGATAGCCTGACCCTTTGTCCGGACTCCCGGGAAGCTAACGAGCATGGGAAGCATGGTACTCCTCGATCTGATGGGCGGCGTGGCATTGCTGCTGTGGGGCCTGCATATGGTCCACAGCGGGATTCTGCGCGCGTTCGGGCCAGATCTGCGCATCCTGCTGGCAAAAGCGCTGAAGAACCGATTCACTGCTTTCGCCGCGGGCCTCGGCCTGACCGCCCTGCTCCAGAGCTCGACCGCCACGGCCCTGATCACAAGTTCGTTTGCTTCCGACGGGCTCGTCAGCCTGGTTCCGGCGCTGGCGATCATGCTGGGTGCCAATGTCGGCACTACGCTGATCGTGCAGGTCCTGTCGTTCAACATCGCCGCGATCGCCCCGCTCCTTTTCATCATCGGGCTCGTCGCCTTCCGCAGCGGACCGCGCTCGCGCATCAAGGATATCGGGCGCGTCTCGATCGGGCTCGGGCTGATGCTGCTGTCGCTGCACATCCTGCTCGACACGCTGGCGCCGGCGGAGAATGCGCCCGGCGTGCGCGTCGTCATGAATGCGATCACCGGCGATCCCGTGCTCTGCATCTTCATCGGCGCCGTCGTCACCTGGCTCGTGCATTCCAGCGTCGCCAGCGTGCTCCTGGTGATGTCCCTCGCCTACTCGCAATTCATCACGCCTTATGCGGCGTTCGCGCTGGTGCTCGGCGCCAATCTGGGCAGCGCGATCAATCCGCTGTTCGAAGGCGCGCGACGCGACGATCCGGCGAGCTACCGGTTGCCGCTCGGCAATCTCTTCAATCGCGTCGTCGGCATCCTCCTGGTCGCGCCGTTCCTTGGCCCGATCGCCACGCATCTGCATGCCTTCCAGCCCGATCTTGCCAAGGCGACCGCGCTGTTCCACATCGCTTTCAACGTCGCGACAGCGGTCCTCTTCATCGGCGTGCTCGACAGTCTGGCACGGCTGCTCAAGATGCTGCTGCCCCGGCGCGTCCGCGATGCCGATCCGGCCCAGCCGCGCCATCTCGACGAGAGCGCGCTCGAGACGCCGTCGCTCGCGCTCGCCGACGCGGCGCGCGAGGCGCTGCGCATGGGCGACATCGTCGAGGAGATGCTGCGCAAGGTGATGGCGGCGATGATGACGGATGACCGCGTGCTGGTCGACCAGGTGTCGCGGATGGATAACAGCGTCGACAGCCTTGACGAGGCGATCAAGCTCTATGTCACGAAACTCACCCGCGGCAGTCTCGACGAACGCGAAGGCCAGCGCGCGATGGAGATCATCTCGTTTGCGATCAACCTCGAACATATCGGCGACATCATCGACAAGAATCTGAGCGAGCTCGCCACCAAGAAGATCAAGCGCCGCCTGCAGTTCTCGCCTGAAGGCACCGAGGAGTTGCAGGCCTTCCACAAGCGCACGCTGGACTCGCTCCGGATCGCGTTCGGCGTGTTCATGTCGGGTGACGTCAACGAGGCGCACAAGCTGGTTGCGGAAAAATCCGCGCTGCGCAACGCCGAGTTCGCCGCTACCGAGCGGCATCTCGAACGCCTGCGTGAAGGCCGTCCCGAAACCATCGAGACGACGTCGCTGCATCTCGACGTGCTGCGCGACCTCCGCCGCATCCATTCGCACATCTGCTCCGTTGCCTACACCGCACTCGTCTCGGCCGGCGAACTCGCCGCCGACCGCAGCACCGAACACGATGTGGCCACGTTGCCCGGGACTGTGGCGCAACCGACGCCACGATAGTCGATCGCTGCGTCAAGCCCTACGCCGCTCACTATCACTCCGACGTCGTCCTGCGAAAGCAGGACCCATAACAACAGGGAGGTGTTGTGGCGCGAGCAAGCGGTTGCAGCGGAGCAAACGACAAAGGCGTGGTTATGGATCCCGGCGCAAGCCCGGGGGACGACGGGGAGAGCTCGAGATGTCCGCTCCTCAGACGAGGCGAACACTTCCTGAATGCTTTGCCTTCTCCTCGGGCTCGACATGGATCGATATCTTTGCATCGGCAATTTCGTGGTGCAGCGCGGCTTCGATGCGGTCGCAGAGCGCGTGAGACTCCGACACCGTCATCGCTCCGGGCACGACCAGGTGGAAATCGATGAACGTTGCTCGTCCAGCCGCCCGGGTTCGGACGTCATGAGCCTCCAGGGCGCCCGTTGCGTGCTTCGAGATGATGTCCCTGACTTTCGCCAGGGTTTCCGCCGGAATGGCCTCGTCCATCAGTCCGCCGACAGACTCTCGCACCAGATTCCATCCGGACCACAGGATATTTAGAGCCACCAGCGCGGCGACGATCGGATCCAGGCGAAGATAGCCGGTCCAGGCCACCAACCCCACGCCGACAAGCACGCCGGACGACGTCAAGACGTCCGTCCAGAGGTGCCGGGCGTCGGCCATCAACGCCATGGACCGCCACGCGCGCCCATAATGCATCAGAACGAAGCACCATATCGCGTTCAATACGCTGGCGCCGGCGTTGACGAGCAATCCCTGCACCGGCGCATCAAGAGGGCGAGGTGACACGAAGCCGCGATAGGAGGCGACGAGGATGGAAATGGCCGCAACGCCGATCAGGACGCCCTCCAGAACGGCCGAGAGATATTCGGCCTTGTAGTGCCCGTAGGGATGGTTGGCATCTGGGGGAGCCGCGCTGACGCGAACTGCAACGAATGCGACGATGGCGGTCGCTACGTTGATGATGCTTTCGAGCGCATCCGAGTACAGCGCCACGCTGCCGGTCAAGACGTAAGCCAGATACTTTATCCCGAGCACCACCAAGCCAATGATGATGCTGCCGAGCGCAAGCTTGTCGACGCGATCCATGATTGCCCAAAACTCATCTTTATGCGTCGGGCAATAGTGTCTGTCTCGACTGCAGGCAACGATGATGTTTGCTAACGCGAGTTATTCGCAATCAGGAATCGGAAAGCGCTCGGGGATCTTGGAACCTCGACTGGTATCGGGCCCCGATACCGATCGGATCGGCGCGCCGAAAGGCCGCCGGCTTAAGTCCGGCGGCCTCCGCGCTTAACGTTGTTTGCTGGGACTAGAGATCGACGCCAACAGCGATGTTACGGCCCTGTAGTTCGGCTATCTTCATTCCTTCAGCCTGAAGCTGCGCGAACTCCGGGTCCTTTGCCACGGCCTCCTGCACTTTGCCGTAGACTTCCCAACTGGCGTAGCGCGTCGTAACCAGCCACTCTCCTGCCCACAAGCCAGTGTGGAAACGGGACAGCCGAAGAAATTCGGCACCGTGCTTTTCAAAGATCTTCTTCGCCTGCCGGGCAATCTGGATCATTTCCTCGGTCTTGTCGGTTTTAAAACGAGTAAATTGCACGATCGACATGGGGCTACCTCCATCGTGATGAAAAAAATGTCCAAGAGGCATGTATCGAGCTGCGTTTGGGGAGCAAATCTCAATGCAAGCTCGATGAAGGTTTGTCTTCTTCGACTTGATCTTGGTTCAGGGTTCGCAGCGACAACAACACTGTCCCATCTCGGCGCATGGGCTCTGCTGCCGGTTTGATGGACGCACTAAGCTGGTGCCCGGGATTATTACGTTCAGATGACTACCGCTCGCGGTGAACGATCAAGAATAGATCGGATTTGCCCAGCGCTTCCGGCATCGATCCCTCCCTTGGCGCAATCTGCCGGAATTGCATAGCCGCCGGTGCCGCTTCCCGTAAGCTGCAAAGGTGAGAGAAGGCGCACGACGGCCTTCGCGGATGAACGATGGTCCGAGGGTCTGGCGTTGCAAGTCATCGACTAACAAATTCGGAGGAAACCGATCATGAACGTCGTAAGGAGTCTCTCGGCAGGGATGCTCGCGCTGTTCGCTGCCGTGATGGTGACGTGCCCGCAAGCGACCGCGCAGCAACAGCAAAAGCCACCCAACATACTCGTCATCATGGGCGACGACGTCGGCTGGTTCAACGTCGGCGCCTATCACCGTGGAATGATGTCGGGCAAGACGCCAAACCTCGACAAGCTGGCGTCTGAAGGCATGATGTTCACCGATTACTACGCCGAAGCGAGTTGCACGGCGGGCCGCGCCAACTTTATCACCGGCGAATTGCCGATCCGTACCGGATTGACGACCGTCGGTCAGGCTGGCGCCGATGTCGGTATCCCCGATCAAGCCGTGACACTCGCGACCGTACTCAAATCGCTCGGCTACGCGACCGGGCAGTTCGGCAAGAACCACCTCGGCGATCTCAACAAATATCTGCCGACGGTGCACGGCTTCGACGAATTCTTCGGATACCTGTATCACCTCGACGCGATGTCCGACCCGTACTGGTACTCGTTCCCGGCCGACCAGGACTACTACAACAAGTACGGCCCGCGTAGCCTGATCCACAGCTACGCGACCGACAACGATGATCCCACCGAAATGCCGCGCTGGGGCAAGATCGGCAAACAAAGGATCGTCGACGAAGGGCCCCTGCCGCCATTCCCCGATATGTCGAACGTGCCGAATATGCACGATCTGCCGTTCCTGAAGGCAAAGTACGACATGACCACCTTCGACGAGGTGTTGGTCAAAGCCTCCAGTGATTTCATGGACAAGGCCAAGCGGGACGGCAAGCCCTTCTTTGTCTGGCACAACACGACGCGCATGCACGTCTGGACGTTCCTGTCGAAGAAGTACAGCGCGATGCAGAACCACGAGACGAACTTTGGTCTCGAGGAGGCCGGCATGGCTCAGCTCGACGACAGCGTCGGCAGCCTGCTCAAGCATATCGACGACATCGGCGAAACCAACAACACCATCGTCATCTTCACGACGGATAACGGCGCCGAGGTGTTCACCTGGCCGGATGGCGGCATGACCCCGTTCAAGGCCACCAAAGGGACCAGCTACGAAGGCGGCTTCCGCGTACCGGCCATCATCCGCTGGCCGGGCCGCGTCAAGCCGGGTTCAGTAGAAAACGGGATCTTCTCGGGGCTCGATTGGTTCCCGACACTGACCGCTGCAGCGGGAAATCCGAACATTACCGACCAGCTTCTCAGGGGCGTCGCGCTGCAAGGCCGCACCTACAAGAACCACCTCGACGGTTACAACCAGATGGATCTTCTGACGGGCAAGGGCCCCACCGCTCGCCATGAGATCTTCTATTTCGCCGGTCCGCATCTCGGTGCGCTTCGCCACGATAACTTCAAGTTCCAGTTCTTCCAGCAGCCATACGGGTGGCCAGGCGAGAAGGACACCACCGACATGCCCACGATCATCAATATCCGCCAGGACCCGTTTGAGCGGACGCCGATCACGCGGGGTGAAAGCCTGAACAACGCCGGCGGAGGCTACATGAACGATTTCATGGGTCGCGAATTCTGGCGGTTCGTGATCGTTCAACAGGAGGTCGCGAAGTTGGCGCAAACGGCCATCGAGTTTCCTCCGATGCAGGCGCCGGCGAGCTTCAACCTTGAAGCCGTAAAAAGGGAGGTTGAGCAAGCCATCAAGGCACATCAAGGGCAGTAGTCGGCCCCGATGTTTCGACTCTAGAGCGTTTTCTTCACGCGAACCGGTATCCACTTCGCTCGAAAACGCTCTAAGGCGGAACGAGATACGGCAATGGAAGGGAGCCCAGCCATTGCCGTATCCACTTGGTCTTTCTGCACGGCTATCACGTTGCGACGCGACGTGCGGGCCGTTCGCCGCTTGCGCGCGAAGGCGCTGGATCGGGCCGCGGGCCAGCGCTCTCAACTTCGCCGATCATTCTCTCCAACGCCCTGCGGTCGACCTTGCTCAGCGCGTTGCGCGGCAACGCATCGATCACCCGCAGACCTTCCGGAACCTTGTATGGTGCGAGGCGTCCCGCGACGTTCTGAAGAATCTCGGAAACAACGTCTTCCTTCGCACCAGCCGCGAGCTTGATGAAGGCGAACACGCGCTGGCCGAGCACCGGATCGGGCTTGCCGACCGCTCCCGCCTCCACCACTGCCGGATGGCAGGCAACCAAGGCCTCCTCCACCTCGGTGGGCGAGATATTGGTTCCGCCACGAATGATGATGTCCTTCTTGCGCGACACGAACCAGAGCTCATCGCCCTCCCCGCGTCGCATCAGGTCACCGGTGTGATACCAGCCGTTCTTCAGGTTCTGCGCAGTCGCCGTCGGATCATTCCAGTAGCCGACGAAAACATTCTTGCCGCGGATCAGGAGTTCGCCGATCTCACCATGGGCAACATCGGTACCTTCCTCGTCCACCAGCCGAATTTGCGCATCCTCAGTGAGGCGGATCACGGGTCCGGGTTGCAGTCCGAAGCTCAGCTGGCCTGCGACCTCGGTGGCGCCCCAGACGTTATAAAGCGGCGCTTTCAAGACTTCCGTGAACCGCTTCTGCAGATCGACCGGACAAGCGTCAGCTCCGGTCAGACAAACCCGGAGCGATGACACGTCGCGCGGCTTCGCCTGCTGGGCCTCGAGCATTCCGGCATATTGGTTTGGAAAACCGAGAAGCCAGGTCGCCCGAAAGCGTTCGATATTGTCGAGGACCAGGTCAGGGTCGGCGCTCGGGAGCATGATGAACGGCGCGCCACTTCGGACAAAGCTCAGCGAGCAAAAGAGGCCGCTGCCATGTGCCAGTTGCAATGGCGAAACGATGACGTCATCCGCTGAAAAGCCGAAATGCTTGCTGAGGAGATGCGTCCCTGCCGCAAGCGTATCCTGCGTATGCGTTACGAATTTCGGCTGGCCCGTGCTGCCGGAGGTGTTGATCAGCACTGCGGGCTCGTTTGAGGCCGGAATCGGCAGATCCGCATGCCCAGACTGTTTCAGCGCCTCCCACGATTGCACACCGTGCGCATCGGTTTCATCGAGGATGACGCGCTTCTCGCGGGGAAGGATCGCGGCATCGACGGCGGCGACATTGGGGTAGAGCGAGGACTCGCCGATATAGAGCGCAGGCTGCAGCCGCTGCAGCATGGGCGCGAGCTCGGCAAACCTGAACGCGGTGCGAAGTGGCGCTGCGACCGCACCCAGCCTGAAACACGCATAATAGGCTATCAGCATTTCGGGCCGGTTCGTCATATGCAGCACGACACGATCACCGGCCTTGACGCCATGCGCCGCTAGACCTCGCGCGACGCTCTCGGATTCTTGAGCGCACCTCTGATACGTCCACACGTCTTCTTGAAAGACAAAAGCGGTGCTTTCAGGCCGCGATTCTGCGCGCTGCATCAGCACTTCGGTCGGAAGGACTGTCATTGGAATCTCCTCGGGGTGTTAGGAGATTCCAGAACTGATCAGGTCCCGTTACCACTCGATTTCAATCCGGTGGAAGAGGATTGCAGCCGTAAGGAACGCGCGTGGTGTCACTCATATATGACATCAGGAAGTCGGGGCGGCCAACTTCGCGCGCATTGTGCGCATCGCCCCCAGCCCCTGCTGGACCGATTGAGTTAGCCTTGCCGCCGGCAGCGCAAAGCCGAGCTTTGCTTTGGCTCGGCTATGAGCTCCGTGACTCCCTCCGCTCCAACGCAATCGGTCGGCCCGTTCAACTTTCGAGTACTGCCCGTGGCGTGTTGCGGAAGCCGATGGCCAATCGGTTGTAGACATTCATCAAGCCGATCGCGATCGTGAGATCGACCAGCTCCTTTTCCTCGAAGACTGCGCGCGCGGCCTGGAACGCTGCATCCGGTATGCCGGTTTCTGACACGCGGGTCACCGTTTCGGCCCAGGCAAGCGCGGCACGCTCACGCTCGCTGAAGAGATGGCCGGCTTCCGCCCAGGCCTGCACCAGCGCGAGCTTCTCGATCTTCACATCCTTCTTGATGAGGTCGCGGGTGTGCATGTCGAGGCAATAGGCACAGTTGTTGATCTGCGAAACCCGCAAGTAAACAAGATCAACCAGCTCGGCCGGAAGGCCGCTCTGCATGATATAGCCATAGACGCCGCCAAGAGCCTTTACTCCGTTCGGAGCGATCTGGTTGTAATCGAGACGCTTGGTCATTGTTGGTCTCCCGATCTTCAGATTTTATTTGACCGGTGTGGTCAGTGCCTTGTCGTCGGTATCGACCACGAAGACCGCGAGCAGCTTGGCCGGCTCGGTCGTGCTCGCGTTGCGGCTGATGGGATGGCTGGCGCCGGGTGGTTCGGACCAACTCTCGCCCGCCTTGTAGACCCGCGTCGTACCATCGTTCACCTTCGACTCGATGCTTCCGGAAACGACGTAGGCGTAGATGAAGGACGATTTTGCGTGGGTATGCGCAGCCGAGGCCCCACCCGGCGGATAGTCGACGATAAAAGCGATCAGCGACTTGCCGGGAATGTTGGGTATCGCCTGCTCGAAGTTGGTCGTGACCTTGTCGCCGACATCATGGGCGGGAGCGGGCGAAGCAGATGCAATGGCAATAGCAGCGGATGCTGCGCCGATGATTGTTCGTAGCTTCATGGTTCTTCTCCTTTCGCTTGATTTAAATGTCCTCCTCTTGGGTCGGATAAAAGCACCAAGAACGCACAAAAATCGTGTACTACGATGCGCGTGACCAAGCCGTTTCAACTGAAACTCGACCGCTCTGCGAAGACGCCGCTGGCCGAGCAGATCCGAAAGGGTATCGGCGCGGCGATCGAGAGCGGCGTCCTCGCACCCGGCGCGCGCCTGCCGTCCTGGCAGGACCTCGCGGCGCAGCTTGGCGTCGCGCGTGGCACGGTGCGCGCGGCTTACGAAAAGCTGGCCGCAGCGCAGCTCATCGTCGCATCGCGTGCGAACGGAACCCATGTTGCCGAGCGGCCCCGCGCAGTCATCCGCTCCGAACAGCCGCCCGATCCGGGCTCGTTCATGGAGATGTACCTGGAAATGACCCAGGGACCGGCCGTCTTTCAGATGGGGGTTCCTGCAAAGGAGACATTTCCGGCCACGCTGCTGGCACGAATCCGCGCCCATGCCATTCGCACTGAGGCACGCGCAGCGCCCATCTATCCGGACCCTCGCGGTGAACTAGAACTGCGGCGGGAAATCGCCGCCTATCTTGCCATTGCCCGCGGCATCGAATGTTCGCCCTCGCAGGTCATCATAACCGGGGGATATAGCAGCGGCCTGGGACTGGCGCTCCGCGTGCTTGGCCTCGAGGGGCAGAAAGCCTGGACAGAGGACCCCTGCTTCCCGTTCACCCGTCGGGGCCTGGAGCTCGCAAGATTATCGCTGACACCTATACCAGTCGACGCCGGCGGCATCGACGTCGACCATGGACTGCGCCATGCCCCGGATGCGAAGCTGGTTGTCGTGACCCCGGGGCAGCAGGCGCCGCTCGGGGTCACTCTGTCGCTGGAACGTCGATTGCGTCTGCTCGATTGGGCCGCGCAAGCAAGCGTGTGGGTGATCGAGGACGACTATCTGAGCGAACTTCAACTCAAGGGACGAGCCGCGCCGGCGCTCGCCTCGCTTGATCGCGCTGGGCGCGTCATCCATATCGGCTCCTTCAGCAAGACCATCAGTCCGACGTTGCGGCTCGGCTTCCTCGTCGCACCCGGTTCACTGCTGTCCCGCTTCGCGGAGGTCGCGGCGTGCCTTGCGCCGCCGCCAGGGCCGTCCGTGCAGCTCGCGACCGCCGAGTTCATGCGCGAAGGCCACTACCTGCGCCATCTTCGGCGTACCAAGCGGGCCTACTCCGCTCAGCGCGATGCCTTGCTGGAGTGCCTGCGGCTGCACGTCGAAGCTGCCAGCGCCACAACGGCGGGATTGGCGGTGCTGCTGCGATTGCCCGACGGCGCGCCAGACACATCCATCGCCAGGGAAACCCTGGCGTTTGGAATGGCGCCAGCCCCATTGTCGATGTGGTATGCCCGGCCGGCTTCCGCGCTATCGGGGCTTCTTCTGGGCATCGCGACGGTGCCGAACAAGCATCTGGCGAGGTCCTGCGAGCGTCTTTGCGGGATCGTTGAGCGGTTCGCGTGAGGTCCTTGTGCTTACCGGGCTCCCTCAGCCATTGGTGCGGGCAACGCCGTCAGCGATCCAGCGTCCTCGATCCCTGCCCGCGGTTCTTCACGATCAGCATGATGTTTCTGACATAGATGATCGTGGCCAGTCCCTGGCCAAGAATGATGACCGGTTCGCGCTTGGCGATGCCATAGATCAGCGTCATCAATCCGCCGCCCATCGAGAAGAACCAGAATGCCATGGGCACCACGCTCTGTCCGGCGCGCTCGCTGGAAATCCACTGCACCAGGAAGCGCGCGGTAAACAGCAATTGCGCGACCAGGCCGAATGCGAGCCAGAAATCGAACTTGGCGACGAACACGTCGTAGAGGTAGTTGCCGAGGGCCTCACCGTATTGAATCAGCATCAATGCTCCTCGGTCACTACGGTCGCCTCAGCGACTTCGGTCACTTCAGTGGTCGCGGGCGTCGGCCTCTTGCGGCGGATCAGCCACCAGACACCAGCGAGATCCATGATCCCGATCCAGAGCCGGTCGAAGAAGCCGTAGTTCGAGACGCCGGAATGGCGCGGACGGTCGATCACGTCGACATAGGCGATCTCAAAACCTTCGCGACGGACCAGCGCCGGCAGGAAGCGATGCAGCCCGTCGAAATAGGGCATCATCAGGAAGACCTCGCGCGGGAATGCCTTCAATCCACAGCCGGTGTCGCGGGTGCCGTCGCGCAGGATCGAGCCGCGCACGGCATTGGCGATGCGCGATTGCAGTTTCTTGAAGCCGGTATCCTTGCGCCCTACCCTTTGGCCGGCGGCAAGCCCGATGCGGCCAGCGCCGCTCTCGACCGCGGTAATCAGATCCGGCAGGAAGGAAGGATCGTTCTGGCCGTCGCCATCCAGCGTCACGACGATCGTTCCCCGCGCGGCGCGCACGCCGCTGCGCACCGCCGCCGATTGCCCAGACGAGACCGTATGCCGGAGCTGGCGCAGGTTGGAGCGCTCCTTCATGGCCGCGCCGATTCGCGATGCGGTTGCGTCGGTCGAGCCGTCATCGACATAGATGATCTCGTAGACCCAGCGCCGGCCGAGCGCGGCGACGATCTCCGCAATCAGCGGCGCGATGTTCTCGGCTTCGTTGCGCACGGGCACAACGATGGAGACGGCCACCGCGGTCTGGTCGGAAGAAGGCAATTCGGCACTCTTGTTGGTTGGATTTTTGGCTCTCTGGACGGCCTTGCGGCCGGAACCGCCAGACATGGCGGGACGGCGCCCGCTTTTATGGGGCTGAAGCGCCCCCGGCAACCCTTTTGAGGTGCTCCAGCGAGGGGCCGGCAAGCGGGTAGATCGTGCCGTCGCGCTGGATCGCAAAGCCGAGCCGGCGCGCCGCAAGCCAGTAGCGCACCGCCATGGCGCCGATCACGCCGACCAGTGCGCCGCCGACCACGTCGCTCGGGTGATGCGCCAGCAGCACCAAGCGGGTGGCGCAGATCACCAGCGCATAGATCAGCATCACGAACCGTGCGCGCGGCCACAGCGCCGAGACCGCAAGGGCCAGCGCAAAGGCGGTGGTCGCATGCCCGGAGGGAAAGCTGGCATAGGCCTCGCTGCCGGCGAAGTGCGAGAAGTTGAAAGCGTTGGGCTCGCCGCCGACAAACGGCCGGCCGCGCCCGACAATCCATTTCAGGAGGTCGCCGACCAGGACCGGGAACAACACCGCGAAGAACAGGAACTGCAGCCGCGTTCCCATTCCGAGCAACAGGGATCGTCGAATGCCGTGTAACGCCGGCGCAATGATCGCAACCAGGATCAACAGTCCGGCCAGGGTCCACAGCACATAGGCATCCTTGCCGAAATCGGTGAGGATGCGGACCCACCACAGGCTTGTGGTGCCGCGCGGCGGCATCAGTTTGATCTCGGGCACATCGAACACAAGCATCAGCCCGATGATGGCGGCGCCGATGATCGCGATCAGCAAGAGCCCGTGTCGCGCTGCGCGTCGGCCAGCCTCCGCCCGCCGCGAATGCGACGGCGCACGCACGAGCTGGGCAAGCGACCGCCCGGTCAGCGTGGCCAAGCGCACCGGATAGGTCGCGGATTCGTGGCGGATGACCGGCGCAGACATTCTTACCGCCTTACTGCGGATCCTCGGAGCGATAGATCGCGATCGAAATCGGCCTGCCCTGCGAGATGTTGTAGCCGTCGATTCGCGCCGCTGCGTTGTAGCGCAAACCGATCGCGTCCGCCCGCTGCACGAAATTGCGCTCTGAACGCGCCTCCACCAGCGCAAACCGGCATGGGCCCTGCCCGAGGAAATCTGCGGCGCCGGAACCGTCCGTCAGGACGATCGAGGTGTGGGTCAGAAAGACCAGACTAGGCTCGTGGTAGCCGGCGGAGGCCAGCTTCGGACCCGGGCAATTGGCGTAGCGCAGGAGGTACCCGACCTCGGCGCTTGGAAACAGCGGCCTCAGTGACGGCACCACCAAGCCGTAGACGGCGATCGCAAGCAGCATCGCCGCGATCACCGCATTCAGGAGCGAGCGCTCGGCACGGCTGTCCTCGAACATCCACCAGGCAACGAGGCCGAAGATCATCGCACCCGCCAGGATCGGCCAGGCCGGAAATGCCGGCTGATGCGTCAGCTTGATGGCGCCGGCCACCGCAATGACGGCGGTGATCGCGGGGATCGCGAACCACCAGGCCGAGCCACGGATCAGCCAGATCGACCGCGACAGCACGCGCCGTTCCAGCGCGCCGACGGTCAGGATCGCGATGGCGGGATAGAGCGGCAGCACGTAATGCGGCAGCTTGGTCAGCACCACCTCGAACACGATCCAGGACGGGATCAGCCAGGCCAGCAGAAACTGCGCGCCGGGCTCGCGTCGTGCACGCCACACCGCCGGTGCCGCCATGCCCGCCAGCGGCGCACCCGGCCAGAACGTGATCCAGAACAGGACAAGATACAGCCCGGGCGGCGCGCCGTGGGATTCCTGCGCGCCGAGCTTGCTCAGCATGTCGCCGCCGACGGAGTCGGCGAAAAAGGTCTCGCCCGCGCGCAGGAAGATCAGGACGAACCACGGCAGCACCAGCACCAGGCACCACATCAGGCCCCAGACCGGGCGCATCCGCGCAAACCACTCCAGCGAGCGGTCGAGGGCCGCCAGGACTGCGATGGCGAGCCCGACGAACATCAGGATCAGTGGCCCCTTCAGCAGGATGCCGCCGGCCAGCGCAGTCCAGAAGATCACAGGCGCAGACCACGGCGGATGCGCGGGATCCTCGCCGCGCTGCCAGGATAGATACACCCGCGCCAAGGCTCCCATCGCGGCAGTGACAGTGAGCAGCAGCATCGCGTCGGTCTTCGCCAGACGCGCCTCGACGCCGAGCAGGACACAGCTCGCCATCATCAGCGCCGCCAGCGCCGCGCCGCGCCGCGTGACGAAGGCCAGCGCGGTCCAGTAGGTCAAAAGCACGGCGCCGATCGCACCGATCAGTGACGGCACCCGGTAGAGCCAGATCCGCGCCTGCGCGCGCGGCATGCCGAGGGCGGACGCCGTTTCAACGACTGCGGCCTGCAACCAGTAGATGCCGACCGGCTTCTTGTAGCGGACGTCGTCCTGGAACCGGATGTCGACGAAATCGCCGCTCTCGACCATCTGCCTGGTCGCCTGCGCGAAGCGTGCCTCGTCGCGGTCGATCGGCGGCGTCGCGAAGAACCCGGGCAGGAACAGGATCAGGCAACACAGGATCAGGAACAGCACTGCGCGCCCATGAGTGGCGGTCGCGAACTCGAACGCGAGCACCAGCCTGCGGCTGGAATGCGCAGGTTTTACAGGCTGTTGCCCTGCTCCGAAACGCCTGACATTGACGGTTTCAACCATGGGCTTCGCATACGATGAAACCGTAGGCCAAACAACCGCACAGGTTCCGTTTTGTTCTGAGTGTGGCCCCGGCGCCGTAGCCCGGGTGGAGCGCCAGCGCAACCCGGGGCCACTCGCGACGCGGCGGCAGGTTTCCCGGGTTACGCGTTCCGCTCCACCCGGGCTACAAGGTCACTGCACCCGGATGACCACCGTATCAGCGGCTCCGGTGGCGTCGATTACGGTCAATCGGGCAAAGCCGGGTCCCGGCGGATCGATCAGGCGCTGGCGGCGGCTATCGAGATCGCCGACCGCGACACCATTGACCAGCATGGTTAGCGGCAGGACACCGCCGGCGACTTTGACCGGCATCGGCGTGACCTCGCTGCCTGCAGCGCGATCGACATCGATGCGCGAGCCGTTGATCGGGAACTGGATGTGCGGCGCCTGATCACCGCCCGTGCGCACCAGTTCCCCCATCGGACGGAAACGGCGGAGCGGCAGCGGCAGTTTCGCATTGCTTGCGACCAGGGTTCCCTTGGGCGCCTTCGGCAGCGCCGCCGGAATCCTGCCGGTCCGCGCGAAGGCATCGAACAGGATCGGTGCTGCCGCGCCGCGCCCGATCAGCCCCGGTACCGGCGCGCCATCGGGACGCCCGACCCAGACCGCGATAGTGATGCGGCCATCGAAGCCGACCGACCAGGCGTCGCGGTAGCCATAGCTGGTGCCCGTCTTGAACGCGATCCGGTTGTGCACACCGTTTTCCGGCGGCGGCGTGCCGATCAGGACATTGCCGACCTGCCAGGCGGCAACCTGGTCCATCAGCCGCATCGGCTCGCGCGCGTCTTGTTCGAGCATGATCTCGCGCGGCGGCTTTGTGGTGCCGAGCCGGGGGAATCCCGCATAGAGCTGCGCCAGATCCTGCAAGGTGATGCCGACGCCCCCTAACCCCATCGCCAGTCCCGGCGCCTCGTCCTTCGGCAGCACGAGGCTGGTGCCCGCCTGCTTCAGGCGCGACGACAGCCGGCTCGCGCCGACGCGGTCGAGCAACGCGATCGCGGGCACGTTGAGCGACAATTGCAGCGCCTTGCGCACCGGCACCGTGCCCTGGAAAGTCATGTCGAAATTTTCCGGAGCGTAGGAGCCAAAGCGGATCGGGCGATCGTCGATCAGGCTTTCCGGATGCACAAAGCCGTCCTCGAAGGCGAGGCCGTAGATGAACGGCTTCAGCGTCGAGCCGGGCGAGCGCACCGCACGGGTCATGTCGACCTGCCCTGCCCGGCGCTCGTCGAAATAGTCGGGCGAACCGACGCGCGCGAGGATGTCGCCGCTTTCGTTGTCGACCGCGATGATCGCGACCGAGATGTTTGGACCTTGTGCGATGGCACGATCGCGGGCGAGCGATTCCAGATTCTTCTGCAGCGTGGAATCGAGCGTCAGTCTGATGAGGCGCGCATCCTTCATCGTCGCAAGCGCCTGGTCGGCCGAATGCGGCGCCAGGATCGGCATCGGCTTGCGATATTTCGGCACGGCTTCCGATTTGGCTTGCGCGGCGTCCTCCGCCGACAGCACGCCCTCCTCGACCATGCGATCGAGCACGCGGTCGCGCCCCTCGCGCGCGGCTTCCGGATAGCGATCGAGCCGCCGCCGCTCCGGCGATTGCGGCAGCGCCACCAGCAGCGCCGCCTCGGCTAATGTCAGCCGTTTCGGCTCCTTGCCGAAATAAGCGATCGATGCCGCGCGCACGCCTTCGAGATTGCCGCCGAACGGCGCCAGCGCGAGATAGAGGTCAAGGATCTCATCCTTGTCGAGCTGCTGTTCGATCTCCACTGCGCGCACGATCTGGCGCAGCTTGGCGTAGAGCGAGCGCTCGCGCCGCGGCTCCATCAGCCGCGCGAGTTGCATCGTGATGGTCGAGCCGCCGGAGACGATATGGCCGGAGGTGACGAGCTGGAATGCGGCGCGCGACAGCGCCAGCGGATCGACGCCACCGTGGGAATAGAAGCGGCGATCCTCGTAGCCGAGCAACAGCTTCAGATAGGTCGGATCGACTGATGTCTTCGCGTCGACCGGCAGCCGCCAGCGGCCATCCGCCATCGCGTAGGCACGCAGCAGTTTTCCATTGCGGTCGACGATGGTGGTGGAGACTTTTCGCGCTTCTACAAGCGGCAATGGGCCGAGGGAGATCGCCCAGGCGATGAAGGCGCCCGTCACGACCAGACCGGCGACGGCCGCAATTGCGACCGCCTTCCCGATCCATCGCCAGCGAGGCCTCATGGCCGATATGGTCGCCATCCCACTCATTTCGCCGCCCGGACCTCCACCGCGCCGGTGCCGGTGCGGCCGTAGCGCGAGGGGTTGTACATGTCCTCGACATAGGCCTGCGGCAGCACGTATTTGCCCGGCGAGACCGCGCGCACGACATAGGCCACCGTGAACACCGACTTGGCGTCGCTGGCACGGTCGATCGCCGCGGTGAAGCGGTCGTCGCGGAACTCGGTATGTTCGGGCTCCTCGCCATCCTCGATCCAGTCGAGCGTGCCGGAGTCACCGGAGGACACGAGGTGCGGGTTGTCGATCTCGAGCCCGGCCGGCAGATAGTCCGACACGATGATGTGCCCGTATTCCGGCTTGGCTTCGGTGATCTTCAGCACCACGGCGAAACGATCGTTCTGCCTGGCCCTGCCGATGTCGGCCTGCTTGCCGTCGAGCGTGAAATAATTGCGCTCGATCTTGAAGCCGTTGGAAGCAGCCGGCTCCGGCGTCACCGGCGAGCCCGACACGGAGACCACGACCTGCACCGGCGCTTCACCGATGTTGGTGATCTTGACCGGCTTGCCGGCCACTGTCTCGGCCTTGTAGCTGCGGAACACCGCGGTCTTGATCGGCTGGTCGTCGATGTCGAGGCTCAGCGTTTCCTTGGCGAGTGCGCGGGCGGCCAGTACGAGCCAGGCGTTCTCCTGGGTCGAGGTATAGGGCGTCAGCCCTCGCGCCGCCTCGACGCGCTCGACGGCGCCGATCATGGTCGCGCGCGGCGCATTGCCTTCGCCGGCGAGCGAGACCAGCGCAGCCGCATCACGCAGCGCCGAGCCGTAATCGGTCCGGCCGAACTCGAGCACCGGCTTTGGATTGAGCGAGTCAAGCGCGGCACCATAGACCCGCTCCGCCCTCGCTTTGTCGCCAACCAGCGCCAGCGCAGCCGCGAGCTGCGATTTCGCAATCGGAGTCGCAAGGTTGTTCAGCTTGGTGTCCGCGAGGTAGCGCAGGTCTCCGATCGGCGCCGCGCCATTGCGGGCGAGCACGTAGAGGCCGTAAGCGAGATCGCGGCCGCCGTCCTTCTCCGGCTCGTTGGCATTGACGACGGCGTTGCGGATGCGGTCGAGCGCGCTCTTGAACAGCACATCCGGCACCACAAAGCCCTTCTCGCGTGCGCGAGTGAGGAAATCGGTGACGTAGGCATCGAGCCAGGCGTCGTCACCGCCGGCCGACCACAGGCCGAACGAGCCGTTCGAACCTTGGCGGGCGAGCAGCCGTTCGATCGCATCCTTGATGCGCTGGTCGACCGCGCTGTCCATGGCCAGATGCGCACCCGCGGCGAGATCATTGACATAGAGCAGCGGCATCGCGCGGCTCGTGATCTGCTCAGAGCAGCCGTACGGATAGCGGTCGAGTGCCTTGAGGATGGTGGCGGCGTCGAGCGCGGTCGACAGGCTCGCCGACACCGACACGCCGCCGGTGCCCTGCACGAGATCGGTGAACATATCCGACGTCAGCGTCAGGCTGTCGCCCTTGGCGAGCGTACGGACCGAGCGGCGCGCCAGCACCTGCGTCGCCGGCTTGACGTCGAGCGCGTAGTGGCGCGCCAGCGTCAGGCCGTTCGGGCCATTGATGTCGACATCGAGATTGGCCGCGCCGGCGCCGCCGGCGTCCAGCGCCAGCGATAGCGAAGTGCGCTGCCTGGCGGCGAGCCTCACCGTTGTGGCAGGATTGCCCGAGAGCTTCACCGGACCGGACGCCTTCACGTTGATGATGTAGTCTCCGGCAGCGCCCTCGACATTATCGATGTCCATGCTCATGGTGCCGCGGTCGCCATTGAGCAGGAAGCGCGGCAACGTCGCGGTCAGCACCACCGGATCGCGCACAGTGACGTCGGTGGTGGCGCGGCCAAGCTTGGTGGCGCTCCAGGCCACCGCCATCACCCGCGCGGTGCCGGCAAATTCCGGAATGTCGAAGCTGATCTCGGCGGTGCCATCGGCGCCGACGGTGACGATGCCGGAATAGAGCGCGAGCGGCTTCTGCGTGGGCGGCGAGCCCTGCAATTCGGCGCCGCCGGAATCGCCGCCGGTCCTGATCTGGCCGCGCGTGCCCTGCATGCCGTCGATCAGCTGGCCGTAGAGGTCGCGGATCTCGGCCGTCAGCCGGCGCTGGCCGAGATAGTAATCGTCAGGCGCCGGCGGCTTGTAATTGGTGAGGTTGAGGATGCCGACATCGACGGCGGCCACCACGACCTTGGCGTCCTCGCCGGGATTGAGCCCGTCGAGCTTGACCGGGATCTTCAGCGCCGAGCCCGGCCGCACCAGTGGCGGCGGCGAGAGCGTTACCGCGAGCGTGCGGGCCTTCTTGTCGATGCCAAACCATTTCAGGCCGATCGCGCGGCCCGGCATGCGCTGCGCGGCGGTATCGAGCGGACGGCGCAAGGTCGTCATCACGTAGGCGCCGGTGCCCCAATCCTTACCGACCGTGAGCCTGACCTGCTGGGTGCCTTCCTTGACGTCGATGCTTTGCGTGGTCAGGAGACGATCGCCGAGCACGTTGACGGTCAGCCGGCCGGCCGAGCGGGCGTTGACCGAGACCACCATGGTGTCGCCGGACTGGTATTCCGGCTTGTCGATCGAGGTCTCCAACAGGTCCGGCGTGTCGGCGCTGCCGTCAGAATACCAGCCGACGTCGAACTGCACCGAGGTCAGCGGCCCGTCGGCATCGTTCGACTTGACGTCGAGGCGGTAGCGGCCCGGCTGCGGCGCAAACGACAGTCGTGACGGCTTGTCGGCGACGAGACTGACGTCGCCATCGGCGACGCGGCTGGTCGACTTCAGCGGTTCATAGTCCCAGGACGAACCCTGGCGGTACCATTGATAGCGCGACTCGATCTTCAGCAGTTCGTAGCGCAGACCGTCGCGTGCAAGCTGCCTGCCGTCGGGGTCGACGAACACGACGTCGAACTCGGCCTTGTCGCCTTCAGCCACGCTCTTGTCGCCGAACAGCGGCTTGACGCCGATCAGCGAACTCGCCGGCGCCACGGGGAGCACGATCTTCCGCTCGACCGAGCGGCCGCCGGTCTCGGCCATGCGGATGAAGATCTGCGCTTCCTGCGGCCGGGTCGAGGTCGGGGCCTTTTCCAGCCTCACCGGGAAGACGGCCGTGCCCTTCGCGTCCGACTCCGGCAGATTCTCGATCGGGGTGCGCTCGTTGCTGGCGCTCTCCTCATCGGCGACGCCGAACTGGTAGCCGGGATAGCCCGGACGTCCCGAGGCGGCCGACGTTACCAGCATGTCGCCCTCGAGCTGCAACCCGGACGCCGGTGCGCCATAAAGGAAATGACCGTCGACCTTAAGCTCCACCGGAACTTCAGCTTTGATGACCTTGTCCTTGGCCGTCAGGTCGAATTCGATCCGCTCGGGGATGTAGTCCTCGACCATGAAGGTGGTCTCGCCGACCGAAGAACCCTTCGGATCGATGAAGGCGCGCACCCGCCAGGTGCCGGTCGGCACCGCCGAATTCAGTGCGACGGCCGTGGTCCGGCCGCCGGCACCCTGGTCGGGCAGCACGGCGCGGCGGAATTCAACGCCGTCGGGGCGTTCGATGACGAGCGTCAGCGGTCCGCCGGTCATGGCGTTGCCCTGCCCGTCCCGCAAAAGCGCGGTGAGATAGACGGTCTCATTGGAGCGGTAGACGCCGCGCTCGGCATAGACGAAGGCATCGGCGCCTGCGGGCACCGCGCGACCCGCGACACCGCGGTCGGTCAGGTCGAAGGCGTTGCTCTTCAGGCTCAGGAACGCATAGTCCGACTTCTCGCTCATGACGGTGAGCAGCGCCGGCGACAGCCCGCCTTCGCCCCGCGCCAGCCCGGCCTCGAACAGCACATGGCCGGTGTCGTCGGTCTTGCGCGTGGCCAGGATCTCGTTGTTGCGGGCGACCAGCTTTACTTCGGCTTTGGCGACCGGCTCGGTGGACGCCAACGAATTGACGAAGACATGGATGCCGTCATTGCCGGAGAATGCCGTCAGCCCCATGTCGGAGACGATGAACCATTGCGTCGCCAGCGTGCCATCATCGTCGCTGCTCGTTCCCTTGGCGGCGGCGGTCATGACGTAGACGCCGGGCTGCAGATCGCCGAGCGCCTGGTCGACCGGGAAAGCGGTGACAACGTCCTGGTTCAGGGTGGCGGCTGTCGCGAGCTCGCCGGACCAGACTTTCATCCCGCGCTGGTCGCCGAGGTCGGAGAGCTGATAGCTGCTCAGCGTGCGCTGGAAGTCGCTGTCGATCACCGTGTTGATCAGGTTGCGGTCGCCGATGCGGAACACGCTGATGGTCACGGCCGGCGTATTGACGCTGACGACCGGGATGCCGCGCTGGCCAGTGCGCGGCAGCACATAGGCGCGGCCGGTGAAGCGTACGAAGGGCTTGCGGTCGCGGACATAGATGTTGAACTCGGCCGACTTCGGCAGCACCTCTTTCACGGTCGACGGCAGGCCGGCGCGCAGGTTGATGTTGTAGCGCTCGCCGTGCTTCAGCCCGTCGACGCAAAGCTGCTTGCCCTCGGTGGTGAGCGCCGGCTTGTCGTTGCCCGCAAGCGCCACGAACGGCGCGAAATCGACGCGCTTGGCCAATTCCTCGGAGAACTGGAAGCAGGCCCGTGGCGTAGCGCCATCGGAATCCACGCTGTAGTCGAGCAGCCGGAAGCCGTGCTCGTCGCGCATCTTCTCATACTGGCCGCGGACCTCGGCGACCTCGCGCATGTCGAGCGACATGCGCAGCGCATCGAGCGCCGGCCGCCACAATTTGCGATCCGACAGCGCCCGGCCGAGCACGGCCAGCGCATCGGCCTCCTCCGCCTGGTTGCCGGCACGCTGGTAGGCGATATAGGCGGCGGTCGAGGCACGCTCGAGCAGGAAGGTCTGCTCCGTCGTGGTCGACGTGCGGATCTGGAAGATGGTGCGGGCAAGCCGCAGCCAGTTGCCGCTGTCCTCCGGCGTAGTGGCGGCGATCTGCCCCAGGATCTGCAACCCCGTGCGGAAATCGGCGCGGCGGAAGGCAGCGTCCGCATCGGTCTTCAGCGTCGCCGTGCTCTTGGCGACCGGCCCCGCCTCGCTCTTGATCTGCGCCTCCAGCTTGATCGCGGAATCGGCGAGGTCGTCGCGCTTGAACGCCTTGTCAGCCGCCTGCGCGCTCGCGAGGCCAAGCGCCAGCGCTGCGCAAAAAGCTGCGGCACGAACCAAACCAATCATGACGGATCTCCCGGGCGCGGACAAAGGCCGCGTGACGAATAAAAGTGCGCGAAAAGGTGACGGACTGATGGCGCGGAAACAACGTAGCGAAGAGGTCGCAAACAGGCATTGCCAAACCAGTCGTTATGCCTGCCCGGCGAAGCGCCGGTGCGGCAGGCGGTGACCGTGGACCGCAACCCGCGCTCCACCCGCACGCCTTTGTCGCCCGATGTCAGAAAATGGTTCGGACCGGGGCGCGGAAAACTGGATCTTTCACATCGACGGCCGCCCTAGTGTCGAACGAAGCGGAACTGCTGGGTACCGTGCTCGCGCGGATCCGGGCTGCGCTCGGCAACGCGATAGCCCTGGTGCGCAGCCAGGAATGCTTGCGCCGGAATCCAGCTCCGCGCGTACCTGACGAGCTTGTCCTTCGACGTCGGCAGCGCTCCCGGTCCGTTGTCGCTGAGGAAGGATGTCTGCACCTCTGCTCTGGCATCGGCGTCGCTGATCGGCACCCGATACCATGTCATCGCGGCCGGCCGCGTGGCGCACAAAGTCCCGATGGTCTCAATTGCTTCCGGAACGTATTGGATGGCGCCGTTCGAGTGCATCAGCTCGATCTCTCCGAGCCAGTCAGCGGCTTCGCGGATATCGCAAAAGAACATCAGCCGATTGGTCGCCAACTGACGAGCCCGGCGCACCATGGCCGGCGTTTCCACCACCGCCCAGCGGATGTCCGGTGCCTGCTTGCGAGCGAGCTTGTAATGCAGGCCAGCGCCGCCTCCGAAATCAAGCACTGAGTTGATCCCGGCCACGAGCGGCCAATCCCCGGTGGGATCGTAGGCGATGGTCTTATGGAAGATCGTCTCGACCAGCTCTTCGCTCTCATAGCCCTCGATGATTTCGCGGGGCGGAAACAGCTTGCGTTTCAGTTTCTGGATCAAGGTCATCGACGCTCCCCAAGCTTTTTCTCGGCTGCGCCTACCTCCTTACCGCCAGAAACATTTGGAAACAAATTCGGCCGGGTGCGAATTACGGTCGCGCTCCTCACCTGCGCCATCCGAGCATAGCCAGTCGGGCCTCGGGCACTCAGGCTTCACAGTGACGCCTGGAGCTGGGGCAGCAGACCGGCCTTGATGTCCGGGCGCCATTTCCAGCAAATGGGTCGACGCAGCGATTCGGCCCTGTCAGTTCGCCCTGGGTGGGTCGCATCCCGCGGCCCGGATGGTCCGCGCCCGCCGGAGCCCCGGTAGGTATCCCAGCCTTATGTTTTTACTGTTATTTTGCAATCTGCCATGCTGGCGACAGGCCGATGATTATATTATTGAGAGGCCAGATGGCCGATGCCTCGCCAAGACGGTCCCATAGCTCAACTGGATAGAGTAGCGGATTTCTACTCCGCGGGTTGCAGGTTCGAATCCTGCTGGGATCGCCATCTCGGATCGAGCAAGAGTCCCTTGTAAATGCAAGGAATTTTGACCACGCTCCGTGCGGCAGCATTCACCAACCGCTTGGAAAAGATGCGGACGAAAGCCGCCATTTGACGCCGCTTGCGGCGCCAAATTGCCGGACTGATTTCTCACAGGGAAACGCAGCGCTGGTGGCATGCCAACCGCGCTCCCGCCGGAATCAAAAGCTGGGCTACCACGCAAGAAGATCAGCCCGGTCGCTCCGAAGTTATCCGGTCGCTCAACCGTCGAAGCTCATCCTTAGGTAGTGGCCGTGGTTTCCCGGATATATCGCGATCACAGCTCAGCGTAAGGAGGTATTCAGAGAATGCACGCGTGCTTATAGGAGTTGCGTAAGTGCGGCAGAGGCTCCGGATTTCCAGGAAACGACGTTCATTACTAGAGTTATTTTCACCAGATTTGCTCGAACAGCTCGCCGAATTGGAGTGGCTGAGAGAGCAGGTTAGGCAAGCGGAAAAGCCGGATCCTCAGCAGATCTTGGCTCAGTTCAAAGCTTACCGGCAGGAGAAAACAACCAAGGCCAAGCGGACCGCGCATTAACCGTCCGCACCCGCGCGGGCCAGCGGCCTCATCTCCGTTTGGCCGCCTTCGGACGACGGCCACGCCCATTGTTTAGTGACAAATATAACGCCAGCGTCGAACCCGCTGAGCGGGTGGCCAAAACGCACGTGCTCAGCTTTAGGACACCCGAGCGTCCGAAAGCGACGTCAATAGATCTTCGACCAGTTGGTCGATCAAGGCCAAGGCAATGGCAGGCTTGGCGACGTCGATATCGTCCACGTGCCAGTATCTCACCCGACCCGACATCTCCGGGAAACGCCGCTCGATAAGAGGCCGGTGCTCTGCTTCCTTCAGCGCGATGATGATATCCGCGCTCTCGAGGTCAGGCAGAATACAGGGTTGAGGGTACCGCAAGTTTCCGGCCGGCGGGATGCCCTTGGCCTGGAGACCTTCCAGGGCAAAAAGCGACATGGGGCCGACGTTGTTGGGCGATCCCCTTTCCGCGGCCCCTCTGGAAAAGGCGCGCCAGTTCAGGCCGGCCAGCCCTGCGCGGTGATTGAATAGCTCTTCTGCATACCGACTGCGGTAGTAGTTGCCCGTGCAGAGGAATAACAAATGACGTGCCATCGCGGAGCATCAGGACCTTGAGGGATGGCGCAGCGGCCATCTCGATTGATACCGATGCTCACTTCCTCGCACAATTGCGCGACGTGGCTGTGGCTGCACAGAGCACAAGGTACGAATTTGATCATCAATTCGTCTTGCAGACGATGCTGCACGCTTACACGGAATCGTCATTGTCGAGGCACGTTTTGTCGCAGCCCGCCCCAGCGGGCGTGGATGGATAATGAACGATCATAAGCTGGGATCGTGATGGAGTTATTGTCATGAAACGAGCTGAACTCAAGCGGATGAGCTCGGACAACCTGTGGACGCTGCATCTCGAACTTTCTGACGTCCTGCGCCGCAAAATTCAGTTGATGAAGGCGCGGTTGGAAGATCGTCTGAAGAAGCTCCGGGCTCCAGCTGCGGCGCGCCGGCCATATCCCGAGGTGCGGCCCAAATACCGCAATCCTGATCAACCCACAGAAACCTGGGCTGGTCGAGGCAAGAAGCCGCGGTGGTTGATCGCGCAGCTCAGGTTGGGCAAACGGATCGACGATTTCAGAATCAAGGTTCGGAAAAAGAGCCGGATCGCCGAGCGCCTGGCGCGCTCCAGCGGATAGTGTCCGGCGTGCCGGGACTGTCCGCATTTCAGAGCAAAGCAGACGGCGCACTTTAGACGATTAGGCCCTCGCCGGATCATCAGGCGATTCGAAATTCTCTCCCAAGCCCGTTTCCCGGACAGCGTTGGTCGATCCGCGAAGGGCAACGCGGTCCACGGACCCGTAAAACCATCGTCCCGGCCACGCCGAGGAACGAAACCGTGGGGCCAGAGTCGAATCCTAGCCTCCGGTCGAACGCCCCCTACCCCCACCGGCCGGAGGAAAACCTCCAAGGTTGGCGGCCCCAGCGCACCTGGGGCCGTTTCACGAGTCTGGGGCTCGGACCGCCAGCCTCCGAACGCTCTGCTGCGCGGCTCCCGCGACCGCCGGAGAGGCAGGCGGCACGCCGGCATGGTTAATCCTCGATTGCCGGATTTGGCAAAGGTCTTGCTAATCGCTGGTCCGACACCGCAGTCCTCGATGGGGCTGCACCGAGTTGGATCAAGCGGGAGCAATGCCCATGGGTGCCGCGTCTCAGACTGGGAATTCCAGCATCACTGCGTTACGTGACGTCCTCGTCATCCAGACGATGCTGGAGGATCTGCAAAGGTCCGTCCGTATCCTCGATTGCGATATCGCGACAGAAGAAGCCGCCGGAAGGGTCAGCAACGCCGCGGATCCGCGGTATCCGTTGCTCGCCAGAACCCTTTCGACGCGCCGGGACAATCTCAAATCGACCATCCGGGCGCTGAAGGAGCGGCTGGGACAACTGACGGTAGCGGCGTAGTTACTGTTTGCGCCATGCCAACTTGCAATCAAGCGGCATGATGTTACCCGCTCGTGGGCGGGTGTGGAGATTGGCAGGCCTGCGCGTTGCGCCTTGCTGGCGCCGCCGCCATGCCTTAAGGCTCCCAGAATCCCGTCCACGAATCACTGGAACTCGATGCGTAAACTACTTGTCACGCTCTCGGCCGCCCTTCTGGTCGGGGCAAGCCTTCTGATACTCCGGAATGAGCTGCACGCGAAGCCCGCCACACAGTGCGGCTTCTGGGGCGAGATGGAAGCTGGAATGTCCTGCCGCTGAAATTAACCGCCGTCAGCGGCCCTAGAACAAAGGGGGCGGAAGCTGACGCGAGCGGCGAAGATCAATGCCGCCGCGTGGTTTGGCCCCGCCAACCACGCCCCGAGCAAAACCCGGGCGCGCCAATTCCCACAAGCCTGGTTTCGTTGCAATCGTCGGAGACGAGGTGTTGGATCGCGCTCTGCCTCATCCGACCGTCGTTCGGCGTGATGTCTTCACCGGTCGCGGGCGCGCCGACATTCCCCAAATGGGAACTGTCCGCTGATTTTCTCTGGGATTCGACGGTGATATGGCCGGTCTGCCGCGCCTTGCGCGGGCAGCGTTATCTGAGTACCAGCCGCGCCAACAATGCGGCGAGTTCGCCCTGCCTGGACACGCCCACCTTCGAGAATACGCGCTTGAGGATGGTCCGGGCGCTCTCCTCGGTGATGCCGAGCTTGTCAGCGGCATCGCGCGGCGACTGGCCGGTGCCCACCAGCGCCGTCACCCTCGCCTCGCCCAGCGTCAGCCCTAGCACATCACGGATCAGCGACGGGTCGGGCGGGCTGTTGTTGTCGGGGTCGACGACCAGCACGAGCAGCCTGGCCTGGGTCAGGAACTGGTTGATGCTGTTGGCCGCCATCGAGACCGGCAGGACATAGAGCGCAAGCGGCCGCCCCGACGTCCGCCGGTGCACGATGATCGGCTTTTCGCCCGCCAGGAGATCCTCGGCGCGATACGCCGCGAGACGTTTCATCGCCGCCGAGGCCGGCGAATTGAGCGCCAACGATCCAGCGGCCAGCTTCTCCTCCACGATCTCGAGACCATCGCCGAGCAGCGATTCCGCCTTGGGATTGGAAAAGATCACGCGGCCGACTGAATCCAGCACGAAGACCCCGGTTCCCAACCGCGCCAGCGCGGCGCCGAGGCCAAGCTTGCTCAGTTCCGAGTCCATCAGGCGAATGCCAAGGCGGAGCGACCGCTCGACGTGGCGGCCGAGCTCGGCCACGAGATCGAGCTCGGCGTCGCTGTAGACCGGCTTGCCGCTCGCGCGCTGAATGCTCATCGCCACCTCGATCTTTGCATCCGGCGAGACCGTTGCGGCGGCGAAATATTTCAGGCCGTGTTTCCGAAGCAGCACGGAATAGAACGGGTCCGTGACCATGTCCTCTTCGGAGACGACGTCGCGATCGGTCACGACATCACGATTGAAGAAATAGCCGCGCTCGCGCGCGCGGATCGCGCGGATATCCCGAAAAGTCCACTCGCGCATGTATTCTTCCGCGATCGCATCGAGCGACGCGGATTGAATGGCGCCAAAACTTCCATCATCCCGGCCGTACAGCAGAATCGCGCCGACATCTTCGAGGCAATCGGCAATGGCCTGCAGGGCCACCGGCCAGTGCGACGGTTCCGCCGCGGAGTGATAGATGGCGTCGATGGCCTTCAGCAGGTGATGCGACATTGCAAACGACAACTCGAGTGACCAATCAACGCGGGGCGATCAATCTCACAGGGATTGAACGCAATACAGTTGAATGACAGGAAACGATAACGGGCAAGTCCGTACGACCACGGCCTTTGCGTGGTAAGCGCAACCACTGACGGCCGATCGCGGTCGGCCTGTGAAGCGCCGGTCACCGCTTGGCGAACGGGATGTATTGCTGATACTGCCTCGGCACTGAGCTGCGATAGCGGGCCGGCACAGTTCCGGTTTTGATGGAATGCTCGACCTCCTGCTGCCGCGGTCGCTTCTTTGCGGCTGTCTTTTTCTTCTTCGGCGCAGCTTGCTCGGTAGTAGGCGGACTCGCTTCCGGCTGGGTGGCGGCTGGTGGAGTTGTGGTGCCAGGCTCCGTGGTTGCCGCAGGCGGCGCCGTGCTCGTCGCCGGCGGGGCGGTCTCGGTTCCGGTCGTGGGAGTGGCCTGGGCCAGTGCGCAACTCGAGTAAGACATCAGCATGAGCGCCGCGGTGGCCGCAGCAAGGCTGGAAAGCTTCTTCATCTGAAAACTCCAGTGTCGAACGCCGAGGCGATCGTGCAATGTGGAGCAATTAGACCATGAAACCCCGCCTCGCGCCAACGCGGACGGGCCGCACGTCTTGAGAGTACAGCGATCGTGCCCGCCGCTATGTTGCCGCGGTCACACTCGATGCGCGCTGACCTGTCAGCAGAGGGGATCCTAGCCGGGCGACGGCTGCTCCGCATGCGCACGTGCGCGCTCCGGCCTTGCATCCCTGGTGCAGGTCGTCACGACGAAGGCAATGCGGCTGCACTGCCACCCCGGCCCGAGCGCCGCGCTCGCCACCGTCTCGTGAGAGAGGCTGCCGGCTGAAAACATCGCAATGCCAAAGCCGATGACGACGATGGCGGCCAGCAGCGCAAATCCCTTGCGGCTAATGAGTTGGTGGATCATCCGATCGTTCCTGTTCAGTTTGCGCGGAGCATAGGCCCGGGTCGCCTCTCTCCCTGTAATCGACATCACAATTGCCCGCGACGTTTCAGCGCTGGCCCCGGCCTATTGCGCCGGCTGGATCACGTTGCAGTTGGTCCGTCCCGACATCAGGCAGTCCTGCATCTTGCTCGCCGCCGTCAGCTCGCGCGCCAGCCACAAGCCGGCCGCCAGCATGGCGGCCGCAATCAGCAGACCGGCTATAGCACCGCGGCGGCTCCCGCCTTCCCTCGGGTCGGTCATGATCGTGTCGGTTCCCACGCCGTCATCGCAGAGATCGTGGTTGCAATACCTGCTTCGCAAGTGCCCGGGTGATCACATCTGCAACAGAGCATATTCCAGAAAAGTGGATACCAGTTTTACGAAAAGATCATGCCCAAACAAGACGATAAGATCGTGTTCCAATCGAGCCTGACCCCTATCGCGATCAAGAGAGATCAAATCTGCAAAGCCTGGGCATAAGTGTCGCAAATCCATTGCACGCGTCTGCGCACTGCTCAACACTGCGCACCTTCCGGGAAGCGCGTGTGCGGAGCGTGCCATGGGCAAACAAGAAACGGCCTACGACTATCATCGATACAAGAAACTGCTGGCGGAAGCGGTCGACGAGAGCAAGCGGCTCGAATTGATCGAGCTTCTGATCCACGAGAAAGCCCGGGACAAGCTCGAAGCGCAGCGGACCTCTGATCGCGTCGCCATGACGGCGCAGACGGTCGCCAGGGTGCTGGGAACCTCCCGCCACCGCGACAGCTTCTAGCTCGGCTAGAATTTTAGCGAAGTTCGACGCGTATTGCCGGATTGCCCTCGGCAATCATCGGCTCGGCTGCGCTGCGCATGCATTGCGAACGCGGCTGTTTGGCATGCCAATTGGACGCTGGCATTTTGCCCTCGTTTCACTTATGTGCTGCGCCGAACCCGATTTTCATCATTCCTCCAATCAGCAGTGAAGATAACAAGGCTCTCTCGATGAGCAGCTTCAAAGAACCGAACTTTTCCGACCGCCAGAAGGCGGCGCAGCAGTCCCGGCAGAACATTCTGGAAAAATTCCGTTCCCGCCCCGGGCCCAATGATCCCCAGGTGCAGGCGCGCGCCGCCGAGCGCGCGGCAATCGCGGCCAATCGCGAGCAGGCAAGGCTTGCGCGGGAGACCGCCAAGGCCGAGCAGAAGCGTCTCGAGGAAGAGGCTGCCGCCGCGGAAGCCTCAAGAATCGCGCGCGAAAAAGAAGAGGAAACCGTGCGGCTCGCTGCCCTCGAGGCCGAACAGAAGGCCAAGCGCGACGCGCGTTACGCCGCTCGCAAGGAGCGCGGCAAGAAAAAGAGGTGACGCGTTTCCGCGCCACGTTCGAGACCGGCAAAGCCTGCGCTCGGCATTCCAGATAAGAGGACTCTCCAGGAGCACCGCTCGCGGCGAGTCCTCTTCAGAAGAGACGGCGATCAGTTCTTCTTCATGCCGTCTTCTTTTTTCATCGCGTCATCCTTCTTCATCATCCCCTCGCTTTTCTTCATCCCGTCATGCTTCGACATGGTGTCCTTGGACATCGTCCCTTTCTTCATGGCATCGTCCTTGCCCATCTTGTCCTGGGCAAAGGCTGCGGGTGCGAGGGCGACGCTGACGGCAATGAGGGCGGCGGAGACGCCGAGGCCGATACGGGTCGAGAAGGTCATGGTGGTCATCCTTACTGAGGGTTGAGCATGAAGCGACGGCTGCCGCTCTTGTCACGACGCAGCCGGAATGGCCGTCGTTACCCTCTCACAAAGTCGTGAAAGAGCGCGCGGGACTGGCGCTGCCTAGCAATCCGGCGCCAAATGCCATCGCCGGCCGCATTGTGCAGCGCAACAATGCCGGCCTTGGTATGACGCTTTGGCGTCAAGCGATAAAGCTGCCTCAAACTATCAGCCTAGAGAAAATTCTGGCAAAGTTCGCCTAAATGCGGCCGTCAAGTTCCGCCTTATCGCCAATCAAGAACAGTGTTCCAACGGGAGAAACTTTTATGCTCACTCGCCGCCACGTCCTTGCCTCGGCGCTTGCCGCGCCCGCGGTCCTGCGCTTCGGTATCGGTACCGCCCATGCCGCGACCACACTGAAAATCTCGCACCAGTTCCCTGGCGGGACCATCGAGAAGGGCGATTTCCGCGACCGGCTGTGCCGGATGTTCGCCGCCGAGGTGGCAAAGCGCTCGGGCGGCGAGATCGCGGCCGAAGTCTATCCGAATTCCTCGCTGATCAAGACCAACGCGCAGTTCTCCGCCATGCGCAAGGGCGCGCTCGACATCAGCCTCTACCCGATGCCCTATGCCGGCGGCGAGTTGCCGGAGACCAATATCGGCCTGATGCCCGGCCTGGTCACGACCTACGACCAGGGCCTGCGCTGGAAGAAAGAACCGGTCGGCAAGGCCCTCTCCAACTTCCTGGCCGACAAGGGCATCATCCTCCTGACCTGGGTCTGGCAGGCCGGCGGCGTCGCAAGCCGCTCCAAGCCGATCGTGGCGCCCGAGGACGCCAAGGGCATGAAAGTGCGCGGCGGCTCGCGCGAGATGGACATGGTGCTGCAGACCGCCGGAGCGGCCGTGCTGTCGGTGCCGTCCAACGAGCTCTATGCGGCCATGCAGACCGGCGCCTGCGACGCCGGCATCACCTCCTCCACCAGCCTGATCTCGTTCCGCCTGGAAGAAGTCGCAAAATCGCTGACCTCCGGTGCCGGCACCTCCTACTGGTTCATGCTGGAGCCCCTGATGATGTCGAAAGCGATCTTCGACAAGCTGCCGAAGAACCAGCAGGACATCATCCTTGCCGTCGGCTCCGAGCTCGAAGCCTTCGGCAAGAAGGGCGCGCAGGACGACGACGTCGAGGTCGCCAAGGTCTACGAGAAGGCCGGCGCCAAGGTCAGCGCGCTTGACGCAGCCACCGTCAACAAGTGGCGTGACATTGCGCGCGATACCGCGTGGAAGGACTACGGTGCTAAGACTGCGACAGCAGCCAACCTGTTGAAGCTCGCAAGCGACGTCGCCGCATGATGCATGGTCCGGTCGCGGATCAAGCCGAACGCCAGACCGCCGTCACGGGCAATGCGCTCGTGGCGGTGCTGTCGCGCGGGCTTGCCATCTGTAACAACATCATCGTCGTTTTCGCGTCCATCGCGCTGATCGCGGCCTGCGTGATCCTGAGCTACAGCGTGCTCGGCCGCGCGTTATTTCACAGCCCGAACTACTGGCAGGACGAGGCCGCGGTGTTCCTGCTGGTCGGCGCGACCTTCATGACCGCGGCCTATGTGCAGGGCCAGCGCGGCCATGTCAGCATCGAAGCGTTTGTCGGGCTGATGTCGCCGCTCGCCAACCGTATCAGGCTGTGGCTTGTCGATGTCGCGAGCCTGGCCTTCTGCGCCTTCTTTGCCTGGAAATCCTGGACATTGGCGCATGAGGCCTATGTCGACGGCCAGGTCTCGAACTCGATGTGGTCGCCGCCGCTCGCGATCCCCTACGTGCTGATGGCGCTCGGCATGACGCTACTCTGCCTGCAGCTCCTGCTGCAGATCATCATTCCCCTGATGCGTGGCGCGCGCTGATGGGTGTACTTGGCATTGGCATCAGTTACGGGCTTGCCACCCTGTTTGCGATGTTCTCGGGCATGCCCATTGCTTTTGCTTTGGGCGCGGTCGCGGTCGTGTTCATGGCGATCTACATGCCGACCGCCTCGCTCGATACCGTGACGCAGAACGTCTACGAGGAGATGGCCTCGATCACGCTGCTGTCGATCCCGCTGTTCATCCTCAAGGGCGCGGCGATCGGCAAGTCCCGCGCGGGCCAGGATCTCTATTCGGCCCTGCACGCCTGGCTGCATCGCGTGCCCGGCGGGCTCGGCGTCGCCAACGTGTTCGCCTGCGCGCTGTTTGCGGCGATGGCGGGATCCTCGCCCGCCACCTGCTCGGCGATCGGCTCGGCCGGCATCCCCGAGATGCGCAAGCGGGGCTATTCCGGCGGCTTTGCTGCAGGGATCATCGCAGCCGGCGGCACGCTCGGAATCCTGCTGCCGCCGTCGATCACCATGATCCTGTTCGCGGTCGCGGCGGAGAAATCGCTGGGGCGCCTGTTCCTCGCCGGCATCGGACCGGGCCTGTTGCTGGTTACGCTGTTCGGCGTCTACGCGATGTTCCGATTTCGTAAAGAGTATGCGGCCGCCCGCGCCGCCTATGACGCAACGGGTGCTGATGCCGCGATCCTGCAGCGCGACGAATTCACGATGGCCGACCGCTTCAACGCGCTGCCCCGGGTGCTGCCGTTCGTGCTGCTCCTGACCGGCGTGATGATCGCGCTCTACGGCGGCTATGCGACGCCGTCGGAGACCGCCGGCCTCGGCGGGCTATTGGCGCTTGGGCTGATCGCGGTGATCTACAGCGTCTGGAAGCCGAGCGACCTCGAGCCGATCCTGAAATCCACCATCCGCGAGTCGACCATGCTGATGCTGATCATCGGCATGTCCCTGCTCTATTCCTACGTGATGAGCTACCTGCACATCTCGCAGTCGGCCGCGGAAGCGATCGTCGCGATGCACCTGCCGCGCTGGGAGCTGCTCGTGGCGATCCTGCTCATGGTCATCGTGCTCGGCTTCTTCCTGCCGCCGGTCTCGATCATCCTGATGACCGCGCCGATCATCCTGCCGCCGCTCCGCGCCGCCGAGTTCGACATCATCTGGTTCGGCGTGGTGATGACCATCGTGATGGAAATGGGCCTGATCCATCCGCCGGTCGGATTGAACATCTTCGTCATCCGCAACGTCGCGCCGGATATCCCCTTGAGCGAGGTGATCTGGGGCACGCTGCCGTTCGTGCTGCTGATGATGCTGGCGGTGCTGCTGCTCTGCTTCTTCCCTGGGATCTCGACCTGGCTGCCGGATCTGGTCATGGGGCCGGAGGGCGTGCGGTGATGCTCCCGTAGGATGGGTAGAGCGAAGCGAAACCCATCACTTTCGGAGCAAGCCGCGAATGGTGGGTTTCGCTTCGCTCTACCCACCCTACGAAGCTAGCGTTTCTTCTTCGCGTTCAGCGCATTGGCGACACGGCTCACCGGCCGGCGGCCGAGCAGGCGGCTGACCTCGTTGGTCGCGGCGAGCAGCTTGTCCATGTCAACGCCGGTCGCAATGCCCATGCCTTCGAGCATGTAGACGACATCCTCCGTAGCGACATTGCCAGTCGCACCGGGCGCGTAGGGGCAGCCACCGAGACCGCCGGCGGCGGAATCGATGACGCGGATGCCCTCCTCCATGCCGGCGTAGAGGTTGGCGAGCGCCTGGCCGTAGGTGTCGTGGAAATGCATCGCGAGATTTTGTGCCGGTACCTTGCCCGCAACCGCCCGCATCAGATGCTTCGCCTTGAGCGGCGTGCCGACGCCGATGGTGTCGCCGAGCGAAATCTCGTAACAGCCGAGATCGAACAATGTCCTAGCGACGTCGACAACCGCCTGCGGCTTGACCTCGCCGTCGAAGGGGCAGCCGAGCACGCAGGAGATATAGCCGCGCACCTTGATGCCATCGGCTTTGGCGCGCGCCAGCACCGGCTTGAACCGTTCGATCGATTCCGCGACCGAGCAATTGATGTTGGCGCGCGAAAAGCCTTCGGAGGCCGAGGCAAACACCGCGATGACCTTGGCGCCAGCCGCTTGCGAGGCCTCATAGCCCTTCTCGTTCGGCACCAGCACGTGGAATTCGCCATTGAGGTGGCTGACGCCGCGCAGCACCTCGGCCGAGCCGACCATCTGCGGAATCGCCTTCGGCGACACGAAGGCACCGACTTCGACGGTCGGCAGGCCGGCGCCGATCAGACGCTCGATGAAGGCGATCCGGTCGGCGACGCTGATCGGCGTCTTCTCGTTCTGCAGCCCGTCGCGCGGGCCGACCTCGACAATGCGGACAGTGTCGCTCATCACGCGGCCGTCGGCTCGACTTCGGCGAGTTCGACGCCCTCGCCGACGATATCGCCCACCTTGCATTTCAGCTTCTTCAGCACGCCGGCATACGGCGCGCGCAACGTCTGTTCCATCTTCATCACTTCCAGCGTCAGGATCGCCGCGCCCTTCTCCAAGATCGCGCCCTCCTCGGCAAGCAGCGCGACCACGGTGCCCGGCAGCGGCGCCACGATCTTGTCCTCGCCGACCTGCTCCTCGGTCTCGCCCCCGAACGGATCGACCCAGTGCAGGTCGAAGCGGCCGTTGCGAGTGCGCAAGTAGAGCTCGTGACCTTCAATCACGGCGACGACACGGGATTTCGTGCCATCAAGCGTCAGGTCAAAGCCGCCGTCCGCGGCCGCTGCCAGCGCCAGCACGAACTCGCGATCTCCGACCGACACCGTCGACGGCCCACTGCCGTAGCGCAGCGTCACCTTCTGTTCCGCGCCCTGCCCCTGCCGGAACGAGAACACCCGCTGCCGCTGCCCAACCGGCATCCAGCCAAATGTCTGCCACGGCGAATGCGCCTCTTTCCGTGCAGTCCTCTGTTCCTCATTCAGGATCGCAGCCACTGCGGCGCACAGCTCGAACGCACCGGCGGCACCACGTTCTGCGGTCAGGCTCTTCAGCTCGCGCTCGATGAAGCCAGTATCGATCGCATTCGCGACCACGGCGGGATGCGTCACCAGCGCCGACAGGAACGGGATGTTGGTGACGATGCCGCGGACGTCGGTCTGTTCCAGTCCGCGATTGAGCTTCTCGATCGCGATCTCGCGCGTCGGCGCCCACGCGATCACCTTGGCCAGCATCGCGTCGTAGTACGGTGAGACGTTATCGCCGCTGCGATAGCCGGCATCGATACGCAGGCCGTCGCCCTCCTCCGGCGTGCGCCAGGTCTTGATGCGTCCGACCGACGGCATGAAATTCTTCTGCGGATTTTCCGCATAGACCCGCGCCTCGATGGCATGGCCGTTCAGTTTGATTTCGTTCTGGCTCAGCGGCAGCTTCTCGCCGAAGGCGACGCGGAGCTGCCATTCCACGAGATCGACGCCGGTGATCAGCTCGGTCACTGGATGCTCGACCTGCAGACGCGTGTTCATCTCGATGAAGAATACGTCCTTGCCGTCGGAGACGAATTCGATGGTGCCGGCGCCGACGTAATTGACCGCCGCGGCCGCCTTCCGCGCCGCGGCGCAGACGGCGTCGCGCTGGGTGGCATTCAGCGTCGGTGACGGCGCTTCCTCGATCACCTTCTGGTGCCGGCGCTGCAGCGTGCATTCGCGCTCCCACAGCGAGAGCAGGTTGCCATGGCTGTCGCCGATGATCTGCACCTCGATGTGGCGCGGGTTCTGGACGTATTTCTCGATCAGCATGCGGTCGTCGCCGAACGCCGCCTTGGCCTCGCGCTTGGCGCTGACGATCGCAGCCGACAGCTCGGCCGCCGAATTCACCACGCGCATGCCGCGGCCGCCTCCGCCCGCGGAGGCCTTCACCAGCACCGGAAACCCAATACGCTCGGCGGCGTTCGCCAGCGTCGCCTCGTCCTGCGCCTCGCCGTGATAGCCCGGCACCAGCGGCACACCTGCCTTCTCCATCAGCGCCTTGGAGCCTGACTTCGAGCCCATCGCATTCATCATCTCGGCCGTGGGGCCGACGAACACCACCCCTGCCTCAAGGCAGGCTTGCGCGAATTCTGCATTCTCGGACAAGAAGCCGTACCCGGGATGGATCGCCTCCGCGCCGGTCTCGCGCGCCGCTTCGATCACGCGCTGGATGTTGAGATAGCTGTCGCGCGCCCGCGCCGGTCCCAGCAGCACGGCCTCGTCGGCCAGCGCAACATGCAGGGCGTCGCGGTCGGCTTCGGAATAAACAGCGACGGTGCGCAGGCCCATGGCCTTGGCGCTGCGGATCACGCGGGCTGCGATCTCGCCGCGGTTGGCGATCAGCAGGGTGCGAAAACGCCGATAGAGTTTTGAGCGGTCCATCGTCACATCCTGAACAGGCCAAATTTCGTCGGTTCGATCGGCGCATTGGCGGCGGCCGAGAGGCCGAGGCCGATCACGAGGCGCGTGTCGGCAGGATCGATCAAGCCGTCGTCCCAAAGCCGCGCGGTCGCGTAATAGGGATTGCCTTGGCTCTCATATTGCGCGCGGATGGGCGCGCGGAACTTATCCTCTTCCTCCGCCGACCAAGTGTCGCCCTTGGCCTCGATATTGTCGCGCCGGACCTGGCTCAGCACCATCGAGGCCTGCTCGCCGCCCATCACCGAGATGCGCGCATTCGGCCACAGCCAGAGGAAGCGCGGACTGTAGGCGCGGCCGCACATGCCGTAATTGCCGGCGCCGTAGGAGCCGCCGATCACGACGGTGAATTTCGGCACGCCGGCTGTCGCGACGGCGGTGACGAGCTTGGCGCCGTCGCGCGCGATGCCGCCGGCCTCGTATTTCCTGCCGACCATGAAGCCGGTGATGTTCTGCAGGAACACCAGCGGGATGCCGCGCTGGCAGCACAGCTCGATGAAATGCGCGCCCTTCAGCGAGCTCTCACTGAACAGGATGCCATTGTTGGCGATGATGCCGACCGGAAAGCCCCAGATATGGGCAAAGCCGCAGATCAGAGTCGTGCCGTAGAGCCGCTTGAACTCGTCGAACTCCGAGCCGTCGACGATCCGCGCGATGATGTCGTGGACGTCGAACGGCTTGCGGCCGTCGGAGGAGACCACGCCATAGATCTCCTCGGCCGGATAGACCGGCTCCCGCGGCTCGCGCATGTTGAGCATGGCGCGCTGCGACGGCTTCAAGGTCGCGACGATACGCCGGGCGATGCCGATCGCATGCGCATCGTTCTGCGCGTAATGGTCGGTGACACCAGATTGCCGCGAATGGACGTCGGCGCCGCCGAGTTCCTCCGCGGTGACGACCTCGCCGGTCGCGGCCTTCACCAGGGGCGGGCCGCCGAGGAAGATCGTGCCTTGATTGCGCACGATGATGCTCTCGTCCGACATTGCCGGCACATAGGCGCCGCCGGCGGTGCAGGAGCCCATCACGATCGCGATCTGCGGAATGCCCTGCGCCGACATCTGCGCCTGGTTGTAGAAGATGCGGCCGAAGTGCCGCTCGTCCGGAAAGATCTCGTCCTGCATCGGCAGGAAGGCGCCGCCGGAATCGACCAGGTAGACGCAAGGCAGATTGTTCTGCCGGGCGATATCCTGGGCGCGCAGGTGCTTCTTCACCGTCATCGGGTAATAGGTGCCGCCCTTGATGGTGGCATCATTGGCGACGATGATGCATTCGCGGCCCGCAATGCGTCCCACCCCGGTGATCACGCTCGCCGAATGCACGTCGCCGCCATAGAGGCCGTTGGCCGCAAGCGGCGACAATTCCAGGAACGCGGTCCCCGGATCGACCAGGAGGTCGACGCGGTCACGCGCGAGCATCTTGCCGCGCGAGGTATGCCTGATGCGGGACGCCTCGCCTCCGCCGCCCGCAACCTGGCTGAGCTTGTCGCGGAGCTCGGCCACCAGGTCGCGCATCACCTCGGCATTGCGGGAAAATTCCTCGGACTTGGGATCGATCGTGGAATGAAGCTGCATGTTGCGCTTTTCTGCCGCGTGTTTCGACAATCTTCAAATTAGAGTATCGCGGCTGATCGCGCGATAGGCTCAGGCGCCGGGGCCGGATGATCCCGTCCTGCGGAATTGACCACCACCGTCGGGTTCGAAGCCATGATTCCTCCGATCGCCTTGGATTTTATAACGAACGATCATACGTTTTTTTAACGCAGTCTCAAGAGGTTCGGTCTTGGGCAAACACCTACGCTATAGCACGTTGTTTTCGCTTGATTTTCCGGCTATAAACATACGATCGTTCGCTTGTTTCCTTGCTCCTCAACGCTCCTGCGAAGGTCCCCGATGGCGCGCACGATCGGCTCACACGGCCCAACAACGCTGGAGGCGATCCGCAAAGCCGGAACGCGCCTGATCTTCGAGCATGGCTACGAGGCCATGAGCCTGCGCCAGCTCGCCGCCGAGGTCGGCATCCAGGCGGGATCGCTCTACAACCATATCAGCACCAAGCAGGAATTGCTGTTCGACCTGGTGCAGCACCATATCAACGAACTGCTGCGCCAGCTTGACCTCGCGCTCGACGGCAAGAGCGGGCCGGAGGAAAAGCTTCGCGCCTTCGTCGCCTTCCACGTCAGCTACCACATGACGCGCAAGCGCGAGGTCTACATCGCCAATTCCGAGCTGCGCAGCCTGGATCCGAAGAATTATGCGGCGGTCATCGCCTTGCGCGAGTCCTATGAGCGGCGTCTTGCCGCCATCCTCGAGGAAGGCGCTGCGCAGGGCGCCTTCGAGCTGGTGGATGTCCAGGTCGCGACCTTTGCGATCCTGGCGATGTTGACCGGGCCCTGCACCTGGTATCGTCCGGGCGGCCGGCTCTCGAAGGAAGCCATCATCGCGACGCACGAAAAACTGGTGCTGTCAGGCATCGCGCCGCAGGCAGCCGCTCCCCCTGCCCGCGTCAGTCGCAGGGCGACACGGCGTGTCGCCGCGGGATAATTCGTTCGTCAACGCACGAGGCATTCATGACAGAGCGCGTCGAGCTCGACGAGATCGACCTGAAGATTTTGTCCGAGCTGCAGCGGGACGGCCGGCTGCGCTACAACGACATGGCGCAACGAGTCGGCATTTCAGCGCCGGCCTGCCGTCGCCGCGTCCGCGCGCTGCGGAGCCGCGGCGTCATCAGGGACGTCCGCGCGAGCCTCGACGAGCGGTCGCTCGGCTATGAGGTGACGTCCTTTGTCTTGATTCAGTTGACCAGCCAGAACCAGGCGACGCTGGAGGCGTTCGAGGCATCGATCGCCCGCCTGCCCCTGGTGCAGCAATGCTGGCGCATCTCAGGCGAAGCGGACTTCCTGCTCAAATGCGTGGCGAGAAGTGTGCAGGGCATGCACCAGCAGCTCCTGCAGTTCTCTGTGATGCCAGAGGTGCGCACCATCAGAAGCTTTCCGGTGCTCGGCGTCTCCAAGGACGCACCGCTGCCACTCCCCGACATTCCGATGGTGGCAGATCCAGCGCGATCGCGCGACCAGTGATCGTGCCCTAGCCCGACGCTGTCTGGGCTCCTTCCCCCTGAACGGGGAAGGCTGGGATGGGGGTCAGCCCCGGGCACCGGTGCCAATGGAGAGAGAATCCCCACCCGGCTTGCGCGTGACACGCGCAAACCGCCCCCCTTTTCAAGGGGAGGTGAAATGCAGCCAGAGCCCGCAGGACCCTGCTGCGGGCTTCAGTGCGTCCAGGGCTCGCCGCGCCGGAACGAGAAATTGTCGGCGTAGGCGATCTGCCGGTGGAGCGATTCCTTCGGCTCAAGCACCTGGTAGGGGATGCCCTTGCGTTCGCAATAGGCGATCGCCTCTTCCTTGGTGTGGAAGCGCAGCGTGAGCTGCTGCTTCATGTCGCCGGACGAGGTCCAGCCCATCAGGGGCTCGACCATCCGCGGCTGTTCCGGCTCGTAGTCGAGCTGCCATTCCTTGGTTTTGGCACGCCCCGATTGCATCGCGTTTTTGGCGGGCTTAAAGATGCGTGCTGTCGTCATGGATCGTCGAACCTTCGGAGATATGCGACATGGAGCGAGTGGAGGGAACGCCCCGGATAGTATAAAAACACCTTTCACGGACGTGATGGGTGATTCCTGAACCCGGATGTTACCTTCCCGTCCGGTATAGCCATTCTACCGCGCTGTGACAATCTGGCCGCGGATGGTCGCCAGCGGCCTCGCGGCGCGGCCTTCTCGAAAGCATCACTTCGAAGCGGGACCCATGAAAATCAACGCCACCCTGCCCGAAAAGGGACGCGACCTCCGGCTCGACCTGTTTCGCGGGGTCGCGAACTGGGCGATCTACCTCGATCATATTCCTGACAATGTGGTGAATTGGATCACCACGCGGAATTACGGCTTCAGCGACGCCGCCGACCTCTTCGTCTTCATCTCCGGCTATACCGCCTCCTTCGTCTACGCCCGGATGATGCTGGAGCGTGGCTTCGTTGTCGGCGCGACCCGGCTGACCAAGCGCGTCTGGCAGCTTTACGTCGCCCATATCATCCTGTTCGTGATCTATATCGCCGCGATCAGCTACCTGGCGCTGCGCTTCGGCGATTCCAACCTCATCAACGAGTTCAACGTCGCCGGCCTCGTCGACAACGCGACCGAGACCCTGCGCCAGGGCCTGTTCCTCAAGTTCAAGCCGGTCAACCTCGACGTGCTGCCGCTCTATATCGTGCTGATGGGGCTGTTCCCGCCGGTGCTCTGGTTCATGCTGCGGCAACCGAACCTGACCATGATCGCCTCGATCGTGCTGTGGCTGTTGTCGCGGCAGATGGGCTGGAACCTGCCGGCCTACCCGGCTGGTGTCTGGTACTTCAACCCGTTCTGCTGGCAGGTTCTGTTCGTGTTCGGCGCCTGGTGCGCGCTCGGCGGCGCACGCCAGAATGCCGACATCATCAACTCGCCCTATACGCTCTGGTTCTGCGTCGCCTATCTGATCTTCGCGCTGATCATGACCATGGCCGGCCGCTTCTCGGATTTCGGCGCCATGTTCCCAGACTGGCTCTATTCGGCCTTCAACCCGAACGACAAGACCAACCTCGCGCCCTACCGCTTCATCCACTTCGCGGTCATCGTCATTCTCGTGATCCGCTTCATCCCGAAAGACTGGGCGGCGCTGGAATGGCGGGTGTTCGATCCCCTGATCGTCTGCGGCCAGCAGTCGCTCGCGGTGTTCTGCGTCGGCGTGTTCCTGTCCTTTGTCGGACACTTCGAGCTGTCGATGAGCTCGGGCTCGCTGCTCGCGCAGATCTTCGTCAGCGTCACCGGCATCGCGATCATGACGATCGTGGCCTACTACATCTCCTGGTCGAAACGGCAGGACAAGCCGGTGAAGACGCCGACGCCTGCGAAGGCCACTTAGCGCCTCTCCCTCGCCCCGCCCTTGCGGGGAGAGGATCGGGGTGAGGGGCTGCTTCCGCAAAAACGGTGAGAGTGTGACTCGCGGAGACCCCCCTCACCCGGATCGCATCTGACGATGCGATCCGACCTCTCCCCGCAAGCGGGGCGAGATAAATCTCAGGACGGCGGCGGGGCGGTCGAGGCCACGATGTTCGCGACATCGCCATAGGTCCTGACCAACGGCGCGACCACCTTGTGCATCCGGCCCTTCGACACGACGGTGTCGTGCAAGATCAAATTGTCGACCCCGGTGGCGAGGAAACAGTTCACCGCATCCTCCGGCGTCTCGATGATCGGCTCGCCCTTGACGTTGAAGGAGGTGTTGATCAGCACGGGCACCCCGGTCAGCGCTTCGAACTCCTTCAGGAGCCGATAGAGCCTCGGGTTGGTCGCCTCGCGCACGGTCTGCACGCGCGCCGAGCCGTCGACGTGGACGATCGCCGGGATCTTGTCGCGCCACTCGGGACGGACAGGCTTGGCGATCAGCATGAACGGCGAATCCTCCTCGCCTTCGAAGACCTCCGTCATCCGCTCGGCCAGCACGATCGGGGCAAACGGGCGGAACGCCTGCCGGTGTTTGACGCGGCTGTTGAGGATGTCCTTCATTTCGGCGCGGCGCGGATCGGCAATCAGGCTCCGATTGCCGAGCGCGCGCGGCCCGAACTCGGACGGCCCCTGGAACCAGCCGATCACGCGCTGGTCGGCCAGCAGCTTGGCGGTGTCGCGGCAGATATCGTCGCTGCGCCTGGTGTCCACCTGGACGCGCACCAGAAACTTCTGCAGCGCGGCTGCGGCCTCCGCATCGCTATAGGGCCTGCCGACATAAGCATGCTCCATCACGAAGTTGCGCCGCTGCTTCAGGATCTCGAGCCAGCCATAATAGGCGCAGCCGATCGCGGTGCCGTCGTCGCCCGCCGCAGGCTGGATCCACACGTTCTCAAAGCCGGCTTCCCGTGCAATCCGTCCGTTGGCAACGCAGTTCAGCGCGACACCGCCGGCGATGCAGAGGTTCTTGGCGCCCGTGGTCTCGCGCAGCCAGCGCGCGCGGGCGAGCAGCACGTTCTCGGTGTCATCCTGCACGCGCCAGGCAATGTCCTCCCAGTGTCGCATCGCCGGGCTCTTCTCCCAGCTGCCGCTGTCGAGCAGATAGGGCTCGCGGAATTCGCTGGTCCAGGCCGGCACCTCTAACTTGCCGTCGCTCATGTCGAGGAGATGCTTGACCTGCTCGCGACGGCCGTAGGGCGCGAGGCCCATCAGTTCGCCGCACTTGTTCCAGTCGCCGAACACGTAGGACGAGACGCGGCTATAGAGCGCGCCAAGGCCCGGCATGTTGTAGAATTCATCACTGAGCATGCCGCGCGAAGGCTCCATGAAGACCTTCTTCAGGCACTCCAGCTTCTCGCCCTCGAACCGGTAGTAGCTTTCGGATTCGCGCGCGAGCGGCGACGCCGCGTCGGCATTGGGATATTGCTCCATGACGTCGGACTGATAGTTGCCGACACCATCGACCACCATCACCGCGCCTTCATCGAACGGCGACACCGCAAATGCGCTGTAGGCATGCGCCAGATGGTGGGAGACCGACGCCACCTTGCCCGAGGTCGAACGAAACAGCGGATATTTGGACGCTTCCTGCCGTTCGGGATACGGAAGAAAGCCTGCCATGTCCTGATAGATCAGCCGCTCTTCCAGCTCCGGCACCAGCAGGATGTAGCAATTGCTGACGACCAGATCGACGTCATCGAGCGTGATGCCCTCGGCCTTGAGGCAATAGTCGATCACCTCCTTGTAGAATCCGGATGCGTGCTTCTCGCGTGTGATCCGCTCCTTGGCGATCGCAAAGGCGATCGCGCCGTCGCGCAACAGGCAGGCGCTGACGTCATGGTCATAGGTGTTGAGGCCGAGGACGTAGGTGTGCTGCTTGGGCATGGGGACTCGTCAGGCAGGAATCATCGCGTGGCTTAGGAATGCGATCGTGTCGAGATCAAGTTCTCTGCGGAATTTTGTCGAAATCTTTTTCGCCATGTTTCTCTAACGCACAAATCATTGGATACGACAAAGATGAACAAGATGAACGACGGATGAACAGCAGGACAAAGGATGCATTTCTGCAGCCAGGACAGTAGCTTGACCTCACCCGACCTGCCCAATAGAGTTTTTGCGAAGCGCAAGAACATTCGACAAAAATTCGTCTTAGTGCATCTGAACTAGTGGCTGTCTCAAACGTCTAAGTCTTAGACGTCCAAGCAAGACAGTGGATTGTTTGGATGTCTGGAAGTCACCGGGAGTTCCTGAATGGTTAAACGCTACAATTTCCTAACCCGCTGCCTTGCTGCGGTGGCATTGCTGTTCGTCTACGTGGCCAGCACCTCTGCGGTACTGGTCGGCGCGACCACATCGCCGGCGCAGGCCTATCGCGGCGGTTGGGGTTATCGTGGCGGCGGATATCGTGGTGGATGGGGTTATCGCGGCGGTGGTTATCGCCGCGGCTGGCATCCCCGCGGCTACGGTTACTACGGCGGTGGCCGGCGGTGCTGGTGGAGCCCGCGCGGCGTTCGCGTCTGCAGGTGGTGATATCGGACCGCTGACATTACTGCATTCGATCGAATGAAAAAATCAGGTGCGTCGGAAAACGGCGTACCTGATTTTCTTTTGGTTCGAGCAGCTCTCCGAGCCAGAGCTTCGCTCTGATTGAAGCAGGCATGCTTCGCTCGAAAACGCTTGCGCGTGGCTCAGCTCTCGAGGATCGCGACCGCCCGTGTCCACCCGGCTGAGGCGCGCTCGATCTTCACCGGGAAGCACGACACCATGAATCCGGTCGAGGGCAACAGTTCGAGATTGTGCAGCTTCTCGAGGTGGCAATAGCCGATATGGCGGCCGGCCTTGTGCCCTTCCCAGATCAGGCTCGCGTCCTTCGTCTCGGCATATTTCTTCGCGGTGTAGACGAATGGCGCATCCCAGCTCCAGCCGTCGGTGCCGGTCAGCCGCACGCCACGCTCCAACAGATACATCGTCGCCTCATAGCCCATGCCGCAGCCCGAGACGACGTAATCCGGCCGACCGAATTTGGCGCCGGCGCTGGTGTTGACGACGACAATCTCGAGCGGCTTCAGCATATGGCCGATGCGCTTGAGCTCCGCTTCGACATCCCTGGCGGTGGCGACATAGCCGTCCGGCAGATGCCGGAAGTCGAGCTTGACGGCAGGCTGGAAGCACCATTCCAGCGGCACCTCGTCGATCGTCCAGGAACGCTCGCCACGGTTCATGGTGGGATGGAAATGCCAGGGCGCATCCAGATGCGTGCCGTTATGGGTGGAGAGGTTGACCTGCTCGACCGCCCAGCCCTGCCCATCCGGCAGATCTTCTGCCTTGAGCCCCTGGAAGAATTCCAGCATGCGCGGCAGGCCCTGCTGGTGATCGATATACTGGATGGTCGGGTGGTTGCCCGGCGGATCGGCCGGCACGTCGTTTTGCAGGGGGACAGAGATATCGATCAGTCTGCGCGGCATGGTGCTTCCTCGCTGAATTCTTGACCCGGCGCCGAATGGCCGGGCTTTCCATTTCGATACGTCAGGGATCGCGCGACCGGAAGTCAAAACCGCGCGCAATTTACCAATGGTTAGCTTTACCGATGTTGCCACAGGAACGTCATTCACCAGCCTTCATTGACGTGCACAGGAGTCGGATGAAGAACGAGTTCGACAAGATCGACCGGACGCTGGATGAAATGCTGGTGAACCTGGGCGCCATCGTGCTCAAGCTCGCCGCAGTGTCAAAGACAGCCCCGGAGCTGCGCGCGCTGGCCCAGTCGGTCCATCAATACGCAGTCTGCGCCGAGCGCTCGAACGATCCGAGAGTCCAGCGCCTGCGGGTGGAACTCGAAGCGGCCCTCCAGCCTTCGCTGAGGCTGGTCTCCAGCCGATAGCTGCGCTGCACCCTGCCCGGTTTGGCCGCACGCCCCGGTCAAGAGCGCGGCATCGCAGTTTCGTCAAACGCCGCCACTATAATTGGCATTTCCTGCGCCGGAACGGCGCTGATCCGCGCCCATTGTCACGGACAAGTGGCGCGGCGAGCGCATGCGCGTGGCGCCGGGATCGGCGATGGCTGGATACGGTTGACTTGGGTCAACACCGGAACCGCATTGGCATGGACAGTGGCGCGTCCGACAAGGCCATCACGATTGGCAACGTCGCCAAGAAACAACGAGGCGTTCTATGCAACATGCAAGCAGCCCGTCCGCCGTTCTCGATAGCAACGAACTCGATCTGCTTGATCGGTACTGGCGCGCCGCCAACTACCTCTCGGTCGGCCAGATCTATCTGCTCGACAATCCCCTGCTCCGCGAACCGCTTCGCAAAGAACATATCAAGCCGCGTCTGCTCGGCCATTGGGGCACCACGCCCGGATTGAACTTCGTCTATGCCCATCTCAATCGCCTGATCAAACACCGCGATCTCAACGTCATCTATATCTGCGGCCCCGGCCATGGCGGGCCCGGCATGGTCGCCAACACCTATCTCGAAGGCATCTACACCGAGATCTATCCGAGCATCACGCGAGACGTCGACGGCCTGCGCAAACTGTTTCGGCAGTTCTCCTTTCCCGGCGGCATCCCAAGCCACGCTGCGCCGGAGACACCGGGCTCGATCCATGAAGGCGGCGAACTCGGCTATGCGCTCGCCCATGCCTATGGCGCGGCGTTCGACAATCCCGATCTGCTGGTTGCCTGCGTCATCGGCGACGGCGAAGCCGAGACCGGCCCGCTCGCCGCCTCCTGGCATTCGAACAAGTTTCTCAACCCTGCGCGCGACGGCGCGGTGCTCCCGATCCTGCATCTGAACGGCTACAAGATCGCCAACCCGACCGTGCTCGGACGGATGAGCGACGAGGAAATCCGCAATCTGTTCCTGGGATTCGGCCACGAGCCGATGTTCGTCGAGGGCGATGATCCCAAGACGATGCACCGGCAGATGGCAGCCACCCTGGATGCCGCGACCGATCGCATCCGCGCTATCCAAGAGGCCGCACGAGGCGCCTCGTCGTCCGAGGGGCGGCCGCGATGGCCGATGATCGTGCTGCGCAGCCCAAAGGGTTGGACCGGCCCGAAGGAAGTCGACGGCCTCAAGGTCGAAGGATTCTGGCGCGCACACCAGGTGCCGGTTGCCGAAGTCCGCAGCAATCCAGGCCACCTTGCCATACTCGAACAGTGGCTCCGCGGCTATGAGCCAGAGAAGCTGTTCGACGAGCAAGGCAGACTCGTTCCGGAGTTGCAGGCACTGGCGCCGGCAGGCGCGCGTCGGATGGGCGCCAACCCGCACGCCAATGGCGGGACGCTCAGGCGCGAACTCGAAATGCCCGACTATCGCGACTTCGCCATCGAGGTCGCCACGCCCGGCGGCGTCATCGATGAAGCCACGCGAACGATGGGCAAGTTCCTGCGCGACGTCATGACGCGCAACGAGAGCACTCGCAATTTTCGCATCATGGGTCCGGACGAGACCGCCTCCAACCGGCTCGATGCCGTGTTCGAAACGACCGATCGCGTCTGGATGGAGGAAATCGAGCCCTACGACGTCCATTTGTCCCGGGACGGCCGGGTGATGGAGATCCTGAGCGAGCATCTCTGCCAGGGATGGCTTGAGGGCTACCTGCTCACCGGGCGACATGGATTGTTCTCCTGCTACGAGGCATTCATCCACATCGTGGATTCCATGTTCAACCAGCATGCCAAATGGCTGAAGGTCTCCCGCGGCCTGCCCTGGCGGCGCCCGATCGCTTCGCTGAACTATCTGCTCACCTCACATGTCTGGCGGCAGGATCACAACGGCTTCAGCCACCAGGATCCGGGCTTCGTCGATCTCGTCGCCAACAAGAAGGCGGACATCGTCCGCGTTTATTTCCCGCCGGACAGCAACACGCTGTTGTGGATCACAGACCACTGCCTGCGCACCTACGACCGGATCAACGTCATCGTGGCCGGCAAGCAGCCCGCGCCGCAATGGCTGACGATCAAGGGGGCCGCGGTCCATTGCGCGGCCGGGATCGGCGCGTGGTCGTGGGCCGGAACGGAAACAGCCGATGGCGACGTCGACGTGGTGATGGCCTGCGCCGGCGACGTGCCGACGCTGGAGACGCTCGCCGCTGTCGACATTCTCCGCAAGCAGATCCCGGGTCTCAAGATCAGGGTCGTCAACGTCGTCGACCTCATGGCCCTGCAGCCGCGCGAACAGCATCCGCATGGCCTCACCGACCGCGACTTCGACACCTTGTTCACCCGCGACAAGCCGGTGATCTTCGCCTATCACGGCTATCCCTATCTGATCCACCGCCTCACCTATGCGCGCACCAACCACTCCGGCATCCATGTGCGCGGCTTCAAGGAAGAGGGAACGACGACGACGCCGTTCGACATGGTCGTGCTCAACGAGCTCGACCGCTTCCATCTCGCGATCGAGGTCATCAACCGCGTGCCAGGACTTGCGGCGTCGGCGGCCGCCGTCAAGCAACATTGCCTCGACCGCCTGATCGAGCACCGCAAATATGTCTGCGAGCACGGCGAGGACATGCCCGATATCCGCGACTGGTCCTGGCCGTACGGCACCGCCGCGAACGCCGGCGATTGATGCCTGACTCCAAGCGTTGAGGCCCAAGAAGATGCCGAACGCCCTCCTCGTCCTCAACGCGGGATCGTCAACGATCAAGCTGGCGCTGTTTGCGAGCGGCGGGTCGGGCGATCCCGCGCTGCTCTGCAAGGGCATGCTCGACCATCATCAGCATCAGCCGCAGATGATCGTGAAGGACCTGCACGGCAAAGTGCTGTTCGAGCGGCACGCCGCGACGGAGGCGGACGACGAAAGCTTCTTTTCCGATCTCCTGCATTGGATCGACGAATTCCTGGCAGGTGGAGCCCTCGTCGCGGTCGGTCACCGCGTCGTCCATGGCGGCCTGAAATTCTCTGAACCGGTGAAGGTGACGCCGGCCATCCTGCAGGCGCTGCGCGAGCTCACCCCACTCGCGCCGTTGCACCAGCCGGTCTGTCTCGCGCCGATCGAGGCGATGCAGAAGCTGCGGCCGGACCTGCCGCAGGTCGCCTGCTTCGATACCGCCTTCCACCACAGCATCGCGCCGCCGATGAGCCGCTTCGCGCTGCCGCGGCATTTCGAACAGGAAGGCGTGCGCCGCTACGGCTTTCACGGGCTCTCCTACGAGTTCATCGCCCGCCGTTTACGCGAGATCGCACCGGATCTGGCGATGGGGCGGATCGTGACGGCCCATCTCGGCAGCGGCGCCAGCCTGTGCGCAATGCGCAACGGGCGCAGTATCGACACGACGATGAGCTTCACGACACTGGACGGGCTGATGATGGGCACGCGCTGCGGCGCGATCGATCCCGGCCTGCCGCTCTACCTGCAGCAGCAGCGCGGGCTTTCGGCTGACGAGATCGAGCACGTGCTCTATTACAAATCCGGACTGCTCGGCGTGTCCGGGATCAGCGCCGACGTGCGCGTGCTCACCCGGAGCGACGATCCCCGTGCCGCGGAAGCGCTCGAACTGTTCGCCTTCCGCGCCGGCGCGGCGATCGCCGCGATGACCCACAGCCTGGGCGGCCTGGACGCGATCGTCTTCACCGCGGGCATCGGCGAGAACAGTCCCGAGGTGCGCAAGCAGATCTGCGCGGGTCTTGGCTGGCTCGGCGTCGACCTCGATGATCACGCCAACAGCGCCAATGAACTCCGGATCGGCGCAAGGACTGCGCGCGTCGCAACCCTGGTGGTCCCCACCGACGAGGAAGCGGCCATCGCCGCCCACACGAAGGCCTTGGTTACAAATCGTTGAGACTCATGAACGGCATCGCCGTCGCTCTCGTGGCCGCGATCCGGCGCGAGGCCTCGCGCCAGAGGATTTGATGAGCGCGAACGCATTGCGCGGGACCGCAATGCCTACATCCTGTTTGTGCTGGCGCCGCCCGAATGGATCGGCCGCGCCGTCTCGCGAAGACAGGAGTCTCGCCATGAAGAAACTATCCCTTCTCTGCATCGCCCTCGCCGTCGGTCTCTCGACCGCCGCAGCATTCGCGCGCGGCGGCGGAGGCGGCATGGGCCACGGTATGGGAGGCATGGGCATGCACGGAGGCATGCCGATGAGCAGCGGCCTGCCCACAAGCGGTGGCCTGCCGGTCACCGGCGGCGCTTTTGGAACCAATCCTGCCACGCCCGGCACCAACTCGCTCGGAACCGCGCTTTCGTCCGAAGGCATTGCCAACGGTCCCCAGAAAGGTCCGCTGCTTGGCACCGATCCCACGCTCGATCGCGAAGACGCCAAGGTCGACAAGATGATCGGATCGATCTGTCGCGGATGCTGAAGCGGCCACAGGACCACGACGGCCACCGCCGCACAGCGTTAAGGTTGATCGGTTAGGTTAAGATCAAGCTCATCTTGAGCACGGTGGCCGCGATGCTAAAGCGGATTCACCGTACCGGATCCCCGGCCCAAGACCCAACCGGCCAAATCGAGCTTTCGTTGCGAGAGCCAGGATTGCAGGCGACATCATGTGGAACGGCCGCAAGAACGCAATCATCGGGCTCAGCGCACTCCTCGCATTCATCCTGCTTGAATTGTCCGCGGCAATCGCTGCGATCGGTGCCGTCCTCGAATTGGCCATCGGCATCGACGTGCCGGTACTGCCGTTCCTTACGTCAAACGACTGAGGTTTCTGCCTCTCCGCTGACTGTCCGACAGATCGCAGCAGCCCCGGGGCACGACATCGTCCGGACTGACGATTCGACGTGCGCTTCGGCAACCACAACCGTTGCTAGCGAACCCTGACGGCACCTACTATGCTCCCCCTGCAAGTCCCGCCGCGATTTCTTGAATCCCTTTCGGAGCCATCAATGTTCAGAACCTCCTTGATAATTCTGTCATCTCTTGCCTCACTGTTTGCTTCGGCCGCCGCCGCCCAGCCTGCCGCGCTCGCCTGCAGCGGCTCCCTGTTCGATCCGACCGCATCCGCGCCCTCGACAAAAACCGTGACGCTTGCCCTCGGTCCGCCGGTTTCGATCGATACCGGGAACGGCCCGCAGCGCGCTTCGGTCGTCAGCAACAACAAGATTCAACTAAGGTTCAGAACCAAGGATTTCACGGGCGAGTATTTCCACTACACAGGCGATCTTTTCCTGATCTACCGATCAGGACATCTCGCGCGGTTGACGTGTTCGCGTTGAGCAAGGAGAGCGGTGTGATCGCGCCGACGCTTGACGACACGCCCGACCATGCATCCGCGACGAGCAAAATGCGGAATTCCCGCGATCAAACGCATACCTGAACTCATCCAGGCAATGTAGATTCAGGTAGATTGCGGTTGCGGAGTTACGAAAATGCCAGTCAAACCGCCTCCTCCCATTGCTCTGTACGAAGACATGGAGCGCGCTCGCCAAATAGCGCGCTCATGGAAGCCACTCGACCAACTCTCTCCCGCTGACGCCGAGAGTGTCGCGAAGGCGATCGCCGAGGGCATTGCGCGGGGGCGCCGGCACGGATTGGAGATGGGGCAGCAGGCGCACCCCGAACCGTAAGCGCGGAGCGGCTTCGGGCCTAGCCAAGCCGGCATTTGCCACGCCATTTCAACGGCTTGATCCGGGGACGAGCACCAATTTCATCGATCTGTGAATAGAGAGAGGGCCTGTCCCCATTTGGGAACAGCGCCCGGCGATGGTATTCCCTAGTCCGCCGAAGGTGCTTAGGTACTTATTCCTCTATTCCTAGTCGATATGTGTGTTTGAATGATAATCAAAAGTTGTCGTGTGATTTCAGCCGGAGCTCTGCGCAAGAAGGTCCGGGTAATGACCCAACGAATGGCTGAACTTCATAATCTCCGCAGGCGGGTCCTGGCGGCAGAAGCCAGAACGCTTACCAGCCGGCGAAAGAGATCGCGCGAGGCAAGGCGAGCCGTGCGGGTCGTAAGCGGGCCACTCGCCCGCTGCAGCCTTCCGGGCCAATCGCTGTAACCATCGCTCCGATCGGCGCCGCGGCTCAGTTGAGCGAAAACCCGCGTGGCCGCGGCCGCTTGAAGCCACGGGGAAGCAGCCGGTGATGAGACTGAAGAGAAATCTTCAGCTCGTAGGCTTTCGCGATCACACCACTGGGCGATCGATGCAGCATCTGCGCGATGCTTTGTGCTGGGTAATCGCAACGAGCCATTCGTTTGAGATCGTCAATGTCCAGATCAGACCAACGGCGTCCCATGAACCCCTCGAAATAACTTTGAATACAGAAACGAGCGTAAAATCATGCGCTTCGGGGGACTGGATAAAAATGCTTGCCATCCTGAAAAAGGTACCGGCTCCGTCCCTCTGACAGTGGTACCACCCCAGCTGTCCCCGTTCTCCCCCGGAAAACTACGGGCCCCCGCGTGCGGAAAGGTGAAGCATGCGCCTTGGTGACGGGTAGCCGGTTCGGCGGAAGCGGCATTTCGAGGTGCGGATTGGCGGCTCGGTTCTCGCGCCGTCGCGCTCACCGAAGCCGCACTGACACTGACTTGGTCGGCTTCACCGCTCGAAGCGTGTTTCGGTTCGTCATCAACCGGAAGCCATCTAGGAATTCGACAAGGCAGCGGTTCTTGTTGCCGCGGACGACCAGGCGGCAACATTGTCCCTTCCGTTCTTCGCAGCGACCGCGATAGATGTGTGTTAGCGCTTTGTTAGGCAGCAAAATTGCCTTACCTCTTCACGCCAGGTTCAGAAAATGGCCTTGGCCGGGCCGCCGGGACCGCTCAGGCGCTCCAAAAATGCGCAAGCGGTCGGCGTTGAATGCTAACTCCGGGGACTTGCCTTTTTGAACCTACCTTTTCGGGTATAGCGCGCCACTGCAAGTCCGCGCTGGTTAGCAAATACCGTAATGAAAAGCGCCAAGAGGCTCGCGGTGAACAGCGCCACAGCTACATTCCAGGTGAGAGGCCGATACCAGAATTCGACCGAATACTGACCTGCCTGCTCAACGGCGACGCCACGAAACACTCCGTCGACGCGACGCAGATCTTGCTCCTTGCCATTGAGACTGAGCCCTCGATCATGTCGCGGATCAGGGTGACGTCGTGATCGTCACCGAAGGCTTCGCCGAGCTGGTATTTCAGCGCGGCGGCCGCGGCCAATTCCTTCTCCATGTCGCGCCGGGCGTCGGGGGCGGGCGCTCTCTTAGGGGCGGCCATCAGAGCGTCTCCCCCTGCATCTGCTCACCCAGATGCACGAGGCGGTCCAAGAGGAATTCCTGCATGCCGCGGGTCTCGTCTTCATATTTGTAGCGGAGGTGGATGAACTCCTCGATCAGCGTGCCGGCGACACGCTTGGTGCCCTGCATGAACGCAAGGCGCGAAGCGTAAATCCGTCCGTTCTCCGCCATGCCGAGGATGTTCGGACCGAGCGCATCGGTGACGATGATCGGATATTCGTCGACCGGGAAGCCAAGCCCGCGCGCGAACGCGACGGCCTTCTGCAGGATGTCGGCCTCGACGCCGACAAGCGTCGCGGTCGCCGGCGCGAGCTTCTCGCGCTTTGCCGTCCGGTAGACCATCTGCGCGCTAAGGCTAGTCCGGCCGGCCGCGTGTTGCGTCAGCTTCTCGACCGTCTTGAGGAACGGCGTGCCCGGCTTCGTGCCGTAGACCGTGTCCTTGAAGTCGAAATGGTGCTCGTAATATTTGTTGTCGACCGCGAGCACCTCATTGAGGAAGGAATCGTCGTCGCAAGCGAGGATGCGCACTGCTCGCTGACGAGCTCCACAAGGTGCAATTTGAGCGCGAAGGGGCGCGCGAGCAGGAGCTGACCTATCAGCATGTGCGGTCCTTCATAAAGACCGCCTTCGAGCTTGCGGACAAAGACAAGATGCCGCGCGAACGCGCGCTCTACATGTCGATCGGCACCGCCTCGCAATTCGAGCTGATGCTGCGCCAAAAGGACATCATCGGCGACTGGGCGCCTCGCAAAGCCGACGCCCGCTTCCCGACCGGGATCACGGTCCTGCATCTCGACGATGAAACCTGGTCGGGCTTCTACACTTGGGAAAGCGTACCGGGCTGGCGCTGGCGCACGCGGACATCGAAATCGAAGTACCGAGCGGCGGCCGAGTTCGATCTCACGATCTACGACCTGTTGATGCCACTCCTCGAGATGGTCCCGATGGAGGAGCGGAAGGGCGCGATCGTGAAGGGCGAGCATGGGCTGCCGATCCGGTACCGCTCCTACGCGAAATGGTGGCGCCAGATCGCCCAGGCCGCCGGCATTCCGTTCGACGTCAAGAGCATGGACGCCCGCGCCGGCGGCGCCACCGAGGCGGAGGAAGCCGGGGCCAACCTTGAGGGCATCCAGGCCAACCTAACCCACACCAAGAAGGAGATGTCGCTGCGATACATCCGCAGGCGGAACAAGAAAATCGTGGCCGTCGCCGAGGCCCGCAAGCAGTCGCGAGCGGTCGGAGAGGACGGCGGAACAGCGTAAGAACCGAGCGTCAGAACCGCTTTTGAAAAGGTGAGAAAAATCAGATGATTAGTTGGTCGGGGCAGCTGGATTCGAACCAACGACCTGCAGTACCCAAAACTGCCGCGCTACCAGGCTGCGCTATACCCCGAGCAATCCGCAAGGCGATGTCGATACACGGTTAGGCGGGCGCCAGCAAGGCGCGCTCGCCGTGCCGCCTGTTTGCGCCTACTTAGCGTTGAACAGCGGGTGCGCCACCCGGTCGCCTGGCTGGATGCCGTATTTTTGCGCCGTGCCCGCGACCACTTCCAGCACGCCCTTGGCGAGCCCGCCGGACGAGATGATCTTGGTCGACAACGGCTCGGTGTTCTCGGCGATCCGCAGGATGCGGCCGTCGGCGCGGATGAAGATCATGTCCAGCGAGACATAGGTGTTCTTCATCCACATCGACACCTGCTGCTCCGGCGAGAAGTCGAACAGCATGCCTTTGCCGTCCGGCAGCTCCTTCCGGTACATCAGCCCCGTCGTCTTCTCCTCCTCGGTCGTCGCGAGTTCGACGGAGAAGACATGCACGCCGTTCTTGGTGACGATCTCGAGCGGCTGGACCGTCGCGGCCTTTGCGGCCGGGCTCGCGATCACACCAAGCAGGAGGACGAACGACGCAAACAGGCCAACGAGCAGGCGATGCCCGGCGACACGATCGAAAGTCATGGCAATAGCACTCACGGCAAAATCAAACCGCGGCGAACCTAGCCCGAGCGCAGCGCCGATGGCCAGAGGACAAAGACATGACGGGCGCCATCCGGCTCACGTTTCCGTTAGAGCTTTAGCGGGAAATCAGTGCGACGACAGCGCAGACGGGCCGGTCTCCGGGTGGATCTCGGCGGCCATCATGCCCTTGGAGCCGGGCCCGAACCGCACCAGCACATATTGGCCGGGGCGCAGCTCGGTCATGCCGAAGCGCCGCAGCGTTTCCATGTGCACGAAGATGTCGGGTGTCCCCTCGCCGCAGGTCAGGAAGCCGAAGCCGCGCAGCCGGTTGAACCACTTGACCTGCGCCCGCTCCAACCCGCTGGTCGCGGTGACCGTGACATGGGTCCGCGGCGGCAGCATCTGCGCCGGATGGATCGCCGTCGACTCGTCCATCGAGACGATGCGGAACGCCTGATAGCCCTTCGCACGCTGCACGCACTCGACCAGCACGCGCGCGCCTTCATACGCTGTCTGATAGCCGTCGCGGCGGAGCACCGTCACATGCAGAAGCACGTCGGGCCAGCCATTGTCGGGGACGACGAAGCCATAGCCTTTCGAGGCATCGAACCATTTGATGACGCCGGAAATCTCGACGAGACTTGCCGCTGCATCGCCAAGGCCGGAGAAGGCATCCGCCGCCGGATCGCGCGGCGCTCTGTCCGAATATTCACCTGGCCCAAGCCTGCCCTGCCCGGCACCGCCTGGTGGCGACGCGCCGAGCTTCTTGGACTCAAATCCGTCCGACCCCATGACCCCGGACCCCGCACATCATCTGCAACCCGTCTCTCTGCGACGGTACCTACCAGTGCGTTGTTGCACGACCGCTCATGAACAGCGCACGCGAATCTCGAATCAAAAGATAACACTCCCGCTTGCGTCGCATAGATAAAAAACGAATCCAACGGGAACTATGAACAGGCTTGCACAACCGCGAATCAATTGTGCATCAATTGCCCACGAACGGCCCAAGGGTCTCGCCGATGTCGTGGCGGATCACGAGATCCGCAATATCGTCCTGCTCGGTCGGCTCGTTGTTGATGATCACAAGCTTGGCACCGCAGTTCTTGGCCATCATCGGAAATCCCGCCGCGGGCCACACCACCAGCGAAGATCCGATCGCAAGGAACAGGTCGCAGTGCTGCGCAAGTTCCGTCGCCCGTCGCATCGCATCCTCCGGCATCGCCTGGCCGAACGAGATGGTTGCGGTTTTGATGGGGTCGCCGCAGTCGGTGCAATCCGGCGCACTGCCGTTCTCGTCGAAGCGCTGCTTGACCCACGGCAACTCGTACGCCTTGCCGCAACTGATGCAACGCGCATACGTCGTGTTGCCGTGCAGCTCGACCACGTGATCCGAGTTGAAGCCGCTCACCTGATGCAGATTGTCGATGTTCTGCGTGACGATCGCCGGAACCTTCCCTGCGCGATAGAGCGAGGCGAGCGCACGATGCCCGCGTCCGGGCTTCGCCGCAGCAAACGTCGGCTCCATCGCAAAGCGCCGCCGCCACGCCTCGTCGCGCGCGTCCGAGCTTGCAACGAACTCGTCGAAGGGAATTGGTCGGTTGCGCGTCCACAATCCGCCGGGCGAGCGGAAGTCGGGAATCCCGCTCTCGGTTGAAATGCCCGCACCCGTGAAAGGAACGATGGTGGAGGCCTCGGCGATCAAATTGCCGAGCGCCTCGACACCGGTGCGCAGATCTTTTGCAATCACGTGAGAAACCCGAGTTGGCCGTGATGACTATAGCACGGCCAGCGGGAGCGAGGGATCGCACTTGCCATGCAGGTCAGGCCGCCTTTGTCACGCTGCCTTGGTTCAAGCCGCCCTGGCTATGCCGCCCTGGCGACCGGCTCCTTCGTCTCCTTCACCTCATCGCTCTTCTTCGCCTTCGCGACGGGAGCGGCATCGGACTTCTTCACCGGCTTGCCGTATTGAGCCAGCCTGTCCAACTCCGCTTCGAGTTCGGCGCGGCGCGCCGCGACCTTTTCGAACAGCTTGTCGCTCGCATGCTCGCGCAAGCTTGCGAGCTCTTCGATGCTCAGTGAATCCAGATCGATCATTGCCATGCAGGCCTCCCCAGTTTCTCTTTTTGGCTAGCGGGCTCGCGGAGAGGCGACAAGCAGCGTACGCGCCTTATCCACCGCCTTCGCTGCCCATCATCTCACCACAATGCTGCACCGGCTGCTCCCCATTGGCGCCCCAATGGGAAGGCGAATTCAGCCAGATGACACTACGATTACAGGGATGGGCCTTGACTGAAAACGCCATGACAGAAAATGCCATGACCGAAAACGCTGAGACCGAAAACGCCGAGACCGAGAAGGAAGAGCGGCTTGCGCGCGAACGCGAAGAGATCGCCGCTCGCATCGCCAGCTTCAAGGCGACCCAGCAAAAGTTCGAACGCGAGCGCCAGGAGTATTATGCCAACACACTGGGCGGCGCTTGGCACGGCTATCAGGAAGCGCCGGTCGAGACCGACTAGCGCGTTCGAGCCATGCTCTCGGACTTGATCCGAGGGTGGACACCGGATCGCATAGCAATCAAGTCCACGCAGATTGCGTAGACTTATCTGCGCAGACAACGCTTCAAAGAAGAATCCAGAGCTTCGGTTCTGATTTCATCAGCACCGAAAATGCTCAGGGGCTCGCAGCAGCGGGTGAGTCAAAAAGCCCGGGGCGCATCGCCCCGGGCTTTTTGTTACCAATAGCCGGGGCCCCAGTAGGCGCGCCGATAGGGTCCGCCCCAGTAGGCGTAAGGACCACCACCGCCGTAATAGCGTCGATACCCGTAGCCGCCGTAATAGGCTGGGTAGCCGCCGCCATAGTAGCCATAACGCGGGCCGTAGTAGCCCGGATAACCGCCGTAGCCGTAGCCCGGCCCGTAATAATAGGGGCTGGACGCTGCGGCGGCGCCCGCAATCAGTGCGCCCGCGGCGAGACCGAATGCCAGGCCCGGACCCGCGCCTCGCCAACCCCAGCCGCCGCCGCGCCAGTACGCCTCGGCCGGCGAACTCATCGTGGTCGCGCCGAGGGTGGCGACCGTAGCCAAAACTGCGAGTGCCTTTTTCATCCTCGCCTCCTCACACATTCATCCGCCGCTCCAACGCAGCACCCCCCGATTGGTTGCATCGGGAACCGGCAGGCATATTGCCGCAAAGGGCCACGTTCGCTGCGCTTGGGCGAAGGCCTCCACCCTCGAGCTTATTCCCGTCGAGCTATGCAACTCGGCCGGATCACCCATGGATCGGGCGCAGGAACAAAACGCGATCTCTGGGCGTATTGTGCTGCGGAAGGGGTATGGCCATGCCGGTCTGGCTGGAAATTCTGATCAACATCATCGGCTATGGCGGGTTCATCGCCATCGCGATGTATCACCGCTCCTCAAGCGAGAAATTGCCGGGACAGGATCCGCGTTAGCCCCTCAATGGGCCTTGCGCGGTTCGCCGGCGGTGCGCACCAGGCGGTCGGCCTTCACGAGCACGCGTCCATCGTTGACCTGCGGCCGCAGCGAAAGGCTGACGGCAACGAAGGCGAGGCAAAACAACAGCCCCACCACCATCACGCGTCGGTGAGTCGGCCTGTCCGCATTGTGAAACGAAGGGATCATCATGGCTCGGGTTCCGCACCCGATCCGTATGCGCAACCTCCGGTGATCGCAACGCGATCCTGCTCTTAACCTAACTGAATAGCGTTATCGGTCGTGCTGAAAGGGACCGTTAGGGCACGCACCGCGCGGACGCGCTCATAACGGTAAATAGTTGCCTTTTATCCCCTGGTTATCCGCAGCAAATCCACAGGCCTCCGATCAGCCTTTGTGAAACGATTTCGTCATCTTGCTGCGCAGCTAACCACATCCGCCCAAGCCTGCTCGCGATCGGAGTTCCCGGACGTTCGGACAACCGAATTCGCGCGCATTAACCGAACCTCTTTAGAAAACGTAAATGCGAACCTGAGAATTTTAGGCAGGAGGTTGCCGTCATGGTCATCTACCCCGTCCCTGCCGCGGTGACGCAGGCGAAGGTTCAGCTCGTCATCGACGAGACTGCCAAGGCACCGCCGCACCAGATCAATGCCGACGTCCGGAATGTCATCAACGCGCAGGCCCAGGCCGAGCGCGAGGCGCTGCTGGACCGCAAGGCGTGACAGCAGCGCCGCCGCTCGCGCCTAGTCGTTCGATTTCGGCCCGCCATGGTAGCGGTGGGCGTCGGCATCGGTCATTTGCGGCGCCATCTCCTGATCGAACGCATTGAACGCGTCGTAGGCCCGCTGGTCGGCGGCGGTGGCTTCCTGTCGCGGTGTTGCGGCCAGCGAACGTGCGAACGCCTGTCCAGAGACGGCGGTCAGTGCCACGATCGCGGTGGCCAGAATGATCCTTTTCATGAATCTGCTCCTTGCTGGGTGCCCTCCCTTCGCTCGACATGCGCTTGACGGCATAGGAATGCGATGCAGGCTCAAATGTTTGTGTAAAAAGGTGAGAGCAGACGTCGGCACCTCGTGTGACCGCAATTCCCGCGGGAACGCTTTTGGTCGTCACGAATTGAATGAGCATCAGGAAGTGCCGGCAGGAACACTCCCCCTGCCGCCTGCCGGCTAAGAAACCCCGCGATGCCCCATCGCGGGGTTTTCTTTTGAACCTATTTGCACGCCAACAGACATAGTGGAACTGGGGATTTCAGGGCCCAGTATTTCGCGGCAGCGTCGCCTGGAGAACATACTCCTCTAGGCGGCGCTGTTGCTTTTTCAAAGTTCAACCTTAAGTTAACATGTGAAGCTGGCGGCTCGCGCCCTGAATCCCCAGTCCGTCAGCCTGAAAGCCCCGTGCCCCCACGCGCGGGGTTTTCTTTTTTCTGACTTCGGCAATTCACCTGCGGTCACGACAGCATGGCGACAATCGGCTGTACCTGCGCAGATGCCGATGCGACCAGGCCATCGAAGGATGTTTGGCCGTGGGCTGCGGCCTTCAGAATACATTCGGCCACAGCCGCCTTGACGCCGAACACGGATTGATCGGCGGGAATTTTCGACATCACCGCTTCCAGAGCGGCCCGCATGGTCTCGACGAGTTCAGGACTGTATGGCATCGCGTCCTCCCCGCGCGGCAAGATAATCGGGGCGCCGTTACCCGCCACTCACAAGCCTGAGACTCACGACCATGTGTCGTTGCGTGTTTTTAATGAACGTCGTGCCGAGATCGTGAGAGGGCTGCCCCGTCATACGATTTGCTGCTATTTTCCGCCGCGTCGTGCCGAAAAGGCGGAAATTCTCACAAATCTCTGAGGGACAAGAAAATGCGTTATCTCCACACCATGCTGCGCGTGCGCAATCTAGACACCGCAATGAAGTTCTACCAGGACGCGCTGGGGCTGAAGGAAGTGCGCCGGATCGACAACGAGAAGGGTCGCTTCACGCTGCTGTTCCTGTGCGCGCCCGAGGACGTCGACCAGTTGAAGAACCTGCCGAGCACACGCGGCGCGCCGCTGGTCGAACTCACCTACAACTGGGACGAGGAGAAATACGGCGAGGATCGCCATTTCGGCCATCTCGCTTATGAGGTCGACGACATCTACGCGACCTGCGACCGGCTGATGAAGCTCGGCATCACCATCAACCGCCCGCCGCGCGACGGCAACATGGCGTTCGTGCGCTCGCCGGATCTGCATTCGATCGAGCTGTTGCAGAAGGGCGATCCGAAGCCGCCGGCCGAGCCGTGGCTGTCGATGCCGAACACCGGCCACTGGTAGACCTCGCGCAAACGCCGCGCACATATCCGATCACAGCATGAGCGCCGCGATCCATTTCGGAACGAGCCGATGGATCGCGCGTTTCCTCACCGATACGAATGGAGGAGGAAACGATGGCAAGAGGACTCTTGCTGTGGCTGCTCGGCGTGCCTATCCCGGTGATCATCCTGTTGTGGCTGTTCTTCGGGCACTAGGGTTTGACGCGTTTTCTTTACGCGAACCGGTATCCACTTCGCTCGAAAACGCTCTGAGCACACGTAGGCCGCGACAACAAAATCAGGCGCCGCTCGGCGGGCCTGATTTTTTGTTTGTGCGGGATGATCGCGAGCGCACTTTCTGCTATTCGGCCGTCAACGCGAGCAGCAAGCGACGGGAGAGAGACGCGTGGCGGAAAAATATCAACTCACGGTTTGGGGCCGGGCCAACTCGGTCAACGTGCAGAAAGTGCTGTGGTGCCTCAGCGAGCTCGAGCTGCCCTATCATCGCATCGATGCAGGCATGCAGTTCGGCAAGAACGACCAGCCCGAATATCTCGCGATGAACCCCAACGGCCGTGTGCCGACGCTGGTCGACGGCAGCTACACGCTGTGGGAATCCAATTCGATCATGCGCTACCTCTGCCTCGCCTATGGCGAGGGCTCACCGATCTATCCGGCCGCGCCGCGCCAGCGCGCGAGCGTCGATCGCTGGCTCGACTGGACGCTGTCGACGCTGCAGCCGGTCGACCGTCCGGTGTTCTGGGCGCTGGTGCGCACGCCGCCGGAAAAGCGCGACATGGCCGCGATCCAGAAGGACGCCGATGCCGAAGCTGTGGTGTGGCGGATCGCCGACGCGCATCTGGCGAGCCGGCGCTTCATCGACGGCGACGGGTTCACCATCGCCGACATCGCGATCGCCGCCTTTGCGCGGCGATGGTTCGGCGTCGAGGGCATCACCAAGCCGAGCCTGTCCAATCTCGAGCGCTGGTTCGCCGAGATTTCAACGCGCCCCGGCTTCGTGCAATTCCTGGCGCGGCCGATGTCGTGAGCTGATCTCAGCGGCCGCCGCCGATCGAAACGCCGCCGCCAATATCGATGGCGCCGCCGATCTTGATGCAGGTGTCGGAGCCTTCCATCTTGACGAAGCCCGCGCCGTACTCTGCGCACGCATTGGGCCGCGCGGCCCCCTTCAGCGGGAGCGACTTCGTGGAAGCCGGAGCCTTGCCGGATTTCGGTCGGCTCGGCTGCTCCGCCAGCGCGATTGCCGGCAGCAGCGCGAGGATGAGGATCAGCGTCTTTCGCATCCGGCCTTCTATCGCGCGAAAGCGGGAACTGCTAGCTCACGAACTTGACGCCCACGGTCCGGCCGCGGCGCCAGACCACCTCGCAGGGCCGTCCGGTGCGCGCGTCGCGCGAGAACGCCAGGCGCAATTTTCCCGGCAGCGTGTTGGGATCGTCGATCGTGACCTTGGCGCCGGTGGACGACATGTCCTGGACCACGCAGGGCCGCGCGGCGAATCCGCCCTCCAGCGTGATCCAGCCGGGCTGATGCATCGATTTGCGCGTCTCGCGCTTCTTGCTGCTGAACGCCATGGCCGACGCCTACGGCATCCGGCTTTACGAAGCGTTGCGAAACCATCGCGGTTTTCGGGTATCGGCCGCGCGCGGAGCCATCCGGGGATGGCTGCAAAAAGCGCCATCCTGCGGCTTGCCCCCCCATCCAATCACCACTATACGTTCGCTCCGTCGCCGCCACTAACCGTCGGCGGCCAATCCGGCATATCTCACGCCTAACGCGTTGATTTGCCGATTGTTTTTGCTCCCTTCGTCTATCGGTCAGGACGCCACCCTTTCACGGTGGAGAGAGCGGTTCGATTCCGCTAGGGAGCGCCAAAATGCATCACATTCAAATACTTAGCTCGCGCGCCCGGCCTGATCCGCGAAACGCCTGATAGCCACGCGTCGACGATCTCTCCGCCACGGTCTCCACATTCGATCCGAACCCGGCAATCGCCGGAAATGCCATGGGATCATGCAGCCGAACGCAAACCCAGCGTCGGTGCTTTGCGACTTTTGGTTGAGCCAAACTCGCACGCAACGGATGGAGCCATTGCTCCCCCTCCGCGACGATCCTCACACACTTCCGTCCCCAAGTTCAGCGCACCAAGGCTTCGCTGGCGAACTGCCATGCAGTCCTGGAGATCAATGAGCTTTACGTTTGCCGCGAGAGGGGACACGCCGATCGATCGAGGCGCGGACCTCGCGCGCGCGGCGCGTGGCTGCCAGCTCGGCATCCGCGACACGCTTGCGAAGGGCAAACAAGGCCGTCACCTCGCGCTGAAGATCGTACAGGTTGGTTGCGCTGAGGTAAAAATGTGCCTCGGACATCAGAGGCCCGCATGGTCGTCGCATTGGGTCCGCCTCCCCTGCGAAACGCTGCTAAGTTTTCCCACGAGGCAGGACCTTTGCAATAACCCATGTGATTCCAGATTTCCTGAAATCGCATGCTCTTGAGCGCACCCTACGTTATGCAGATCGTGCGGTGTGTGCACTTTTAAACAGAAGCAGTGCGGCAACGCGTTGGGCCTGCCGCGATGAAGGCACGCGCTCGATAGGGTTCTTGCTGCAGTTGCAGCCGCCTTCTGGAGCATGATCCGGCAAAGTGGAGACCGGTTTTCCGAAAAAGATCATGCTCAAACAAAGAGCTAAAGCGCTTTCGAGCGCTTCATCATCTCGGCGGGACCGCGGTCGCGCCCGATCCGCAAGTCTGCAGTCGCGAGATTGATGCGAAAAATCGTCGTGCCGTCTTCAACGACGTCCAGCGACCAGCTTTCGCCCGGTTGCAGCGCACCCTCGACGTCGCGCACCAGTCGCAGGGCTTCTGCCCAGGCAGTTTCAGCATCCGGCAGTTCCATACCCTCCCCGTCATGGAAGGGCCTGAGCCCGCCGATGTGAAACTGATAGATATGCATTTTGCGCCAACGCGAGGTAGCTCCCTCTCGTTCCGCAAAACCTTATTGCTGGTGCAGGTAAGTGTCGCTGAAGCCGCCGATCTCCACGAGTTTGGCGATGTCGCTCAGCTTCACCATGTTCTTCTGGATGTCGAGCACACCCTCCGCGCGAAAGGACTGGAGCACCCGGTTGACATGAACCGCGCTCAGTCCCAGCGCCTCCGCGAGTCTGGATTGGGTGATCGGAAATTCGAACTCGTCATCGGCGGCCAGCCCCATTGCGGTCAGCCGCTGACGAAGTTCGGCGATGAGATGGGCCATGCGTCCCGCGGCCGTTCTTGTGCCCAGGCTCACGATCCACTCTCTGAATACCGCCGCGTCGACCAGCGTTTCGCGCCAGAGCGCCTGCGCGATCGACGGCTGCGCTTCGATCAGTTGATGGATGGAGCGATGCTCGATGAAGCCGATACGCGCGCGCGACAGCGTCACCAGATCATGGTCCATTCGGTCAAGGAAAAGACCCTGCAGGTCCGGCATATCGCCTGCGGGATGGAACGACAGGATCTGTCGCTTGCCGTTCTCTGCCACCTTGGCGCGGTAGGCAAAGCCGCTCAGGATCACGCCGCAATGCGTCGCACGTTCGCCTTCGCGAACGACGACTGTTTCTTCAGGAAATTCCTTTACCTGAACACGCAGGGAGCGAAGCGCGGAAACGTCATCCTCGCTCAATTTGGAATTGACCCGCAGCCTGCGGATCATCATCTCGCCGGGCATTGTCCAAACCAAAGCCAGGTCCAATTGCAATAACGCGTGAGAGTTGTCGCCCTTTTGCCCCTCAGCGGTAAGATGAAAAGCCTACGCCTCCTCGCCGGGGTTAGCTAGTCATTGTTCCCATGGCCTCAAGACGCCCGGGCTGCACCGCCCTCCAGCCTGGCACTCCTCGAGGCCGTCGAGCGTCAGCTCCAGCCGACCATGACATTCCCTGCGAGGCCGCGCACTCTACCGGCTGTTTCCGAAGGCTGGCTGCCACGGGCGATCACCTAGTGATCGGTCGATTCCTCGTTGCGCACGCGCTGGTGCTCGACCGCGAGTGTTCGGTAATGCGCAGCCATCTCGCGGTAATGCGCCCGCGAGATCGGATCCTTCGCCTCCTCGGCGCGCCGCTCGAACATTTCCGCTCGCTTCCGAAGTTCCACAGCGTCGGCCATCGATCCTCCGCCATTCGCCTCATTGAACCTGACAAGGATATGGTCGCCCGCGGGGCCAATACCAGAGAGATCAGGATTACAGTGCGTTCACGATTAGCGCGGCTTGCTTGCCCGAGGCTGCGGCCTGCAGCCGCGACCTGCGCCCGGCACAGCTCGGCCCGAGCGGTTCGAAAGCCGCCGATCACCAGGTGATGCGGAAGCCGCCCGTGCCCCTGTAGCTGTGGTTCTCGCCAGCGTCTTCGAGGCTCGCGCGATAGGTGATCTCGCCGAACACGGCGTAGCGGCCGCTCGCCCAGCTATAGGTGCCGCCACCGCGGACACTGCCCCACAGCCGGTCGTTGCCATTGGCGAAGCCGGTGCCTGCGACATCGATCCTGGTGCCGTTGAGGAACTCGTAGTGCAAATTGCCGATCGCGTAGACGTCGGAGCGGACGATGCCCGAGCCGTCGCTCCAGACATTTTCATGATTGAGTGACAGCCCGACGCGGCCGAGCAGGCTGTCGGCACTACCGAGCGAGACGAGCGCGCCGAAGCGATCGGCGAAGGCATCGAAGTCGACCTTCGCATAGGAAAGCTGCGCCTGCGGCGTCAGCGAGAAGCCGTTGCCAACCGCGATCCGCTTGCCGCCTTCGACGCTGAACGTATAGCCGAAGCCTTCATTGCCATGCGTCATGTTGCCCGCAAGCGCCGATGACAGGTCGCTGTGATAGAACATGGTCTGCGCCTGGCCGTCGACATAGAAGCCGTCATAGCCATACCAGGTCGCGGTAGCACCCACGCCCGTTCCTTCGGCGCGGATGCGGCCGTTGCCGAAGAACGAATTGATATAGGCCGTCGTCAGGCCATATTGCGCGGTGAGACCTATGATCAACGGCCGCGGTCGTTGTCGAGCGCAATCCCGTCGAGGCCGGTCTGCGCTTTCATCTCGTCGGAGCTATAGGTCGAGCCTGTGGTGTTCGACGGCCGCAGCTCGGCCTGCCCGCCCTCGATGCGGCCCCAGAACGCCGATTGCGTCCACGAACCATCCGTCGCCTGTGCCTTGTTGATGCCGGCGCGCGCCATCGCCTCGCTGCCGCCCCAGTAGCGGTTGCCGACACGCTGCTGCAGGCTCGGCGCCTGGTTCATGCTGAGCAGCACCTGACCATAATTCTCGTAGAGGGGAACGCCGGGCTGGTAGAGCGGCCCGGCAGGCGCCGGCGTGCCGCCTGATGGCGCTGCCGGCGGATTGATGAGACTTGAACGCAGATACCAATCGCCATCCGTCGGCGTACTGACTCCGTTCTTCTGCAGCGTATAGGCATAGGCGCCGGCGACCATGGCCTGCTGGCCCTGCAGCACGTAATCGCCTTGCAGCGCAAAGATGCCATTCGAGGCGCCGGCGACGTCGATCACCTTGATGCCGTTGGCCGTCTGCGCGCCAGCGCCGCCGCGATTCAGCACGCGCACGGTCGTTGAGCCTGCCGTGTTGCCGGTGACCACAAGGCGATCCGTTGCCGAGGCATCGCCGCCCAGCACGGTTTCAAGCTCCAGAGCGCCACCGTTGCCGGTGTAGTTGCCGGCAACCGTCAAAGTGCCGATCGAATTGCCCGGAGCGATCACGCCGGCATTCGTTGTGGTGCCGACCGTACCGATGCCCTGTAGCCGTCCGGCGGACAAAACGCTGAGCGTGCCTCCGAGATTGCCGTTGACCGCAAGCGTTCCGGCTTCGACCGAGGTCGTACCGGTGAAAGCCGAATTGTCACCGCTCAGGTTGGTCAGGCCGCTGCCGATCTGCCGGATCAGACCACTGCCGGTGACCGTTCCCGCGAAATCCAATCGGTCGGCACGGTTGAAGGCGAACGTGCCGTTGTTGGTCACGTTGCCGATGATGCTGCCCGAAGTGCCGCCATTGCCGATCTGCAGCGTACCGCCGGTCACCGTGGTCGCGCCGCTGTAGGCGTTGGCACCTGACAGCGTCTGCGTGCCGCTCGTGAGCGTCAGCCCGCCGGTGCCGTTGATGCTGCCTGCGAACGTATCGTTCGCATTGGTGATGATCAGGTTCTTTGCGCCAAGGGTGACCATGCCGCTTCCTGCCAAGCTCTTGATGTGCGAGCCGGCGCCGGCGATGGCTGAAATATCGAACGTTGCGTTCGCAACCACCCGGCTCGAATTGGCGAGGGCATCATTGGCGGAGGCTGCAGGGCCTGCCAGCGCAAGCGTGCCCTGCTGGATCACCGTTTCGCCCGTATAGGTGCTGGCGGCGCCCAGTGTAAAGGTCCCGGCGCCGATCTTGGTCAATCCGCCGACACCGCTGAGTCCGAGCGCACGGACCGTGAAGCCGTTCGTATCGACTGTCAGTCCGCCCGCGGCAATATTGGTTTGGTTGCCCGCTGAGCCCAAAAAGGCGGAGCTAATGGCCAATGCTCGGACAGTGGCGTTGTCAAAGTTTATTTGCCGCGTTCCCGAGCCAAGGTTTATGCCCGTCGTCTCCAGGACGCCACCACTTCTGACATTGAGCGTGGCGGAACTCCCGGCGTTGTTCGCGAGTCTGATTCCGCCTTGCGCGACGACGGTCGCTCCGTTCTCAACGTTGAGCGTACCGTTGCCGGCGACGCCGACGACCAACTGGGAGCCTGATAGATTCCACCGCGATCCGGCTCCGGTCACCGTGACGATGCCGGTATTTCCCACGTTCTGGCCAATTTGAAAGGTCGCCCCAGTGCTGGAGAGCGTGCTGCCGTTCTGGATCGTCAGGTTACCCGATGCTCCTCCACCGCCTACGGCAACACCAACGTTCCCAGTCGTACTGGTCACCGCACCGGCCACACCCAGAATGGTCGGGTTCGGGGAAATCGAATTAATAGTGACTGCACCGCCAGCCGGCGCCGTTCCACCGGACCAGTTCGAGCCTACGGCCCAGTCGTTGCTCGTGGCACCGGTCCACGTTTGCGCCGGCGCTGATCGCGGCAACAGAGCCGATAGCGCGGCAACCGAGACACTCATCATCAGCAGCAGGCGATGGAATTCAGTTCGTTTGCGCGCGGAAGGTGGCCTAGTCCCACGCAGACTCGCTCTCTCCGTGCGATCCGATTGCGGTCGAACCAGCACAGCCCCAATGCATTCGCGCATCGTCCCTCAGCCCCTCAACGATCGCGCTTCACGAACGACAGGTTGTACTCCCACCTGTGCTCGCGGAATGCGAAATGTTATCAACTGTTACGATAGTTGAGTCACATTAAGCCGGTCAACGAACGTGCAGATTGTGCCAAGCGAAACAAGGAGCGGTGTGCTCTCGATGCAACGTGAGCGCGATCGAATTAACAGATCGGCAACCAACCGCCGCGTGCATCACACCGGGATTAGCGACTGGCGACGCGCGATCCGTCAGGCTGCTCTGCTGTCGCCGGCGGCTTGATGCAGCCGCGGCAGATCACGAGCTTGCTGGCGAGCTTGCGATCGGCATCTTCGTCAGAGACCTGCTCCTGCTCATCCGCCGATGGTTCGATCGCCCGAGCCACATTCGCTGAGTGCCTGGGCGCGCGCCGCGGCTGGTTCGGATCCTCTCCCGCTCCGTCCCAGGCGTACGTTCTCGCCCCGGTCGAAGCCGTATTCATCACGCCATACTGCGCGCAGGCGCCAAGCGCGAGCGGAAGAAGCAGGATGGCGACGCGGCTGGCGTGGTTCCGAACATGACGCATGACGATACTCTGACTCAACTGATGCTGCGAGCTAAGAACAGAATGGATAACAAATCGTTTTAGCTAGATGCTCATCGATCAGAGCAAAAAGATGGCCGCAGCGGCGATGGAAGGAAGAAGCGCAAGCCCGTGAGATACAACCTTAGCGCCGGGCCACTTACCGACGGCGCGCGATCTTCGCAGTCGATACAACGAACTCGGTGAGCACACCGTCCCGGCTCAGTGGCATCAAGCGCGCCTCGACATCGCGCAGCATTGGCTCGACCTTCTCGCCCAAGGCGGCCGGCGAGGAAGACGAGAAGGTCAGCATGCGTTGCGCCAGGTCAGCCACGCTGGTTTGCTTCACGCTCTCGACCCGGATCACCTCGGCGGCCTGGAATGTGGTGTCTTGCAGCAGCAAGGAAAGCTCGCGACGCGCACGCTGACCCGAGCGCGACTGGGACCATAGTTTCTGGTCCGACCAGTCGCGCCGCGCTTGGGCGTATTCGTCAAGCCAGGCATTGCGCCCGTCTGTCGCGGAGGAGGACGCGCATATGGCGATGGCGCCACCCGGCGCCACCAGCCGTTCGAACAGCGCGCCCAAGGTGCTTTCGTCCAACCAGTGCAGCGCCCGTCCGATGGTAACGAGATCGAAGCGCCCGATGCTTTCCGGCAAGTCCTCCGCCCTGCCTTCGACGAACGTCACGTCTCGTCCGGCCTGCTTGGCCGTCTGTCGCGCGGCCGCCAGCATGTTCGGCTCGGGATCGACGGCGACAATGCGTCCGACATAGTCCGCAAAACCGAGCGCGAGCAGGCCCGGCCCGGTGCCGATATCGATCAGCGCATGCTGTTTGGTGAGCGCCAGGCGCTGGGCGACCTCACGGAAGAAAGCGACAGGATAAGGCGGCCGGAACTGCTCGTAGAGGTCAACCGTCGTTGCAAAACGTCCCATCTGCAGACCCAACTCATTTGACTGTGTGCAGCAAAAGTAGCCCGCTGCACCGGCGCGTCACCTTAAATTTGGATCACATTTTCACGCGCGCGTCGTCGTTGCCGAAGCGTTCCGGCGTGGCTGCCTACCGCGGTCTTTGAGCAATGGGCCAATCAGCCGCAATTCCAGACCGGCCCGATCGGCGTCCGCGTCCAGCAAGGGCCGAAGCTGCCGCCATTGTAGCGACCGCCGTAGAAGCCAGGCCGGCCGAAATAGTGCCAGTCGCCATCCCACCCGTAATAGCTTGGGACTGGATCGATGTACCAATGGCGCCGGTCGCGGCGCGCCATGCGCGATGCCAAAGCTTTCTGCTTGAAAAGGGGAAGGCTGTTGTTCGGTGGCTGCTGATAGCCCGGAAGGAAACCATAGCCGTGCCAGCGTGGCGGCGCTCGTTTGTGGACCGGCGCAGCCGGCGCTACGACCGGCAGCAATGACAGGACGATGGCAATCAGCAAACACATCAGGCGCGACATAAGCACAGCATAAACGTCCGTCTGCTCAGAAGCGACTCAAATCCGAGTGCATGGTTTCAGCGCAGTTGCTCCCGATATTCTCTCATCGATTCGGCAAGCGGAGGTAAGGCTAAGCCCCAGGCGCCGGCGCAACGATCCCAAAAAGGCGAGCCAGCCAAAGCAGCTCTGCGTGGTAAGCACCCACGAGTGTGTAGCCATACCAGATCAGAAACAGACCGATCAGACGAAGCATGATCGGCGCCACCTGCCGACCTTCTCTGACTTCGGGCAACAGAGCAAAGTTCGTGTTCAGAAATCGCTGCAATCGCTTCGGCCACAGCAACGCCCAACAGCCCAGTGCGGTCACTCCCACACACACGAAAAGCTGAACAAACAGCACTATGATGCCGCGCGGCATGAGCGAGAACCCTGTTGCTCACGGGTAAGCGTACGGACGTCCGGCGACGACACCGACTGCGACAGGTGCGCGAACAGTGTCCCGGAGACCACAACCAAGACCCCTGGTCATCCATACGTGATCAGTCCCGCGAAGCCCTCGTCCATGTGGTCCTGGTGATGGCAGTGGAAGAAAGTCGGGCCCGGGTCGTCGGCTACGAAGTCGACTTCGGCCGTCGAAAAGCGAGGCAGGCTGATCGTGTCCTTGATCACACCGGACGTCGGCTTGTCGCCGACCTTCGTGATCTCGAAGGAGTGCCGGTGGAGGTGCACCGGGTGCTCGTCGCCGCTGTTGTTGTTCAGAAGGAGGCGATACCGCTTGCCTTGCTCGACGGCGAACAAGGGATTTGTGTCGGGCCAGGACTTGCCGTTGATGGTCCACCGGTTATACCCACCGCGTCCGCCCGGGATTTTCTCGAATTTGAGGCTGATGGTTTCGTCGGGAGCTACGGCGGCCGCGCCGGCCCGACCGAAGACGGTGTAATCCCATTTGGAGTTCACAGGCGCTGACCAGGTCGGCCCGCCGCGTCGATTGGCATATTCGACAACCACGCCCATGCCCATGTTGCGGTCTTCGTCATCCGTCGAGCCGAAGACCCAGACGCCGGGATTGCTCATCTCCACGATCACGTCGGCACGCTCGGCTACGTCCAGCTTCAACACATCGACCGTTGCGGGCGTCGGAACGGGGTTGCCATCGAGCGCGAGGACCTTGAAACGATGCCCCGACAGCGCGAGCGAGATACCCATGTTGCCGCTCGCGTTGAGCACGCGAAACAGCACGCGCTCGCCTTCGTGCACCCGGATCGGCTCGCCGTGGCCGAGCATGCGATCGCCCAGGGTGGCCGCGTGATACATGACTTCGAGGCCGTTGTCCGGTGGCGGTCCCTTCTTGATATCCTGCATGCTGACCCAGTGGCCTTCCCAATGATGGGCGGCAAGCAACACCTCGCGATCGTAGCTGCCGGGATCGCCAGCAGCAGGCTCGACGATCAGAAAGCCGAACTCGCCCGAATAAGTGCTCTTGGCGAGATCGGTCATCGCCATCGCGTGGCTGTGGTACCAGCGCGTCCCGAAAGGCTTCGGAACGTACGAGTATGTCAGCGACTTTCCTGGCTCGATGATCGGCGATCCTTCTTCGACCGCGCCGTCCTGAAGCGCAGGAATCATCAAGCCGTGCGAGTGGACCAGGTTGGGGTACCCTGAATCGTTGGTGACGTCGATCCGTACCGGCCGCCCTTCCTTCAGGCGCAGCACCGGGCCAGGGACGGTCCCATTGTAGGCCGTGGTCTTGATCACCTTCCCCGGCGCGATTTCCACCGAAGTTGGAGCGATCCGGATCTTATAATCGGCCGCCTCATCCGGCGGCGTCTGAGCGCGCGCAAGCGGCATGGTTCGGGCCGCCACAAGCGAGAATGCGCCGGCTTGCGCGCCGCGAAGCAGCGCCCTGCGACTGAGGAGCGACCGCGTCCGGCTTTCTTCGTGTCGACCGAGCTTTGCCATTGCGCACTCCCGCTAGAGCGTTTTCGAGCGAAGTGGACACCGGTTCGCGTGAAGAAAACGCGTGAAGAATCTAGAGCTTCGGTTCTGATTCTATCAGAACCGAAAATTGCTCGAGAGATATGCACGTTGAACTAACACCAGTCGCGTGTACGGAGACAGCCAGGCACGGAAACAAATGAAATTGATGCTCAGGACATTCAATTCAGGAAGGTTCGCGCTCTCGCCACGAGTTGCGCAATAGGTCGCTCACTGCCGACCCCTACAACACTATTCAAAACAGAAGAAAGGTCCCGATCAGGATGCCTGCAGCAAAGGACCAAAGTCCCAAGGTGCAGGCTGAAACAACACGGACGAGGTTGCGAAGCTGCTCCTCGTGCTCCTCTTCTGCTGTCTTAGGGAAATGAGCCGTCATTGGCGCTGCTTTTGCCCATGCTTTGCTCGGCGTTCATGGGATTTATGGTCCAAATCATGGTGAAGGCAGGGCAATTTTCCCGCGGGCGATGCCGATATTGTGATCATGCTTAAGGCCCGGGGCCGCAGCGGGAGCGCCATCCTACACCGAGCAGCGCCTTAGGACGTATGCCTATGTTTAGTAGGTCGAGAAGGTCTGCTTGGGGTCATGATAGCCGTGCAATAGATCGTCCGGCACATTGCCGAACGCGCGCAGCACGGTCGTCGTCGATTCCGGATAGCCGACGCGGACGAACGCGACGGCTCCGGCATGGCCCAGGATCTGCCAAAAGCCCTTCGCGCGCTCGATGGCCGCCGCAGGGCTCGCGCACTTGAAGGGTTCGCCGGCGACGAGACCATCATCGGTTAGGTCGAATGGCATGGCGACAAAGTGAGTGATCTCGCCCATGGCCGTCTCCCCGATTATTTTCGCTGCCCGTCTGATGGGGCTATTCGTGTATTGAAAGCAAGTTCGGGTGGTCCCGGCTTGCGCCAAATCAATATAGCTTCGGCAATCCATCATTTATGCATTTGGGCTGCGCGGACCAGAGGTCGGCTTTGTCCCCTGATTCCTGCCGAAGGCGACGGCAGAGCCGGCTTTCCCTGTCGCGCGGTGTATGCGAGCCTGCGCCGAAGAAACCACCAACGGGTGCATCCGCCATGCCCGATCCAGACCTGCCCGTCGACGGCGCCCGCGTTCTCGCCGATCTCAATGTGCTCCGCGCCATCGGCGCGTACAAGACTGGCGTACACAAGCCGACGTTTTCCGAACCGCATATGCGCTCGATCGAGTGGCTTGCCGCCAGGCTTCCCGAAGCCGGCCTCGCCCCCACAATCGACGGCATCGGCAACGTTCTCGGCACCAGCGCAAAACTGGGCCCGAAACTCCTGGCCGGCTCGCATCTCGAAAGCCAGAATTTCGCGGGCTGGCTCGATGGACCGCTCGGCGTCGTCTATGCGCTCGAAGCCGCCCGCGTCATCAATCCCTATGCAAACCTCAAAGGCGCCGTTGAGGTCGCCGCGTGGTGCGACGAGGAAGGACATTTCGGCCACTTCCTCGGCAGCCGGTCCTACGTTGGCACCGTGACGGACGCGGAGATCGACGCCGCGCGCGACCGCAGCAGCGGCCGTCCCATGCGTGAGGCGCTAGAGAGCGCCGGGCTTGCCGGCCGCCCGCGCGTCACTGCCGAACGCGGGCGGCACATCGGATATCTCGAGGCCCATATCGAGCAAGGCAGGACGCTCGAGGACGGCGGCCTCAAGATCGGCATCGTCACCTCCATCGTCGGCATCTGGCAATATCGCATCACGTTCACCGGCGAGCAGAACCATGCCGGCACCACGCGGATGGCGATCCGCCGCGATGCCGGGCTTGCGCTCGCCAAATTCTGCGTCGCGATCGACGACAGCTTCCCTGCCCTGTGCGGCCCGCGCACGGTGTGGACCACCGGCCGCATCACGCTCGACCCCGGCGCGCCCAGCATCATTCCCGGCCGCGCGGAAATGCTGTTCCAGATGCGCGACGACGACCCCACCGTGATCGAACGCCTGGAGGCGCATTTGCGCCGCATGGCCGCCGAGGTCACGGCGGAAGGCCGCTGCAGCGTCGAGGTCGCGCGCATCCGCACCGGCGCGCCGGCGATGATGGATGCCGCGTCCCAGGACGCGATCGAAGCTGCAAGCGCGCGTCTTGCCGACGGCAAGTCGATCCGGATGCCAAGCGGTGCCGGCCATGACGCCCAGGTCCTCGCCACCATCATGCCATCCGGCATGCTGTTCGTACCCTCGATCGGCGGCATCAGCCATCACTGGAGCGAGAACACCGACGACGCCGACATCGTCACCGGCGCGAAAGTGTTCGTCGAGACATGCCGGCGCCTGCTCGTGCGGTGAGCGCGCGCCGCGGATCTCACTCTCCGTCATCGCGAGCGAAGCGACTTGTCCGCCGTAGCTCAACGAGCGAAGGCGGAAGCAATCCACGTCTCCACAAGCGGCGTTATGGATTGCTTCGCTCCGCTCGCAATGACGATGTGGTTGGTTTGGGTGCGACAAATCAACCCGACGGGCAAATCAGCCAAAAGACTGTCCAGCCCTCGCGTCAAAAACATTCCGCTTCCGTCGTCGGGCAAATCAGTGATTTAACTCCGCGCGTCTCACCCGAATGAGGGGCGGCTCGCGATCGTCACGAACGTTGCGGTGAGATGCGGTGGACGCGATGGGTGTGACGGACGAGCACACACATCACGGACGGCGAAGTCGTGTGGTCCTGGCGCCCCGACGCTGGCGCTAAGCTCGCGAGCAGCAAGAGCTGCCGCGGGTGACGGTGGCAAAAGAGCCCGGTCACCGGGGAGAGCACGAAGTAAGCCGTAAACCATCGCGCAGGGAAAGGCGGAATGCTTCGGTTGAACCTGTGGTCCTACCCCCGTGCTTTTTGTTGCACGGGACCCACGGGTGCAACCAGCACCCGGCTTTCCCTGCGCCCTCTGATTTCGAGGAGGGTGAAACGAACGCAAACCTCGGACGCAAAGCGCCGCGAGAATGCGGACTCGCATCCTCTCCTCAACTCCACCGTCATGCCCCGCGAAGGCGGGGCATCCAGTATCCGGCGGCCTCTCGGCTCAAGCACTGCCGGCTCTGGAATACTGGATCGTCCGCCTTCGCGGACGATGACAGCGGAGAGCTATTCGCGGGGACGACACCGGTGCGAGGCGTGAGGAAATCGTAGGATGGGTAGAGCGCAGCGAAACCCATCATTGGCACAGCTTGCTCCATCGCGATGGGTTTCGCTGCGCTCTACCCATCCTACGGGCTCCGGGGTGCCCCCTCCGCGAGAACGACACCCAACCAATGCCATCGTGCAATGCGACAAAAAGCCGTGAATGTGGCGCACCGAACCTTTCGCAAAGCGGTTACGTTGTCTTGCCAAGCGCTGGCTTTGTGGCCATTTTCCTGAACAGTACCCGGTTTGATTGCCTGTAGATGCTGTTGCTCGAGTCTCTCCCAACCGTGATCGGCGCCGCCGCCATTGCGCCGGCGCTTTTGATGCTCTGGCTGGTCATCGCTGCCGATGAACGCCCGGGCCCGCCGGCGCAGGTCTGGCTCGCTTTCGTGCTCGGCGCGGCCAGCATTTCGCTGCTTGGGCTGGTGCGGGCCCCGTTCAACGCATTGCTGGCGATACCGGAAAACCCCTGGATGACGCTGGTGCTGCGTTCGCTGTTCGGCGTCGCTTTGCCCGAGGAGATCGTGAAGATCGCGGTGATCATCGCCGTGTCGTCCCGGCGCCGCGCCTCGGCCGACCCGATGGACCCGGTGGTTTACGGCGCCGCCGTAGGGCTCGGTTTCGCCGCATATGAGAACCTCGCCTACCTGGTTCAGCACGCCGAGATGTGGCGTGCGCTGGCCGTGCTGCGCAGCGTGCTGACGGTGCCATTTCACGGCGCCCTCGGCATCATTGCCGGGGCCTATGTCGCGATCGCACGCTCCGGCACCGCGCTCGGCGCACACCGCCAGAACCGCGCCTGGGCCCGGTTTTCGAGCTGGGCAATGGTGCTGGTCGCCCCGGTCCTGCTGCATGCCGCGTTCGACTTCCCGCTCCTGACCCTGCAGCGGGGCGGCGATCTCGGCTCCACACTGCGGATGATCCTGGGCTCGGCCAGCGTCCTGATCGGATTCAGCTCGATCGGCTTCGCCATCCGCCTGGTCTACCGGGTCGGCCGCCATCACGCCCCGCGCACCGCGCTGGCGCGTGAACGGCTGAGCCAGTTGCGGCGGATGTGGGCCGTGCTCGTCCTCGGCAGCGGCGCCGGCTTCCTGGGGCTGGCCTTCGTGCTGACGTCGATCCGTCGCTGGCTGGTGAATCCCGAGCACAATCCGGCGGCGATCCTGGTCCCGGTCGCGGCGATCTCCATTGTGATCGGCATAGCGCTCTTGATCGCGACCACCGCGATCTACATTTTCGGGCGGAATCGAATTCGCACGACATCGGAAGGCTTTTCGGCGCCGGGGCCGGGCTAATCTGATATAAGCAAGACTGAATATGCTCTAGGATTGAGGGTGCAATTACGCATCTGCCGGGAGCGCTGCGATGACCCTTCCAGACAACCTCGACAAGCTGCGGTCCGAAATGAACGCCTCAGTGAAGGCGCATTGGAAGGCCTTGCTGTTCGAAGGCATTCTGCTCGCGGTTCTTGGTCTCGCCGCGCTGATCCTGCCGGCCTTCGCAAGCCTCGCCGTGACCATCTTCCTCGGCTGGCTATTCCTGATCTCAGGCATCGGCGGATTGATCCTCACCTACTGGGCACGCGAGATGCCTGGCTTCTGGTGGTCGCTGATCTCGGCGGCGCTTGCCGTGCTCGCCGGCCTCATCCTGCTGGCGCGGCCGATGCAGGCCGTGCTGACGCTGACCATCGTGGTCGGAGCCTATTTCCTCGCAGAGGGCGTCACCAGCATTATGTATGCGCTGGAGCACCGGCGCGAATTGACCGGGCGCTGGTCGTGGCTCCTGATCGCAGGACTGATGGACATCCTGATCGCCTTCATCATCGTCGCCGGCCTGCCCGGCTCGGCGGAATGGGCGCTCGGGCTCCTGGTCGGCCTCAACCTGTTGTTCGGCGGGGCTACCCTGATCGGCGTGGCCCTCGCCGCCCACAGCACCGACCCGTGATTTATAGGGGTGACAAGGTAGGATCCATCCGCTATAGAGCCACCCATGATCAACGCCGCCACCAGCTATTTTTGGTACTTTAGCTACGACAGCTCGCTGGCGGCGGGAGGATCGCGCTCAATTTAGTGAAATTGCAGCAAGACGTCCGAACAGCCGCCAGACCTGGCGGCTTTTTTGTTGGCCGGCAGGTTCGAAAATCAAAGGAGCCCGCCGTGTTGAGTACCACTGACGATCTTCGAATTAGAGAACTGAAAGAGCTGAGTACCCCTGAAGAGGTGATGCGCGAGGTCCCGCGCACCTTGACGGCGACGCGGGTGGTGATGGCGGCGCGCAACGCCATCCACGCCATCCTGAACGGCAAGGACGACCGTCTCCTGGTCGTCGTCGGCCCCTGCTCCGTCCACGATCCCGAAGCGGCCATCGATTACGCCGAACGCCTCGCGACCTTGCGCGAGACACTCTCTGACCGGCTCGAGATCGTGATGCGGGTCTATTTCGAGAAGCCGCGCACCATCGTCGGGTGGAAGGGGCTGATCAACGATCCCAACCTCGACGGCAGTTTCGACATCAACAAGGGCCTGCGGCTTGCCCGCAACGTGCTCTCCGCCGTCAATAATCTTGGCCTGCCCGCCGGAAGCGAATTCCTGGATATGACGACGCCGCAATATATCGCTGATCTCGTGAGCTGGGCCGCGATCGGCGCGCGCACCACCGAGAGCCAGATCCACCGCGAGCTTGCTTCCGGACTCTCCTGCCCCGTCGGCTTCAAGAACGGCACCGACGGCAATGTGCGCATCGCCTCCGACGCCGTGAAGTCCGCCTCCCACCCGCACCATTTCATGGCGGTCACGAAGGGCGGGCGCTCGGCGATCGCGGCGACCAGCGGCAACGAGGACTGCCACATCATCCTGCGCGGCGGCCGCGCGCCGAATTATGATGCGACAAGCGTCGATGCCGCAGCAAGCGAGTTGGCGCGCTCAGGCGTCAACCAGCGCATGATGATCGACGCCAGCCACGCCAACAGCAACAAGAAGTCGGAGAACCAGCCGCTGGTCGTCGCCGACATCGCCAGCCAGATTTCCGGCGGCGAGATGCGCATCATCGGCGTAATGATCGAGAGCAACCTCGTCGCCGGGCGGCAGGATGTGGTGCCGGGAGTTGCGCTCACCTACGGGCAGAGCATCACCGATGGCTGCATCGATTGGGAGACGACGGCCTCCTCGCTCAACGTGCTCGCCGATGCGGTCGAGGCACGCCGCAAGGCGCAACGCCGCGATGTCCGGGAACGGTTGGCCTAGACGCTTGTGGTTACGGGCCGCTGGGCGTCGCAGCGCCCGGCGGCTCGCCTTAGCAACCCCTGCAGATGCTCTTGATCTTGCGATCGAGGGCAGCGTCTTCCTTGTTCACCGGATTGTTCGGATCGCTGATATTGCCTTCGGTCGGCACGTCGCCGCGGCGCGGCTGACGGTGACCGATCGGCGCTTCCGGAATCGGCCTGGCGTCGGGACTGCTTTTCGGCACTGTCGTGGTTCCACCCTGCGCAAAGGCAGGCGCACTGATCAGGGTCACAAGTGCCATCGACAAGATTGTTTTCCGCATCCTGATTCTCCTGCCTCTCAGCCCACTCTATCGCGCCCATCCGGGCGCGTCGACATTCGTGCATCTGCGATCACACCTTAGGTGGATAGAGATGCACGTCACCGCAATAATCGACGACACGGTAGCGTGTTTCATTAACTCCTTCACGTTGTCGGGGATTGTCCTGCGTCAAATAGCCCGGCCCGATCGGCGCCTTGCCGTGGCCGCCAGGGATGTCGAGCACGTAATCCGGCTGGCACAGGCCGGAGACGCGGCCTCGCAACGATCGCATCAGTTCCTGCCCCGCTTCGATCGTCGTGCGCAGATGCGCGGTGCCCGGCGCGAGATCGCCGTGGTGCAGGTAATAGGGCTTGATCCGGCATTCCACGAAGGCCCGCATCAAAGCCTCCAATGTGGCGACATCATCGTTGACGCCCTTGAGCAGCACGGTCTGGCTCACCAGGGGAATGCCGGCATCCGCCAGCCGCGCGCAGGCGTGACGCGCCTCGGGCGTCAATTCGCGCGGATGATTGGCGTGGATCGCGATCCAGCTCGTCGCGCCCTCCACACGCAGCGCGCGGGCCATCTCTGGATTGACGCGGGCCGGATCAGCCATCGGTACGCGCGTGTGCAGGCGGATGATCTTGACGTGATCGATGGCAGCGAGATCGGCCATGATCTCGGCGAGCCGCCGCGGCGACAGCATCAGTGGATCGCCGCCGGTCAGGATCACCTCCCAGATCTCCGGGCGCGAGCGAATGTAGGAGAGCGCGTTGCGATAGGCATCTTCCGACAGCCCGGTCGCCTTGCCCGGCCCGACCATCTCGCGGCGGAAGCAGAACCGGCAATACACCGCGCAGACATGCACGAGCTTGAACAACACCCGGTCCGGATAGCGGTGCACGATACCTGGAACAGGCGAATGCGTATCGTCGCCGATCGGATCGGCGTTCTCGCCGGGTTGGGTGACGAGTTCGTCCGCGGCGGGGATGAACTGCCGCGCGATCGGATCGTTCGGATCGTCCGGGTCGATCAGCGCCACAATGTCAGGCGTCACGCCGATCGCATAGCGCGCAGCGACCTGCTCGAGATCGGCAAGCGCCGCCTGCCGCGCAAGGCCGCGCTCGATCAGTTCGGAGGGCTGGCGCAACGTTGCGGTCAGCTTTCGGTCGATCCGGTTCATGTCTCACCTGCCGGCGGCGTCCACACCACCTGGTCGATCCGCAGCGCGCCGCTTGCCAGCATCACCAACCGGTCGAAGCCGAGCGCCACGCCGCTCGCCTCGGGCATTTCGCCGACGGCGGCGAGAAAATCCTCATCCAGCGGATAACGCTCGCCATAGCGGCGCTCTTTCTCGTCCATGGCAGCGGCGAAGCGACGGCGCTGCTCGGCGGCGTCGGTCAATTCGCCAAATCCGTTGGCGAGCTCGACGCCGCAGGCATAGACCTCGAAGCGCTCGGCGGCGCGCGGATCGGACGGTTTCGCGCGCGCAAGCGCCGCTTCCGGAACCGGATATTCGAACAGCACTGTCAGGCGCTCCTGCCCGAGATGCGGCTCGACATGCTCGACCAGAACCTTGCTGAAAATATCCGACCAGGTGTCATCATCGGCGATCCGTATCCGTTCCCGGGCCGCGTCCGCAAGCGCCACACGGTTGCCCTCACCGTCAGCGATAGTGGCCAGGAGATCGATCCCGGCAAAGCGCTGAAAGGCCGATGCGACCGTCAGCAATTCAGGCTCGGCAAAGGGATCAGCGGTCTTACCGCGGAACGAGAACCGCCCAATGCCTGTCGCCTGTGCGGCGTGGGCGATAACAACGACCGTGTCGGCCATGACCGCGTCGTAGGCCGCATTGGCGCGGTACCATTCCAGCATCGTGAACTCGGGCAGATGCAGGTCGCCGCGCTCGCGATTCCGGAATACCCGCGCGAACTCGAAGATCTTTGTCTCACCCGCGGCAAGCAGCTTCTTGCAGGCAAATTCGGGCGACGTGCGCAAGTAGCGCGGCACGCGGCTTCCATCGGCCGCCATCAACTCCGTGCGGGGCGCGTGCAAATGGGTCTCGTTGCCGGGCGAAATCTGCAGAACGCCCGTCTCGACTTCCGAAAATCCTTGCTCCTCGAACCAGGCGCGGACCGCCTTGGTCACAACGCTGCGCGCGGCGAGAAACGGCCTTCTGTCGGCATGTCGGGCCGGATTCCACCAGGGCGAAGGGCGGTCGACGCCACTCATGGCTGCGCTCCCGTGAGGGCACGCTTCACACGATGCGCTGGACGATCCATCAACAAGTTGAGAAAATCGGTAAAGATCATTGAAATCGCTTGATTTCCTCCGCGATCGGCAAGCCCTTGTGCCTCACGGCGAATGCCTTGTCCACATGGCGACGACTGGAGCCACGCTCCAGCCCCACAGTCGCCTGGTTGACAGCGCGCACGCGGTGCCACACCTGTCAGCAACCTGCCGAAACCGGCCGCAAAAGGCTGGCATCTCGGGGGCAAATCAGTATGTTGCAGCCCGAAACTGCCGCCAGGCCGCCGAGCGCATCAGTCGAGCCGAGCCGGCGGCCGAACCATTCAGGAAAACCACTTTGAGAGTCATCGCCAGTTCCATCCGCAAGGGCAACATCATCGAGCAGGATGGCAAGCTTTACGTTGTCCTTTCCGCCGAAAACATCCACCCCGGCAAGGGAACCCCGGTCAGCCAGATCGAAATGCGGCGCATCGGCGACGGTGTGAAGGTTTCGGAACGCTACAAGACCACCGACCAGGTCGAAAAGGCAACGGTTGAGGATCGCAACTTCAACTATCTCTATGAGGACGCCGACGGCTTCCATTTCATGAATGGCGAGACCTACGACCAGGTCCAGGTGTCGAAGGACATCGTCGGGTCGTCCGCGCCGTACCTGCAGGAAAACATGACCGTGAAGCTCTCGATGCATGAGGGCAATCCGGTCGCGATCCAGTTGCCGCAGCGCGCCACGCTGGAGGTCGTCGAGACCGAGCCGGTGACGAAGGGCCAGACCGCCTCCTCCTCCTACAAGCCCGCCGTGCTGTCGAACGGCATTCGCACCGCCGTGCCGCCGCACATCTCCACCGGCACGCGCATCGTGGTGATGACCGAAGACGGCTCCTACGTCGAACGCGCCAAGGATTAGCCGATCGAGCTAAGGGGGTACCGCGCCGGGGGACGTCGCGTTGAAAGTGAAAGCTGTCAGCTTTGTGGCACCTTGGCTGGCAGCTTTCGCATTGCTCTTTGCCGGTCCCTTCGCCGCTTCTGCCGACGAATTCCGCACCCCTTCGATCTCGGCCGTGCGCGTCGAATGGCGCGCGGTGCTCGATCAACTCCGCGCCGAGATCAATAGCCAGCCTTCGATCGCTGCAAACTTCACCTTTGCGAGCCAGCGCCGCGTGCCTTCGCACGATCCGCGCTCGAGGCCCGCACTGGTGCAATTGAATGCGATCACCTCGGAGCTTTTCCTTGGCATCGGCCGTAGCCCGATCCCGGTGCTCTTGCCGTTCGATGCCGCAAGCTATCTCGTGGCACGGCAGAGCGGCACGCCGGAAAGCTTGCCGGTTTCACGCTATCAGGCGGACTTTCGTCCGGCCGATCTCTTCCATGCGGGAGCCTCCGGGTATGACGCGATGTTCGCACTCGAGCCCGGCGCAGGAGACGGCATGCCGCGGCGGACATTGCAAGACCGGTCGAGGTGCATATCACCGGCTCGCTGCTTCTCTATGATCTCAACGATCGGCTCGGCGGCAAAGGCGAACCGGTCAAATCGCTCTCAGCACAATATCCCGATATCCGCCGCGTCATGCGCGAAGGCTATGTGCGCTACGCCTTCACCCGCTTCGGCGTGCCGTATGTGGTCTCAATTCACTGCCTCGATAGCACGCCGCGGCCGCGGCGGCTGGCCTGCCGCGAGGCATATCCGGTCGCCGAGCGTTTCCTGAAGGCGCTGCGCATCGCCGGCGGACAGCCCTCGCGGCTGCGGCGGGACATCGCCTCGGTCAGCGCCGAGCGGCCCGCCACCGCTTCAGCCGACTTCACCTACCGGCCGAGCGGCGACATCGTCGCCAATAGCGGTTACCACAAGCAGGCCGGCCGCACCGACCTGACCGTTTATTCGCAAATCCGCTTTCCGCTGGCGAAGGCAACGGCCTTCGTCCATTCGCAATCATTCGGCAAGCGCGCCGACCAATATCCCTGGCAGGACAGTTTTTGCGAGGCGCGCAGTTTCGAAGTCGGCCAATGCGCCAGCGGCTTTGGTCACCAGGGGCAGGATATCCGCCCGGCCGCCTGCCCGCCCAACCAGGACGGCGGCGAACCCTGCGATCCGAAGCGGCAGGCGATCGTCGCGGTGCGCGATGGCGTCGTGATCCGTTCACCGGGCCAGCAGGGGGTGACGCTGCAGGTCAACACCCAGACCGAACATATTCGCTTCCGCTACATGCATATGAATCCGTCAGCGATGGATGCGGACGGCCTTCTCAACGGACGCCGCGTCACGGAAGGCGCAAAGATCGGCGTGGTCTCGAACTATCTCGATCATCCCAATGGCACCACGCGCCACCTGCATTTCGACGTCCAGGTCTTCACGCGCGACGGCTGGCTCTGGGTCAATCCCTACACCACGCTGGTCTCGGCCTATGAACGCCTGATCCGCGGCCGGGGCCGCGAGATCGGCCCCGAACCGCCGGCGGCCGCGGCGGTCGCACACGCGCGGCCGGAAGACGTGATCCAACGGCTCGATCCGCACGAAGGCGGCGGCAACTAGTCCCGAACCGTAAGCGGATAAAGGCGCTGCAAAATTTCGCGTGCGGGGCGCACTCTCTCCACGTCGTGGTACTCGATCCTGTTACTCGATCAAGGTGGTGAGCTGCGCGCCCTCATCCGCCACGAACACGGCAATCAACTCCGCGGGCTCGGTGTTGCTCGCATTGGCTGAGACCAGGTGCGTCGCGCCCGGCGGCTCGAAGAAGGACTGACCGACCTTGAACGTCTCGAGCGGTCCGCCGCCAAGCTGCGAGCGGATTTCGCCCTTGGTGATATAGGCCGTCACCGAGCCCGCATGCCGATGCGCGCGCGTGAAACCTCCGGGGCCGTAGAACACGCGCACGATGGTGACCCGCTTGCCCGGCACGTTTGGCAGGGCATACGAGCCGATCGGCTCGACCTTGTCGAGCGGCGATCCCTCGGCAGCATTCGCGCAAAGTGGCGCGATGGCGCCGGATAGCGTGTCCATCATCGCCGGCAACGTCTTTGCGGTGACCAGGGCACAGGCAAGACCAGCAATGACCGCAAGCGAAATCGGTCGCGTGGGTGCAAAAGGAGTTGTCGCCAGCATCGATGTCATGTTGCTCTCCTTTGGAGAAAGACGTTATTCGCCCCCTCCGCCTTTCGGTTTCATGATGCGGCCGCGCCGACCGCCGATGGCTTCCGCGCCGGCGGCGTCCAGCGATAGGCGACGCCGTACCTGTTCCAGACGTTGATCGCCGCGATCGCCGAAGTGAGATAGCTTAGTTCCTGCTCGGAGAATTCCGCGCGCGCCTCGGCATAGACCTCGTCATTCACGCCATCGCCCAGCTTCGTCAGCGCTTCGGTCCACGCGAGCGCCGCCCGCTCCCGGCTTGAGAATTGCGGAGCGTCGCGCCAGACCACGACAAGATTGAGCTTGTCGGCTGATATGCCGAGGCTCTCGGCCTGCAGGATATGAAACTGCACGCAGAAGGCGCAGCCGTTGATCTGCGAGGCGCGCAGCTTGACCAGTTCGAGCAACTGTTTGTCGAGCCCTGCCTTGGCCGCCATCCGACCCAGCGCCCGCACCGCATCGCAAACATCGGGTGCAAGCTTCTGAAAGTCGGCGTATTCGGTTCTCGCCTGTGACATCAGTATCGCCCCATGTTATCAGTATGCTGATACATTATCAGAGCACTGATATGGCGCGCAAGGCTGCACGATCCACCGGCAAGAAATCGGTCACGGTTCGTAAAACGTCAAAAGGCGGAAAATCGAAAAATCCCGCTCGGAACAGGAAAACGCGCGCCGAGAAAGATCCGGCGCTCGCGACGAGCCGTCCGCCGCCGCCCGGCCAGGGCAAGCGCGGCGAGCAAGGCTATCTCGCTTACCTCCTGCGGCAGGCTCAGGCGGCGACGCGCCTGACGATGGAACGGGCGCTGGGCACGCTCGGCGTCACCCCGCCGCAATTCGTCGTGCTGACGATGCTGCGCGCCTATCCCGGGCTGTCCGGCGCAGATCTCGCGCGGGTGGCGCTGCTGACGCCGCAGACCGTCGGCGTCATCATCCGCAATCTCGAACGCGACGGCGCGATCAGGAAGACGCCGCATCCGGTCCACGGCCGCGTCCTGCAGTGGACGCTAACCCGGCGCGGAACGGCGCTCCTGGAAAAATGCCGCCGCCACGCCCATGCCGTGGACCGGCGCCTGGCGAAGGGGCTCACCCCCAGGGCGGAACTAATCGTGCGGCGCTGGCTGTCCAAAATCGCCACAGACCTGCAGGATAGCTAGGTTCCCGCGGCGTCATGCCCTTTTGGTACGCGCTGGTGGCATTGCTAGATTGAGATCATGAAGCAGCTTGATTCTTTGAAATCCCTTACGCGCCGGGCTTTCCTGCAAGGCAGCATCGCGGCTGGCAGCCTGCTTGCCGGTCCGTTCGCGGCGCTGGCCGCAGCACCACCCGGCTTCGACCAATGGCGCGACAATTTCCGCGCCCGCGCGCTCGCCAAGGGAATCTCGGCGGCGACCTGGACGCGGGTGATGGGCCGCATCGAGCCCGACATGAGCGTGTTCCGGCAGATGCAGAAGCAGCCGGAATTCAATGAGCAGATATGGCAGTACATCAACCGCCGCGTCTCCGACTGGCGCGTCGTCAATGGCCGAGAGGCGCTCAAGAAGAACGAGGCGCTGTTCGCGCGGATCGAGAAGGATTTTGGCGTCGAGCGCGGCACGCTGCTGGCGTTGTGGGGCGTGGAATCCGCCTACGGCGATCCGCTGGTGCAACAGAACCACATGAAGCCGGTGTTCCCTGCGCTCGCCGCGCTCGCCTGGAATGAGCCACGTCGCAAGGCCTATTGGGAGACCGAGCTGATCAACGCGCTCAAGATCGTCGACCGCGGCTGGAGCACGCCGGAGGAGATGCGCGGCTCCTGGGCCGGCGCCATGGGGCATTCGCAGTGGATGCCGGAAGTGTGGCTCAATGTCGGTTTCGACTATGACGGCGATGGCAAGGTCTCGCCATTCGGCCGGCCGGACGATGCACTCGGATCGACCGCGAAATACCTCGTCAACCGCGGCAAATATCACCGCGGGGAGCATTGGGGCTATGAGGTCCGTACCAATGGCAGCACGAGCGGCAGCCGTACCTATGCGGCCTGGGCCAGCGCCGGCGTCACCCGCGCCGACGGCCAGCCATTCCCGCAGCCGAATGCATCGGCGCAACTATGGATTCCAGTCGCGGGCGGCCCCGCCTTCCTGTTGGGTCCGAATTTCTATGCCGTGCGCAGCTACAACCCCTCGATGAACTATGCGCTGGCGATCTGCCACCTCGGCGACCGCATCCTCGGCGCACCGCCCTTCCACCAGCCCTTCCCCGGCTCCGAGCGCGCGCTGACGCTAGCCGAAGTGCAGGAAATGCAGACGCGGCTGACAAAGGCCGGCTTCGACACCGGCGGCACCGACGGCCGGGTCGGCAATGACACGATGAAGGCGATCCGCGATTATCAGACCAAGATGAGCCTGCTGCCCGCCGACGGTTATGGCGGGCTGAAGGTGCTGGCGCGGTTGAGACAGGGCAGTTGACGCGCCGTCATTGCGAGGAGCGAAAGCGGCGAAGCAATCCATTGCTTCCACGTATGGAGGGTTGGGCTGCTTCCGCCTTTGCTCGTTGAGCTACGGCGAACAAGTCGCTGCGCAATGACGCGTGCGTCACGCCTTGCGTGTTATGGCACCTGCATTCATGCCACCGTCGATGACGAGCTCGGTCCCCGTCACATAGCGCGACGCATCTGAGGCCAGATACAGCACACCGGCCGCGATCTCCGCCGCCTGGCCGGCGCGGCCGAGCGGAGTTGCAAGCTTCGCGCGCTCTTCCGGGTCGATCGGCGCGTTCGCCCGGTTCCCCGTCGCCTCCGCCGGGATCTTGCCCCAGATCGGGGTGTCGATGATGCCGGGATGCACCGAGTTGACGCGGATGCCGTCTCCCGCCGCGGCGCATTCCATCGCGACCGCCTTCGCAAACAGCCGCACGGCGCCCTTAGTCGCAGAGTAGCCGGCAAGACCTGCCGCGCCGCGGAGGCCCGCGAGCGAGGACATCATGACAAACGATCCGCCGCCAGTTTTCCGCATCAGCGGCAGGCCATATTTCACCGAGAGAAAAACGCCGTCGAGATTGATGGACGTCTGCCGGCGCCAGTCGCCAAACGTCATGTCGACGATCGAGGGAACAGCGATCGCGATGCCGGCATTGGAGACCAACAGATCGAGCCGGCCGAACCGCTGCTCGATGTCCGCAATGACCTCCACCCAGCGGGCCTCGCTGGTCACGTCCTGCTGCAGAAACACAGCTTTGCCGCCGGCCTTGTTGATGCCAGCGACGAGTTCCGGTCCGCGGAGCTCGTCGATATCGGTTGCCACGACCGTGGCCCCCTCCTGGGCCAGCAATTCCGCGATCGCCGCGCCAATGCCCGAGGCTCCGCCGGTGACCAGGGCCACCTTGCCTTCAACCTGTCCTGCCATGTGCTCTCCCCGACTGTTTTCTTATCTGATCACCGTGGGCCCCTGATCGGGGACCGCGACGTCGAGCACACGCAATTGCACACGTTCGGTGCCTTGCCAACGGTCGATCGCAAGCGAGCCTGCGACATGGAGCGGCTGGCCGCGATTCTGGACCAGCGCATTGCCGAGCTTTTGGCCGACGGAACGGAAGGCCATGCCGTTCACGATCGAGCCGTCGCCCGATTTGAAGCGCAGCCGCAAATGCGCCTGCCCGACTTCATCGGCATAGACGAGCTGGTGTGACGGCAGCGCGATCACCGGCTCCGGATTGCCGCTGCCGAACGGGCCGGCGCGGTTCAGCATCGCGGCAAATTCCACTGTTACGGCGCGTGCGCTCACGGCGCCGTCGATGAACAATTCATTCTCGTGACGCGAATTGGCGACGTCGGCGGCGAGCACGCTTTCCAGATAGGCGCGGAACTCCGCCAGCTTTTCCTTTCGCAGCGTTATGCCCGCGGCCATCGCATGGCCGCCGCCCTTGACCAGCAGGCCGTCCGCCACCGCCTGCCGCACCGCCTTGCCGAGATCGACGCCACCGATCGAACGACCCGAGCCGGTGCCGATGCCGCCCGGCTCGAGCGCGATGGCAAAGGCCGGCCTGCCGAATTTCTCTTTCAGGCGCGACGCTACAAGACCGACAACGCCGGGATGCCAGCCCTCGGCGGCCGTGACGATGACGGAGCCCTTGTCTTCCAATCCGAGCGAGGCCAGCGCCTCCGCCTCGGCCTGCGCTTCGGCGGCCTGCTCGATGAGGCGCCGCTCGCTGTTGAGGCGGTCGAGCTCGGCCGCGATCCGCGCTGCCTCCGAGGTGTCGGCTTCCAGGAGCAGCCGCACGCCGAGGTCCGCGCGGCCGATCCGGCCACCGGCATTGATCCGCGGCCCCAGCATGAAACCGAGGTGCCAGGCCTCCGGCGGCCCGTTGAGCCGGGCCACGTCCATCAGCGCGGTGTGCCCGACATGGTCGCGTCTGCGTAGCGCGATCAGCCCCTTGGCGACCAGGGCGCGGTTGAGCCCGATCAGCGGCGCAACGTCGGCCACTGTCCCAAGCGCGACGTGATGCAGCATTCCCAGCAGATCCGGCTCCGGCATTTCCGAAGTCCAGAAGCCGCGCTGGCGCAATTCCCGATTCACCGCGACGAGCGTCACCAGCACGAGGCCGACGGCTGCGAGATGGCCGAGGCCAGAGAGATCGTCGGGCCGGTTCGGATTGACCAGCGCGTCGACCTCAGGCAGCACCTCGCCGCATTGATGGTGATCGATGACGACCACGGACATGCCGAGCCGCCGCGCCTCCGCCAGCGGCTCCAGGCTCGTGGTGCCGCAATCTACGGTGACCAGCAGCGTCGCCCCCTTGGCCGCGAGCGCACGCACAGCCTCCGTGTTCGGGCCATAGCCCTCGAACAGGCGATCGGGAATGTGGATCAGCGGATCGAGCCCGCAATGCCGCAAGTGCCAGGCGAGTAGCGCTGCCGAGGTCGCGCCGTCGACGTCGTAGTCGCCGAAGATCGCGACCTTCTCATTGCGCGTCGCCGCATCCGCGATCCGCTTTGCCGCCACCTCCATCTCGGTCACGGTGAAGGGATCCGGCATCAATTTGCGGATGGTCGGATCGAGGAAATCCGGCACGTCATCGATCGCGACGTCGCGGCCCGCGAGCACCCGCGCCAGCATTTCCGGCAGTTGGTGGCGCTGCGCGATCGCGAGCGCGCGCGCAGCACCCCGCGCGTCCAGGCGGTCGCGCCAGAATTTGCCGGTGAGCGAGCGCGCTACGCCGAGAAAGGCCGGCGGCATCTCCACAGGCAGGATGGGTGTGTGCAGCGTCATAACGGTCCCGACGACGAATAGCGCTGGCAAGCGAGCGAATCAGTGTTGCCATCCTCGACCCTGAGCGCGCGATCGCGAAGCGCTGCGAGGCGGTTTTGCCCACTTTTCGCAGGGGACCGACCGGCGCTGACCTGGCGCTGACTTGGCTTGCAGGGGTGTCGACGTTTCGTCGGGCGGTGCCAGGAGGGGGAACACAACTGGAATCAGCGAAGTGCCAAAATAAAGTGCAGCGCTACATAGGCGGCAATTTCGGAAATTAAGCCGACGTTAGCCGAAATCCCCGAGAAAGGATGTGTGTTTAATGTGCGATTTCTTGGTTCCGTTCGGTCCGCTTGCAGCGGTCAAAGGCATAACGCAGGGGAAGTCCGCCCATGTCCATCGCGCTCCCGCGCGCGAAATCAATCGCGAGCGAATCGGCGGTCTCGCCCGACATCGACGATGAATCCGACATCTCGGCGTTGATCGCGCGACTGACTGCTGAGGTCAACCAGATCGCCTGCGAGAAGACCAGGTCGATTCAGAAGATCACCAACCAGATGAAGATGCTGGCGCTGAATGCGCTGATCGAAAGCTCGCGCGCCGGCGCGCAAGGCGCGGGCTTTGCAGTAGTGGCGCAAGAGGTGCGCGGCGTCGGCCAGCAGGTCGAAACCATCGCGCGCGAGCTCGAGACGCAGCTGACGCGGCGCACCGGTAGTCTCATGAGCTCGATCGAGCGCATGACCGACCGCTCGCGCGGCGAGCGCATGATGGACCTGTCGCTCAACGCGATCGAGCTGATCGACCGCAACCTCTATGAACGCACCTGCGACGTGCGCTGGTGGGCGACCGACTCCGCCGTCGTCGACTGCGCCGCGTCACCGCAACCGGCAGTCGTCGCGCACGCTTCCGATCGGCTCGGCGTGATCCTTTCCGCCTACACCGTCTATCTCGATCTCTGGCTTTGCGACCTCGAGGGCAATGTGCTCGCCAACGGCCGCGCCGATCGCTTCAAGGTGATCGGCCAGAACGTCGCGACCACGAAATGGTTTCGCCAGGCGCGCGACCTGCGCTCGGGCGACGACTATGTCGCCGGCGACATCGAGAGCCAGCCGCTGCTCGGCAACGCCCAGGTCGCGACCTATTGCGCCAGCGTCCGCGAGGGCGGCAAGGCTCACGGCAAACCGACCGGCGTGCTCGCGATCCATTTCGATTGGGAGCCGCAGGCGCGCGCCATCGTCCGGGGCGTGCGCGTCGGCGCCGCCGACAAAGCGCGCGTGCTGCTGATCGATTCCAATTTCCGGGTGATCGCGTCTTCCGACGGCAAGGGCCTTCTGACCGAGCACCTCTCGCTGTCGCTGAACGGCCAGCGCAGCGGTTTCTACCAGGACCGTTCCGGCCCGTTGGTCGCCTTCCACGCCACGCCGGGCTACGAGACCTACAAGGGCCTCGGCTGGTACGGCGTCATTCTCTGCGGGGCGGCGTCCTAGAGCGTGATGACTTTTCTTCGAATCGTCATCCCGCTCTAGCTCTTTGTTTGAGCATAATCTCCGCGCAAACGCTTCGCGTTTGTCGCGAGGGAAAACCGGTTTCCACTTTTCCGGATCATGCTCTAGCGCTAGCAGCCCATACGATCGGCGATCGCGCCGAAATCCTTGGCGACGATGTCCCAGTCGCCGGTTGCTTCGAAGTCGACTTTCTGCAGCGGGCCGTATTCGGTCGGACGCGCCACAAAGGCGGTCTTCAGGCCGTTCTGTTGCGCATGCTTGAGGTCGCCGTTATGCGCGGCCACCATCATCACCTGCTCCGGTGGCAGGCACAGCAATTTCGCGGCGCCAAGATAGGTTTCGGGATCGGACTTGTAGTGCTCGAACAGTTCGGCCGACATGATGAGGTCCCAGGGAAGGCCTGCGAACTTCGCCATGTTGGTCAAGAGCGCAACGTTGCCGTTCGAGAGCGGCGAGATGATGTATTTCGTCTTCAGCCGCGTCAGCCCCGCAACGCTGTCGGGCCACGGATGCAGGCGGTGCCATCCCATCGTCAGGTAATGCAGGTCCGCGTCCGTCAATCCCTTGATGCCCTGCTGCTCGACCAGCTTCTCCAGCGAGCGGCGGTGCAGCGCGTCGAGGATGACATAGCCGCGTTCGGGATGTTTGCGCACCTCGTCCATCGAGGCGACATAGACCGCCCGCCAGCCGTCAACGAGGGCGGTCCAGTCGGCTTCGATGCCGCGCGTCTTGGACCACTTCGTGAAGTCGTTGATCAGGCTGGTGCGCCAGTCGACGACGGTGCCGAACACGTCGAACACCAGCGCCTTCACTGCCGAAAGATCGGCCATGCTTGCCTCCGTTTTGTTCTTGTCATTCCGGGATGCGCCGCGAGGCGCGGGCCCGGAATCCATTTTTGCCGCATGGTTATGGATTCCGGGTTCGCGCTTCGCGCGCCCCGGAATGACGGCTCCGCCTCAGTCGAGATGGAACTTCTCGAGCTGGCGGTGCTCCGCCTTGATGTAGCGCACGGTGCCGGTGACCGAGCGCATCACCACGGTCTCGGTCTCGATCGTGTCCTTCTTGAACTTCACGCCCGTCAGCAGCGAGCCCGTGGTGACGCCGGTGGCTGCGAACAGACAGTCGCCGCGCGCCATGTCCTCGATGCCGTAGATCATCTTCGGATCGGTGATGCCCATTTTATGCGCGCGCTCGCGCTTCTCCTCGCTGTCGAGGATGAGGCGGCACTGCATCTGGCCGCCGATGCAGCGCAGCGCGGCGGCCGCCAGCACGCCCTCAGGCGCACCGCCGGTGCCCATGTAGATGTCGACGCCGGTTTCATCCGGGTTGGTGGTGTGGATCACGCCGGCCACGTCGCCGTCGGTGATCAGGCGCACGGCGGCGCCGGTCGAGCGGATGCTTGCGATGATGTCGGCATGGCGCGGACGATCGAGCACCAGCGCTGTTATCGCCGATGCCGGCACACCCTTGGCCTTGGCGAGCCGCTGGATGTTGTCGGCCGGCGACGCGTCGAGCTCGATCACGTTCTTGGCGTAGCCTGGACCGATCGCGATCTTTTCCATGTAGACGTCGGGCGCGTGCAGCAGCGTGCCGCCATCGGCCATCGCCATCGTGGCGATCGCGCCCGGCATGTTCTTCGCGCAGAGTGTGGTGCCTTCAAGCGGGTCGACGGCGATGTCGACCTGCGGCCCGGCGTTGAGCCCGACTTTCTCCCCGATGAACAGCATCGGCGCCTCATCGCGCTCGCCCTCGCCGATCACGACGGTGCCCTCGATCGGCAATTTGTTGAGCTCGCGGCGCATCGCGTCGACCGCGGCCTGGTCGGCCGCCTTCTCCTGGCCGTGGCCGCGCAGCCGCGCGGCCGACACCGCCGCCCGCTCCGTGACCCGCACGATTTCGAGCGTGAGAATGCGCTCGAGCAAGAGCTGCGGCGGGACGGAAATATGGGTCGACATCTCAGCACTCCTTCAGCCTTCGGGCCCCTCGCCCGCATTCAATCATCTAACGTAGAAGGCGTTCGCTATCGCACACTAATTTTTCTCAATTCGGATCACCTGTGGGCGACCACTGATGACCCTGTCACGCTGCACCGCCTTGAGCGCCCGATGAACCGCGTCTTCAGTGGTCGCATAGGTAATCAGAATGACCGGAACTGGTGAAGCTTTTTTGGCCGAACCGTTAACATCGCTGCCATTGCGGTGGCGCTGCACGATGGATTCCAGCGAAATCTTCTGTTCCGCGAGCCGTGTTGCGATGGTCGCGGCGGTGCCGGCGTGGTCGCGGGCCAGAAGGCGGATGTAATAGCCGCCCTCATGGCGCTCCATTGGCGCCTTTGTTGTCGCACGCAGGCTTTCGACCGGCCGGCCGAACGGCGTTGCGCGGATGCCGCGCGCGACGTCGGCGATATCGGCAACCACGGCGGATGCGGTCGCCGCCCCACCCGCGCCCGGCCCGACCAATGTGATCGGCGGAATGCCCTCGCCGTCGATCGTCACGGCATTGGTCACGCCCATCACTTGGGCAATCGACGAAGATTTCGGCACCATCGTCGGATGCACACGCTGCTCGATGCCCTTTGCAGTTCGAACCGCAACGCCGAGCAGCTTGACGCGATATCCGAGTTCCTCCGCCGCACGCAGGTCTTCGGGCGTGATCGAGGAAATGCCTTCGACATAGACAGCGGTTTGCGCGACCTTGGTGCCGAAGGCGAGGCTCGCCAGGATCGCGAGCTTTTGCGCGGTGTCGTGGCCATCGACATCGAACGACGGATTGGCTTCGGCATAACCGAGCCGCTGCGCGTCCTTCAAACATTCCTCGAACGACAATCCCTCATGCTCCATCCGCGTCAGGATGTAGTTGCAGGTGCCGTTGAGGATGCCGTAGACGCGGTTGACGCTGGTGCCGGAGAGCCCCTCGCGCAGTGTCTTGATCACGGGAATGGCCGCGCCGACCGCGGCCTCGAAATTCAGCGCGCCACCGTTCTGCTCGGCGGCCTTGGCGAGCTTCAACCCGTGCTTGGCGATCAGCGCCTTGTTGGCTGTCACCACCGACTTGCCGGCCTTCAGTGCAGTCTCGATCGCCGAGAAGGCGGGATCATCGGCGCCGCCCATCAATTCGACGAAACAGTCGACATTGGAATCCTCGGCCAGCGCCTGCGGGCTTTCAACCCAGTCGATGCCGCGCAAATCGAGCCCGCGCTTCTTCGCCTTCGACCGCGCGGTGACCGCGACGACGCGCACGCCACGGCCGCTGCGCGCCGCCAGGGTGGCTCGCTGCTGCTCAATCAGGCGGACGACTTCGGCGCCAACGGTGCCGAGCCCCGCTATGCCCACTTTAAGCGGTGCAACCATTACAAAACCTGCTGGAAGGATTAGCGCCGGTTGGCGAGAGGAACCACGTTGTGCAACGTTTCGATGCCGCTTTCAAGGAAGCGGCGCACGCCGCGCGCGGCCTGGCGAATACGTTGCTCGTTTTCCACCATCGCGATGCGGACAAAGCCTTCGCCGTGCTCGCCGAAGGCAACGCCGGGCGACACCACCACGCCGGACTTCTCCACCAGCAGGGTTGCGAACTGCATGCTGCCGACTTCCTCGAACGCTTTCGGAAGCGGCGCCCAGGCGAACATCGATGCTTGCGGCGGCGGGATATCCCAGCCGGCGCGGCCGAACGCTTCCACCAGCGTGTCGCGCCGGCGGCGATAGGTCTCGCGCATTTCCCGGATACAGTCGTCCGGCCCGTTCAGCGCCGCGGTCGCGGCTACCTGGATCGGCGTGAAGGCGCCGTAATCGAGATAGGATTTCACCCGCGCCAGCGCCGCGATGATGCGCTCGTTGCCGACCGCAAAACCCATGCGCCATCCAGCCATCGAATAGGTCTTCGACATCGAGGTGAACTCGACGGTCACGTCCATCGCGCCCGGCACCTGCAACACCGACGGCGGCGGATTGTTCTCGTCGAAATAAACTTCGGCGTAAGCGAGATCCGACAGGATGAATATCTCGTGCTTCTTCGCGAACGCGACCAGATCCCTGTAGAAGTCGAGATCGGCGACATAGGCAGTCGGGTTGGACGGATAGCAGACCACGAGCGCGAGCGGCTTGGGGATCGAATGGATGATCGCGCGCTCCACCGCCTCGAAGAATTGCGGCGTCGGCTCCGACGGCACCGAGCGGATCACCCCGCCCGCCATCAGGAAGCCGAAGGCATGGATCGGATAGCTCGGGTTGGGACACAGGACGACGTCGCCGGGCGCGGTGATCGCCTGCGCCACATTGGCAAAGCCCTCCTTGGAGCCCAGCGTCGCCACCACCTGGGTGTCCGGATTGAGCTTCACGCCGAAGCGCCGCCCGTAATACGCAGCCTGCGCCTTGCGGAGGCCGTTGATGCCGCGCGAGGCCGAATAGCGGTCGGTCCGTGGCTTGCCGAGGGTTTCCTTGAGCTTGTCGATCACATGTGGCGGCGTCGGCAGGTCCGGGTTGCCCATGCCCATGTCGATGATGTCGGCCCCGGCATTGCGCGCGGCTGCCTTGGCCTGATTGACCTTCTCAAACACGTAAGGCGGCAGACGGCGAATGCGATAAAACTCTTCCATGGGACCTTTGCTCCGACGGCCGGCACGACAGAATCGCGGGCGTTCACGCGTTCTGCCGAAACCAAGCCCGGTTTGGCCCGGAAATTACGCCCAATCAATGACTTAGGGCGTCTCCAGACGCAAAATCTGGGCTCGGCGACCGGATATGCGGTTGAATTCAAGCTGTTTTAGCATGTAGCGGTGGCAGCGCCAGTGATTAGAGCGTTTTCGAGCGAAGTGGACACCGGTCCGCGCGAAGAAAACGCGTCAAACCAAGAAGCCAGCGCGCAGCCCCGTCACTTGCCGGCGTTTTGCGCCGCCGCAGCCTGGCGCGCTCGCGCGGCGATCAGCTCGGCCTCGATCTTGGCCTGCTCCGCCGGCTTCATCGGCGCTTCCTCACGATCCGGCGGCATGTCGTGGACAGGGAGATAGCCGTTGGCCTCCTTCGGACGCGCCGGGGCATCGGCCGGCAGTCCGACCCCGGGAAGATCCGCAATCGACGTGGAGCAGCCGCCAAGCGCAATCGCCGACCCGATCAGCGCACCGATCGCGAGCAGCCTTGTCATTCGATCGACACGCATACGTCCGGAAGTCCCCACTTGCCGGTAACTAATCACTGGTACGAGCCTTGCGGCGACAAATCGTCTGATAGCGTCAGCCCTGTCTCCTTTCAAACCATTGTCGCCCGAAACGACTAAGCGTGAACAACAAATCCGATTGATGCGGCTTCAATGTGTCGGAACTGGGAGGAATTTGTCGCAGTGCAACAATGCAAAACCCTAGAAAAATCCTACATCGTCCTTGCCGCACCGCGCGATGACGCGGCCGAATTGAAGCGATAGTGTCGACTGCATGAGCGACGTTAGCATCGAAACCCAGGCCGCGAACAAGTTCGACGGCGAAGCTTTCGCGATGAACCTTGCGCGCGCGCTGGAGAGCTCTGGCCAGGCGCTTGCCGCCTATCTGAAGCCGCGCGAGGGCGCTGACATCAAGGAGAAGACGGGAGGCGAGTTTGCCGAGGTGATCAAGACCTTCACCACGGTCGCCGAATACTGGCTCTCCGACCAGGATCGGGCCACCGAACTGCAGACCAAGCTCGGCAAGGCCTATCTCGACCTGTTCGGCTCCGCCGCCCGCCGGATGGCCGGCCAGGAAGCCAAGGCCGCGATCGAGCCACCACCGCGTGACAAGCGCTTCGCCGACCCGGAATGGCGGTCGAACCAGTTCTTCGACTTCATCCTGCAACTCTATCTGCTCACCACGCAATGGGCGCAAGACCTGGTGCGCAACGCCGAGGGCGTCGATCCGCACACCCGCAAAAAGGCAGAGTTCTACGTCCAGCAGATCACCAACGCGCTGGCGCCGTCGAATTTCGTCCTGACCAATCCCGAAGTGCTGCGCACCACGGTGGAGACGAACGGCGACAACCTCGTTCGCGGTATGAAGATGCTGGCCGAGGACATCGAGGCTGGCCACGGCACGCTGCGGATCCGCCAGTCCGACCCGACCAACCTTGTAGTCGGCGTCAACATGGCGATGACGCCGGGCAAAGTGATCTATCAAAACGATTTGATGCAGCTGATCCAGTACTCGCCGACCACGGAGACGGTGTTGCGCACGCCGCTCCTGATCGTGCCGCCCTGGATCAACAAGTACTACATCCTCGATCTCAGGCCGGAGAAGTCGTTCATCAAGTGGTGCGTCGACCAGGGACTGACCGTTTTCGTGATCTCCTGGGTCAATCCCGATCGCGAACTCGGCAAGAAGACCTTCGCCGACTACATGACCGAAGGCCCGCTGACCGCGATGGACGTCATCGAGAAGGTGACGGGCGAGATGAAGGTTCACACCGTCGGCTATTGCGTGGGCGGCACCCTGCTCGCGGCGACGCTTGCCTGGCTCGCCGAGAAACGCCGGGTGCGCGCCACGTCGGCCACGTTCTTCGCGGCCCAGGTCGACTTCACCCATGCCGGCGACCTCCTGGTATTCGTCGACGAGGACCAGATCTCCGCGCTCGAGCGCGACATGGAGCAGCGGGGCGTGCTCGAGGGCAGCAAGATGGCGATGGCCTTCAACATGCTGCGCTCGAACGACCTGATCTGGTCCTATGTCGTCAGCAACTATCTGAAGGGCCAGCCTCCTTCCTCCTTCGACCTCCTGCACTGGAACTCCGACGCGACGCGGATGCCGGCGGCGAACCATTCCTACTACCTGCGCAACTGCTATCTGGAAAACCGGCTGTCCTCCGGCAGCATGGTGCTGGACAACACGCTGCTCGATCTCTCCAAGGTGAAAGTGCCGGTCTACAACCTCGCGACCCGCGAGGATCACATCGCGCCGGCCGAATCGGTGCTGTACGGCTCACAGTTCTTCGGCGGGCCGGTGAAATATGTGCTGTCCGGTTCCGGCCATATCGCCGGCGTGGTCAACCCGCCTACGGCCAACAAGTACCAGTACTGGACCAACGACAACATCAGGGACGCCAAGCTTTCCGACTGGCTGAAGAGCGCCAAGGAGCACAAGGGATCGTGGTGGCCCGATTGGCGCGAATGGCTGGCAAGCATCGATGCCGAGACAGTCCCTGCCCGCGCGGTCGGCTCGGAGGCGCTGCCGCCGATCGAAGAAGCCCCCGGCAGCTATGTCCAGGTGCGCGCATAGCGCGATGCACGCACCTTCGGTATAGTCAAGCGTCCGCCTGGAGCAAAAAAATCATCACGCTCTAGACGCGACGCGGATCAATCGAGGGGAAACCAATGACGCGTGAACTGTTCTGGCTGACGCTGACGGTAATTCTGACCGGCGTGCTGTGGGTCCCCTACATGATCAACCGCTGCCAGGTCCGCGGCCTCACGGGCAGCATGGCCAATCCGTCGCGCAACGACAAGCCTCAGGCCGAATGGGCGAACCGACTGATGTTCGCGCACGACAACGCGGTCGAGAACCTCATCGTTTTCGCCCCGCTGGTCCTGATCCTCAACGCAATCGACTATTCCAGCACATGGACGGTGCTCGCCTGCGCCGTCTATTTCTGGTCGCGCGTCGCACATCTGATCGTCTACACGCTCGGCCTGCCGGTGTTCCGCACCCTTGCCTTCGTCATCGGCTTCCTCGCCCAAGCCGTGCTCGCCCTTGCGATCTTCAGGGCGTTCTGAGCAGCGCTAGACGCCGTCATGGCCGGGACGAGCCTGGCCATGACGCCAACAAGTGTCAGCGCTACTTCTCGGGCAGCCCCAGCATCAGCCGCATGTTTTGCACCGCCGCGCCCGAGGCACCCTTGCCCAGATTGTCTAGGCGCGCGACCAGCACGGCCTGATGGTGCTTGTCGCTGGCAAAGACGTACAGCTCGAGCATGTTGGTCTCGTTCAGCGCTTCCGGCTCGATCCGCCCGCTCTTGGCGGCCTGGTTGTCAAGCGGCATAACCGAGACGTAGCGGCTTCCGGCATAGCGTTTCGCCAGCGCAGCGTGGAGGTCGGCCGCGCTGGGTTTGCCCGGCAGCGTCTCGAGCTGCAACGGTACCGACACCAGCATGCCCTGCCGGTAGTTGCCGACCGACGGCACGAAAATCGGCCGCCGCGTCAGCCGCGAGTAAAGCTGCATCTCCGGCACGTGCTTGTGCTCGAAGCCGAGACCATATAGTTCGAAAGCTGGCGCCGTGCCGTCCTCGAAACTTGTAATCATCGACTTTCCACCACCGGAATAGCCGCTGACGGCGTTGATGGTGACCGGGTAATCCGCAGGCAGCAGGCCGGCGTCGACCAGCGGGCGGAGCAGCGCGATCGCGCCGGTCGGATAGCAGCCGGGGTTGGAGACCTTGCGAGCGGTGCGGATCTTGTCCGCCTGATCCGGCGCGAGCTCCGGAAAGCCGTAAGCCCAGTCGCTGGCCACACGAAACGCCGTCGACGCGTCGAGCACCCGGGGTGCCGCGGCGCCCATGCTGTCGATCAGCGCAACGGTCTCCTTCGCGGCATCGTCCGGGAGGCAGAGGATCACGAGATCCACCTCTTCCATCAGCGCACGCTTGGCGCCTGCGTCCTTGCGTTTTTCTTCGGCAATGCTTTTCACCACCACATCGCTCTGCAGCCGAAGCCGCTCGTTGATGCCGAGGCCCGTTGTCCCACTGGCACCGTCGACGAACACGGCGGGCTTGGCGGAGCTGCCGACGGTCGCGGATGGCTTGACGTCAGAAAGGCTCATGGCTCGCTCCTTTCGAGCTTGTTCGGTTCAGTTGCAAAGACCTGCGGCCGCGCTTGCCGCATCAGATGGGCAATCTGCCGCGCGTCCGCATCGGCCTGCGAGGCGAGCGCGCCCGCCACCGCCACGTAGTCGGTTTCGGATTTGTGCTGGTTGAGCTTGAAGCTACCCTCGACCTCTTCAACCGTCATCTCAAGGCCCACGATTGCCTTCTTCATCGCTTCCAGCCGCGCGGCGGTCATCTTCGACGACGTCCACGGCTTCTTCGGCAGCAGCCGATTCTCGAACTTGGCGCTGAGCGTATCGATCTGCACCGCAAGCTCATCATCCGACAGCGGCCGCACCGGACCGCTCAGATGCACAGCCTGATAAAGCCAGGTCGGCACCTGATCCGGCGAGACGTACCAGTCCGCCGACACATAGGCATCCGAACCGGTGACGGCCAGCAGCCAGGACGAAGTCCCCGCAAGCTTTATCAGCGGATTATGACGGGCAAGATGAAACACCGCGCGCGGCGTGCCGTCCGCGGCATAGGACAAATAGAACGGCAGCAGCGAGGCGATCGGCTTGGCGCCGTCCCAGGCGCAGACAAGGCCGAACCCGCGCGCTTCCGCAAAGGCGAGACTTGCGGCGCGGTCAGGCTTGAACGGCGGTGGCGTATACATGTCGAACTCCGGAGGTGGCTAGGAGCCGCCAGATCGACCGCGTTTCTTTTTTGAGGAAAGATGCCGCGGAAAGTGATCCGGCGGCAGAGGCGATGATCTTAAACGCAGACGACCGCCCATACCGCGCGAGCGCGGCGGCGGCGAACGATGGGGTTGGTCGCGACGTGGATCATGCGTGAGGCTATAGGGGTGCGGGGCCTGATCGTCAAGGCGCAACGCTGTCATTCCGGGGCGACGCGGCAGCGTCGAACCCGAAATCCCGCGCCATAACTTCTGGATTCCGGGTTCGCGCGCTAAAGGCGCGCGCCCCGGAATGACCAGTGTGGGGCCAATTCAGATCACCGGATTCCACGGCGCCGGGATCACCCGGTAGCCATTGCCGTCCTTCTCGATATTGGCGAGGCCGGGGAATGGATAGTGGAAGCCCTGCAATTGCAGCTTCTCTGCGGCCACCATGTCGTAGATCCGGCGACGGGTCTTTTCGGCCATGTCGGCGTCCTGGTCGAAGAAGGCGTGCCAGCCCGGATTGGTCGCAAACGGATTCGGATTGTTGGTGACGTCGGACTGGACGAATACCTTCCCCGAACCCGACGACAACACGTAGGAGGTGTGGCCCGGGGTGTGACCGACGGTCTCGACCGCGAGCAGTCCCGGCGCGACCTCCTTGCCCCATTCGTAGGGCGTCACCTTCTTCTGAAGGCTCGCCTCGAAGATGCTGCGGTTGTTCTTGAAAAGGTTCTGCATGCGACCGGCCGGGGCGCGGCTCATCTCGCCATCGTCCATCCAGAACTTCCACTCCACCGCAGGCACCAGCACCTCTGCGTTCGGAAACGCCGGCGTGCCGTCCGCCGTCAACAGGCCGTTCACATGGTCGCCGTGGAAGTGCGAGATCACGACCATGTCGACCGCCTTGGGATCGAATCCCGCCGCAGTCATATGGTCGATGAACAATCCGTTGGCGCCTTTGCTGTTGACCTTGGCCGCGGGGCCGTTGCCGGTGTCGAGCACGATGAGCTTGCCGCCGCTGTTGATCACCAGCGGGGCGAAATGGATCGTGAAGACATCGCGCGGCAGGAACGCCTTTTCCAGTGCCGCATTCACTTCGTCCTTCTTCGCATTGAGGATGAAAGAGTCTTCCAGCTTGAAGACGTTCTTGCCGTCGGACACCACGGTGACCTGGATGTCACCGACCTTGTAGCGGTAGAAGCTCGGCGCCTGCTTGTCCGCGAGCGGCGCCGTGGCCTGTGCGGGAATGTTCGGCAACAGTGGCGCAGCAGCAATGGCAGCTGCGCCCGTGAGGGCGTGACGACGTGTGATTTCCATGATGCTCTCCCAGTGAAACGATGACCGCGGTATGTCCGCGTTGGCCTCCTGCAGGGACCTATCTACCGGAAAATGGAGCGCCCGGTATCGTCGGGGCTAACCCCCGCCTCGGCCGCTTATTCCACGCTTCACACCGTTCGCCACAACCACTCGGCGATGTGCGCCATCACGTCGCCGAACAGCAGCAGTACCGCGGACCACACCAGCGCCGAGACGAAATTGGCGATCTGGAACGGCCAATATGACATCTCGAAGATACCGGCTGCGAGCGGAACCGAGGCGCGCAAGGGCCCGAAGAAGCGACCGATGAAAATGCTGGGCACGCCCCACTTGCGCACGAAGGCCTCGCCGCGCGGCAGGATCTCCGGATAGCGCGATAGCGGCCACATCTGCGCGACCTTTTCCTTGTAGCGGTAGCCGAACCAATAGGAGACCCAGTCGCCGAGCGCCGCGCCGATGCCGCCGGCGACCCAGACCGGCCAGAAGTTGATACCGCTCACCCCAATCAGCGCACCGATCGCCACTAGCGCGCCCCAGGCCGGGATCAGCAGCGAAACGAAGGCGAGCGACTCGCCGAAAGCCAGCACGAGCACGATTGGCGCGGCCCAAATCTGGTGGTGGCGCACGAAATCGGCCACGGCACGCGCAAACTCTTCCATATATTGAATGCCTTCCCCGCCCCGCTTCTACGGCTTGAACCTTTCTGCGGGTTCATAGCCTAAGGACAGGTAAGCCAGCCCCTTGCGTGACAATCAAGTCACAAAGCCGAAGGAAGGGGCGTGATTTCAGCTCCGGCCCCAAAGGGCCACGCGTTTTCCCAGAAGATGAGGTTTTTGATGATTGGTTCGTTGATGATGTGCGTGAGTGCTGTCGTTCTGCTGCTCGGAATGCTCGGCGGCATTGCCATGGGCATCCAGCAAAACTTCACCCTGGCGCCCGCCCACGCGCATCTGAACCTCGTCGGCGGGGTGCTTTTGTTCCTGTTCGGGCTCTACTACCACCTGATTCCGGCCGCCGGGGCGACGATGCTGGCGCGGATCCAGGGCTGGATGCACATCCTGGGCGCGATCCTGTTCCCCGCGGGCGTGGCCGTCGTGCTCCTGAAGGGATCCTCGTTCGAGATCGCACCGGTCGCAGGCGCTTTGCTGGTGGTCGCCTCGATGGTGCTGTTCACCCTCATCGTGTTCCGGACCTCGCGCGCCTGACCAAGGGTTCCTATCTACCTCTGTGACGGCCGGATGAAGGGGATCGGTTGCTCTCCTCCCGGCCGTCACTTTTTAAGCCTATCCGTGGCATAGTCAGATTGACCGATTCGCTGCGCGCCGTTCGCGCAACCTATGAAGAGCCATGTCCAAATCACTGAAATCCGCTGCAAAAACGAAGTCCAACAACGACCTGTTTACCGGTGCCGACCCCAAAGGCCGGGCGCCGCTGAAGGTCGCTGCGCGGTCGGGTTCCGGCGAGGCTGACTATACCGCTGCCGATATCGAGGTGCTCGAAGGGTTGGAACCAGTCCGACGGCGACCCGGCATGTATATCGGCGGCACGGACGAAAAGGCGCTGCACCATCTGTTCGCCGAAGTCATCGACAACTCCATGGACGAGGCGCTGGCGGGGCATGCCACCTTCATCGAGGTGGAATTGACCGCAGACGGGTTCCTGACGGTCACCGACAATGGCCGCGGCATCCCGATCGATCCGCACCCGAAATTCCCGAAGAAGTCAGCGCTCGAAGTCATCATGTGCACGCTGCATTCGGGCGGCAAGTTCGACTCCAAGGTCTACGAGACCTCGGGCGGCCTGCACGGCGTCGGCATTTCCGTGGTCAACGCCCTCTCTTCGCGGCTCGAAGTCGAGGTCGCGCGCAGCCAGAAGCTCCACCGCATGACGTTCGAGCGTGGCCACCCCAAGGGCAAGCTCGAAGACCTCGGCAAGGTCAGCAACCGTCGCGGCACGCGCATCCGCTTCAAGCCTGATACCGACATCTTCGGCGCCAAGGCCACGTTCAAGCCGCAGCGGCTGTTCAAGATGACGCGCTCGAAGGCGTATCTGTTCGGCGGCGTCGAGATCCGCTGGCACTGTGACCAGGAGCTCTTGAAAGGCGTTGAGGATGTGCCGGCGGAAGCGACCTTCCACTTCCCCGGCGGCCTGAAGGACTACCTCGCTGCCGCGATCCATGCCGACACGCTGGTGCATCCGGATATCTTCTCGGGCAAGTCGGGCCGCAACGGCGCCCACGGCGCCTGCGAATGGGCGGTGGCCTGGACGGCGGACGCCGACGGCTTCCTCTCCTCCTACTGCAACACGGTTCCGACTCCCGATGGCGGCACCCATGAATCCGGCATGCGCAGCGCGCTGCTGCGCGGCCTGAAGGATCACGCCGAACGCGTCGGCCAGGGCAAGCGGGCTGCATCCGTCACCTCGGAAGACGTCATGGTCGGCGCAGCCGTGATGCTCAGCGTGTTCGTGCGCGAGCCGGAATTCCAGGGCCAGACCAAGGACCGGCTGGCAACCGCGGAAGCCCAGCGCATCGTCGAGCAGGCGATCAAGGATCCGTTCGATCACTGGCTGTCGGGCAACCCGGTGCAGGCCAACAGGCTGCTCGATTTCGTGATCGAGCGCGCCGAGGAGCGGTTGCGCCGCCGCCAGGAGAAAGAGGTCGCGCGCAAGACCGCGGGCAAGAAGGCCCGCCTGCCCGGCAAGCTCGCCGATTGTACCGACGCCGGACTTGCAGGTTCCGAGCTCTTCATCGTCGAAGGCGACTCGGCCGGCGGCAGCGCCAAGCAGGCGCGCGACCGCAAGTTGCAGGCCGTGCTGCCCCTGCGCGGCAAGATTCTCAACGTCGCCTCTGCCGGCAAGGACAAGCTGATGGGCAATGTCCAGCTCAGCGACCTCGTGCAGGCGATCGGCTGCGGCACCGGCGCGCAATATCGCGAAGAGGATTTGCGTTATCAGCGCATCGTCATCATGACCGACGCCGACGTCGACGGCGCCCATATCGCGTCGCTGCTGATCACCTTCTTTTACCGCCAGATGCCGCGGCTGATCGACGAGGGGCACCTCTATCTGGCGGTGCCACCGCTCTACAAGCTCACCCACGGCTCCAAATCGGTCTACGCCCGCGACGACGCGCACAAGGACGCGCTGATCAAGAGCGAGTTCAATGCCAACGCCAAGGTCGAGGTCAACCGCTTCAAAGGCCTCGGCGAGATGATGCCGGCCCAGCTCAAGGAAACCACCATGGACCCGGCCAGACGCACCCTGCTCCGGGTCGTTCTGCTGGCCGACGACCGCGAGGGCACCGCCGATTCGGTCGAGCGACTGATGGGCACCAAGGCCGAGGCGCGCTTCGCCTTCATCTCGGACAAGGCGGAATTCGCCAGCGACGATCTGCTGGACGTCTAGCCTCCGCGTAACCCTATGTACGCGCGGCGGATTTCGACCCTACCGCGGTACCCGCGCCTTCCCCGGGGGCGAACAATACCGGAGCGTTTTCAGGTGAGTGTGCCTGTCCCGCAACAGCATTTACGGGTGAAATAGCTATAGTTTGCCCAGCTAAGAATGGAATCGACGCGGCCGTCAGGCGTTCGTCTAGCAAGTTGGGGAACTACACATGAAGAAATTGGCGCTCGCTGTGGCTACGGTTGCAGCACTGACGGGGTCGGCCTCGGCAGCTGATCTTGGCGCTCGGCCGTACACGAAAGCGCCCCCGCCGGTGGCGCCCGTCTACAACTGGACCGGCTTCTACGTCTTTGGCGGTGGTGGCGGCGGTCTGTGGGATGCCGACAGCAACATTGAAACCACCGTTGGCCAGATCCCCCTGTCGCGCGACACGCGGCTCGGCGGCGACGGCTGGTTCGGTACGGTCGGTATCGGCTACGACTGGCAGTTCAACGGCCGGTGGGTTGCCGGCGTGTTCGCCGACGGCCAGTTCGGCAGCCTTCACGGCTCGCTGACCGATCCGATCGGCAACATCGAGGGACGCGAGAAGCTTCGGACCAGCTACGCGGCTGGTGTGCGCCTCGGCTATCTCGTCGCACCGAATGTCTACTCCTATGTCAACGGCGGTTATTCGGGCTCGGAATGGTCGGGTACGACCATGAACGACCTGGCCGGGAACCCGACCGGCGTGACCACGGATTCGTTCCGTCGTGATGGCTGGTTCGTCGGTGGCGGCGTTGAGAACAACCTCGACATCTTCGGCATCAGCGCACCCGGCTGGTTCATGAAGACTGAATACCGCTCTGCGTTCTACGACCGCATCTCCCTGCCGGAATCGTTCCTCGGTGCGCCGACCGGAATTTCGACCACCTTCAAGCCCTGGGTGCAGACCATCAGCACCTCGATCGTCTATCGCTTCAACTGGGGCACCCCGGTCGTCGGCAGGTACTGATCTCTGCTAAACCAGCAGGCAAAAGCCCCGGCATTGTCCGGGGCTTTTTTGCGTCTGCGGCTTGTGCTCGTTGCAAGACTGACACGTCTGCGACAGCCGGGGTTGGCAAAGGCCGGGCCGAGTCGGCATCTTGCTCCTATCTCGGACAACAGAAGCGGAAAACAAACAATGGGAACGCCCCTCTTCGACCTTACGGGCAAGGTTGCGATCGTCACCGGCGGCAATGGTGGAATCGGGCTCGGGATGGCGCGCGGGCTAGCGGATGCCGGCGCGGCGATTGCCGTCGTCGGCCGCAACGCGGCGAAATCGGCGGCCGCGGTCGCTGAACTTGAGCAGCGCGGCGGCAAGGCCATTGCGGTCGCCGCCGATGTCGCCGACGGCAAAGCCGTCGCCGACCTGGTGGCGCGCGTCAAAGATGAGCTGGGCCGGATCGATATCCTCGTCAACAACGCCGGCATCAATATCCGCAAGCCGCCGGATGCGCTCGATATCGGCGAATGGGACAGCGTGATCGCGACCAACCTCACCAGCGCCTTCCTGTGCTCGCAGGCGGCCCATCCGGCGATGAAAGAGGCCGGCGGCGGCAAGATCATCAATATCGGCTCGATGATGTCGATCTTCGGCGCCAGCTTCGCGCCGGCCTACGCCGCGAGCAAAGGCGGCATCGTGCAGTTCACGCGCTCCTGCTCCTGCGCCTGCGCCTGGGCGGCCGACAACATCCAGGTCAACGCGATCCTGCCCGGCTGGATCGACACCGACCTGACCCGGCGCGGCCGCAACGAGATCGCCGGGCTGCATGAGCGGGTGCTGGCGCGTACGCCGGCGGCGCGCTGGGGCGATATCGGCGATCTCTCAGGGATCGCGGTGTTCCTCGCCTCGCCGGCTTCCGATTTCATCACCGGCACCGCCATCCCCGTCGATGGCGGCTATTCGATCATGGGCTAGGCTGTGTGGACTCTTGGGATTCTCAAATCAGATGGAACGTGATTCAAGGCTTTCTTTTAGGAGGAAGCCTTGGGCGTTACGGATCGGCTCGTTCTGAGCGACACGCAATGGGACCGTATCTCCGGCTTGATCATCGGTCGGCCGGACCAGCGTGGTTCGACAGGCCGCGACAACCGGATGTTTGTCGAGGGCGTGTTATGGATCGTGCGAACCGGTTCGCCGTGGCGTGATCTGCCCGAAGCGTTCGGCGAATGGAACAGCGTCTTCCGACGTTTCAGCCGGTGGAGCGCCAAGGGGGTCTGGCTAGGTATGTTCG